>CAZGPI010000006.1:0-76055 GCA_964527595.1 uncultured Pseudomonadota bacterium
AGAAAAGAGTCGGGGCGTAGCGCAGTTGGTAGCGCACTCGCTTTGGGAGCGAGGGGTCGTCAGTTCGAATCTGACCGCCCCGACCATTTTAAAAAGATTTTCTAAATCTCCGTGCCCGTAGCTCAGCTTGGATAGAGCAACGGATTTCTAATCCGTAGGTCGCAGGTTCGAGTCCTGCCGGGCACATTTTCTTCTTCAAATTTTCCCAGAACAAAATTTATTGTTACTATTTCTAGGTGAAACGGCAGTTTTCATGTTGAAAGGGATTACTATTAGTAGCAAACAGCAAAACAATACTGAGAAGAAATTACGCAATACCCGTATTAGTATTGTGTTTTATGGCTTTATTATCGCATTAGTGCTTATTCTTTTGAGGCTTATTTACCTACAAATAGGCAAACGCGAGGAATTTTCATCACTTGGTGAAAAAAATTTTTTACGAATGGAAATAATCTATCCGCCTCGTGGCAATTTGTATGATTGCCATCATGTGCTTTTGGCATCAAATCGTCCCGTATTTGATTTGTTTTGGCAGGGAGAGGGTGCCGGCAAGCTGAGTACATATCAACAAGGAATACTGAACAAATTAGAGAAGTTGTTCAATATTAGCCTTTCTTCCGAACAAAAAGTGCTAGAAATAACTTATGCTGAACGTTATGCGCGGCGTGTTTTGTTGGCGAGCGACATTTCATTCGATCGTTTGTGCCAGGTGAGTGAGCAATTTGGTACTTGCTCTTGCTTGGTTGTTTCAAATCGGTTTGATCGGGTATATCCGCACGCCTGTTTTGCAAGTCACGTACTTGGGTATTTAAGCCGCGTTGAAAAAATTGGTCGGTCTGGTGTCGAGCGGGTTTTGCAAGAATCGCTCCAGGGGCAAACCGGCTACGTGAAAAACATTATCAACTCAACGGGCAAATGCCTTTCGCAGAAAGAATATCGTGACGCTAAGGCGGGAGCAGATGTTGCCTTAACCCTTGATTATGAATTGCAAAAAATCGCTGAAACGTTGTTTGATAAGGATCAGTCCGGGGCCTTTATTCTTATGGACGTTGAAACGGGTGCTGTACGCTCATTGCTTTCGTGCCCAAATTTTGACCCGAATGCTTTTTTACAGCCAATATCTGAGCAGGCTTGGCAAGAAAAAATGACTTCTAATAACCCTCTTTTAAATCGAGTAACCTGTGCGCTCTACCCACCAGCGTCGACATTTAAATTGGTAACGGTAGCGGCAGCGCTTGAAGAAAAAATTATTGATACCCACTCAGAATATTTTTGCCGTGGGTATGTTGAATTTGGCGGGCGAAAGTATGCGTGTATGAATCATGATGGTCACGGTTGTGTTGTTACCAAGCAGGCACTTGTAAAGTCGTGTAATGCATACCTTTTTGAAATCGCCAAGCGTTTGCATGTTGATCGGCTTGCTATGTATGCAAATCGTTTTGGGTTTGGTAAAAAGACCAACTTTATGTTGCCCGAACAGGCTGGGACTGTTCCAACAATGGCGTGGAAAATGGCGGCGCTCGGTGAGCGTATTTGGAAGGGTGAAATGCTTTCGATTTGTATAGGGCAAGGCTTCGTGTTAGCAACGCCTATGCAAGTTGCTTGTATGGTAGCGTCAATTTGTTCTGGTAACACAATTAAACCGCGCATTTTAGAGTCTGAGCCAATTGAAAAATCGCCACTGCAATTTAGTGCTTCGACCATATTTTTGTTGAAGGATGCCATGAAAGAGGCCGCTGTTTCTGGGACGGCAAAATTACTTGGATGTATACGTGATGTCGATGTATTTGCCAAAACGGGAACCGCTCAAACATGTAGCTTGGACCGTGAAGTTACCTCTAAAAAACAACTTGAGCATGCATGGGTTACCGGATTTTTCAAAGCGCATGCCGGAGGTCCTTGGTATGCATTTGCGATACTTGTTGAAAACGTTGGTTCATCAAGGCCGGCGCTTCAGGCTGCAGACAAATTTTTGCGGGCATATATCCAACTTTGCAAACAAAAGCCTGACTACTTTAATAGTATTCAACCCATACAAAATACCAAAATGGAGCCAGCGTGAAAAAAAAGGCCGCTTTTTTTGACCGAGATGGAACATTAATTGTTGAGTGTTCATTTCTTAACAAAATAGAACAGGTTCAATTGTTAATGCCGGCCGTTGCAATTGCCCGTATGTGTCAAGAACAAGGGTATGTCCTATTTGTGGTGACTAATCAATCGGGTGTTGCTCGCGGTTTGTTTGATGAAGCATTCGTACAAAAAACGCATGATTATCTTGACCAATTGTTACTTGCTCAAGGGGTGACGATCGAAAAATATTATTATTGTCCGCACCACCCAGAAGTTGGGCATGAACATTACAAGAAAGATTGTCTGTGCCGCAAACCATTGCCGGGGATGCTCGAGCAAGCGGCGCGTGAGCATGACCTTGATCTTTCTGCTTCATTAATGTTTGGTGATGTTGATCGTGATTTACAAGCCGGCGTTGCCGCTGGTTGCTTGAGTTTTAATATGCCGCAACTTATGGCGATGCCATTAATCGATGTTGCAAAACTGATATTTAGTGGCACAATGGAAGGAATGGCGCAAAATAACCGTTAAGCGCCAAGGTTATACAAATAATAGGTTGGAGGTGCTTGAAATGGCAGATATGTTCGGAGCAAAAGATAGATCAATCGAATCTGACATCAACTCTCTACAAACTAAAAATAAGTTTGTAGGAAACATTTTGTTATTTTATGCATTTGATATTGGTGACGATATCGATTTGAATGTTATAAAGAATAAAAATTTGGTCAATACGTGCGTTGTGCCTTTATCAACGTATTTTAAAAATTATCATCTTCCTTTGTCATTCAGAATGGCCGATGAAACAGGAGATCGCGAACAAACGGTTACTGGGTCAAGCTGTATCTCAAGCAAGATTTATCATTTCGGGGTGCTTTCGTATTGTTATCGCATACCTTTTCAAGATACCTTTGAAGACCTAAAACTTAAGATTTTGGACATCAAAAAAAGTTTTGATGAAAAGAGCGATATTGACGCACGCAAGACCTTTAAGGCTATCTATCCAGCCGTTAAAGAACCTCGTTTTTATAGTTTGAAAAATTCCTATTTTGCCGTTCAAGTACATCCGCTTAAAGATAAAGTGACGCCAGAAGAATTTAAGGAGCGTTACGGAAGTAGAATTGCATCGTTATTGCGTCTTGAAATTTATAATCTTTCCGATTATCAAAAAGATCAGATTTTGGAATCAACCACTGGGTATTATGGCCAGGACTTGATTATCATTGATTCGGAAGCTTCATTTATTTACGACGACGAGTATTTTGAGCCGCTTGAATTCTTTGAATCGGCAAATATTCAAAAACTTGAATTACAGTATTTTGATCGTCTTCTTGATCAAAAATTAAATTATTTCTACGGACAACAATCGTATAAGGTTCCGCTTAAGGCATATATTCCACTGGCCGGAGAGCGGCTTGACCTTCCTATTTCTCGTCTTGCCAATTTGCGCGTTGATATCTCGGTGGTAACTGAGCGGCTTGAAAATAGTATTAAGTTGGCT
Source organism: uncultured Pseudomonadota bacterium (assembly GCA_964527595.1). Taxonomy (GTDB): domain Bacteria; phylum Babelota; class Babeliae; order Babelales; family RVW-14; genus GWF2-38-10. Next base: position 3,569 of record CAZGPI010000006.1, read on the forward strand.
GGTGACGCATATTATACCAACTTGTATTCGATGCTGGTCGAAAAATTATCGCTTAAGGAATGGCGAGATTCGATCAACCGTAAATTGTCGATTATTCATGATTTATACACGGTTCACCAGGATCGCTTGGATACACTTCATGATGAAATTCTTACGGTGGTTATTATTCTGCTTATTGCGCTTGAAGCCGTTGCGCTATTTTTAAAATAAAAATTATTCACGTTTATATTTAACAATTATAGAGGTTATATGAGGTTTCTTTTTTGTAAAAAAAGCACACAGTTTTTTTTGTTGTTGGCGATAAGTTTTTTTGTAATGTTTTTTACTGGTTGTGCAAAACATAGAGTAAAACCTCTTGCCATTCCTAAGGTTGCGCCACAAGAAAAAAATGGGATTGTTGTTCAAGCAGCAATAGTAGACCAAAAAGCATGGACGGCGGCATTTGGGTGGGCTCTTCCTTATTGCCATGGATATGTGCCGATTCAGATAGTCGTAAAAAATAATACCGATCAAGGTTGTTTGCTCAATAAAACCGCTTTTACTCTTCCTATTGCTTCAACCAGAAGTGTCTCTTATGGTATTACCAAGCGAAGTCTTGTTTGTTCCGGAACGATATTTGCCGTTGGTGGGGCATGTATGATTCCATTGGATCCTGCGTTTGGCATTGGATGGATTGCAGGTTCATTTATTCCGTTAGCATTACCTCAACAGATTTATCAGTTTGAGCTGAAAACAATTGGCTGTGGCGATGCGTTTGAAATTGAGCCAGGTGGGGCTTTAAATCGCATTATGTTTGTAAGGAAGAGTAATTATAAGCCGACCTTTAATCTTTCTCTTATCAACATAAAAACAGGTGCTATCGAAACGTTTGTGATTAATTTGACCAGTCAGACTAAATAAACGCTTTTTAGCTAAGATGTTGAATGTATTTTTTCATGATGGTGTAATATTCTGGGATGCTTGAACTTATTTGATCTGCGATTTCTTCTTTGTATATATGAGAAGTGAGGTTGCGATTTTTAATCATCTCCAACATGGCTTCCGTATCAATTTCAGATAAGATTTTTGCCTTGCAGGCTGCCTTTATTACAGGGCCAGGACCATTTATTTCCGGTGGGGTTTTAATGACAGAATCCATGTATTTTTTGAGATATTTCCAGAATAAATCAGCGCAAAATTCAAATCGCTGAATAAGTGAATCTCTGAGCGATTCGTGCAGCTTTGTATTGTCCATAAAATCAAGCATTTTTGGTGTTTTGCTTTTCTTGAAGTTTTCAAAATTTTCAATGGATTCATTAAGCTTGTTTAGTGCTGAATTAAGATTTTCTTGTGCTAATTTTAAATTGTCCATAAAACCCCTTCGTGTTTTACAATAGCCTTTAATTTATCGGATGCACTTACGAGATCAATTAAATCAACGGTTAATGGAATAGTTGTTTCTTCTAAGGAATTATATATTTTAAGAATTAGCTTAGGATCAATCTTTGCACCCATATCAAGGGCCAAGTCAATGTCAGCGCCTTGGGTATTGGTGCCGCGAGCCCTGGAGCCAAATAAATAGACTAAGCATCCAGGAAGATGTTGATGAATAAGCGTAAGCAAGATTTTTTTGTAGCGCTCAAGGCGCTCGGTTTCGGTGTTCATATTATTCATGATAACTTTATGTCAGCAAGAAAACAAGTTGTTATTTGGCAACATCAGTGGCAGAGAGATAGCACGATAAGAAGAAGGCCGCGAAATGTACATTTCGCGGCCCTCTTCTTATTTCTTAAAACGGTTATTTACTAAGCGGCGGCATTTGCCTGATTAATAACGCTCATAACCAACTTGCCTGCTTTTTGGTCCTGATAGGTACTGGTCTTTTTGTCTTTGGCAACTTCTGCTATTTTTTCTTTAATGATCGTTTCTACAATGTTTCTTGTTAGCATATTGCTTCCTGATCGATATGCACGCATGCGCATTTCAGAGACTGCATAATCGATATCACGTCCAGAAAAACCATCTATCTTTTTGGCGACGTCTTGTAAAAATGCTGACGTAACATCGTCGGCGATACCGAGTGTTTCGGTTACTTTTTTGTCATTTTTTATGTAAGAGCGTTGATCGTTGACAATGTACTTAGTGATTTTTTGCTGTAAAATCTTTTCTCGTTCTGGCAATGCAGGGAGCGCAAAATTAATCTTTTTGTGGATACGGCTTAATACCGCGGAGTCTAATTCGTTTTCATAGTTAGATGCAAAAACGAACATGAATTTATCAGAGCTTGTACCCGTTTCTGATAAAAATGCGTTTACAAAATTGATGCCATTTTGATCCAAGGTCTTTCTATCTCTAAAGCATGCGTCGGCTTCGTCGATAAAGATAATTGTTCCGCGTTTATTGTCTTTTGCCCATTTAAAGATTTTGAACAATTCGGTGACCGCTTTTTCACTATCAAATTGCGCAAAGCGTGATCCGGACAAAATTGCATAGTCCATTTCTGAGTAATGAGCTAAAACTTTTGCAAAGGCCGTTTTACCGGTGCCCGGAGGGCCATAAAGTAAAAGGTTTTGATAGGGAAGGTGCAGCGCATTTGTTTCTTTAGTGTCTGCGGCAATTCGTTCAGCGGTTGCTGCAATTTCTGGTGATAAAATAACCTCATCGGTTGGTTTAACGTCTTCGGCTTTTTTTGTCACAAACATAGAAACAAATTCTTGCCATACGCTCATGCGCGAAGTTTCGTCAACGAGTTCAGGGATACCAAGATGCGCTTTAATCTGTTCATACGTTAATTTTAGGCCATAATAACCACCAATTATGCTGATAAAACTTACGACTGTTGCGCCGCCAACCCATTTAAGGGTTTCAGGGCTCGTCATGAATTTTAATCGTTCGAGTGCTCCTCGGTTTTCAACAAGGCCTTGATTTCTAATTCGATTGGCGTCTAGAGCGATGTCGCGCTGTTGGTTTAGAGCGCCCATGGCGTAATTGGTTAATCCACCGACTGCCGTTATGGCAATATTATCCAATGCGTGCATATTGGCTTCGTTCCTTTCGGCGTTTCTAATCCCCGCTTGCAACACGGCTATCTGCCTTGCTTGGTCAGGCGTTGGATGATCACCTGCTCGCACCAAGAGAGCCGCAAGGTCCCCTTGCATGCCGGCGTTTTGGCGTCCACGTAAGTCTGCGGCTTGTGCTTGCGCTCGGGCCATATCGTTAACCTCATTTCCAACTTCGCCAAGAAATCTGAATAGACGATTTGGATCTAATTGTTGCATAGCAAATGTTTTTTGTTGAAGGCATACGATGCTTAGTGAAATAAGGACAATTTTCAAAATAGATTTCATCGTTTCTTTCGTTGATAATTAAAGGTTAGTATTATAAAAATCATAAGCGAGTTTTCCTGCTTTATAAAACAAGGGAAGAGCAAGCATTGTTTCAATTATCGTGTTGGTACGGATAAAAGAATCATTTTTAAAGCGGACCCACCAAAAGAATGAATATGCATGGCCTCTGCTTACTAGGTTAGTCAAATCGTTTTGTATACGTTCAATATCCTTTGGGTTGTGCTGAGCTTTGGCGATAGCATAGGCCGAAAGAATATGGTTTAACTCGGGGGCGTTAGTCTTGATAAAGGTACTCCATAATTCTTGATACTTACTATTCAGTTGCCGAGAAAAATAGACCAACACAAAGAAACGCTTGAATAGCTGGAAAGAGTAAGAGTCAAAAAACTTTGGACGGTTACCAAAAAAACGAGCCGTTGATCCTAAGAAATTGCTATATCCATCAAGAAACCAGGATGACGGTGAAAAACATCCATAGTGAATAAGGGTTGATATGATGGTTGATGTTTTAATGGTGAAAGGTTCTTGAGCCTCGTGATTATCATTTCTTCTTTGTTGCGCATTATCCATTTCTTCTATTGCTGTCCATGTTCGGTTGACTACATCATCAAAGAAACCTGGTTTTTGAGGAAGCAGCACCTGTTTTGTGCCAGCAATACATTCGTTACCCAAAATATAGATAATAATCTTTGATAAAAGTTGCGAGGTGAGCGTGCGTTTGATATTGAGGTCAATAAAACATTCTTTTTGGAAAAAAGCATCAATTTCTTTTGTGTTTTTTTTGATTGTTAATTCGTCTAAATAGATAAGCAATTTTTCGTGTTTTTCCAAAAGATTTTCGGTGACATTGGCAATATTGAATTTTTTGAAATGATTAAAAAGGTACCAATCTAGGCCATATTCTGCAACCCATGCAGTAATGTTTACGATATCTTCTCCGTAAAGCCCAACACGAATTTGCCCAAAGGGGCTATCTATATTTGGGGTTGTAATGAGCGGTGTGGCTGGTGGCTCGGCCCTATTGGCTTCTTGCTCCAATAGATCAAGATCTCTTTGAATTTCTGGCAAGTCTTGATTGAGAGCGGCGGCGTCGCGATCAAGTTCGGCTAAATCTCTTTGCAATTCGGCCTGTTGCTCTGGGGATAATACTTGCGGTGCTGTTGGTGCTTCGGCGACTTGCATAGAAAGTAGCGTTGAACAAGCCATGAAGGCCAATAGTAGTGCGCCACACATTATCTTGTGCAGGCAAAAGAATCTATTTGAGAAATACGCGATCATAACCCCCCTCAAATTCACAAATTTTCTAATCGAAATAACGTCAATATTAAATAAGAATGATTTATAGGGTATAGATTAGCATGTTTAAGATGAATAGCAAATGGGTTTTGGGGTCTGGTAAATTAGCGAAGGATGGTGTGCCTAACAGGATTCGAACCTGCGGCCTAGCGATTAGGAATCGCTCGCTCTATCCACCTGAGCTATAGGCACAAGATTAATTAACAATATGACAAAAAAGAATGGTGCGCCTGGCAGGGCTCGAACCTGCAACCTGCGGATTCGAAGTCCGACACTCTATCCAGTTGAGCTACAGGCGCTACTAAAGATTTCACTTATATTTTTACCAGAAAAAACACGAATTGGCTAGTGTTATTGATTGATTGGTTGGCTCGATTGTGGGGTAATTTTAATATTTTGAGAAAGCATGCAAAATTCAAGTGCTTGAAGGTTAATCAGCGGTTCAATTTCTATGTCATGATACAGCGATTTTTCTTTCAATTCATGGTAAACGATTTTGCCTAAACAAAACCCTTCAGGGAATACAAGGCCTTGGCCGCTTGAGAGTACAAGGTCGTTATCGACGATTTTGAACAAATGGCTCACATAGTTCATATTGCAGCGGTCGATGGTATTTTGGCCGCGGACGATACCCTGAGCATTTGTTTGGTTTGCGTAAGTGGCAACTTTACACATTTGGTCGGTAATCAAGAGGACCTTGCAGTAATTGTTGAATACCTCACTTACTTTACCAACGAGCTGAAATTTGTAGGTGGCGGTCATATCTTTTTTGATGCCGTCGTTAATGCCCTTATTAACCAAGAAATAGTGTTCATCATCGGTGATGTTTTTGACCAATATTTTGGCAAGAACCATGCCCGATAAATTGTAGCGTTCTTGAAAGTTGCGCAAATCTTTACTTAATTGGTCATAGTGGACCGTTGCTTTGAGTTGAATGTTTTCGGCCAGGGTATCCAGATACATTTGTTTGATGGCACCATACCTTGATTGAAGTTGTTCATATGATGCTTTACGTTCATTTGCATTTTTGATGCTATTGGATATTGTGCTTGAAAGGCGAACAATTGGGTAGGCGATACCCGTTCCTATTGTTTCTAAAAGACCAAAAGAAAAGAAAAAAAGGCGATTAACGGCAAAGAGGGTAAATGCTACGATACTTATGCATATAGCTATTTTTTTTGTTAGTGATTCCATGGTTCATCAAATACGCTATTTAGGTTTTTTGTCCAAGTGGAAACGCCTTGGAATAATATTCTTAATGCAGGCCGTTCCCTCCTGCACCTCCCTATAGGCCACATTCTTTCATAAGAGTCGCTAGCTGTATTCGCATCTCTTCTTCCGATTGTGTTCTGAGCAACGTGCTGCGCCATTGAGTTGCGTTGGGGAATGATTTGATATATTGCGCTAATTGTTTCTTAAAATGAGCATATCCGTGTTGACCATAAAATTCGCTACTAAGGTCTAAATGTTTGATAATGCAACGGAAGGTGGTTGCAAGATCAGGGGTATATGAACGGCCAGCGGCCGCTTCGGTGATTTCTTTGAGTCTCCATGGGGTTCCCCATAAAGCTCTTCCAACCATAAAGCCGTCGCAGCCCGTTAGATCGTAAACACGTTGAGCGACCTCAAATTTGGTAATGTTGCCAGAAAAAACGACCGGAATGGTAATTGTTTTTTTTATGGCGGCGACCAATTCATAATCCAAGCGCGCGGCAAACCGTTCCGGTTGTGTGCGAGGGTGGATTATGACCGCTTCGCATCCCAAATCTTGAGCAATTTGAGCTACTTCGAGGGCATTTTTTTCTTTAAAGCCGGCACGAATTTTGATGGATAAAGGTACTCGGCCAGCAATGCATCGCTGGAGTTCTTCGATAATAATCCTAAGCCTTGGCAGATCGCCCATGAGCGCTGAACCGGATCCTGATCTGACCACGGCCGGGGCTGGGCATGCGGAGTTAAGGTTAATGGACTTAAATCCGGCTTCTATTACACGTTCAACTGCTTTGCCGATAAATGGGGTGCGGTTGGCCGAAAACTGAAAAACGAGGGGTTGTTCGCAAGGGACATAACGGAGTGATTTTCCGCTAGCCTCGTTTGCCACCGTATCAACGTGACGCATCTCAGCAAACATAAGAAGGTCTGGGCTAAAATCTCTGATAACCTGGCGCATCGGGGAATCGGTTATTCCGTCCAGGGGCGCGGTCATAAATCGTGGAACTACATGTCCACCGAGGGTAATTTTTTCTTGCCAAAAAGATGTATTACTCATAGCCAACCGGGTTTTTAAGGTGATAATCGGTACTTTGTTCAAATGCATAGGCAATTTTATAAATAAGTGCTTCTGATAGGCGAGGACCAAGGATTTGGAAGCCAATAGGTAGGCCTTCTCGAGAGAATCCACAAGGGAGTGATATGCCCGGCGTTCCAATTACCGTATTGCTTACGGTAAGCTGGTCGGCAAGATACATGGCTACAGGATCGCCTGAAAGTTCCCCAATTTTGAACGGCAGAATAGAAACGGTTGGACTAATAAGTACGTCAACATCATTAAATGCTGCATTAAACTCAGCATGAATCATTTGACGGACTTGTTGTGCCTTGGTGTAATAGGCGTCGCGATGGCCGGCAGACAACACGTAATTTCCTGTTAAGATACGAGTTTTAACCTCTTGGCCAAAACCTTCTTGTCTTGTTTTTATATACATTTGTTCCAGGGTTAAGCATTCTTCGGCTCTTTTGCCATATAATGAACCATCAAATCTTGAAAGGTTTGATGCTCCTTCTGCTCGGCTGATAATGAAGTAAACGGCATTTCCATATTTAAACGATGGAAGATCTATAATTTTGAGTGTTGCACCCATTTTTTTAAGATGATCACAGGTAGATTCAAAGACTGAGGCGACTTGGGGATCGATGCTTTCACTGAACGAGTCTTTGATGATGCCAATGGTCAAATTTTCTGGCAACTTTCCATCAAGTCCGACCGTATAATCTTTAGGATCCATTTGGATGGTTGTCGAATCTTTTGGGTCTTGACCGGCGAGTGCTGAAAAAACAAGTGCGTTATCATAAACCGTTTTTGTCAGCGGACATACCTGGTCAAGTGACGATGAAAACGCAATTACCCCATAGCGAGAAATGAGGCCATATGTTGGGCGCATACCAACCAGATTGCAAAATGAAGCCGGTTGGCGAACCGAATTTCCGGTTTCGCTCCCTAATGCAAATGGAACAAGTCCTGCGGCAACGGCTGCGGCCGATCCTGAACTTGATCCGCCTGGTACTCGAGAGGTATCCCAGGGATTGCAAGCTGGTCCGTATGCCGATGTTTCACCCGAGCCGCCCATGGCAAATTCGTCCATATTAGCGCGGCCGAGAGATATGGCGCCGGCGTTGTTAAGGCGATCGATGACTGTGGCGTTATAACTTGCTTTGTAATTAGATAATATTTTTGATCCAGCCGAGGCGATGTGGCCTTTTTGGCAAATTAAATCTTTTATTAGGCAGGGGATAGAGGATAATTTAGGGCAGGTTGCTGGGTTTATGGAAGCGTTTTCTGAGGGAGGTGCAGGAGGGAACGGCCTGCTATTATTCTCATCGTCCTCAAATACTTCTAACGCGCAGTTAAGCTTGCCATTAAACCGCTTGAGCCGTTCTCGGTAATAGGTTACCACTTCTGAAGGCGAAACTTCTTTTTTAGCTAATTTTTCTTTGAGTTGTTTGATCGTTAAAAACGCTTTCATGGATTGCCTTTATTTTTATCTTTAAGATGGATCCCGGATCAAGCCCGGGATGACAAATTGGGCGATAATTTCTTTATTTTTCATCCAAAATCTTAGGTACAACGAAATATTGACCCTGGCGTTGTGGCGCAAGGTCGAGCGGTGTCTCGGTAGTTGCTGGTTGGCAAATATCGGCTCGAAGGATATTGACGTTGCGGATGGATTCTGTTGTCGTAGTAATTTCTACGGTCTGTAATTGGTCAATGAAGCCTAAAACCTTTTGAATTTGTCCGGTGAAAAGGTCAATCTCATTTTCAGCCATGCTCAGGCCTGAGAGCTTTGCGATTTTGAGCAATTCTTCTTTGTTAAATTCGGCCATGAATGTTCCTTATCAGATTTTTCGATTTTGCCATTTGTGATTGCGCATTCGAAGTAAGAAAATGAGGCCCATAACGCCGGTGGCAAGGTAGAAAGATCCGTAAATTAGTGTAAAGCGTAGGGCTTGACTTTGAATGGGCAAATGGCTTATGAGATATGAGCAAGGGAAGAAGAAAACGATACAGGCGATAAATCGTCCAAACATGACTGTTTTTACGTCACCGGCTCCGCGTAATGCTCCAGAAAGAACAACTTGAGTAAAGTCAAAAATAACCAACAAACTAATGTACGGTAATACTTTAGAAGCAAAGGAAGCCAATTCATGGGTTTTATCAAAAAAACTGATGAAAAAGCTTGATCCAATACATAGAATGATTAGTGATGGAATGACGGTTGCCGCCGTAAGTAAAAGAACTTTTTTAATATTGGCACTTGCGCCATCAGGGTCCTGAGCGCCCAATTTATTGCTTACCAGAAATGCGATAATTTGTCCGGACGCCATGGCCGGAATAAAAGCAAGACGTTCAAGATTCCAGACAATTGAATATGAAGCAATAGCAACAGTGCCCATTGGAGCGATCATACTGATGAGCCATACATATGACCAAGCAACAAGGCTTTTATCAATAATTATTGGCCAGCTCATATTAAGCAAATGAATGACGCGCTTAAAGCTGAAAATGGAGAAAAAGGTTTTATTAAAATATTTTTTACATTCAGGTGTGATTAGAATATACGTAATTGCTATGACATTCATGAGCATGAACTCTATTACCGTTGCAATGGCGATGCCGTTTTGGCCGAGTTCAGGGATTCCAAATCCGCCAAATGCAAGCAATGGGGCGATGAGGATATAGAACCCAACACCAAAAGCGGTCAAAAACATAGGCATGCGTGTGTTTTTGATGGTACGCATGAAGCCAATAAAGGCCATAATGGTGAACATGAAAAAGAACCCAAGGGATTTAATACGTAAAAAAGAAGCACCAATTTTAATCATCGAGGTAGGGACGCCAAGCATCTTGAATATTAGTTCAGCACCTATGAGAATGATGAAAAACTGCAAAAAACCCAAAAAGCACGTTGTCCAAAATGTATCGCCAAGACCTTCTCCGCACGCTTCGTATTCTTGCCGCCCGTTGTAGCGCCCGTAAATTGCTATCATGGCAACCGGAATTGCTTCTGCAAGCTTTACAAGCGTATTGAGAAAGGTTGCGGCCATGCCGATTGCGCCATAGGTGTTTATCGAATTGAGTTGGGCCGTAAGGTAAGAATCGTAGAGTGGTGGGAGTACGACAAAGACGATGGCCGTTATTAATTCGGGCAGCCAATACGAAAGGATGCTTTTAAGGGAATCACCCTTGGATAATTTTTTAAGTGCTTGATTGACCATTCCTTGCCCTATCTTCTTTTTCGACCCACGTTTATGCACCTAAAGATTTTAGCCATTTTTGAGAGCCTGTAAAGGAAAAAGTAATGTTTTAGTCATAAATAGGAGAGGGCGTCACCGTTTTAAAACGGTGACGCCCTCTCCTATTTATGGTTTGTTTTTATTTACTATTCTTCTTCCTCTTCTACAGGTTCTTCAGCCTCTTCAGATGAATCTTCTTCGTCCGCGGTTACTTTCTCACCGATTGCTTCTTCCTCGTCTACGGCCGCTTCTTCTTCAACGGCTGCGACTTCTTCTTCTTCCGTTTGCTTTGGTTCTACGGCTTCTGGCTCAGCTTCTTCTGCCACTACCTCTTCTGCCGCTTCTGGCTCAGCTTCAGGTTCTGGTTGTGGTGCAACTTTTTTAACGGCAGGAACAACTTTTTTAATGCTCGTCGAAATAGCTTTTGAGATGGCTTTAGGTGCGATGACTGGGGTTATAACTTCTGGCATCTCTTCTGATGAAGCGGCTTCGGTGATTTCTGCGCTTACTTCCTCCACCTTTTCTTCAACCGGCGCAACGAGGTCAGTTGCTTTTGCTTGGAGCGACTCGGCCATTGCGGCAGCTTTTTCTTGGGCTTTTGCCTTAAGTAAGGTTTGAATTCCGGCGACGCCGCTTTCGTCAAATGCTGTTCTTAGTTCTTCCGGGGTTATGTCTAAACTGGAAGCTTTTTTTCCTAAATCAGAATTAAGTAATTTATCAAAGGCTACATCAGCTCCCTTTTTAGTAAGCAGAGCTTGCACCCCTGGTAGACCGCTTTCATCGAACGTTGCTCTAACCTCTTCTGGCGAGATCCCGAGTTCGTCTGCTTTTGGGCCGATTCTCTTAATCGCTTCTTCAAATGCTTTATCGGTGGCTACTTTTGTTGCGGCTTCTTTTGCTCCTTCAACGCCACCTTCTTGGTAAGCGCCTAGGGCTTTTTGAGCATCAGCACCCATGCCTACTTTTGCCGCTTGCTCTACAGCAATTGAGCCTGCCAATGCAGTGCCTTTTTCGGCAATTAAGTTTTGTACAGCCTCCATTGCGCTTACTCCTGCAGGCGGAGCGGTGAACGTGGCTTTTAACTCAGCTTCGGTGATATTCGCCTTTTTTGCCTGTTCCATCAGAGGTTTGCCAGCTGGTGATTTCATGAATGCATCATAAGCCAATCCCGCTCCTAGCGTACCAAGGCCGGTTGCTGCGACCAATCCCTTTGCACTTCCAGCTAGCGCACCTGCTTTCGCTTTCATTTTTTCGAAAAAGGTTAATTCGCCGGCATCCCTTCTGCGTTGCAAGTCGGCATCTTTTTCCTCTTTTGCCACTTTGGCCGCGGCGTCTCTCTCTGCTTTTGCTGCAGCTTTTTCAGCATTAAGAGCATCTTGTTCAGTTTTTTTTGTTGCCTTAATTTCATCCTGTTCTTTTTTCTTTTCGGCGGCAATCGCGGCTTTTTCGGCTTTGATAGCATCTTGTTCCGCTTTTTTTGTTGCATTAATTTCGGCTTGTTCTTTTTTCTTTTCAGCGGCGGCCAGCTTTGCTTCATCGGCCTTAACCTTATCGGCGGCTTTTTTTTCATCAGCAAGCGTTTTCGCCTCAGCTTTCTTTTCGTCAGCAAGAGCTTTAGCTGCTGCTTTTTTTTCGTCAGCAAGAGCTTTGGCCTCAGCGCCTTTTTCAGTCTTTAGAGCTTTAGCTTCGTCGGCCTTCACTTTAGCTTCAGCTTTCTTTTCGTCGGCAATAGCTTTGGCGGCGGCATCCTTTTCAGCTTTTAGGGCTTTAGCTTCGTCAGCCTTGGCTTTGTCGGCAGCCTTTTTTTCATCGGCTTTGGCCTTAGTTTCTACTTTTTTTGCTTCAGCAAGAGCTTTTGCTGCATCGGCTTTAGCCTTATCTGCGGCCTTTTTTTCGTCTGCTTTTATTTTATCAGCCGCTTTTTTTGCATCAGCTTTGGCTTTGTCGGCGGCTTTTTTTTCATCGGCCTTTATTTTATCGGCAGCTTTTTTTGCGTCAGCAGCCGCTTTGTCGGCGGCAGCTTTTTCTTTTTTTTGTGCCGTTTCTGCTGCTATCTGGTCTGCTGTTTTTGCACATTTAAGTGTGTTACTTGTTGTTAGTGTTAGCGCAAAACAACACAATGCTATTGCACTAACGATTGAGTATTTTTTCATAAACATCCTTTTCCTTTTTTGAGATTAAACAGCACACTAATTTTATTATATAATACGTAACTGCAATTTTTCAATAAATCATCTCCTTTGCGATAAGGTCTCGTGTTAAATGGAAAGGCCGGTTCGTATTGCTCCAGATGGACGTGAGATATTAAAAATTTTAGCCAGGGTTGGGACAAGTTGGGTTATGTGTACCAATTGATTGTGTTCTTTTTTTTCAATGGAGCCTGGACTGTACAAAATAAGCGGGACTTGGGTATCATATGCGTAGGCTGTTGTATGGCCGGTACCCGTGGCATATTTAGCAATATATACATATGGATATGGCATGATAATAAGATCACCTGAACGCAGGGGGTGGTATTGGTTCTTATAATATTGCTCTAGATGGTTTTTTTCAAAGGCGATTGTATCAAGATCTTCTTTTGTCCAACATTCTTTAATCCCTTGTTGATTTTTGAGATATGTTTTAAGTTGCTCAAGAATGAGTTTTAGGGTTTGGGGGCTGAGTGGTTTTTGAGCTTTTTTATCTAAGAAAATTTGATTGTTTTTAAACATCGCAACTATTTTTTTAACGCCGAATTTTTGTTCAATGATTTGGTTCATTTCTTTTTTTAGGTTGCTTGAATTAAGTCTACCAGCTGAACTAAATCCTTGTGCTTTGAGTAGCTCGGGAATTGGACAACAACCATGATCGGCGGTTAACACAAAAAGGGCATTTTTTTTGCCGACTTTCTTTTGTGTGTAATTCATTAGATCTTCAAATTGCTTATCAAGGTGGTATAAAAGATCGGTTGATTCTAAGCTGTTTTGCCCATAAATGTGGCCAAGCATGTCATAGTTAGATATTGATACCCAAAGCATTAGGTGATTTTGTTTGGGTTTTAGGTCGTTGGCGTCGATACATTTTTTACACAGGTCAATAATGGTTTTATTGGCCGATGGTGTTTCTTCGTACAAAAACGATTCTTCCTCGCCACCATTTGTATCAACGTTGCCAAGCGGTTGGGAAAGCTTGATGGTTTTGCTTGCAAGCGTTTCGTCACTGGCGGCAAATTCATAATTTTTGATGAATGGAATTTGATATTGGGTCGAGTTTTTATTATAAAAAAGAGGCCAAAAGGTTGATGTAAGGTTAGCCAAGTTATATTGATGGTTAAATTCTTTAAGCCATTTTGGCAACGCATCAAAATATGCTTTACTTGAGGTATATTGTTTGGCTTGATTATCAAACCATAATGCTTTGCCTAATTTGCCGGCCATGGCAATTGCTGAGCGTGGTTTATGGGCGATAGCATATACAAAAAAGTTTTTTGATGGGTTTGATTTAAGTATTAGTTGATCAGAAAGTGTATCGACGAGGATGTGTTGTGCCGAAAATCCATAATCATACATACAATCTTTACCAAAAACGGCAGCTTTTTGTGTATCATCATCTCCAAAGTTGGTAAACGTTCCATCTTCTTCCAACCAACCATTAAGAACAACTCCGTGATCTTTTGCATAGGCTCCTGTACTGATTGTTGCATGTCCTGTTGCCGTAACCGGGTTGCCGTGTGGGTGATGGGCATTGGTGAAATTAACACCATTATTCAACATGGTTTTAAAGCCATAATTAAAGTTTGGTGATAGGCGTTCAAATGTGTGATAGGCAAGTTGATCGACGACAAAAACAACGGTGATTTTTGGGGTTGTTCCGCTTAAGGGCGCAACAAGAAATAAAAAACAGCTAATATATAAGTATTGTTTTTTGAACATGTGTTTCTCCTTAAAAACCCGGTAAAATATTAAATGGAGATGCCGATGGTTTTGTTATATGTAATAAGCGGGCAAGTGTACATGGGATTTGTTGTATGCATATCTTTTCTTCAATAATCTTATGATTGAGTTTGCCAGGTTGGTAAAAAATCAGCGGGACATGTGTATCGCAATCATAAGGTGTGCAATGTGATGTTCCTGTTGCATAATGAGTGATTTGGCAATATGGGGCTGGCTGGCAGAGAATTTCACCCGTTCGGCCGGGAAATAGTTGCGTCTTATAAAAACTGGCAAATTGGTTGAGTCGGACATTTTTTGTGGCAAGTTCTTGATAGGTCCACGCATCTTTGATGCCGGGATATTTTTTCAGAAAGTCTCGCAATGCAATAAGGACGGCATTTTGTGTTTTGGAGTCAAGGGAACTAAGTCTTTCGTGGTTAAGCCAAAACGAATTTGGTTCAAATGCTTTGACGATATCTGATATTTTGAAAGTTTTTTCAATTTCTTCATTCATCGCTTTAATGATAGTATTCGCCATGATTCTTCGTGCCGATGTAAAACCTTTGAGCCGTTGAATTTCTGGTATTGGGGCAATGCCATGATCGGCTGTCAAAACGAGTAGGCAGTTGCTCGCACCGACTTTTCTGTGTAAAAACGTTATAAAATCATTCAATTGTCGGTCAAGATGATAAATAGTATCAGTAGATTCTAGGCTATCGGGCCCAAAAAGATGGGTAAGTAAATCAAGCTGACTTAACGAAACCCACAATAACATCCGATCATTTGTTTGGGTGTCCAGGTTTTTATTAACACATTTTTTTGCAAGGTCCAATAGCATTTTGTTTGCTATTGGTGTTCTAATTAAAAAGGAAAAAGGCGAGGTTGGTTTTTCGGTGAGTGTTGAGGCTGAATTATTGACATAGCTTTCATTGGCTCCGGCAAATTTATAGTTTCTTATATAAGGATAATTGTATTCAGGGGCATCCAACTTAAAACATGGTTGCCAGGTGTATCCAGTGTATTGGGTGTTAATGCTTTTATTAAATTCTCTCACCCATAGTGGAATATCATCAAAGTATTTTTTACTTGAAGCAAAACAGCCTTGTTGTTCATCAAACCACAAAGCTTTGCCCATTTTGCCAGCAATAGCAATTGCCGGATAAGATTTTATGCTGAGAGCAAATACTTTTGTTGGCGTGCTTGGCGTAGTAAATTGTAAAAATTGGTCCGATAAATTATCGACCATTGCATGGTGGTCAGACTTAGCGACTATCGGATCTGGGTCTGTTTCAAAACGAACCTTGTTCCCTTGTTGGTCGAGCCATTGATTGGTTACGCCACCATGATCTTTTGGATAGCAGCCTGTGCTTAGGCTATTGTGTCCGGTTGTTGTTTCTGGAATGCCGTGAGGGTGGATAGCGTTTGTGTATACAATTCCGTTATCTAAAAGTTTTTTAAATCCATAGTTAAAGTTTTTCTGAAGTTTTGGAAAATAATGATAAGCAAATTGATCAATAACAATAACAACGGTAATTTTAGGAGCCTGATTTGGTGCCGAGTAGCACAGATGCCAAGAAAATAAGAAGGCAAGTAATTGAGACGTTTTCTGCCAGGTAAGGTTCATAGTGTCCTTTCATAAATTTCTTTTTTCGTTAAATGTCTCCCCCGCAATTAACGATATGGTTATATTTATTACATTGTATACTCTGCTTGATCAATAAAAGGTATAAAACGTGGTATGTTTAATCGTATTGGGCTAAAATAAGGCATTATTGAATTTAGGAAAATGGGTTGTCGTGAGGCTTTTATGAAAAAAATAGGCGTAGTGATTTTCTTTTTACTTTCAGTCATTCGGCTTACTGCATTAAGTGTTTATATTACTAATGACAATGCAGATATGGTTAATGGGAAAAAGATATGCATACGATTGAGTTTCGATCCAGGCGAAGCTGCAATTTATAAAGATACCCTTTGTTTGTCGGTTGATACCCCCGAGCTTGAGCTTAAGGGGTGGCGTACAACGGCACAGGCGCCAGTAATTTATGTGGCGAATTTCAAAAAAAACTCCAGACTTTTTACCGAGTCGTTTAACTTAGAAATTCTTATTGATTTTGCAAGTAAAGAAAAGCAAAAACAAATCAAAGCATTACAAGAATCTTATTTAAGTATTTCCTTGTTAATGTTGACCAAATCAGGGGAAAATAGGGCTGTAAATGTTATGACCCCGCTTAAAGCATTAGATATTGCAGTTGATTTTTCATTAGCCACCACATCAACGACATTGCCTCTTTATTCAGAATATACATCGACCTTGTTGCCATACCAGCGTTCATTTGAGTTTTTTAATCGTACGAAGCGCTTTGTCGGTAAGCAAGATGTTAATGAAGTTCTCGTAATAGATCGTACGAAGGATCTTGGGGCGGTTTTGCGTCAGCAAGTTTTCGCTTTATTCTCATTGTTTCCATTCTATAAGGTTTATGGAGTGTTCTGGGTGCTTTGGTTGCTACTGATCTTTTGTTTGTTTTACCCATCGGCTCATTTTGTCGCGCTTTTGTCCCGACGTTTGTATGGTGAGTTATTTGCCTTGATAAATGTATTTTTGATAACCAGTTCTTGGTGGTTGTTACGCGCTTATATTGCACCACATGTTTGGTATGGGATAATGTGTGCTTTTTGTGTTCCAGGCTCATGTTACTATTTGTGGGGTGGTACCAAGACGTTTCTTGGTCGAATTAAGGTATTGATAGGAATCATTTTTGCGGTTGCATTTTTGCCATTACTGGCATTGGCATATATGCATAATAATTTTGATTTACTCTTAAAATAAAAAGACAAAAAAAAGCGGGCGACGAATCGCCCGCTTTTCAAATTTATGGTTTAAATTGTCCTTTTTCGGTGTCAGCTTTTCTGAATTTGTCTCGTTGGCGCTCTTTTTCTTTTTTAATAAGCGTTGTCATTTTATCAATTGTTGCATCGATAACAAGGTACATGTCGGGCCCCTCATTGTGTGAATGAAGGTCGTGCGAAGGTGTTTTGAGATGCAACTCTACCGCGTGATGTGGGTGTTGTTTGTTTGCTTTGAGCCAAAGTTCAGCATATAAAGGAGTCTGATTACCTTCGGCTTTGAGGAGGGTCAAAAATTTATCAAGTTTTTGCAGGGCATGCTCTTCTATTACCGGTGAATGTGGCATATTGTGGAATGTTATTTTTGTTTTTATCATCGCTTCTCCTTCATTGCTTGTCACGTTTATGTGACCTGTCGGTTTAGTTTTGATCGCTATTTACAAAAAACGCTGAGCCATTTCCCCATAGAATTGATTACCAAGATATGAGTCTTTCGTCAAATTATTTTCTAAAATATCTTTAGTTTTTCCCGAGCAAACAACTTGGCCGTTAAGAATTACATAGACTTGTTGTGCCATCGAAAGTAGTTGCTCGACATGGTGATCAGATATTAAGACGGCTATTCCTGCTTGAGCAATATCGGTAAATATTTTTTTTAGTTCATAAATAGATTTTGGATCGACGCCTGCAAATGGTTCGTCGAGCATTATTCCCTTAGGGTGCATGAGCAGTGCGCGAACTACTTCGAGTTTTCTTTTTTGTCCGCCAGAAAGCGTTGAGGTTTGTTGCTTAACCGTTGTTGAAAGTGATGTGTGTTCAAGCCATTTGGTATATTCTTCTTTGAAGGTTTCCCATAGTTGGTTTTGCCATGCTGGATGGTGGTCAAAGACGAGTTTAAGATTTTCAAGCACCGTCATTTGCTGAAAGAGTGCCGTGTGTTGAGGGAGGTATACCAGCCCAAGTTCTATGCGTTTATAAATCGGAAAATCATTAATAAGTTGCCCATCAATAAACATACGATTTTGCTTGTTTATTTGGTCAACAAGAGGTGTTTGATGGAGGCCAAGGATTGTTTTGAGCAGCGTTGTTTTTCCCGCTCCATTGGGACCGAGTAGGGCAACGATACTTCCATGGCTTACCTTTAGGCAAACCGATTGAAGGATTTTCTTTTGCCCTAGGGTCTGACTTAAATTTTCTATCGTTAAAAAATCCATATTAATCACGCTTTAGCAAAAAGTGAACGGGGCATCCTTTGAGGTCGAATTCCTTACGGAGTATATTTTCTATG
This sequence comes from uncultured Pseudomonadota bacterium, assembly GCA_964527595.1. Classification (GTDB taxonomy): domain Bacteria; phylum Babelota; class Babeliae; order Babelales; family RVW-14; genus GWF2-38-10. The sequence goes on from CAZGPI010000006.1 coordinate 21,745, forward strand.
CAATTTTGTTCAGATTGGCCAAACCATTCAGGCTTATTAACTCTGAGCACAAAGGTTGGTATGTTCGATTTTAGTGCACGAATACTTGTTACTTTTAGTTCAATGCCACCGTGGTAAAGAAACTTTTTCTTAAGCCCTTCTTTTACGATTTCTTTAAGAATGGTTTCATCAAATTCTTGTATGCCTCGTTGCCAGACTTTTTGTAATTCAGCAAATATGCGGCCAATGTTCTTTTTGGTTAAGCATGAAGCATTAAGAACGGGTAATTTACTGAGTACGAAAGCATATTCTTCAAGGCTTTGATCTAACATTAGCTTGTTGTATTCGGTCAGCAAATCTGTTTTATTAAGAACAACGTGCATGTATTTTTTGCTTTCATAAACATAAAACAATAGCTTGAGTTCTTGATCAGATATTTTTCCCTGTGAAGCATCGATCATGACAATAACGGTATCGGCTTGATTAACGGCGGCGAATGAGCTTCTGACCATTAATGATTCAAGGTCGTCGTTTATACGAGCTGATTTACGAACGCCGGCGGTGTCAATTAACTTAATAAGGTCGCTGCAATAAAAAACATTTTGAGAAACTGCTTCGCGGGTGGTTCCGGCAATATCAGAAACAATAGATCTTTCTTGATCAGCCAAAAGATTCATCAGCGATGATTTACCAACGTTTGGCTTACCTATAATTGCCACGCGGTGTGCTGGGACATCAATTTCATGGCCTTCATTTGCTTCAAGAAGATTAACAACGGTGTCCAGAAGTGTGCCGATGCCCATACTGTGAACACCAGAAACTTGGAGAATTGTTTTGCAGCCTAGTGAATAAAAATCGGGCATTGTTTCTACAAGTGCTGATTGGCAGTCTGCTTTGTTAATCAATAGGACGATTGGTTTTTTGGTCCTGTACAAAAGACTTAATAGCGCACGGTCTTCTTCGACTAATCCGTTTTTACCATCAACAACAAATAGGAGGACAGCAGCATCATGAAGAAGGCCATGGACCTTTTCTTGAGCTTGTCGGCATAAAGGATCGGCGACTTTTTTGGGAGAGATGCCGCCAGTATCTATGAGTTCAAATGTTTGATCTTTCCACGTCATGACTTCTTCAATATAATCACGCGTTACTCCCTCGCGGTCAAAAACAATGCTAGATTTAGCACTTGTGAGGCGATTAAAAAGCGTTGATTTGCCGACGTTTGTTCGACCAACGAGAAGTACTTTAGGAAGTTTTTTAGGCTTTGCCATAAAAATGATGCCGTTCTGTATAGCTCGAGACGATTTTCTTATGCTTAGCGAACGTCTCGATAGGGTTATTCTTTCAACTTCCTTATTTTACCTGGAAAATGGCTTATTATCAAGTTTGCAAGCGGCCACGCATCTTTATCATCAATGTTTATTGGTTCAAGATTTATGTTTGTATTTAATTGGGCATTTTGCATTGTTGGTTTGCCGCCAAAGTTCGCTTTTTTATATGGTGCCTGACCACCAATCGGTGGTCGTGGTGTTGGATATGCGCTTTTTGTGGCCGATTCGGCAGGTTTTTGAGGTGGAATGCTTTGGTAAAGCGGCTGCTGTGGCGCTGAACTTGATATTACAGGGTCTTGGAAATGTATATCTTTGTATTCTGGAAAACAGCTTATAAAAAGAGGAAGCCATGTTTTTTTGCATTCCTCGAGTTTTTCTTTGAAAAACTTACTGTTTGAATTGAGTTCGGCGATAAACAAGTTGCCGGTATTGTGCGGCCCAACCGCTTTGGCTTGTGCAAAAATCGATGAAAGTAGGTCGTCGGATAATTGTGTAATTTTCTGGAGAAAAAGCGCCCAAGGTTCACGGGCAATATGAGCTACGTTTTGTTGGGGTGGCTTTGGGCTGGTTGCTTGAACGTTAACAGGGTCGGCGCTAGGTTTTGGGACAATTACGGGGTCTCTTTGTATATTGTGTACTGGTTTTGACGATGATTGTCCGGAGGTATTCGATTTGATGATTTGTTCCAAGTCAACAATATTTACTTGTGCGCACAATTGCAAAAGAACCATTTCTAGGAACGCATGCTTTTTGTTCGTTTTAAAAAACAATTCTTCTTGCGTCCAGAAAAGTTGAAAAATAGCATGAAGTCTACTTATTGAGCATTTTTGTGCCAGCTGGTTAAGTTGTTCATTATTTTTTATCCAAGGGGCGAGTGTTGCGGTAGCATTGTATTTGATCCACAAAATGGTACGGCAAAGTTGGATGAGCATGTCCCAGAGTGTTTGTGGCGAAATGGTTTCGAACGATAGTGCGTGGAGGTGCTCGAGGAGTTTGGTTGGTTGTTGATCAAGCGCTAACTCAAATAGCGTGTAAAGCTCTTGATTGCTGATCTTACCAAGGACCGATAAAATTGTTTGTTCCGTAATGTGGGAGCATGAAAATCGTACTCGCTCAAGTAGATTTATAGCATCGCGAGCCGATCCTTCGGTTTCAGCAAGCAGCAGGTCAAGAGCCGTGTCATCAAAGGTGATATTTTCTTGTTTGCAAATGGCGTATAAATGTTTTTTGAGATGTTCATTTTCAATTGGCGTGAAGATCACCTGAAAACAGCGCGAAAGAACGGTTTGTGGAATTTTTTGTGTTTCGGTAGTTGCCAATATAAAAAGAACGGACATTGGAGGTTCTTCTAATATTTTAAGAAAGGCGTTAAATGCCGCTTTGCTGAGCATGTGCGCTTCATCAATGAGATAAACTTTTTTCTTACCTATGAGCGGCATGTACGATGATGAATCTATTATTTGGCGAACATTATCCACGCCGGTGTGCGAAGCTGCATCTATTTCAATAAAATCAGGGTGGTGACCATTCATCATAGCAACGCATGATTCACAGATTAAGCAGGGGATATTTATAGTTGGGTCTTTTTGAAAAGATTCAAGTTGATGGCAATTGAGTGCGGCGCCAAAGACTCTGGCGGTTGACGTTTTACCGCATCCGCGTTGGCCTGCAAATAAATAGACAGGAAAAAACTTTTTTAAAAAAAGTCCGTTTTTGAGCATGCGGACCGGGACATCCTGACCAATAATATTGGCAAACGTTTTAGGGCGCCATTTGCGTGCTAAATTAAGTTCTCCAAGCGTATTCATATTTTATGCAAAATTTTTTGAAGGTGTGCCTGTACCGCTGGTTCATCGAGTTTGTTTACGCTCGTTATTTCATAAATGCTATAATCTTTAATACCAATAAACTTAAAGATTTCTTGAAATTGCCGAGCAATGGCGTTACGAGTGATAAACACTTTGTACCACCAAGGCATCGACATTGTCGTAACCATGATTGCTTTTTTTATGTTATGTAGCGGCTTTTCATGCATGTTGCCTGCGTCTTTCCAGGCAAAATTGGAGATCAGTTCGAACCAGCTTTTAAGGATTCCTGGAACAGAATACCAATAAATGGGGGCAACGATAATAAGCATGTCGGCGGCCAAGAATCGTTTTTTGTGTTCCTGAAAAAAGGGAAAATCAGCTAGGGCCGAATCTGTTACAGAAGGACCCGCTTTTGGCTGAACGTAAAAAGGTATGTCTTTTTGGCGTTGGTATAAATCAAGAACATCAACAGAATAATTTTTATTAGTAAGATGAGTGGTAATGTTCTCAAACAAAAAACGATTGAGTGATTTTTTTTTATCATTAGCCAAAACTGCAAGAACCTTCATTTGCCTTTGCCTCCAAGCCAATATCGTTAAAAGACATAAGGGGCAAGGTACAGAGATACAAATACGCCTGCTGCTTCCTTCCGGACCTGACAGATTGTGTATAGTACCAACTTACCTCACCCCAACTTATAATTACCTGGGTCTTATCGTTAAATGGTGGAGAGGGAGGGATTCGAACCCTCGATGCCCCTTACGGAACATACATGATTTCCAATCATGCGCTTTCGACCGCTCAGCCACCTCTCCTTAAATGCTTTAACTGTCTGATTTAACAGGTTCTTCTACTGGTGCTTTAGCTTCTGCCTTGATTGGTGCTGGAGCCTTTACGGCTGGAGCGACAGGAGCTTTTTGTGCCAATTCTGGCTTTGCTGTTTCTGGTTTGGCGACTGCAGGAGCGACCGCCTTTATTTCTTTAACTGGAACACGGGTGTTCTTTTTTGCTTCAAGTTGTTCTTGTCTCTCACGTTCACGTTTTTCTGTAAAGAGTTTTTTGCCTTCGTGAGCTTGTGCTGAAAGATAATCAAGAACAAAGTTGATAGAACGAGGAGAATCGTCATTAGCTGGAATAATGATGCTTACGCCTTCAGGATCAGTATTGGTATCAACAAGCGCAATAATTGGAATTCCAAGTCTTGAAGCTTCTTTTACCGCTGCCTGTTCTTTTTTTGCGTCAACAACAACAAGTGCTGCTGGTGGATATTCGAGCTCAAAAATACCGCCGACATTTTTATCAAGGCGTGCTATTTCTTTGGTGATCATGACAATTTCTTTTTTCTTGTAGTATGTGCCGCCTTTTTTAACGACATCGCGTAGGTGTAAAAGTCTTGTGATAGCCTTTTTTACTTGTTCAAAGTTGGATAGCGTTCCGCCGACCCAACGATTAATAACATAAGGCATTTGCAAGTCGGTAGCTATTTTTTGGATAGATACTTGTGCCGGTTTTTTTGTACCAACCCACAATAACGTTCCGCCTTCAGCAACAACAGCTTTAAGGTAGTTGCCCGCTTTTTCAAGAAGAATAGCAGTTTTAGAAACGTCGATTAAATGGACTTTATTTTTTGCTCCCCAAATAAATGGGCGCATTTTTGGGCACCAACGTGCGGTTCTGTGACCGAAGTGGATGCCAGCTTTGAGCATTTCGCGAAGATCCAACATGATATGTTATCCTTTTGGGTTATAACTATTGCTCCTTGGGTAATATTGCAAAACGCAACATTTAACCACCCTTGTATTTTAAGAAGCAAGATTTTTATGTTTCAACAACAGAACAAGTATGCCAAAGACAATCTAAAAATCAAGATAAAAGCGCAATTTCAGCGATTAGCCGATGTTATCTTCTCGATGGCATCCAATAAGCGCATTTGCGTCAATCGTTTTTTGGTATTTTTTTCCAACAATCGCCGAGATGCCTAGCCAGGCCGTTGAAAGGGCTAGAATAACAATGGCTTGAAGGCCTAAGAACGCTGGAGCCCCTTGGAGAATTGAGAGTAGGTTAAATGCTGATCCCGAAGATTTTGAAAAGGTTCTCCCAAAGGAATCTACCCAGGCCTTAGATTTAAATTGAATGTCTTTTACCGTCGGTATGTATAAAATTTCTCTCACTGGACTGTTAAAACCATATTGTAAACCTCTTAAGGCAACCATGGTAATAAACACCGTGGTCAGTGATGGACTTAATAGGAGCCAGAAAGCAAGGCCGAGCGTTGCAATAGGCATTACTAATAAACACTTTAACACACCAAATCGTTTAAGGAGTGTTGTGGTTCCAAATAAAGCAAAAACAAAGCTTAAAATTTGGAATGAATTAGTGTAAAAAAGCATGAAGCGGCTCATTGCGTGGATATCGTTGTTGGTTTCAATTGACATGAGAACTTGCATTTGATAATCAAAAATAATATTGGTGATCTCAAAACAAGCAACAAGGCCGAAGATTCCAAGGACGTATGGTTCGGTTAAAATGAGCTTAAGCCCCTCAAAAACCCCCGGAGATTTTGCTTTTTTCGGGTGATCTTTTTTGAAATGTGCATCTGAATAACCATACAAGTGCGATATGGGTACTTTTTTCATGATTTTATGAATAGACCATGCCGCTCCGAGGAGTAGCAGGGAGGCAATGAGCGTGAGAAATGGTATTGAATAATCTTCTTTAATAAAGCTTTGGCTCATAATGAGCAGTCCGAGGCTTGTGGTGAAAATGCCGCCAATGCGAGATGTTGCATAAATAATACCATACGATTTATTTGCAAAATCTGGTGTGCTTACCGAATTGATAAAGCTCCACAATGATCCAACAATAAAAGCCTGGTAAAAATCCATAAAAATTTCGAATGCCCATCCGGTCATGCGATAAACATCGGTTGAAGTGTTTTTGACGCCGTAGACGGGGTGTAAGAAGAGACAGGCGAATATAATGCCAATAATAGCATAAAAGGCGAGGAAAAAATAAACAACCTGATACCGCTTAATAACGTCGATAAGCTTTGAGTAAAGCAGCATTGCAGGAAACATTAAGGCAATACTCAAGATTTTAGCGATTGGTTGATATTCTCTGCCGACGAAGCCTAAAAAGACCGATGTTTTTAACGATCTCAAGATTGAGTAAGAACCAATAATAAATAAAAATGAGATCGATAGGTAAATAAGCTTTGTAGCTTCGTGCGTGTCTATTTGTAGGTGTTTTTGTATTTTTTCATCTAACCAGTGAGCCATGGATCGCGGCATCATTATATCCTTTTTTGAATCTTAATTTTGTTGCTGTTCTGGTTCCTGAGGTAAGTCTTGATCTTCTTCGCCTATAACCTTTTTATTAGTAATAGCGTTTTGAAGGGTTTTGCCGAGGAAATATACAATGACAACCCATAGCGCGGTAAAGCTAAGACTAAGGCCTATACTTGTAAGTAAAGCGAAGGCAGGGCTTGCTCCTTTTAGCGATACATTGACTAATGATCCCATGCTTTTTGCGATACGTGAACCAAAAGCATCAGTCCATGTTTTTGCTTTATATTTAATATCTTTGGTGGTTGGGATATAAAGAATTTCTCGTGTTGGGTGATTGAGTGCATAGTTAAATGCTCTGAGCCCTATAAGAACCCAGAAGAAAACAATCGCCGAAGGAAAGAAAAAACTTACCAAGAGCATCGAAATGCATAATAACGGAAAAACAAATAGCGCTATACGTGGTCCCATTACTCTCAGGAGGGGCGTGGTACCAAAAATGGTTATGCCTAATCCAATAAGATTGAACAAGAAGTAATAAGAGGCATAAAAGGCGGTCATATTTCCAACGTCTTTGGCTGCAGCGTCAGCAGATAAGGCGACCCAATAATCAAAAATAACCACAATGATTTCATAAAAAATAATCATTGAAAAAATGCCAAGAACATAAGAGTTTTTTATAATGAGAATGAGCCCTTCAAATGGACTCTTAATAATTTCAATGAATTTTCTAGAGGCATGTGCCTTTTGTCGTTCATGCTGATAGACCACTTCATATCCGTGCATATAATCTTGCGAGACTTTTTTTATGAGCATGTAAATGGTAATTCCAGCGGCAAAAAGCAGAAAGCTTCCTATTGCAAGAGCTCGTGGAATGACAACAAGTTGGCTTTCTGTGCTAACGTGATTGAGTATAAGGTATAAGGAACCAGCTGATAAGATGCCACCGATTTTTGATCCAGCGACAACAAACCCATAGTAGTTTTTTGCATCCTTGGGATTATTTATCGAATCGGCAAACGCCCAAAAGGTTGTTGAAAAAAACGCATCAAAGCTTTCCATGAAGAAATAAAACGCCCAGCCAACCCAACGATTTGGATTGATTTGGGTGTTTGCTATGCCATAAACGGGGTGAGCAAGAAAATAGGCAAAAACCAAACCGCCAATGCCATAAAAAATGGTAAAACAATAAAGGAGGTGATGGCGTCTAAGCCAGTCAACCAGAAGTGAATAAATAAGAATAAGGGGGATAACGAATAGTAGAGAGTAAAGTTTTGCATCAGGAATAAAAAGAACACCGACCATTTTAGGAAAAATTGCGCTTTTGAGTGGGCGCCAAATAACCAAACACATTGACATCAAAAGAAACGTTGATGAAAGATACAAGATTTTAAGCTTAATATCTCTATTTGTTTCCCAAAGATTGTTAAACCAATTTTCCAGTTTTTTTAGCATAAACTCTCCGTGTCGGTTATTTTTTTATCTTTTCAAAGAGATGTTCACTTTAATTTTGGTTCTATATGTAGCGCAAGTAGGCTTTTTGCTTTTGAACTCGTCATTTTAAAGTATAGGCTGATATGCCGAAACGTCAATTAATATCTGGCTTTTTGTTGTTTATGTGTGCAATTGGCGAATGGCGCCGCGTTTTGCAATAGTTTTACGTGGCTTTATTGATCTTGGCGTCGAAATCGAAGCTTTTTTAGTTTGCTCGGGTTGGTTCATTATTTACATTGGCGAGTTCCTCTTGTACAATATATGGGATGGCAATGTGGGGTTGCCAAATAAGAACATTAATAAAAGAAAAATATAATCAAAAAAACCATGGAAAAAATGCACGAAAATTCAATCAAAGGGACACAGGTGTTTTTGCCCGTGCTTCCACTTAAAAATCTTGTGGCTTTGCCTAAAAGCATAGTCCCTGTTGTTGTTGGTAGAGATGTTTCTATCAAAGCAATCGAGTATGCTATGGGTGGGAATAAAGAAATTTTCATGGCGGCACAAAAAACGGTAGACGTTGAATCGCCATCACTCGATGATATTTATCATTATGGTACGCGTGGTATTATTTTGCAGGTTGCAAAATTGCCAAATGGAACCCTGAAGATTCTTGTCGAAGGGCTTGTGCGATCACGTATTGCGCAGGTAGTTCATACTGAAAAATTCATTGGTGTTTTGGCCGAAGATTTAATTTCTGAGCCTTTGGAAAAAACGCCAGAAACAGAAGCTTTGTGGCGAAACCTTTACGATTTATTTAAAGAATATATTCATTTAAACGAAAAATTATCAACAGACTTGTTGGGGCTATTTCGTGGCTATGAGGATCTTGATTATTTAAGTGATACTGTTGCAGTACAAATGCCTCTTGATTTTGCTGAACGACAATTGTTGCTTGAAATGGTTGATACGCAAGACCGTGCGTTGCGCATGTGCGTTTTACTCAAGCGAGAAGTTGAGATTTTAAAGGCGGACAAAAACATTCGTAAGCGTGTGCAAAGCCAAGTCGAAAAGCATCAAAAAGATTATTACCTAACCGAGCAAATGCGTGCAATTCAGCGCGAACTTGGTCGTGATGATTTTTCTCAAGAAATTGCAGAACTTCGTAAAAAAGCAAAAAAGCTTAAGCTTTCGCAAGAAGCATTTGACAAGGTTGAAGCAGAATTGCGTCGGCTTGAGCAAATGCAACCGATGTCGCCAGAAGCGGCAGTTGGTCGTAACTATGTTGACTGGTTACTGAGTGTTCCATGGCACCAGGAATCAAAAGATACGGTAAGTTTGGCGCAAGCTGAGAAGATTTTAAATTCTTCACATGCTGGTATGAAAAAGCCAAAAGAACGTGTTGTAGAATTTTTGGCTGCGCGTAAATTTGCCAAAGATAAACTTAAGCATGCTCCCATTTTATGCCTCGCCGGTCCTCCAGGTGTTGGTAAAACATCACTTGCTCAATCGATTGCCGATGCGCTTGGCCGTCCAATGGTGCGAATTTCATTGGGTGGATTGCGTGATGAGGCAGAAATTCGTGGTCACCGAAGAACTTATATCGGAGCGATGCCGGGTAAAATAATACAGGCCATGAAGCGCGTTAAAGTGGTAAATCCTGTTATCGTGCTTGATGAAATTGACAAAATGTCGATGGATTTTCGTGGCGACCCATCATCAGCATTGCTTGAGGTTCTCGATCCAGAACAAAACAAAGCATTTGTCGATCACTTCATGGAAGTTGAATGTGATTTATCTAAAGTTATGTTTATCGCAACAGCAAACGTTATGGACAATGTACCATATCCGTTGCTCGATCGCATGGAAGTCATTAGCCTTTCCGGTTATACCGAAGCAGAAAAATTAGAAATAGCTACACGTTTTCTTATTCCGAAGTTACTCAAGGAACATGCGCTTAGTGCTACGCAGGTAGTGGTGAGCGACGATATTTTGAAAAAAATCATTGAAGAATACACCAGAGAAGCTGGCGTGCGTCAGCTTGAACGATCGATTGCAAAAATCCTTCGTAAAGGCATTCAGGAATTACTTGAGCACAAAAAAATTAAACGGGTTGTTGTTGATGACAAACAACTTGAAACGTGGCTTGGAGTTGCTCATTATCGCCGTGACGAAAAAAAACGAATTGATACCATTGGTGTTGCTACTGGTTTAGCATGGACTGAAGCTGGTGGTGATATCTTGGAAATAGAAGTTACGGTTTTGAAGGGTAAAGGCGCTCTGACCTTAACCGGCCAATTGGGTGAAGTTATGCAAGAGTCTGCGCAAGCGGCTATGAGTTATCTTCGTTCACGAGCCAAAGATCTTGGGCTAAAGGAAAATTTCTATTCAGATCTCGATGTTCACGTGCACGTACCAGAGGGCGCGATTCCTAAAGATGGTCCATCTGCTGGTATAACTATTGCAACGGCTATCACCTCGGCGTTGAACAAAATCCCCGTGCTTCATAATGTGGCAATGACCGGAGAAGTAACGTTACGTGGTCGTGTGTTGCCGGTTGGTGGGTTGAAAGAGAAGTTATTAGCGGCAAGCAGAATAGGTATTACCAAGGTCATTGTATCGGCAAGCAATGCAAAAGATATAAAAGAATTTGCAAATGAATTAGATAAAACATTGCAGATATCATATGTCGAAACAATGGATGAAGTTATTGCTCAAGCATTTGCTAAATCGCCTTTTTGCCATGAAAATAAAAAAAATGGCAAAGAAAAAGATGATAATAATGAACCAGTAAAAGCCTCAAAGCGCTCAAAAAAACGTAGCAAAAAGCAGTGAAAAAACACTTGTTTTAATGTCCTTGCTTTTTTTTAATAAAGATTTTTATACTCAAACGGTATCGTTTGAGTATTTTTTTTGGCATAAAAATATTGTGTAATCTTTTCAAAAGAAGGAGGGAGAGAAAGAGACAAATCCCCGCGTTATCGGGAGTGGCTTTTGTGAAAGTTTAGCGAGCGATTTTTCTATTAAAAAGGGTATGTGATGAAGAAAATAAGGGGTTGGAGAGGTAAATCTCTCATAATTTTTTCTACTTTATTAATTTTTTCAAATTTTGTTCAAGATATTTGTGCTCAAGTTGCTGATACCATTACTTATGGTAGTGTTATTCGTATTAAACATAAAAAAACAGGAAAGTATTTGGCTTCTGGAGAGGAACAATATACACATTTTAAATCCTCTGGGCAGAATGCAGTCTATGCAACCGATACCAAAAATGATTCACAGTTGTGGCTTTTAGGTGGTGGGGCGATTGGGTTTCCTATCAAAAAAGGTGACCGCATTGCATTGAAAAATCTAAAAACTGGTCGTAATTTACACAGTCATGCTGGCTTTCCGTCACCAGCTTCCGGTTTTCAAGAAGTAACGGCATTCGGAGGTAATGATACTAATGATGCATGGTTAATTGAGAATGATCCGATTGATGATATGCGGGCCGTTGTTGGTACCGGAAGCGATTTGAAATTGGTTCATGTAAACACGGTTGGTTCATTGATTTTTCCATCAGACAAGTTGTTTCAAGAAGGAAAACAGGAAGTTGCTTGTGTGCCTCCAAGCGTTGTCAGAAGAGAGATAGATTCAGGTTCTATGTGGAAAAAAAACACTATTGTTTACGATAATATAGCTACTGGTGGCAGTGTCTTTGTGGTTGAACTAGAGCAATCGCCGGCTCAAGCTGAAAAGACAAAAGCAGATTGGCAAAAAGGGCGTGGTGGTACGTTAAATTATAATACGATAATTAGTATTGATTACAAATTTATAAATCAATCGGCTTGGAATTCCCGTCGATTGTGGACGCATGGAGCGAGCAGACACGGCGATAATAAAGCTGAACCTAATAATAATGTAGAAATTCTTGTTGGGCCAAATAGCGATGGTCGTGCTGTTGGCGAATCTTTCTTTATGGTTCAGAATGTAGCCAATCCACTACAAACCGGGCCGGTTAAATATGGTGATAAGATAAAGATCGTCTCTTTATACGCTAGTGCGGGCGTGCCTGCAAAGTCTGGTATCTTGAGACCGTTTAAGTATTGGTGGATAAATAACGATAGTCGACATGGCAAGGCGTATCGCGAAATAGTTATTTCTCATCCAGATAATACAATGACACAAGGAGAACAATCATTCTTTACGCTTGAGGCGATGTTCCCAGGTGTAACAGGTGAAGTTTACCAAAACGATATGGTTAGAATACGCAACTTGTCGGGTAAACAAGATGTATTATGGGTCTATTCCGATAGTCGCTATGGTAACACTTATTATGAATTGCTTGCCAATAATGGTGATGATCCAGGCAAGGGACGCGAAGGTTTTTTCAATCGCTTTAACTTAACCCATGTAAATCGAGCATATCTTCCTGCACCTGTACAAAAATCATTGGATGATGTTCAAGCCGATCTTCAACTTTATTTGGGTGCTGAGGCGGCAAAACAACAAGCAGAACTTGAAAAAGCAAAAGCGGCTCAAGCTAAAGCCGAAAAAGACGCGGCAGAAGCTGCGCTTAAGGTTGCTAACGAGGAAGCAAAACGTTTAGCTGAAGCCTCTGCCAAGCAAATGGCTGAAGCCCAAAAGAAAAACGAAGAAGCAAAGATGCTTGCTGAGCAAGAGGCAAAAAAAGTAGCTGAAGCTCTGAAGCAAGCCGAACTTAAAGCCGAAGCAGCAAAGAAGCTTGGTGAAGAAGAGGCTAAAAAGGCGGCGGAAGAGCTGAAGCAAACACAACTTAAAGCAGAAGAAGCAAAAAAACTTGCTGCAGAAGAGGCCATAAAGGCAGCTTCACTTTTAAAGCAGACCGAAGAACGCTTGGCTAAGGAAAAAGAACTTGCCATAGAAGAACAAAAGAAAGCCCAAGATCTTATTAATGCAGATGCTCGCAAAAGAGAAGAAGCGCTTAAGACGAAGTTCGATGCAGAAGCAGTAGCAAGACAACGCCAACTTGATGAAGCAACAGCGTTAGCCGATGAAATGAAGTTCGTAGCTAATTTACCAATCGGTTTTGTTAAAGTTGATGGTAAAGCAAAGAAGGTTGCTGTTGGATTACGAGAAGAAACGGTCAATGGCAAAACAAAAGAAGTCATTGATTGTTGGGCTATTGGCATGAATGACAAACTTATGGTCGGTTCAGATGGTATTAATCCATGGACTGCGCACGTAGCAAAGGATGACAAAGGAACCGAAATTCCTGGTTTTAAAGATATTGCCATCGGCGGAGATGGTACGACATATGCAGTTACTCTTGATGGCAAAGTCTATCAATATGTTCGACCAGGGGAAAAAGCAAAAGTTGTTGCACCAGCGGCAAAGAAGCCGGTAAAGGCGAAGAAGCTTCGTGGTAAAGCAAAAAGAAAAAAAAGCGGAAAAAAAATAGTTCAAGCTTCCTCTGTTAAGCAAGCGACCGGTAAGCCAGGCGCTGCAAAGCCTGCCAAGCCGGTGAGAAAAGTTGTCAAAAAACCGGCCCCCAAAAAGGACGTTAAACCGGTAGCTCCCAAGCAAGAAGCTAAGCCAGTCGAAGCACCAAAACCAGTAGAAACAATGTAACTACAAATACGGCAAAAGATTCATGGAGGTGGGTAACCACCTCCATAAACAAAAAGTAAAAAAAGTAAAAAAAGATGGAAAAATATGAAGATGGTTAAAGATAAAAAAACAAAAGCGTTGTTTTTAGGCGGTGCTTTTTTGATGTTTGGCTTGAGCATGAATTTACTTGCCCAAACACCACCAGTTGCTACGCCAGCCGCACCAGCAGCAGTTGCTATACAAAAAACAGTTGCTATGCTAGCCGCACCAGAACCAGCAGCAGTTGCTATACAAAAACCAGTTGCTATGCTAGCCGCACAAAAACCAGTTACAGCTCCCGCGGAAGTTGTTGTAATTGAAGCGCCAAAAATGCCTGAAGTTGCGCCTGTAGACAATTCATGGAAGCCAGCACTGCCAGCAGTTGATGCAAAAGTTGGAACATGGAAATTGGTTGACGTTGGGGCTGCTAACGCCGCTCTCAAACTTAAGAAGATTGCCGTTGGCGATATTAATGATGTATGGGCTGCCGGTGATGATGGCAAGATTTATAGACTAACCCCTAAGGGTTGGGAAATGAAAACAACGGGTGTTGATGTCGCGGCGACCGAAGATGATACCGTTCTTGTGGTGAATGAAAAAGACGAACTCCTTTCGCTCAATAAAAAAGGCGAGTGGGTTGCTATTCCAGGTGTTAAAGCAAAAACCGTTGCCGCTGGTAACAGCGATGCAATTTGGGTTATTCACCAAGGCCAAGTTTTCCATTTTGACGATGGAAAATGGGAAAAGGTCAAGAATATGCTAGGACAAGATGCCAAAGGCTTGCCTGTTTTTGCGGTAAATGCAGAAGAGGTTGTTTATGCGCTTGACGATAAAAATCAGATTTATCGCCGAGATCTTGATCGTGTTGAACAAGTCCAAAAAACAGCAACATTAGTAACGCAAGTTACTGAAAAAAAGAAAGCCGCAAAGTCAAAGCCTAAGAAAGTTGTAGCATCTAAAGGCAAGGCTGTTTCTGCCAAAAGTAAGGCTGTAGCATCAAAGCGTAAGGCTTTTACTCCAAAAGGCGCAAAATCAAAGCCACCAGTTAGAAGGGTAACACGTTCGGGAGGAAATCCTTATAGCGCAGGAAAAGCAATGCGACCAGCTGGTTCTCCCAAGGTTGCCCCAAAAGTTGAGGAAAAACGCGTTGCATTAGATGTTGGTAATCCGTTAGCTGGCCACGCTCCAGCGGCCACGCCGGTTGCAGCCAAAAAATAAACTCAGAAATAGAGCAATGAGCATCATTAGTTAAAGCATAAAGGCCTATACAAAAAAAGAGAAGCCGGGCAAAAAGTCCGGTTTCTCTTTTTTATTGATAATTGCGAGACAACATTCTAGACTGAAAAAAGTTATTTAGGATCTTAAGAAAGGAGATCGTTATGATTATCATCCGTTTCGCTAGTGGCCCGTAGCAAAAGGTATTATTGTTGAAGAATCAATTAACCATAAAGGAGAATTAGCTATGAAAAAAATGTTGAAATTATCGTTGTCAGTTTTATGTTTGGGTTTTGGCTGGGCAATTTCCCAGACCCCAGAACCTGTAGTGCTTCCTACCACAACCCCTGCTCCTGCCGTTACACCAGCCGTAGTTGTAGTATCACCTGTTGGTGGTACGTCTTTTACATGCCCTGGTGATAATACACTGAAATTCCATGAAAGTTGGAAGCTTGGTGAGCCTGGTAAAGGTTGGGTAAAATTCAAGGCCAGCGGCAAAGCAGCTATTCAAATGGCCTTCTCAAGTTTCCCTGAATTGCAGGGAGAGGGTTACAAGGTTGTTATTGGTTCAGGAGGAAATACAGCCTCAACGATTGATAAATACCCTGAATCAACAGCATTCAAACCATTTGTGTTAGATATTAACAAGGGCGGTAATCCTGACGGTGTTATGACCGGTGGTCTTCCCGGCGATGGAACAAAGTTGGAAGATTATTGGGTAAGCCTTGATAATGGTACCGTTACCTATGGTAAGGGAACTGTTGTCGGAACTCGCGAACTTGGTCGTGCAACCGATGCTACGCCATTGAAATATGTTCAATATGTTGGATTTGGAAATGGTGGCAGCGCTACCATGTCATTTAAAGATATTGAATTCAGTAAGATTGTTCCTGTAGAAATAGCCATCAATTTGCCAGAAGGTTTTGAAGCTGAAGAAGGCAAAGTAAAACGTATTTCAGTTGGTAGCAAAAACGGCGAACTTGAAGTATGGTCCGTTGGATTTGATGCCCAACTTTATCGCTATGATACCTACTCAATGTCCCCACTTCCATGGGTAAAACAAGAATTTAAAGACGCTGCCGGTGTAGTAATGAGATTTGATGACGTATCTGTTTCTTCAGATGGAATGATGGTTGCCTTGGGTGAAAAAGGCAATGCATTAAGATTTGATTGGACCACCAAAGCATGGACCGCAATTGCACCAGGCGCAGGTAACGAATTACTTGATTTTGAATTCATTACCGTTGGTAAAAATGGTTGCATTTGGGCCGTTGATTCAGATGAAAAAGACATCTATGAACTTACCAACACAGGTTGGGCTGTTCGTGTTGATGGTTTTGGTTCATACGTAGCGGCTGGTGTTGATGGCACCGTTGTTGGTTTGAACATAAAAGGTGAGGCATTCCGCTTTGAAAATGGCAAATGGATTGAAATGCCAGGCGTATTGTTTGAACGTGTAGCCGTTGGTAATGCCGATCATATAATCGGTTCAACCGACAAAGATAACGCATTATTCCAATGGAAAGATGGAAAATGGATGCCATTAATTGGTAAAGATGGCAAACCAGCAACCGGTCTTGATGAAATATCAATTAACGCAGCCGGCACGACATTTGGTGCCGATGAAGACGGCGATGTATATCACAAAGGTGAAGCCGGTGTTGCAATAGTCGTTCCAGCCCCTGCTGTAATTGAAGCAACAACAGCTCAAGCCATTAAAACAATCGATGCGCTTCTTGCTGGCACAATGTTACCCGCCGATATTCATCCAAGCGTATTGCCTACGTTGAAAGCAATGCCTGATATGGCACCTCTTTTGAAACCAGCACCAAAAGTTGTTGCGGCAAAACCAGGCGCAAAACCAGCAGCAAAACCAGCAGCCAAGAAGGTTGTTAAGCCAACCGCAGCTCAAGTTAAAAAAGCAGTTACAGCCGCCAAAACAACCATAACAAAGGCAGCTCCTAAAAAGGCAGCAGCAACTCGTGCAACAGCCAAGAAAGCTGGAACAGTAAAAGCCAAGGTCGTTAAGAAAAAGACAACGGGTACAGGTAAAGCCGTTAAAAAGGCAGCCAAGGTCAAAAAGACCGTAGCCAAGGTTGTTAAGGTTAAGGCTAAGGCAGCAGCAAAGACCGTCAAAAAAGCAGCTGTCAAAAAAGCAGCTGTCAAAAAACCAGCGGCTAAAAAGCCAGCAGCAAAAAAGCCAGCGGTCAAAAAGCCAGCGGCTAAAAAGCCAGTGGTTAAAAAGCCTGCAGCATCAAAACCTGTAGCTAAGCCAGCAGCTCCACAACCTGTAGCTTAAAAACAGTCAATATTGGTTTAGGACAAAAAAGACCAAAATCAAAGAAGGGCGGTAACATCCCGCCCTTCTTTGCTGTAATTATATAAGGGAGGTGCCGGAGGGAACGGCCGGCATAAGATTCTGTTTCGTTTGTTCAGCCTGTTCCATTACCCAATCTTCATTAACCTTACCCATCGTTATGCATTTTTGAGGATTTTGCACTAATTTAAGCAAATGCTCGCTCAAATCTTTGGCCGACTTTGTTTTGATAAGTCCACCAATTGCATACAATGGTTCGGCAATCGCTGAGCATTTATGGAAATATGGCCCGATTAAACAGGGGTTAGCCCAGACCGCCGGTTCAAGAAGGTTGTGTCCGCCAGCCGGGACAAAGGTGCCGCCGAGGCAAAATGCGTTTGCAAAAGGGTATAGTGAAAATAAAACGCCTAATTTGCAGACTACCAAGACTTCGTGGCTTACAAACGTATCTGTAATTGTCGCACCCAGGTCATTAAGTGATTCGGGGATTGGCGTTGTCTCGGACCATAACTTAAAAGAAATCTTATGATCGGTGAGTTTGCTTACCAGTTCTTGTTGCCAGGTAAAATGGCGTGGAACGAGAATGAGTTTGATATTGGGCTTTAGCTTCTTAATATTAAGGAAGGAGTTGAGATATGTGTCAACTTCGCCGGCGTGAATCGATCCGGCAAGCACGACAAAAAAGTTCTGACGAGCGGGCACAATTAAATTGTTTTTAGCCAAAAGCGCCTGTTTCTTTTCAACAACGTTAAAGGTTTTGATATCGCCAAAAATCGAAACTTTATCGGCGGAAACACCCAACGATTTGAACGCCTGCGCATCCTGGGCACTTTGGGCAAAAATGTGGGTAAATAGCCTATACAAAAACCCAATATAACGGCGTTTATGGGCAGTTTTTGGGTTGATGCGGGCATTTAATAGGTAGAGAGGAACCTTTTTAAAGTGAGCGAGCATAAGAAGGTTGGGCCAAATCTCGGCCTCGACAATAATAAGTTTGGCCGGTTTGATCCGTTTGAACGCAAAATACATTGCAAATAAGAAATCAAAGGGCATGAAGCTTACGTAATCGGCGTTGAGTTTCTTGGCAAAATGCATGCCGCCAACCGTCCCGGTTGTCAGATAGGCCGTATGGGTTGGATGTGCCTTTTTGTAATGATTGATAAAATGTTCAACGGCGAGCACTTCGCCAACCGAAACGGCATGAATCCAGAGCACGGGATTGGTATTGGGAGGGCGGGGGACAAAGCCAAAGCGCTCGATCAAGGTTCCAAAGGCCTTCTTTTTGAAAAAACGAACACAAAAATAGGCGATTATTACCGGGATTAGAACAATTTGCAGTAATTGATATATGAGAAAAAACGCTATTAGCATGGGCTATGCCACTTTCGTTAAAGTAGTTTCTTTGCTTCTTGCTCATCGATCAAAATAAAATCATCAGTTTTATCGTTGTTATGATGATATACGTTTGCTGTTGCCAAATCAAACCACCAACCATGGATACGTAATGTTTTGGCGAGCAAGCGCTCAACAACAGCCGGATAAGTTTTTAGATGGTCTAGTTGCTGCAAAACGTTTATGCGTGATAATAGATTGACGGCAGAAAAAGGAGTCTCGTTAATTTTTGCTTCCAAGAATCGGCTATATGAGGGTTTGGCGTTTTCTAACCAAGCATAAAACGAAGCCAAACCGACCGGGGGCATAGTTTTATGGTCCAAAAGGGCGCTCATTGCCCCACATTCAGAATGGCCGCAAATAACAATGTCTTTTACGTTAAGGAACGATAAAGAATAATCTATTGCCGCAGAAACGGAAGAGTCGTTTGGTTTTTCGCTGATTTCGGTATGGTGGGGCGGGACTAGGTTGCCAAGGTTTCGTACCACAAACAAGTCGCCGGGATTGGTTGATGCAAAGACATTTGGAACAACGCGACTATCGCAACAAGCTATAAAAAGCACGTCGGGAGATTGACCTTCGGAAAGCTTTGCATATTTTGTGCGATATTGGGTTAGCGATTTTTGGCGAAATTCAACAATTCCCTTGATGAGCTTTTTCATATTATGCGTGTTCCTGATAATTTTTAAGGGTTTTAGCGCGTTTTGGTAATAATCTTCTTTGTTGTGTTGGGCTGTTCTACGTAAGGTTCAGTTTTCATCTTTTGTCATGTTTTCTCATGCTTGGGCTTGCCTGAGCAACCATCCTTCGCCAAGGCTTCGGCGGGCAGGCCATCTTAAGATTAAAAAGAACATTAGGATGGATCCTCGGAGCAAGTCCGAGGATGACAAGCAAGAGAAATTTGGAATTTCAGCATTTTGGACAGATTGTGACCTATTTTGTCATCCCGGACTCGATCCGGGATCCATCTTAATCCTTAATTACACCTCAACCCATTAATTATACCCAAAAAAACAAAAAATGTTACAAAAGTCGCTATTTTGTTCCAATTTGTCAATTAATGCAGGGGGGGGCCTTTGACTTTGGGGTCGGCGTCCGATAAGGTAGTTAAAGATAACTTATAAAAAGGTGCTATTAAAATGTACCATTTATTGGTTGTCAATGGAGGTTGTCTTCTCTTATTAGAGGTTATTTCGAACATTATTTATTAGATCAGGAGGTCTATCATGAATATTACGCAAAAATTACGCTTACGCATGTTATTTACATGTAGTCTTTTTTTACTTGGCTTGTTGATGCCGGTAAATGGCACGATCTCCTTGGTGCAGAAAATGGCTGAAGTCCAAGTAAAACAATATGTAGAACGGTATCATTCCGTTAAGCATCCTGGTTGGTTTGGTGATCATGAAACAATTGAGAAGATAAACAACGAATTAGCCAACGCTAAGTTTATTACGCCAAAAGCTGTTAAAAAAGCATATTGGTTAAAATACGATGAACAAATTGACGCAACCGCAATCGCTGATTTAACCACAACCGATTTAAACGATTTGGCAAATAACGGCAACATTCCCCAATTTGATTTTACTAATGCTGAGATGACGAAGGAAGCCGTTGCCAAATCTATGATTGCTAAGATGAATGCAAAGAGGTTTTCCAACAAGTTTAATGGTTTGGTGCGAGTGTGGCATAAAGATGCCAAGGTTGCGCAGGCTTATCCTTGGTTTACTAGTCTTCCCATGTCATTACAAGAAAGTCTTAAGACTGAATTCAATAAGACTATGCGCAATATTAAATGGAATTTTGAACTACAAACTGAAGTTGAGGCCATGAATAGGATTGAATCAAACCGACTGGCTATTATTAAGCAACAAGAAGACGCAGAAGCGGCGAGATTGGCACAACGAGAAAAAGCCAGAAAAAAGGCTACAGAAGCAAAACAAGCGGCCGATGCTAAAAAAGCTGAAGATAATCGAATTGCAGCTGAAGCAAAGCATAACGCTGATGAAGCCAAGCGATTAGAACGCGAGAGATTAGCAGCAGAAGAAGAAGCCGCTGATCAAAAAAGAATTGCCGCAAATCGGGAAAAATTTAAGCAAATGGTCGCACAAAGCAAAGCAGAGGTTGCCAAATTAGCGGCAAAAGATAAAGCGGCTGATGAAGCTAAGGCTAGCGAAGCCAAAAGAGTTTCTGATGCTAAAGCAGCAATTATGGCAGCAATCATTAAGCCATTGGTCGATTTGCCGGTGGCCGCTAATTTACAAGCGGTTCGTGAAGCATTTCTGACGATGGGTACGATGTTAAGTAGTCCTGAATCTTTTCAAAAAGTAGGTGATGCCGTAATTGCCCCAGAATTAACCGAAAAACAGAAAGTCGAATTATTAATCGAGTTAATGTCAGCGATCAACAAAGCGGCTAACGAGAAAAAGCTTAATAATGATTACGCAAAGTTTGCATTAAGCCTAAATGCCATGAGCATAATTAATGCAATTAAAGCGAAGCTTCCGATGACCACAAAACTTAAAGAACACCTAAGCAGAAATAAGAAAAAATACAGAATTGGCTCAGCCCTTGCTGCCGCAATAGCAATTGAATATCTATATTTTGGTGGCGCTCATGTAAGCAGCGCATGGGCTAACGTATGGCTTGCAAGTGCAGCTCCAACTACAGTATGTCCAGCTGAAGGATTCCCAGCTGTAGGATATCCTACAGTTTGCTCAGCACCATTGTCCTATGGGCAAGTCGCATACGCACCCGAAAATGCAATATGTAACAGCGGGAACTAAACCATAAAAATATAATTTAGTTATTAGACAGGAGATTTATCATGAATATTATGAAAAAAATAAACCTAACGAGGTTCTTTACGTTGAGTCTAGTTTTATTAGGTCTGTTTGGCCAAGCGAGCCAAGTTGGCGCCGCGTTGCCGGTTCCTGAATCTGGAATGAAAATTACCTTTAAGGCTGTCGTTAAGACCACGGTTGACGCCAAGCATATTCCATCGGTTTCTGTTAAAGATACCGATGCGATGAGTCTTAACACGCTCGTCGGTAAATATGTCGATGCATATGTAGATTTTGCCTATAAAGCAAAATCGGAAGGTGATTTTGTCCTCATTCCGTTAATGAGTCATTTTTATGGTGTTGACGCTAAATGGGTTGATAATGCATGGGTTAATGGCCTTGTCAGCATAACGACATTATTACAAGAGCAAGATACCCCTTGTTTGAACGAACTTAACCGCAATCACCCAAATTTGCCATTGGAAGTTAAAAAAGCATATTGGATGAAATATGGTAGTCCAATAATGGATGCCGACGGATTAGACGAATTAAATAGAAATGACTTAAACGAATTTTTAGAGCAATTAGCAACAGCCGGCAAAATTCCAACGTTCAAACCCGCTGATGTTGTTGGTTCGCCAACTGTTGTTGCAAAGCTTGCTAAACTGGCAACGATGCCGAAATATGTACAAGTTTTTGTGGCCAAAGCTTATGCCAAAGCGACTCAGGGTAAAGGTGCATTAATACCGAACATTGAAAAAACAAGTGGTTATAAAGTTACGCTTGCTGATTTAGCAGCAGCTGGAGATCCTTTGAGTGCAATTGTGCTAGATGACCGCGGCACAACCATAAAGATTGAAGGTTCACTGATTGGTGTAATTAATGACGGCGAGCTTAATAACGTCGCTATCACAACGTTAATTATCAGAAATTGTAAATCGCTTAAAACAATTACAGCTAATGCATTTGCTAGTTTATCTAATTTAACAAAAGTGGTTATTGATGGCACGGCTATTGAAACATTGCCAGCGGGATTGTTTGCGAATAATCCTAAATTAACAGAAATCTTTATTATCAATAACAAGAAATTAACCACATTGCCTGCCGATTTTTTCAGAGGGCAAGAGAATCGAATTGCTGCTATTAATCTTGTTGATTTGAGTGGTAATGCATTGACGGCCGAAGGCCTGCCTAATATGGGCGGCATGAAGATTGTGCAATTACGCCTTTCAAATAACGCATTAAAGACGTTGAAAATAGAGACCGTTACCAACGCAGCAAAAATCAGTCCGTTGGGCGAACTATGGCTTAATGGTAATCGGTTGGCCTTTGAAAATACTACATTAATCGAGACATTGAAAAGGTTGAGAAATTTGAAGTATTTGCAATTAGCAGATAATAAATTTACTTCTTCTGCATTATCTGACCTTGCTTCATGTGGATTAAGTCAATTAACATATCTTTCATTGGCCGATAATGAAAAAATAACTCAATTGTTTTCACCAATGCCTATTGTTGCTCGTCAACCGAGAGTGGATGATATATATAATCTTTATTCAAGTCGTTCCGTTGTCGACACAGAATTAGTGGCACTACGTGCGCTTGATATGTCAGGTTGTGGCATAGTGGCTTTAAATTCTGGTGATTTAAAAATAGTAAGCAATATTGAGCTGCTTGATTTGCGATGCAATCGTATAGAGTTGCTTGGCGATGCAACTACACCTGGCGATAGTGCTTTGTTTGGTGCTAAAAACCTTAAAATTCTTCATTTGGGCGGGAACAAGCTTAAAACGTTGACCCGTGAATCATTTGGAAAGCAAGGTAAGTCATTAGCTAAACTTAAAGAATTATACCTTGAAGGAAATGAGATTACTTCTATTGGAGCTAATGCATTTAGCGATCTCGTAGCCCTTGAAACCTTGATTATGTTTGGTAATAACCATGACTTTTCATGGGACCAAACAAAATCAGGCGCGCTATTGGCTTTAGCTGGTAATGCCTTAGAGAATGCGACTAGTCTTAAATATGCAGATTTTTCATACAATAATATTGGAATACTTCATAATGGATGGTTGAATGGTCTTAAATCTTTAGAAGAATTAAGCCTTGCACATAATCGCTTAATAAGCTTGCCAGAAAATACATTTTCTGGTGCAAGTAAGTTAAGACGGGTTGATCTTTATGGTAATAAAATCGCAACGCTTAATCCTTTTGCTCTTAATGGTTTACCCAGAAAATGTGGAGACATTTTTTGTGGTGGCAATAAGGCATTTATGCTTCGCAAATGGTATTCATTATGGATGTACCGACATTCTCCCTCATTGTCAGGTGGCTGTGCGGCAAAATTTGATATAACAACTATGCGACCATATGCAAAAGATGAGGAAAAGGTATACAAACGCCATTTAGCCAGAAATACTTTTGCAAAAATAGATGAATTTCATGGTCAATCTCTTGCGACATATACAGACGTTTATAAAGAGCGTCATAATCGATATGTAGCTCAAATTATTGGTGGAGACATGAAGATGAATTCTTTACCCAATCTGCGTAAGGTATTTTTATCGATAATAGCGACCAATAGAATGAAGAAGAAATAAGCTTAATCGCTTAATCTTTTATTAATCAAAAGAAGGGCATAATCCTATTAAAAGGGTTATGCCCTTCTTTCTTTTTCGGCTAATTGAGCTGTAATTATCAGCGATAAAACATATTTATTATCTAAAATTCATATAAAAAACGAAGAAAAGGCGACTTCTTGCTTTGTTGTCTGAGTTTTTTTATAACAACCATTGACTTAGTTCAGTGTTTTTTATTACAATTAAAACATGATAATGCAAGTAGTAAATGAAATGAAGTTTAACTCTGCTTTTTCTAAAAGGAGAAAAAATGAAAAAGCTAATGTATATGTTGTTTGCCTTGAGTTTAGCAATGGGTGCCGGTTCTTTGGCCGCTGGTGGCGATACTACTGATGAATCATACAAGGGTGAAGAAATCGAACAGTCATATAAAGGCGATGATGGAAGTACTTGCAACGGTGATGACGCCGATGAGTCATACAAAGGTGAAGATGAGTCATACAAAGGTGAAGATGAGTCATACAAAGGTGAAGATGGAAGTACTTGCAACGGTGATGAAGCCGATGAGAATAAAGGTGATGATGAAGTCGGTAGCTAATTAAAAAAGGTGATGATGAAGTCGGTAGCTAATTAAAATAGTTATATAATGTTTGCCCCACATATTCTAATTAAACATTGGAATATGTGGGGCTCTTTTGTTTGCGACTAATTTACCAAGAAAATATTGCATATTTTGTCATGCTTGGGCTTGCCCGAGCATCCATCTTAAGTCCATAAGCATGCATCGCCCAAAGCATGACAAAATTGTTTTTTTTGACACTTCTGACCATAAGCTCAATATTATTGCATAAGCAAAAGCGTCCAAAGTACATTGTTAAAGAATATTTCAACGGTAACGGATAATCTTCTATTACAATGGGGCTGGTTGTGAAAAAGATAGCAAAAATTCTCTGTCTGATCGTTCTTCCAATAATGGTTATTAGTGGGGTTGTTTTATATACCATTTCAAAGTTCGCTCGTCCCGAGTGTTTTGCAACGCAAAACGTATCAAGGGATGAATCGATCAAAAAGCTTGTTCTGGATAATGGGCTGACCGTATTGCTTTTACAAAAAGCCGATATCCCAAAGGTCTTTATCCAATTAACTTATGGCGTTGGGTCGGCGGCCGAAGATGCGCATGAACGTGGTATTGCCCATGTAATAGAACATATGATATTTAAGGGGACCAGTAAATATTCTGAGCGAGACATACCGGCTATTGCGCGTAAATTTGGTGCTAAAATGAACGCCGCAACATCGTTGGATTTTACCGGATACTATTTTGAGACCATCAAAAACAATTGGCAGCCATTTATTGAAATTTTGGCCGATTGTATGCAAAATGCTCGATTTGATAAACAGCAGCTTCTCTCCGAATTAAAAACCGTTATTCGCGAAATTAAGTCGATCAAAGATGTTAATAGCAGGGTGATGAGCGAACGGATGTTTGAGTTAAGTTTTCCATCTAATCATCCTTACCATTTTTGCATTGCGGGTTATAAAGAAGATCTGCCAAAACTGACGACCGAAGATTTGAAAAAGTTTTATCAAAAGTATTATCGGCCCGATAATGCCCTTTTGTTTATGATTGGGAATTTTGATTTTGACCAAGCCGAAAAAGTAATAAAATCGCAATTTGAGGTGATTAAAAAGCCAAAGCAATTGCTGATAAAAAAAACATATCCAGTAATTGGTCAACAAGCGCTTGGCCAACAAACGCGTTATTTTGAAGAAATTAAAGCGCCGCAGTTCCGATATTTTTGGACAATTCCTGGATTAAATGATAAAAAAGAGGCCGTTGCATCGGTGTTAGAATTTTTGTTGGGCAACAATAAAATGGGGCGATTACATAAAATTCTTGTTGAACGAGCAGGTGTGGCAAATAACATTTCTGTTCGGGCAACAAAACATATGGATGGCGGGCTTTTTGTTATATCCATTTCGCCCATTAAAAACATGGATGAAAAATGTTGTACCTTGGTTACTCAGGAGCTGAACAATATCATTAAAAATGGGTTTTCGGCCGAAGAGGTCGATCGAGCAATAAACCACAAAAAACGCATATTCGCCGAAAAATTAAGCAATCTAGAAGACTTTGCACGCGATTGGAGCAAATCATATTTTTCCACCAAAGACGAAAAAGCTATTTTCAGTCGGGCCAATAAATATACTCAAGTAAAACCGGATGATTTGCAAAAATTTGTTATCACGCACCTTAATCCGGCGCTTATGAATCGTTTAGAGGTTTTGCCTATTGCGCGCGCAAAGCGTGTATTAAGTGCAAAAATAAGGAAACACAAAGATCGACTTGATGAAAAATTACTAAAAACGGGGCAACGCCAAACTGCTTTAGAAAGTGTCCGTTATGCCAAAAAAATGGCAAATCCAGCCATTGAGCTCATTACCTTTCCTCGGCCGGACAAGGTTTTGAGGTTGCCTAATGGTCTTACCGTTCTTTTGAGCAAACGAGAAGGTGCTCCATATATACGCATAGAATGTGGGTTAATGGGTGGTGATTTGCTCGCGGCATCGTTGGATGGTGTTGCGGTTAAATTGCTGATGTCTTTACTGTTGGCCGGTGATGAGCAGGAATTTTTTTATAAAAATGCCGTTGCGTGTAATGCCAGCGCTTCTGGTTTATCTTTTTCGATGCTAAACAGCGATTATGATGCCGTTATTAAAGAGGTTGGTAAGATTTTTCAGCCGCATGATTTTGAACCAGATGTTTTTGACAAGCTTAAGCATCAGGCGATAAAGGCTTATGAGCATGCTCGGGGCAACCCAAAAGCATTATTGCACCGAACAATATGCGGGTCTATTTATAATCACGATTCTTATGGCTGGGCATTTGATGATGCGATTAACGTTCTTAAGCATATAACCCTTAAAGATATAGACGGGCTTTATAATAAATATATTAACGCCAGTAATTTGGTTATAGCTATTGTTGGTGATTTTGAGATCGGGAACATGCAGCCGATTATTGAGGGGACGTTTGCAGAGTTACCTCGAGGTTGCCCAATCAAACAAGTCGAGCCAATTTTGATTGAAAACAAAACGGTAAAGAATGAAGACCTTTATTTAGCCAGAAATACGATCTTATTGTCGTTATTCAATGCCTGCCCAATTACGGTACAAGATAATGATTTTGAGGCTATTAAGTTGCTCGAGTTTACTCTTTTTCATAGTTGGGGTTCGCGCTTATTTGCGTTACGAGAAGAATATGGGCTTTTTTATTCTAGTTTTGGTGGTTTTGCCATTGGGGCTGAGCGGGGTAATGGCTATAACTATTTTGGTGCAGGCCTTGCGCTCGATGCTCTTGATAAAACAGAAAAAATGCTTCGCGCCAAAATGCTTGAAGTATCGGTTAATGGGATTAATGATGATGAACTTGCGGCAGCCAAACAAATGTACATAAGGCGATTAGTTGATGCCGGTTCGAGTAATGCGACAATTGCGCGAACGTTTATATCCCTATTTTCAAGTGGTCTTGGGTTGGATTATTACGATAAACAATTTAAACGAATTAGTCAGATTTCTCTTGGCGCGGTAAATAAAGCTGCCAAAAAACATCTTAATCCTGAAAATATGGTACGCATTAGGATTGGCAGGTTACCCGCGCTCTTCAATGCGAACAATGGAGCCGCTTGATTGTTTTTCGACAATAAAATGAACCGGGAAACTGTCTTTCATTTCAGATAAATGGGAGACGACGATAATTTTTGCAAAATCGTTTTTGATTGCATAAAGTGCTTCGGTAATACGGGCGAGCCCTTCATCATCTTGTGACCCAAATCCCTCATCAATAATGAGTGTTTGTAATGCGGTTCCGGCGCGGCGCGCAAGAAGTTTTGAGATGGCAATACGCAAGGCAAAGTCGACGCGGAAGGCTTCGCCGCCCGAATACATTTCATACGGGCGAATACCAGCGGCATCAGAAATATGGATGTCGAGCGATTCTTTAACGCCACCACTTTTTAAGTCACGCAATGATTCAATAAAGATTTGCGCTTGATTATCAGTAAGTTTTGCAAGAAGTATGTTTGCTTCTTGTTCAATTTCTGGGATAGCTTCTTCGATCAAAAGCGCTTGGATGCCGTTTTTGCTCAGTGCTTGAGCAAGTGTTTGATAATCGTCTATTTCCTGTTCAAGGACCGTTATTTGCGCCTGCTTTTCAATATGATCGGTTTTTATATTTTGGATACGTTTAAGCTCGGCATCGATGCGTGCTTGGTGTTGGGTTGCATGTTCTTTTTGAGTAGCAATTTTACGTAATTCATTTTTTAATTCATCAAGCTTTTGTATCAATATATCTTCTTGGATAAGCGTTTCTTTGTTGGTTTGTAATGTGTGTTCTATGTGCGCCCGCTCTTTTTTTAGTTCTTTAAGTTCTGTTGCCAGATGATGAATTTGGGTGCGTCTAATCGTTTGATTGTCACGTTCATTGCTTATATGGGTGATATTATTGATGGTTAGTTCAAGCTTTTTGATGTTTTCTTGAAGCGTAAGATAGGCCGTTTGATCGTATATAATAGTGCTTTTTTCTTGTTCGATGAGGGCTAATTGGTTGGTGATATTTTTAATTTCAGCATCGTGCGCAATAATCACTATCCCATTCTTTTCCATTTGCTCAAGCATCTGTATGTGGTTTTTGTACGATAAATCGCCTTGATCTAGTTGTTGATGGAGTTCTGTTATTTGGACAACCAATTGTTCATATACCGGCATTGTTTCAGCAATGGTTGTGATGAGTATTTTTTCCTGTTCAGCTCGTTGCTTAAAAAGGTCGAGTTCCTTTTCTTGTTGCTCAACCATTTGGTGTTGTTCATAAAGAAGGGCTTTGAGGCGTTTTAAGACAAGGCTAATTCGGTTGGTTTGATGATGAATAAAATGTTCATGTGTCACCAGCTTTGCCCCAAGAAATTGCTTCCGTTTGACGGTGAGCATTTGCTCACATAATGGACAAGCTGGGTTATGAAGGTCGTCGACGAGGCGTTTTTTTTGGTCAGAGTCTTGGAGCACCGTTTTTAACCAGTTGCCCTTTTGGACAAACGTTGGATAGGCGGCGCGGCGCTTTTCAAATTGTTTTTTGTTTTGCAGATAACTAGGGGCGTGAATTTGATAGGCCGCTTGTTTTTTTTGAATCTCAGCAAGATCGACGCTCATTATGGTGTGCTTTTTAGCTAGTTCTTGTAACAACGTTTGTTTTTGGGCAAGCGTGTCTTTTTGTTGCTTGAGTTGCAAAGTGAGCTTTTCAAGGTCGAGCCGTTTAATGTAAATATTTTTTTCAAGATCCTGCGTTAAGCTATTTTGCCTTTGTTGAAGCTGCCCCTTGAAAATGAGTTGGTGTTCTTGAAGCGCAAGATTTTTTTGGCGTAATTCAAGAAAGTGTTTTTCTTGTGCGGTGAGCGAGCGCTTTTGAGCTTCAAGTTCTTTGATATTAGGGAGGAGGAGGGTTGTTTTATGGATAGCTTTCCAGGTGGCAAGAAGATTTTTGACCAGCTCAAGTTTTTGACTATATTTTTGACTGAGGGCCGCTTGTTCTTGTTGTAACTGAGTGTCTTGATTTTTCAGTGCAATAAACGATGTTTTTTCTTGTTCTTTAGTCTGTAGGTCGATATTAAGTGTTTGAAGTTCTTGATTAAACGTATTGCTTAAATCGGTTGTTTCCCTTAACTGCTCAAGGAGGAGCGGTTCTTGTTCAAGTTCTTTAGTCGATTGATCAATCAATGCTGAAATTAGTTTTTTTTCATCGGTCCGGCGTCTGGTTTCATCCTGGGCTTGTTGATGAAGAAGGTCATATTGGGATAAGCCAAGAATTGCCCCAAGGATTTGTTTGCGTTCTTTTGGGTTTTTTTTAGAAAATTCGTTAGCTTGCCCTTGTCGCAGAAACGAGGTATTGATGAAAGTGTCATAATCAAGGCCCAATAATCGCTCAATTTTCTCCTGTGTTGCGCGAACGGTTTTGTCCGTAAGGGATGAGTAGGCGTTGCGCGCTTCGTCGAAAATTTCAAAATCTAGCGCCGAATATGGTTTGCCGTATGTTTTGGCAAATTCTCGGCGAACACGGTAAATTTGGTTCCCAAATTCAAATTCTGCACAGACCATCATGCGTGTTTGCCCAAGTCTGAGTAATCCTTCGTCAGCTTTGGTTGCACCGGTTATTTTGCGGGCCTGGCCCCATAATGCCCAGGTAAGCGCATCAAGTAACGCCGATTTACCATTGCCATTTTTTCCCGATAGGCAAATTAGATCGTAATTTTTAAAATCGATCGCTTGGACGACGTCGCCGTAGCTCAGGAAGTTTTTGAGTTCTATTACGCGTGGAATCATAATTATAGTCTTGGAATATCATGTTTTACATAGTAAAATGGTTTTTTAAAAGTTTAGCTTAAATAAAAAAATGTGCTACTAATCATGATGATAGACAGGCGGTATTTTCGGTACTTTGATTGGGTGGGGTTTTCGCTGACCATGCTTTTGTTGGGCGGAGGACTTTTGTTTGTCTTTAGCTCAACTTATAAGCCCGATGTTCCTTTTTCGATGTTTTTCAAAAAACAGTTAGTGGGAGCAGGGTTTGGTATTCTTATTTATTTTTATTTTTGTAGCGTTGATATCAGGAAAGTCTCGAGATGGGGCTTTTTTATTTATTTTGCTGTTTTACTTTTGCTGGCTTACACGGTTGTCGGTGGATTAATCGGGATGGGTGCAAAGCGCTGGGTTTCGTTATTTTTTATACGATTTCAGCCATCGGAGCTCGCAAAATTCTTTTTCCCACTCTTTGTTGCATACTACTTTAGCGAGCTCGAGATTCCACGGTTGCCTACGCCAACGTCAGTTCGGCTTAAAGAATTTTTGTTTCCACTGGCTGTTTTGGGCATAAGCTTTCTATTGATTCTCAAGCAACCGGATTTAGGGACGGCACTTATTATAGTATTTTCAGGATTTTTATTGTTTTGGTTTATTGGTATCGATCGGCGGTTTTTTCTTGTTGTTGGTATTATCGGTGTCCTAGGGGCTCCTTTTTTTTGGAAGGTGCTTAAGCCATATCAACAAAAACGCATCTTGGTGCTTATGGGCTATGGTGACGCACATAAAGAACGGTATCAAGTAGAACAGTCAAAGATTGCTATCGGGTCTGGTGGTATTGCTGGTAAAGGTCTTTTGCAGGGGACTCAGAATAAGCTTGGATTTGTTCCTGAAGATCATACCGATTTTATTTTTTCAGTGGTATGCGAAGAATTTGGGTTTCTGGGGGCATTGTTGGTTATCTTATTGTTTGGTGTATTAGTCGTTCGTATTTTGCTCATGCTTTTGTACGTTCCTACGCTCTTTGAGCAAATTGTTGGGATTGGTCTGCTTGGGCACATTTTGTTTTCAATTATTGTTAACTTAGGTATGGTGACTGGTATGCTACCGACGGTTGGTATTCCATTACCGCTTTTTACCTGCGGATTATCTAACTTACTCATTACTTTGGCAAGTCTTGGATGCTTGAATAATATATATATCAGACGATTTTATTATTGATTAGCCCGTCACCTTTACCTATAGTTGCTTCTATCTTCGGGCGATGGTTCGATACGCGCACGTTGTGCGCACTCACCACGAGCGGGCAAAAATTAACTACGCTTTTTTGCGTGAAGAGAAATCTTAAGAGAATACCCCAATATATTCGCAACCTTGGCAAGCTTGGAAATAGAAGTTGTGGCATAACCGCCATTTTCTAGGCGAGCAATCGATGGTTGTTGAAGTTTAAGCTTTTTCGCTAGAGCTTCTTGTGATAATTTTGCCGACTTCCGTGCCTTAATGAAATCGATCATGAGCTCAAATTCGGGGCGCAAGGCTTCGTATTCTTCGCGCACTTTTGCGTTCTTCAAAACTTCTTCTTTAAAGCTTTTAAAGTTTGGTCTTTTATCCATAGAATTTTTTTCGATTCCATAAAACAATCCAAATACACCCGATAAGCAGTGCGCAATGAATAAGTGGCGCTTGGCGTAAATCATTGTCCATCCACCATGGAATCATTGAGATAGGGGCGAATACGATTAAGGGGAGCCGACGTAAAATGACTTTAACAAATACAAGGCCAGCGTGTACACCCATTCCCGTATAGAGTTTTTTTGTTACGATAAAAATAAGATTAAGAAACAGGCCGAGCAAAAAGAGGCCAAGCCCAAGCTTCCAATGAATGGTAAGCAGATTGAGTGGGTTGCTTAAATCATGTGCGGCCATAAAAATAAACGATGCGATTAATGCGCTCGGTAAAGGCGTCAGTTCTTGAGCCAATAATGGAAATACTGTTCCTCTAAAAATAAGTTCCTCAGTCCATGCAAGAAAGAATGTTGCAATAAATCCAAACGCTATTTGAAAAAAGAGTGACGATTTAAGCATGTTAAGGGAATTAAGATCGATATGTGCTGCGCCTGAATATACGGCGATGCTTAAAAAAGCAGCATGTAACACAAAGAATAAAACAAAAAAAGAAAAAAAAGATTTTAGCCACGTACGCGATAAAAAGAATGAAAAATTTGTTTGAATAAAAGCCAACCATCTGCTTTTTGGCGCCGTGAATAATAACCAGAGAATATGAACAAGTACCAGAACCGTTAACCCAATTTTACCGATTCCCTTATTAGCAAATAAGCTAAATGAAGGATCGAGTAAGAGGGCAATTGGCTGGACAAGTAAAAAAGTTATAAAAATAGAAAAGGCCGATAACAAGATCGGCCCTAAACTTTTAAACCATCGATGTTGTAACATAATTGTAAAAATTTAATTTCGAAATTGTTATGAAGAACGAACTTGTTCTTTAAGATGCTTGCCTGGTTTAAAACGAGGCACATGAATCGCTGGCAATTGGATCCGAGCTTTTGTCGCTGGATTAATGCCCATGCGAGCAGGTCTTTTTGAAATCCAGTACGTGCCAAAGCCGGTAAGAGAAACTTTGCCGCCCTTTCTCAGGGTTCTTTCTACGATACGAGTGAAAGAAGAAAGTACTTTAGCAATGTCTTTTTTGCTAAAGTTGGTTTCTTCGCTCAAGGCGCCGATGAGTTCCGTTTTGTTCATATGGGTCTCCCAAAAGTATTGTGACCAACACTACACTATTTCAATGTGAAATTTAAGGGTTGTTTGGTTGTTTGTCAAGCGAAAAAGCGCATATATTCTGCTTTGAAACAACTTTTTTTATTGTTATTTTTCCGTGCAATTGAAAACGTTTAATATGCGCGCAAAACGCATTGTTTTTTTCTGGAAGAAACTATGTTGAATGTGAAAAAAAATTAAGCGTTCTTTGTTATTGGGTTAAACTAAGAAGGCCCTTTTTTTTGTAATCTCAGGAAATATTAAATTTTAAACAAAAGGTGATTTATATGTTTTTTGATACACATTGCCATTTAGATATGATGGTTTTACAGCAAGAACATCAGTTGTTAGGTGAAGAGCATTTTGCTGAGCTTGACCGCATTATGGGCGTTATACGTAATGCTGGGGTTATAGGCATGATTAATATTGGTGCATGTGTTACCGGCACACAAAACTCAATTGCGTTAGCTCGGCGCTATAAAGATGTTTTTGCATCGCTGGGGATTCATCCTTGCGATTGCAGGCAAGAATGGGTTGATGATTTAAATGGCTTGAAAAAGTTTTTACATGAAATTGATGAGAATAAAATAGTAGGGATTGGTGAAACAGGTCTAGATTTT
This sequence comes from uncultured Pseudomonadota bacterium, assembly GCA_964527595.1. GTDB lineage: Bacteria > Babelota > Babeliae > Babelales > RVW-14 > GWF2-38-10. Next base: position 55,217 of record CAZGPI010000006.1, read on the forward strand.
TTTCATCAACCATTTGATAAAGATCGTCAGGTTGCGGCATTTAAAGCACATATTGAATTAGCGCTTGAACACAAATTGCCGGTGATTGTTCATTCGCGTGATGCTAGCGACCAAACATTAACTGTTTTGCAGGAATATATTAAAGATGGGTTGTGTGGTGTTTTGCATTGCTTTTCGCATCAAGGATATGTGGCTGAGCAGCTTTTATCATGGGGATTTTATATAGGTGTTGGTGGATATATAACGTATCCAAAAAATACTGAGCTGCGTAATGTTGTTAAAAACATACCGCTTGATCATTTATTGCTTGAGACCGATGCACCATTTTTACCGCCGCAACAATTTCGTGGCAAGCAAAATTCACCAGCCTATATCCCATTATTTGCGCAAATGATTGCCGATGCGAGAGAAATAAGCATTCAAGAACTAGCTCAAGCAACAACGGTAAATGCTGGTCAATTATTCAAGATTCCAGCTTCCTGAGTCATTTGTAGATTGTAGGCATCTTCTTGATTGCTCTTGATTTCAGTTAGTGTGACGGCTCTATGTTCTGGGCGGAAGAGCGCGCCGAGCTCGATTTGATAAGTGTTTACCAATTTACCATTAACGTCTTTTAGGACAAAGTGGTAATTTTTGCAACGGCCGGCAGTTTCTTGTTCAAGATACTTTGGTTGTTCACGGTGTGAGACGATTAAGCTCAGGGTATTATTGTTATGAGCGAAATTTTGGCCGATGACATGATAACTGAAATATTCGCCTGAGCGCTGTACCTTTTGGAATAACTCATCAATGATAATGAGCAAGCGTTTATCTTTGCCGAGTTTTTCTTTCTCTTGAACGATGCGTTTGATTGATTCTACTTCGTCTCTAAATCCAGACGTCCCTGTTTGAGTATCGGTGGTTGCTGTTTTGTTAACTGTTTTGCCAAGATTATCGGCAGCGTTGAACGAGAGGAGTACGCGATCAAATGGTGTTGAAGTCCAGCGAGTTGCCGGAACAATTCCGGTTGTGCGTGCCATAAGCGCGGCAATTGCGAGGGCTCGTTCTATTGTTGATTTACCGCCTTCTGTTGGGCCAGAAAGAATAATGGTTGATGCTTGGCCATCTTTACCCATTTCAAGATCATTGGCAATAATGTTCTCGGGTTGTGTTTTGCCTAAAAGGTGTGGCAGCCATAAATTGGTTGCGGCAAGATGTGGTGCTTCTTGTTGCTCATATTCAGCAAAGCAGAATTTAACCTGTTGGTTTTCAAATTCCTTGAGCAATTTGGCTTCTGAAACCTTACGATCAACTTCGCCTAATGCCTCAAGCCATGGGGCAAAGGTATCTTTTATTGATTGCATGGTTTTGTAGGCTGCAAGTAAATCCTCTGACGCAAAGCGTATGTTGATATTTTTAATCAATCCGGTTGGTGAAAACCAGCTGTATGGTTCATTGCTTTCGGTTTCATCGATATGCGCTTGGAGCGTGTCTAGCAATTGAGAAAGTTCATGGCTTGTTGCGCCAAGGTAATCGATAGCCTTATTGAGGTTTGCTTTTGATATGCCATTGCGTTGGAAGAATTCATTATCTTCTTTGAGAATGGTTTGATAAGCCTCCATTTTTTTTGTTACCGTTTTTTCGACGTCAAGTTCTTCTACTTCGCGTAGATTATCACGTAAAATCTGATTATTCATCAGAAGCGTCTGAATTTGTTTTACATGATTAATGAGGTGTGCAAAATCAATGAGAGCTTTACGAGCAAGTTGGATGCTGTGGGTTGTGGTGAGCATTGATTTTTGCGGTATTTTGAAGAAATGTTGATAAGCATATGCTGGTATTAAGCCGGTGCAGGTAAGCATTTTAACCAGATGCCAAGGTAGTAAGGTAAAGCCTGGAATTGGTATTGCTATCGGAGTGTGCCCTTCATCGCCTTTATGAAAAAAAGAAAGATTATCCTCAGCATCACGACTGATAATTGGAAAGTCTCCAGCTGCTTTATCATCAATGAGCGGAGTTCCATCATAATAGTGGCAAGCAAGAAGGTAAAGAACGCATGGCACAACAATCGTAGCTAATGTTTTATGTTGCATTAATGGATGTGAAAAACGAAGTTCCCGTTCTTCTTGTGCGGTTAACGAGATCTCTAGCTTTGTTGTTTCTATCATTGTTTTGCAATAAGGCATGTGTTTGGTTACTAATTGTTGTGCATCATTTGCTTGATGTGCGTTTTGGTAACAAAGCTCAATTTTGCCAACGGTAACAGTTGCCTGGTTATATTGGGCTACATTGTTTTGCTCGCATAATGCGGTGAATTTTGCACATTCGTCTTTCAGTCTATTTTTTACTGATAAATTAATAACTTCATCGGTAATTTTGCTGATTATGGGGAGGATGATAGGCATTGCTAATAGCTTGAAGTTGCCGAGATATTCAAGGTCTTTTGGTATGGCAAGTGTTGCGCTTTTAAGATCTTCCCATCCCTTTGTCAGCATCCCTACGCCAAATATGACCATTCCAGCATCTTGGATAAAGGTTGTCCAGTTTATGGTGCCGATGAATGCGGGTGTTTGATCTAATGTACTTACTAGCTCTTGAAGTTGTTCGAGGTCGCCGCCCCTCATTTTTTCAAGTGCAAAATACATTTCGATGATTGGGCCAAACGTACTATTGGTTGCATATGGGGCGCTTGAAGTTATCTTGATGATTGATTCATCTTTCCAAAATGACAAAAATGAATCTTCAAGGCCTTGGTCTTTTATTTGCTGCAAATGTGCATCAAGATTTTCTAATAACTGAGGATTGCGCAATAGTTCTTTGGATACTTCTTGGGATTGTTTGAGTTGAGCAATATCGGTTGTTGGCATTCCCAGAACCTTTGCCCATTTAACGTAGCCGCTCTTTAGGTTGGTATGGCGAGCAAGCTGGTGTAATAAATGTCCTTTTTCGTTATATGAATCTTTTTCTTTATCAAGCGGGCTACATGCAACATACAGATTATGTTCATAGTCGTTGAAATCAATGAGTGGCGTGAATACTTCTTGTTTAACTAATTCGTTAAGTGCAAAACGAGAGAAGATAATGTCGTTGTCATTAATAAAATGAGCCCGTTTGCGTCGTTCATGGTAAAGGGCCGTTAATTGTTGTTCGTAAGTTTCGGAAGCGGTCTGATTATTTTTCAGATATTCTTCGGTGCTTTGAATTTTGGTGTCAATTTTTTTGAGTTCTTTGCGATATGGGGTAAGAAATTGAGTGCCAATTGTATTGGTGGCAGTCGATGGAATTTGCTGGTTAAGGTCGGCCGTTACGATGCCTGTACCCATAAATAATAAAGACACAAAGAATGAGCTTGCTTGGATTATTTTTTTTATATTCATAGCCATAAGAATACTTTATTCGTTTTTGATTTGATTGTTATGATGAGCACTTTATGGATACATATGTCTAATAGATATTCTGTGTGTGTGCTTATGAAGAATATTTTACGTGAAGATGTGAAAGGCGTCAAACGCCGCTAGTTGCGCTTGGTGCCTTTTTTGATGCCAAAATCGAGCAAGAGGTGTGACCAGCAGCCAGCGATGAAGAATAATGAGGCGAAGATGGTTGATGATAGGGGTTGATTATTGTTTGCCATGTAGTAAATAATAGGCATGGGAAGCAGTGCAAGAAATACAGGATGATGAAGAATAGTACGATGGCGCAGGAGGCCTATAACGATTGCCAGTCCAGCGGTGAAAAGCAGGAGGACCCATTGATGGGTTAATAATAATCCAAGAAAAGCGCCGATTATACAAAAATAAAACAAACGTTGAATTTTGCTGGTGATATCAAGGTCGGGGATAAGTGAGCCAAGAAGCGTTACGCCTAATAGCAATATGGTCCAAGTTGCTGATTGAGGAAAACCAAGAGGAGTGGTGATGAAATAATAGAGCGAGCCAAATGTTACCGCTCCGCCAAGTAAGTGTACTCTATAACCAGGCATAGATACCCCACACGTTTTTTTCTATAGAATTTTATTTCAAGTAACTTAGTTTTGTCCCAGGGTAATAGAACTGAAGGATTTCTTTGTAATTCCAACCGCGGTCGACTAATCCCTTAGCGCCCCATTGGCATAAGCCTTTAAAGTGGCTGTTTCCGTGACCATGAAAAACAATTTGATTGCCGTCTTTTTTGATAGAAAAAGCAAGGCTCTTGAGGCGGCCCTGTAATGCCGACTTTACTTCACTAGCAGTTAAAATAACGGTTTTTGTTCTTTTGCCAACACACTTAATTTTGTGGGCAACGCCAGCTCTATCGGTCTCGATAACGTGCATATCGGTAATTGAGCTTCCAAAATGAGCAAATTTGTCTTTGCATTTTCCGCAGTTTTTTAAACAATCAAGAACCGCTGTTTTGTTAAACGTTTCTTTCCATGAATAATACGCCGTATTTTTGCAATAAGGGCAAGGGTCTTTTCTGCAAAGATATGGCTTAGTTTCGTCACATGACTTCAGATGAGCGGGGATGATTCCGCCGCAACAGATATCAAACATGGTAAGTGCAATATTGCCTTTGTAGGTTAATACCATATTGCGAGTTTCTTCAACGGCTCGACGAAGATGAGTTTCTGGGTGAGATCCATTATAGATTTGAAAATACGAAGTGTTTTTGAGGTCGTAAGGGGATTTTGGATTTTTAATGCGTGTTTGCTTCATGTGGTATAAAGCATAGGTTCGGGATGCAACGGCTTGAACTTTATGCATTCCTGGGGGCCAGGATGGGATCCCCTCATGGCGCAAAACAGAATAAAGATAATCCTCAAGTTCGAGCTTGTTTATAATAAGCGTCGCTGAAGAATTTTTGTCTTTGCAGATATAGAAGCTGCCCTGATAATCCTTACCATTCAGGTTGATTTTGTTATGCGGAGAACAAATTTCAATATCGTTATGTTTAACTCTGCGGAGTTTGCCGTCTTGGCATTTTAAAAAGTACTTACCATCTTTAATGAGCAACGAAAGCTCTTCTTCTTGATAGAGAGCCGTTATGTTTGAATGAGCTGGACTTTCGAGCACAAAACCATCTTTTGCCTTAAGTGTGATATTTACCGTTTCACCGGGCGCATGTTCTTTGAGCAGAACGCGAATGTAATGGGGTTGATCTGTTGGTGTGTTTTCGTATTCGTCATTGGTCCCAATATTTTTTTGGGGTTGTTTTTTGCTTTTGATATTGTTATGAGTTATCCGTGAATTTGAGCTTTCACTATCATTGTGCGCCAAATGAGCCAAGAAGAGTGTCTTTGTTTTTGTCTTTTTTGGCGAAACTTTTTTATCAAAAGGTTTTACTCTTTTGCGGTATTTGTTCAGCTGTCCTTTTTTAAGCGTAGGGGATTTTTTGTTTTTGATCTGGGCATTGTTTTTTTGTGCAACAGTTGTCTTTTTTATGGCTCCGTGGCATGGATTGCAGAAGAGCACAAAAAGAATGGTGTAAAAAAAAGCGATAAAATGTGTGCGAAGATTAATCATTGGCTGAATTCTGTTTTTTAGGGTTGGCTTTTCTAATACGTAAAACCACAGTTTGCCAGAATTTTTAAAAAATCGGTAGGGATTTTATTTTTTTTGTCGACGGCAATATTGGCCATCTTATCAGCTTCTTTGTTGTTTTCGCGCATCACATGGATGAAGGTATGGGCGATCCCGCGCAAAAGAGCATCAATGTTTTTTTTGATAAGGGCAAGGCTTTCGTTTTTAACTTTGTACAGTTTGTTCATTTGTCGAACAAGCAACTGCGAGTCTGAGTAAATTACGAGTTCAACTTGTGCGTCTTTTTCTTGTTTTTGCAATTCAAGGTGAATGAGAAAAAGGGCATAAGCAAGAGCAATGTATTCTGCTTGATTATTTGTTTGATTGCCCAGAAAAATTCCGGCGTTTAACGGCGGAAGTCCTGCTCGTTCTATAACAACTCCGGCGCCAGCAGGGCCTGGATTTCCTCGTGCGGCACCATCGATATGCACGGTCCAGACATCAATTTTATGAAGCGTTGAGGGTGGTGATGGAATAAGGATTGTTAATTGTTTTTCCATATCCGCGGTCTCATTTATTAATAAGATGCGATTTTGACATCTTTTTGTTCTTCTTCATCATAATATAAGAAGCGATAACAGCTTCGGCAAGCAAGAATGTCCGCTTTTTTTAATTTACTCATATCTTGGTGGAGTATCGAATAAAAGCACACGCTGCAGCACCCATTAAGGACTGGCACAATAGGGTCGGTAACGCGGTGTCTCATGTTTTCATAACGAGTCATCCACTCAGCGGGTATTTGTTTTGCTAGTTCTGCGCGCTTTTGTTGTGATTGCGCAAGATTTTGTTCGAGTTCGGTGGTATGTGTTTTTTTTGCTTCAATATCAAGAGCGAGTTGCTCTATTTTTTGTGCATTGAGTTCTTGATCTTTGGTGGTCTTGGTTTTATCAAGATCCAATTGATGATAACTATTCAAAAGCAGGTCTTCAAGTTCTTTGCATTGCGACGATATGGCTGCAATTTCTTTTTCGAGCGCTCTGTATTCTTTTGGATTTTTGATGTTGTCGAGTTGCTTGCGTTTTTGCGTATCGCTTGCTTCTAACGTTTCGGCTTGAAGCTCATAAAAATCAATATTTTTTTGGCTTTTTGTCAGCTTGAGGTTGTTGTCGTCAAGGAGTTTTTTGAGCTGTTCGATTTGTTTGTGAGCAGCATCAATACTCTTTTGGTTTGCAAGAATCTCTTCGTTGATACCTATGACGTTCTTATCATAATCGACAAGCGTTTTTAGATTTTGCCACAGCGCTTTTCCTATCATGAGTAGCCTCTTTTTCGTCTTAGGGGGTGTTGTATGTAATGTTTGGGATAGATGGTGGGCCCACCTGGACTTGAACCAGGGACCTTTCGGTTATGAGCCGATTGCTCTAACCAACTGAGCTATGGGCCCGCCATAATTTATGATTTATATATGTTAATACCAGTAGTCTAGACGACTTTGTAGACGTTGTGAAGTAAAAAGACGCGGCAACGTTTATTCGTTAATGGCGACAACTTTTATTTCAAACGTCAATTCTTTACCAGCCAGCGGATGATTGGCATCTAAAGTAACACCTTCGTCAGAAATTTCGGTGATAACGACAACCATTGGTTGGGCAACTTGTTTGTCATTAATCTGGATTTGTTGACCGATTTCTGGGGTGATATGTGGCGGAAATTGTTCTTTTGGAACAATCATAACCGCTTCTTCGCGATAAGGGCCATAAGCGTTTTCTGCCGCAAGTTTAAACGTTTTTGATTCATCAATATTCATACCAATAACGGCTTGTTCAAATCCTTCAAGGACGAATCCACTTCCAATTTTAAATTCGAGTGGTTCGCGTTCGACCGAAGAATCAAAAATAAATCCATCGTCGAGTTTGCCTGTGTAGTGGATTTGGACGGTATCCCCATGTTTTGCCGGTGCCATGTTTTAAGCTCCCTTTCTAGCATATAACGTTTAACTTAATAAAACTGTGTGATATTGTAACATATAATCGATTTATGGTCTTGGTATTTTATCTAAAAAAAAGGAGACAAGGCGTGATGTTTTCTTGTTGGTTAAAAATAAAAATTATTTATGTCTTTGTCTGTGCGTTTTTATTTGGGCAGAGCGGGTTTGCTTCGCTTGTTGAGGTCGTGAAAATCAATTCACATATTCATTTAGATATTAGATATGCAACGACAAATAATTTTACCCATAGGGTCGTATATCCATCGGCTAAATGTTATTTACAGCGTGAAGTTGCGCAGGCTCTTAGTGAGGTTCAAACAGAACTTGAGCGATTAGGTGTTGGATTGAAAATCTTTGATGGTTATCGGCCCTTGTCTGTTCAAAAAATATTTTGGAAGATTGTTAGTGATAAATTCCCCAATACGCGTGAGCGTGAAAAGTATGTTGCTAACCCAGCAAAAGGCTCGAAACATAATCGAGGAACGGCTGTTGATGTAACGTTGATTGATTTGAAAACAGGAAAAGAATTTAAAATGCCCTCAGAATATGATGATTTTTCGGAAAAAGCACATAGAAATTACGAAAAAATGATCTCAAAAGAAGTGAAAAAAAACTGCAAGTTACTTGAACTGACGATGAAAAAGCATGGCTTTAACGGAGTATCGTCAGAATGGTGGCACTTTGATTTTAAGGATTGGCAGAAGTATCCAATCTGCGGTTAAATTAAATCTCAGGAAAGAACGCTCTGCAACCTTTTGGCCGCATTTTCCATACAGGTGGTGTAGTTGGTTTTAGAGTATGCCGTCTTATTGGCGAAAATAATGGTGCTGGTCGTGCACATTTTTCTTCGGTTTGAATTCCTAATTGAGGCTTGGTACGCTTTATCGGCGATGTTGGTGGGAGCGCTTGCTCTTGTATTTGAACGACCATTAACCCTGGGCCTCGGTTGCGAGCAAAGTCGATAATATACTGAGAAAATTGTTCATCGGCGTGGAGTTCACGATCTCCTCTGAAAAAAAGCGAGAGCGAATCGGGAGACATTTTCATCTTGTGGGCAATAAATTTTTTTACGGTAGCAACGGTTGTTTGGTTGTGTACGCATTTTTGGATACTGAATTGTGCAGAAAAGATATGGTCGAGTGGAAGTAGATCGTGATTTTTTGATTGAAGCAAAAAATCAACAACAACCTTTTTGAGCTCAATAAAAATTCTTGGATGAGGAAGACTGCTTGCTAGTTGGGCAAGGCAATCAATTGAATCTTCATTATCAAGAACACGTGGAAGCCGATATTTTCTATTTAGTGCCTCATCTTTATCGCAAATGGTTAATACTAGATATTGAGGGTCAATATTTAGGTCAAGATTATCGCTAAGATGTGCCTTAAGGTGTGCGACCGTTCCTTGCTCAAACCCTAAAAGTGGGTTTGTAATAGCAATGTCTACATCCATAAGCTTTATACGAGGTTCTTCCCATGAGAGAATACAAGGGACTATGGTACAAGGTGCTTTTTCAACCAAAAGGCTTAAGGTTATAAGTAAAAGCGGTGCTAATTTTGCTATTTTCATGTAAGACTCCATTTTTTAGTAAAAACAATTTTATTTGATTCTTGCTATTAATTTCTATTATAACAGAATGTGTTTGTTTGTAAAACGCCTATGTGTTGCGAATAACCTTTAATAAAGAGCGATAACGCGTGCCGGTGACGAGTCGGTTGTAATTCTAAGGGGGAGCGCGGCAACGGTAAATTGGTTGGTGCCAATTAATTGTTCTAGTCCGGTAAGGTTTTCTATTATGAGAATGTTGCGTTGTAATAACATTTTGTGAACAGTGAATGGAAAATTGTCTGGTGATGGTAAATCGATACCGAGCATATTAATTTTACGAGCAATAAGTTCTTGGGCAAATTCAGGGGTAATTACCGGATGATTTGTATAATATTCTTTGGTTCCAAATTTCTTATCATGACCGGTAAGGATCAAGACAATAGCGTCTGGCTTAATCTCGACATTTTCAAGTAGGTTTTTATCGATATTTTTGCCACGAGCATCAATCAAAACTCCGGGCCTTATAAAATGGCTCGCGGGAAAATTTGCAATAGATAAGGATGATTCAAGTAAATGCGCTGGCCCATCGATGTGCGTTCCAATATGCATTCCCGTGATTAGTTGGTGATCGCTATATCTATCGTTTTTAAGCGTGCGAATTTGCTTGAGTTGCGCCGGATCGTCATAAGGATGAGCTGGCATATCTGGGGTTATTGAATGCGTGAGATCGATAACTCGTGTTATATTCATGCTAAATACTTTTTCGTTTAGTTTGCGTAATATATTGCAAAAAATAGGCTAATAGTAAAAGATTAAAATAGCATGAATGATACGAAAAATATACCAAAAAAGTTAAAGGAGGGGCGATGTTGAGACGTGGTTTATGGGGTGTTCTCCTTACATTTCTGGTGGTGGCTGGCGGTCTTGGCTTTGGGGTACACCGTTGGGGCACCGATAACCATATATACACCGTTGATACGTTGGCAATGTTGTGGGACCAGGTCGACCGGCTTGATGCTAACTCGTTAGTAATCTTTGATATCGATAAGGTTCTTTTGACCGGGGCCGATACCATGCACCGCGGGACCAAGGCCCAACGGTGTGAGTTACGAAGTAATTTTAGAAAATTACCCAAGGAGCAGCGAGCGAGGATTCGCAGTAAAGCGGTGCTTGAACGTAATCGTATGTTAGTTGATGCGCGGACTCCTGACTTGATCCGTTCCTTGCAAAAAAGATCGGTAAAAGTTATGGCGCTTACGGCGTGCTTGGCTGGGCAATATAAACTAATTCCACGGCTTGAAGATTGCCGCTTACAAGAACTTAATAAGTTTGGTTTTGATTTTACCAAGGCATTTCCGACTTTTGGGTGTCATGAATTTTGCCAATTAGCTTATAAGCATCGCCACCCTTTATTCAAAGACGGTGTTTTGTTTGCGTCTTGTTGTGATAAGGGTGACGTCTTATTGGCTTTTTTGAAAAAAAATGCGGTGAAACCATCGCAGATCATTTTCGTCGATAATAATCGCCATAATATTGTTGCGGTTGCGCATGCCGCTAAAACGCTTGGTGTTCCCTATCTCGGATTTCTTTACAAAGCTGCCTACAAGTTGTCCGGTGCGTTTGATGAGAAATTAGCACAATTTCAGATCAAATATCTCATCGATCATGAAACGGTGCTTAATGACCAAGCGGCTTCAATGCTTATGAATTCGGTCTTATAGATTGGTTTCTGTATTAAATTAGTGGTGTCGCATGGTTCGATACATTTTTCTCGCATATAAAATACTCGAAAACACTCACCACGAGCGCACGAAATAGATTTCGTTCGCCCTGAGCGAAGCCCTTCTTAGGGCGAAGTCGAATGGGTACAAAAAAGAGCCCATTAAAAACCAAATTTGATTAATAGGCGAATTTATGGGACAATAACATGTAAAGATATTCAAGATTGTTTCGAAATGAAACGTTCGTTTTATGCAATGTCTTTACAGGGGGAAAATCCCGTAAAGAGGTTGCATCGCTGATCAACACAATTCTCTCAATAAACAAACCTCAAGTATTCGGGAAAATCTCCACCTATAAGCGTATAAACACCATGTGAACCTAGGCGTGTGGTGTGTAGTTTTTCCGTGGTTTTTTTATAAGGAGGATATCTCATGATATCTACTATGGTTCGGTTTTTCTGGGGCGATATGAGCAAAGAAGAGCTCAAGCGCTTTGGTATATTATCGGCAACGTATTTCTTTTTAATCGGAGCCTATTGGTTAATTCGGGTAATGAAAGATCCGATATTTTCAGTTCTTGTTGGCTATAGGTATCAGCCGTTTGCCAAAATGGTATCGCTAATAGTTGTTATTGGCGCCGTGCTTTTTTACAATAAATTGGTTGATGTTTTGCGTCGAGATGTTCTTTTTTACGGTATCGCAACGTTCTTTGGCCTAGGCTTTCTTGGCCTTGGCTATTTGGTTGCTCACCCAGACATTTTGTGTGCAACTTCGGGTGTAACGATTGGGTTGTTTTCATGGATTCCTGGCAAAGCGTTGGGATGGATTGCGTATTGCTTTATTGAATGCTATGGATCAATAATGCCAGCACTTTTTCTTGCTATTGTTGCAAGTACCATGTCAACAGAATTGGCCAAAAAAGGGTATGGTATGATTTTTACCTTTGCCCAAGTTGGGCTAATTTTGGGTACATGGATTGTTGCAACGTATGTTAAATCGCTTGGTTCTGGTGTGCTTTTGGCCTTTGGCGGCGCATCTGTTTGTATTTTGCCATTTCTTTTGAGGTGGTATATAAAGCATGCACCGATAACCAATACTGAAAAAATAGAAGCGGCCGAACATAAAAAGGTAAAGACAGGCATGTTCGAGGGATTAAGGCTTTTGTTAAGCCGTCCATATGTTGCAGGGTTACTCGTTGTTACAACAATGTATGAAGTTATTGGGACGATTGTCGAGTTTCAGATGGGGCTTTGTGCCAACGAAATTTACCCTGTTCATCTTGATGGCGGCGCTGGATTTGCGTGGCTTAAAGCAATGAATGGGATGACTGTTGGAATATTGTCGCTATTGTTTGCGCTATTAGGAACAAGCTTTTTGATGCGCAGATTAGGATTGAAGTTTTGCATAATTTCATACCCTGTAATGATAGGAATCACCATTGTTTCGATTTTTGGATTTTACATGGCGGGTGCAAGTCTTTATTTCTTGATGTGGGCATTTTTCGTGGCGGTCGTTCTATTTAAGGGGCTAAGCTATACATTAAATAATCCTGCAAAAGAAGTGATGTATATTCCAACAAGTAAAGATGTTAAATTTAAGGCGAAAAGCTGGATTGATGGTTTTGGTAGCAGGACGGCAAAAGGTGCTGGCGCAACCGTAACCGGATCGCTTGGCGCAAACCTTTCAACATTGCTTGTTTTTGGAACATTTGCATCGCTTGGCTTGGTTGTATTCTGGGTATTTGTAGCTGCATTTGTTGGCAACAAATTCAACCAGTTGCAGAAAGAAAACAAGATCGTCGAGTAATTATTGCCGGCTGGACGCTGCTTGTTCGCCCGCGTCCAGCAATGTTTTTGAGCTGTTTTTGACATCCATTGACTTTCGGTTAAGCTAAAAACTATAAGATATGAAATTAAGAATTGTGAGTGGGGATGTGACATGATAAAAAGAGAAGTTATCGAAGAAGTTAAAAATCGCTTAGTTAAGGCATATGATCCAATAGCAATTTACTTGTTTGGCTCTTATGCATGGGGTACTCCAACAGAAGATAGCGATTTAGACCTTTTGATTGTTGTTGAAACGTCTGACGAGAAGTCTTATAAGCGGCCCGTTCTTGGCCACCACGTTTTATATGGTTTGGACGTTTCTAAAGATCTTATCGTTTATACACGAGAGGAATTTGAAAAACGTTCAAAAGATAAAACAACTTTGTGCTTTAAAGTGGAAAATGAGGGGGAGTTGATTTATGCAAGAGCATGAACGATGGCTGGCGATAGTACAAATTGATTTGCGTTCTGCAAAGGTTTTGGTGAAGGAGGGCCTTTTTACTACGGTTGTATATCATTGCCAACAGGCGGCTGAAAAATCACTGAAAGGGTATTTAGCCTTTCAAAAGCAAGATATTATCAAATCACATGACTTGGTTAAGTTGGTTGGGTTGTGTGTTAAGTTCGAAAAAGATTTTGGAAAATTGCGTGAAGCGACTGAACAATTAAATTCATATTCAAGTCAATTTAGATATCCAACTGAATTTGAAACGCCAGAGTTTGTCGATGCAGAAATGGCAATTAAACATGCACAAAGCATCATGAATTTTGTAGCGAAGAAAATTGCTGAGCCTGTAACCGGGCAGGCTGGTATATTCAAATCTGAGTAACGTGAAAAAAAACTCCGAATATTATCGCGGTTGCGCATGCCGCTAAAACGCTTGGGGTTCCCTATCTCGGCCTACTTTACAAAGCGGCCTACAAATTGCCTGGGGCATTTGATGAAAAATTAGCACAATTTCAGATCAATTATCTTATCGATCATGCAACGGTGCTCAGTGACCAAGAGGCTTCAATGCTTATGTAATCGTTGCGACAAATCTGCTTTACATACACGTAAAAGTTAAAGTAATTACGAGAGAAACAAGCACGCCAAGGAATATGATAGCACTAATATTTTCAAGCATTTGTTCAGCTGTTTGTTTCTCTGCTGCTGGAATGGCATTTTGCCTTCGCCAAATGAGAGTGACATATGTTTGGAAGAACAATATAAGCAATGATAAGAGGACAATAAGATAATACATTACATCAATATGGGTTACGTAGCCAACGCGTGGAGAAACCGAGTCGATAATCAAGCGGAACAACACAAGTGCCGGCACTCCAGATGCCACAAGTCCAATACGATTAGTGTCTGAAATATTTAAAATAAGAGACATGAGAACGATAAAAAATAAAAGGAAGAGTGGAAAGTAAAGTGATACTGGTAGTCGTGCACCGACGCTTTCAAAATCGACAGAAAACGCAACGCATGGATAAGTGATATTTGCTCGGTTCGCTCCTGCGTTTAAGTTAGCGTTAACATAACCAGCGGTTGCATGAGTTTTTTTCGGAATCCAGTTTTCAATAAGCATATTTTCGGCGGTGGTGAGATTTTTTGACTCAGTAACAAAAACTAATTCTTCTGCTGTTGCGCTCTTGTTTTGCAAAAGAATATTGAGTCGATGGTCGCCGATCGGAAAGTTTTTGTATTTGAGGTCGGTCATAAAGGTTGCTTGAATGTGGTAGCAGACCAAAACATCTTTATCAAGTACCTTAATGATAGGCGGGGATTTGTAGATAAGGCTTCCGTCGCCCAGTAACCGACTATTTTTGAGGGTAAAGTTTTTGAGTGTATCTAATGATTCTGTTGCTTTTGCAAATTTAAACCACACAATTGCATCGATGGAGAAGTTGTTCTGGTTAAACGAAAAATCTGGAAAACAATTAATGTGCATGCCTACTGTTACCGGTGTGGCTAGATTTTTTATCTTTTCGTCAACCTGTATAAGGGTTGGGGTTTCTTCTGAGATGAGCAATTTTTTATATTGAAGCACGAGAATCGTGGGGATGTAGATTGCCGCAAAAAGCATGGCGATAAGCTGAAAATTGGTTGATTTGATAAGTCGAAGAAATGCAGTTTTCATGATTTATCCCTTTATAATTGAAACATCTTGTCCAAAGGCATGACGGTTTTTGGCATTAAATGTGACGTTAAATCCATCGATAGAGTAATTGTTCATTTTTTCTATAACTTCAATAATTTTTTCTTTTGTTATTATTCCTTGGATGTTTTGGATTGCATTGAAAACGATGGCCGCGCTCGTGTAATAGCTGAATGACAATATGTTTGGTATTTCGTGTGGAAAGTATTTTTTTAGGTCTTTGCGATATTGTTTGGCCAGTTGAATGGTATTTGTTTGAGGGTCTGGAACTGATGAGCTGTAATAGAAATCAACTCCGCGAGCATGGGCAATTGTTCCAACAAAAAGTGTTGAATCAATTCCAAAGAAAGTTGTTCCATAATGTCCGGTTACAAAGAATTGATTGATGAGTTTTACTGTGGGCATACTGGTTGATATGCAGATTACGATCTTAGGATCAGTGGCAATTAAGGTGTTTGCTGGTGTGGCTATATCTAGCGTAAAACGATTATAAGTAGCAACGGCTTTTGGTGCTATATTGTGCTGTTTAAGTTCTTCGATAAGATCTTTTGATGCTGCAGTAGAAAGACTATCGTCGGCGTGGAATATGGCTATTTGCTCAATATTGATGTTTTTTTTAATGTAATTAACAAGAACGGTAAGTTGAGGCTTTAATAGTCCCGGGCCGTTAATGATATTTGTTAATTCAGGATTGCGGAAAGCTTCATCGCCGCTCCAAGGAAAAAAAATGGCGATTTTTTTTGATTTGATGAGCGGGAGGATTTTGAGGATGCTTCGTGTTCCCATGTTGCCTATAAACATATCAATACCTTCTTTTCTAAGGTGGTCAATGTTCTTTTGGGTCTTGCGCGGGTCCCCACTATCATTAAGGCTTATAAGTTTTAAATTTTTACCTTTAATACCACCTTGATCATTGATATGATTTATGCGTGCGACAATTGCTCTTTGAATAATGTTCCCATAGAGACCGAGAGCACCGTCAAGGCATGCCGACTGGCCAAAGGTGATGCAGTTTGCTTGACCTTTTAGTGTATCGGGAAGGTTGAAAAGGCAGGTAAGCAACAAAAGATATTTAACTAATGTTCTTGGTTTCATCGCTATCTCCATATAATTATTTAGTTTCGGTAAGAGATGTTTTGACTAAAGGTTATTGTTTTTATGGCTAGAGGATCAATAAAATACTAAATGAGCCCCAAAAAACGGGAGTATTTTGGGGTTTTAGATATTAAGTAGAGCTTTTTTATTCGGGATAGGCATATTGTCTATTTGAGTAAAATCAGTTTTCATGCTATAATCCTTTTACCTTATCGTCTAATTTAACCAGTTGGTGGATATAAATTCGCCGGTGCTGTGTTTCATCAGCCTCTTTTTATATAAAAAAGTTACCAGAAAGGGCCGTATGCAAGGACTCGTGATTGTTGTTGATGGTGCGTCAAGTGTGGGTAAGACGAGCGTGATAAAGCAACTTATGCCCATGTTGGATTCTTCATATCAGTATGTTGCGGTTGACGATTTTGTTACCGAAGTTTTTCTTGAACAAGGGAAACTAAAACTGCCAGAAGAAGAGTTTTTTGAGCGGATCATGCAACAAGGTGATGTTATGCATGAAAAGGTCCAGGAACTTATTTCAGGTGGTAAAAATGTTGTTCTTGAGACGGTGTTAAATGGTCTTGAGTCTGAAAAAAGTGTACGGTTTATTCTTGAAAAATTAAAGAATATGCATGTCTTTATGGTGTTGGTCCATTGTCCATTGCCGGTATTGGTTGAAAGAATTAAGCAAAGGAATGAAAACGCTTTGCTTGAAAAAATGCCAGGTGAGGAACGCGCAATGGTTAATGCTATCAGTCAATTTGAGCACCATTATCGTCCAAGGGTAACCGATGGAGAGGTTTTTCTTGGAACCCTTTTGCGTACCGAAGTTTTGGATGCATGTGAATCGTCTAAAGGCGAATTCGGCAACAATATCAAACGATTTAATCAGTTCAAACGGTGGTTATTATCGCAACTTGGCGTTAAGGAAAAGCCAGAGATTGTTCTCACCACACGTTTAAAATACGATAGTATTGTTAATACTGCAGAAAACACCCCGCAAGAGTGCGCTCAAAAAATCAAATATCTCATGGATACCCAAGTAACATCGACCGTGAAAAAAAATCTTTGGGCGTGAAAAAATCTCAACGGCGGTTCAATATGTTTTCCGTGCAATTTGGGCATGTGTTGGCGGTTTATGTCGTTGCAAGAATTCTTTGCCGGTTTCAAGGAGTTTTGGGTTAAAGCCATCTTCTTGTGCCAATTCGAACGAGATGTTTTGTGTGTTGATTCCTGGGTAAAGTTTATAGGTCCATTTCATCTTGCCATTTGCTCCCTGAGTTGCTTCTTCAACGCGGAAGTTTGCCACCGATCCATTGGTATCAGCTTCAAGTTCAACAAGATTTTCAAAATGGGTTGCAGCGGCAAAAAGTGCGTTTTTAAACTCTTTATCAATGTAACTGAGCGTGCTGTAAAAGAGTGCGGCACCATGAGAAGCGCCTGTTGAATTGAACATTTCGTCAGAAATGAGGAGCGCAAATTCACTAGGCTTTAATCTTTCTATCGTTGTAATAACTTGTTTTATGCGCGTTTCATCAGCTTGATAAAGAGATTCTTTGCCTGTTGTATCCGTTATGTTAAGCGTGGTGAATACTTTCGTAAATGGGGTAATAGTTATGTTGGCATTGGCGATGGTAAGTGTTTGTGCCATTAATACGGCAAAGGCGATAGCCTTTAAAGCTGTTGATTTACCACCGGCATTTGGGCCAGTGATCAGCATATTGCGATGTGCGGTTTTTGTGCCTAGTTCTAGTGAATTAGTAACAACAGTGTCTGGATTGATAAATGGATTCCAAAACTCATTAAGCGCCAGATGTGGCGTTTGGAGTTGTTCGTAGTTGGCAAAGTGATAACGTGCGTTTGGATGTGCTTTGTGTTGTTTATGCAATGTTGCGATGCTCATAAGAGCGTCAATTTTCCCGGCTTGAATGTATGGTGGCATGAACTCGTATTTAAGGGTACACAAATATTTAAGCGCGGCCATCATTTTGCCTTTAGGGGTTGTCCAGGTTGCAGGGGTCTTAAAGTTTTCGCTCTCAAGAAGCTCAAGAAAACTTTTGAACTCTTCATTTGATTCTTTTGCAAAATCCTTAAAAGGGATATTGTTGGTGAGCGCATGGTTTTGGGTAACTATGTTTTGCAAACCTTTAAGGGCTGTGGTCATTTGCGCAAGTTGGCCGATGGCGTCATGAAGCATATTTTCTGATTTAGTTTGATCAATAATTTCGATGCAATCTTTATAAAAAGCGAAAGCCGTAAGTGGTGGAATGGTCAATGCAAAGATTCCATTAAATATAGGGCCTGCGGTTAAGGTGTTGTTGTTATAGCTGGTATATGCATTTTTTCCAGCCACGTAAGCATTGTTAAAATTATAGTATGGGGCATAAATAAGTTGAATAAAGTATTTGAAAAAATTCTTGGCCTCTAGAATTGGTGTGATTTTGTTGATTTTTGTACACAAATAATCATCCAACCTTTTGATAAAAGGAAGATAGGTTAATCCTTTGTTGGTGCATTCAATTATAAGAGCGGAGGCGATGGAAAGTTGTATGGTGCGAATTAATTCGTTTTCTGATAGGTTGTCGTCAATGATGGGAAAGTGCGTGGCGAGCGTAGCAAGAAGAGGAGTCAGAATAAAAGTCGTTTGTGGTGGCAATTGCAAAACATTCTTTAGATAAAAACGCTCAGTCATTTTAGTAATGAGCTTAAACTGTATTTCGTTGAGCATAATAAAAAGCGTATGTTCAGCGTTTTTTATGCTCGCGAGCTTTTTTTCAATTGATGCATAGAGTTCTTCATCATTAACTAATTGTATGATGGCTGCTTGGCGTTCGCTCAGTGCTTTGATATCGGTAAGCGGATTGTATAAAATATCAAGCAATGCGGTTTTGCCGGAAATGGTTTGCGTGCGATCAACAAGATTAAAAAAGCTTGCAGCGGGCGATTCTTCCTTGCCACAAAAAATGGTAAGGTCTCGATACGTGGTATCGTCAAAAATTGCCGTTGATTCTTCGTGTAGGTTTGGTGTGTCAGATGGGGTGTTGGCAAGATGGGCAAGTACTTGCCTGGTGTAGTTTGTTTCGTTTGGCGTTAGCGCTTTTTTGATTTCTTCAGATTCTGCGATGGTTTGAAGATCTTGCATCTGCTGTTGTAGTTCTTCTTGCGTCATTTGGTGTTGGTTGCCTGTATTGTTATACATGGCGTCGAGGTTGGCAAGCATTTTTTGCTTATCTTCTTTGTTGATAAGCGATGGAAGGTAGAGCGTGCTAACCTTGTCCCATGAATTTTGAATGCGTTCTTTTTGCTGTTGGGTATTTGCGCTAAGACAATTACCAACAATTATTAGCAGCAAAAGCGATAAAATAAACTGACGATTATGTTTGCCTATGATCATATGTTCCCCAAGTGTAATGTTACTGATACTCACTTTAGTCCAAGCAAAACAGCTTATCAGGTTGCGTAAAGCTTGTTAAATTGGGGTTAAATAGCCATCAAATTGATCGAAATACTGGCTGTGTCGTTCAATCTGTATTTTTTATTGCACTTGGCGATTTTTCTTTACGTAGCGGTACATCAAATATCCTGCTGGTATTCCAACGAGAATTGGTGTTGCATAAAGTAATCTGGTTAGGTGGTCGCTACCCAATTTAGTCATCCATGTTAAATAGATCAATGTCCCAACTGAGATAAAACCGGTTGAAGCAATCGCAAGCGTTCCGTAGCTTTTTTTACGCAAACTTTGTACAAAGACTGCCAATAAAGTAAGAAAAAGGGTGCAACAAACGCCAATATTCGTTATCGCGGTAAGCGTTGTTGTGTTAGGCACAAAGATAAGCAATGCAATGATAAACACCGAATGGATTATTGCTGCGCGTGCTGGCATGTTTTGTGCATTGAGCTTTGATAAAAACTTTGACTTGAACAGCAAGCCTTGTTTTGCCAATAAGTTAATATTGGTAATGTTATTTAATGACGCGCCATATGATGTATTGGTAAAGCTGAGCAACATATCAATGAGCAATAAGAGCGAAAGAATATTTGCCACGGGAGCAGAAAAGCCCATAAAATTGGGGAATGCATGGACGCCAAGTTTTGCTAAGGCATCGCTTCCCATAATATGCAAAATTCCTAAGTTAAAAATTGCATAAAGAAGAGCAGATGCCGAAAATGCGATTAATACTACTTTGAATGCTTGGCGGCTGCCTCCTCGGATGTGGTGGCTGATATTACAACAGCTTTCAAAGCCAAAAAAACCAAAAAGTGCAAGCGGAAGTGTGCCGCCTAAATTACTCATATTATTTATGTGGTAATCAAATGAGGGGTTCCAGTAAAAGTAAACAAGGCCAAGCATAAGCAGAAGCGGTATCAGTTTTAGCATGGTTATTGTACTTTGGATTCGGCTGATAAGCCTTATGCTTACCATGTTTAAGAGTGCGATGATAAGCAAAAATACAATATAAAAGGCGATGGGATAATTTTCAATAATGGTAAGGTGGACCGGATCGATAAGTCGGTCACGTACGGCGCTCGTAAGTGTTGCAACGGTACCCATGTAACCGAGTAAGTATGCCCAGTTTGCTACAAAGCCGGCTTTTTCGCCCAAGGCCGATGAGCAATAATGGTAAAAACCGCCTTCACCAGGGAAAATGCGCGCCGCTTGTGCAATTGTCAGTGCAACAGGTAACAATAATAATCCGGCTAATAACCAGCCGACAAAGCTCAAGTTTCCGGCTTGTTGCGCCATTAACTGGGGATAAAGATAGATGCCACCACCAACAACAATGTTGATGTTCATAAGAACGGCGGCACCGAATGATATTTTTTGATCTTCTTGCATGGGGATCCTTTCTGTTTTGTTTTTTAGGTACAACAAAAAACCCCGGCTTTTTTGGGCCGGGGTTTGGTTTTAGTTTTGCTTTATTTACGTTATATTGTCACCAATCCCGGCCAGTCTTATTATTATTATTAGAGGCAAATTGATTTGCTGTAAACCAAATGCCTGCCATAAATGTATGAGAATGAATTGCTGACGAAGAATGGTTGGATTGCA
>CAZGPI010000007.1:0-39749 GCA_964527595.1 uncultured Pseudomonadota bacterium
TTCATCATATATCCTTATAAAAAATGCCTTTGCTGCTCATCTATAGCTTTTAAAACTGAAATTTTGCTATGGTAGTAAGTGTAAAAGGTTTTACACCAAATGTAAAAAGAATACACGCAAGAAGGGGTTTGACGATGAAAAACATGAAAATGCTGATCATGCTTTTAATTCTATTAGTAAGCTTGATAGCATCTAATCTATTCGGTGACAACAGAATAGTCATGTATCTTAAACATGCACCAGAAGAGATAATTCAAACAAGTATTGCCGAGGCAAAATCACAAAACCTTCTTGATAAAATTGACGAAAAAACACCAGGATCGGTCAACCATAAACTCATGAAGGGTGCTTTGCGCGATTACTTCACCCCAAAACTGAGTGGCTTTACGGCCATTTACGGCGGCTATATGGACATATCCAACCAAGATGGCCTTTTAATGTTCCCCTTGCGCCATGCAACACCAAAAATATATTTGGCCATTTCACCCTCGATCGAACTAGTTAAAGTTCAGGGCGAAACAATATCACACCGGGAATTTGTACTTAATGAAGAATCAAAGCTCTATCTTTGTGAGCGTAAAACAGATGAAAAAAAGAATATTTTCTGGCATGTTTCCGAAGAAAAAATACCAAATGATAGAAAAATAAATCCTATAACCATGGTACTTCTTGCAAAAACAAAAAACATTTTTGTTCCGACCGGTGATTTTTTGGCAGCAGAAAGCAGTCACCTTGTTCTTCCAGATATTCATGTAATAGGAAGCTTTGATCAAGAAAAAATTCTTTTACAAGCCATCGACCTTAAACGTTATTTTGAAAAAATCACAGAAGATGAAAAAAAGACAAGCGATAATTCTCTGCAAAAAATGGTCTCAAACCTCTAAAAAATAAATTTGTTGAAAAAACATACTTTTTTTGCCTACTATAAAAGTAGAAATTTATTAAGCGAAACTGTTCACAGAAATCGTGAAAAGAAAGGAAGCGCCGAATAAAAACAAATTAATGTTTCAAATATCATAACACAAACCCGTGGTGAAAAAACCACAAAAAAGGAGATTGATTATGTTGTCATCAAAAAAGTTACTCTTACTGAGCGTGCTCTTAGCATCATTTGCTCTTCCAGGTTGTGGTAAAAAAGAAGGCCACAAACATGCTTCTAAATCAAAAGTTGAACGCGTAGAAAAAAAACACAAACGTTCTAAAAAAACACATGTAAAAAAACATGTTAAAAAATCACGCTCAAAAAAACATTCTAAAAAAGACAAGTCAAAGAAATCACATTCAAAAAAAGGCTTGTTAAGCAAAAGCTACTAATTAAATAGATCCTATCAGTGATTCACGAAGGGGGAGGCTTTTACGCCTCCCCCTTTTTTATGTTACATAATCCCTAAATCTTTTAAAAATGCATCGCTATTTGGCTCACGCCCTAAATAATCTTTAAGCAAAAAATCTGGATCTTTGCTCCCACCTTTACCAAGAATTTTGTCGGTCAATTCTCGTCCAGCAGCCACATCAAGAATGCCTTTTTCTTTAACGGCATAAAAAACATCTAGAGCAAAGACCTTTGCCCATAAGTAGTTATAGTATTTTGATGCATACATATCGCTGGCTATATGCCCAAAGCTTGCATAATAATGCGCATCTGGTTCATTGCGAACATAAGTGACGAATTGCTTTGATAATTCCAACCAAAGAGCCCCAGGTTTTTTGTTCGCACCAGCCTTATGAAGATTAAGCGCATATAATGCAAGAACGGCCTGACGAAGAACAAATGATCCAGAATCAAATTGTTTAAGCTTTATCATTTTGTCAATAAGCTGATCGGGCAACGGCTGACCGCTCTTATAATGGCTGCTTACTTTTTGCAAAACCGTTTTATCATAAAGCCATTCTTCAAACATTTGTGATGGTGTTTCAACAAAATCTGATTTTACCGATGTCCCAGAATAGGACGCAAGCTCGGTTGAACCGAGCATATTATGCATTGCGTGACCAAATTCGTGGAAGAAAGTTGAAACATCTTCATATTTAAGAAGCGCCGGTTTATCTTTAGTTGATCGAGGAAAATTAGCGATAATAATGCCAACGGCCGGCGTCTTTTGTCCTGTTGCCAACTTCTTGATCGTTGGTACAAATCCACCCATACAAGCATGCGTATATTTATCATCGCGCGGATATAGATCGACAAACAAGTAACCAACCAACCGACCATCACGCGTATCGTTAACCTGGATAAGCCGCACATCTTCATGCCAAGCCCACGATGGTTTTATGATAGTAAACTTAAGCCCCAAAAATGATTGATATATATCAAACACGCCTTCAATTGCCTTTTCAACCGGGAAGTATTCAGCAATTTCATGCTCATCGATACTTAAATACTTTTTCTTATAATACGTTTTTGCATAAGGTAAAGACCATGCATCAAATTGCCCATTATTATCAAGCGCCGCACCTTCTGGCAAATCTTTTGAAAGCAATTCAATTTCATCATGAGATTTTTTTGCCGATCGCTTAATTAAATCAAGCAAAAATGATTCGACGCGCTCGGGAGTTTTTGCCATAGTATCGTCAATATTCAGTGCTGCAAAATCACGAAATCCAAGTAGTTGAGAAAGCTCTTGGCGCTTGGCTATCAACTCAATCAATATTTTTTCATTTTCAGGATAGGCTCGATTATTGTAAGCAAAAAATAATTTTTTGCGTGTTTGCTCGCATGAACAATGTTCAACAACTTCTATATAGGTTGGATTATCGCAACGCAAAATGTATCGTCCTTGCCCATCCTTTGCAAGGCCTTGTAATACGTCATGCCCAACGCCAGCTAAATCTTTTTCTTCAACCACTATTGAACTCTTATCTTGCGCAATATTGGTTTCAAAATTTAGTTTAAGCTCCGCCATTTCTTTTCTCAGTTGCTTAACCTTATCAAGCTGCTCTTGAGGTAAATCTAAACCATCACGCTTAAAATCTTGCATCGATTCTTCAAGATAATACTTCGATTCGGCGCTGAGGTTTTCCTTTTTACCATTCTCTTCAACATAGTCTTTAAATGCCTGGAATAAAGCTTTTTGATGGAATGCATCAACAAAATATTTCTGTATCGTTAATGATGCTTCGTGGCACGCATCACGCATATCTTTTTGAGGATGAACCATCTCAAAGATTGAGATAATGCTATCGACAACCATAATCTCACGATGAATATTATCCAGCGTTCCAGCTGTATTATCAAATGTACGATCTTGCTTTTTATGCGATAACAAAATATCGATCTCTTTTTGCGCACTATCTAACGCAAAGTTTGTATAGCGCTTTACATCATCAACTGTTTTAGGAAACAAAACGACCACATCATCAAATGACCGAACATCTTGATGAATCGTTTTCTTAAACTCTTCTGCCGTCATCATACTTTTCACCTTGTCTAATCGAGAACAACCTAGTAAAAAAAGCAACCCTATACTCACCCCGACCATTTTCAAACGAAAACGCATCCGAAATCCCCTTCCTGTCGCATTATCCTTTTTTTAATGACACCGAACAATAAACGTGATATGTTTTTCTCGTTCAATACGATGTAAAACATAAGTCAATTATACGCAATTTGAAAGGATTTTCCATGAAAAGCTTCTTCGGCAAAAACGCAAAATTGGCTATCGCGGCATTATCACTTATGCCAGCAACCGCTTTTGTTCAAACACCAACAAATATTCCTATGGCCATTCCAACAAACCCATGCGCAATATACTCAGAAAAAACCATCGATTCGCTTGAATACACAACCAAGCAAGCAAAAAATATTGTTCAAAGCAACCATATTTTTATCGCCAAAGGCGACCAGTTATGTCAAAAGCTTACAACGCTAGGACAATCTGAAGAAGTTAAAAACCTTATCCCTAAAGAAAAACAAAACGAAATTAAACAAATTGTTGAAGATCATGCACAGACTGTCAAAAAACAAATTGACGTACTCCTTAACGAAGGTATTAAACCTGAATTACAAATCATGGCGCAACGCATCGGCGACCTTTTAAAGGAAGACAAAGAAAAGTTTAAAGATCTTTCACAACGAGCAGAAAGCACGGTCAAAGAATTTCTTAAAGACCCAGAAGTCAAAAGTGCAATAAAAAGCATAGAAGTCGAGGGCAAAAAGTTAGAAAAGCACCTCAAAAATATCTTTAAATAAACCAACAAGATCTATCAAGGCCCCGCAACTTCATGAAGTTGCGGGGCCTTTTTTTATTTCAAAAGACTTGAATTGACGCTAACGTTTTTGGTAAATTTTCAAATAGATACAATAATTGGGGGACCAAAAAAAGAGGTTAAGAAATGAATTCTATGCGAAAACCAAGTAAATTTGTCTTTTGTTTTTTACTCTTGGCATTTATGGTAACAAATATTATGGCCATGGAACCAGCGGTTGAAGGGCAAGATAGAACCGCACTTTCAGAAGACCAGATTGGATGGAGTGAATCAGTTTCACGAAACGCTTCCACATGGGTACGATACTATCTCTATAGCGATAACGATACGTATACAACAATACCCAATTATAAAAACCTGCCCCAAGTAACGCCCGACGAGTTAAAAACCAAAATCGCTTATGCAATAGAGTTAGCAGCTAATTTAAATAAGCACCTTTCAGATCAAGAATTCACAAACTATTATTACTTAACCTATAAACAAAGAATAATACTCGCCACGGTCTATAATGACTTTACAAATATCATGAGTGCCATTATTAAACAGCTCGCTCCGCCGAGGGATGCCGCTGAATCAGCCGAGGCTAAAGATGCTCGTGAAAAACAACTTGAAACAACACAAAATACCCGAACTATTTTTATATCCCACCCATTTTGGCGACGAGAATTGATTACCGATTTGGCATATACTGAAGCAAAAAAAACAGGTATATATCCAATAGAAGATATCCTCAATGGTGGTTTTTCGGCGTATATGAGTAAATCATATGAACAAGGATGGATTGCTAAAACAACTGATTCCATCAAATCTGGATTGATATGGATTGCCAAAAAAGTACATATTTTTTCAGAGGAGCCCTTAGAACAACAACAGCCAAAAGCGCTGGCCGCAATATCTCGCGCATCGGATGACGCTCTTCTTTTTGTCAAAACAGCAAATGCGGCTCATCAAGCAAATCCTGATGCGCCTTATAATGAAGCATTATTGCAAGCGATTATACAACGCATAGCTTCGACTAAAGAAATTGCTACCAATTGGCCGCAACTCATTGCTGAAAAACAATCGGCATTAGATCGAGCTGAAGAAGAATGGGGCAACGTCCGCAGCTGGTTTAGTGGGCGCATCAGCCCATACACACAGGAAGAACTTAACTTAAAACAAGCCGTGACAAATGCAAAAAGTGAATTAGCCGCAATCAAAACAGTGCCCGAATATGCCCATCAAGCAGCCATCGATGCATTCAAAATATTTGATCAAGCTCGTCGCGCTACATCTTGCGCCACTAATGTTTATGGCGAGGCGGCAGCAGGGCCAGAAATGCCAGCACCTTCAATAGTTGACGCTCGCGTAGAAAATGCGCAAGACCTTAGCAACTTAGAAGTCGATTATTGCACAAAACGCAATGTAACTATTGGCGGCACAAAACCAATAATCGCTCTTTGTTTTAGTGGCGGCGGTTACCGAGCCATGATTTCTAGCGCAGGTTTTTTAGCGGCGGCTAAAGAAATTGGCCTTCTTGACGCATCAACCTATATCTCAACATTATCGGGGAGCACGTGGCTGATAAGTGCTTTACTCGCCCACAATAACCATTCGACGTCTCCAACGTT
The DNA here is from genome assembly GCA_964527595.1 of uncultured Pseudomonadota bacterium. GTDB lineage: Bacteria > Babelota > Babeliae > Babelales > RVW-14 > GWF2-38-10. The sequence continues at coordinate 5,817 of CAZGPI010000007.1, forward strand.
AAAGGGGATCCTCGAACGCAAAGACGATTTATCACCCTTTTTAGCGCATCTTAAGGCCGCAACCAGCATTGATCTTAAAACTCATTATAGTGATGCTGAAATTGCCGCAATAAGACAGGTATTTGAAGAAAAAAAACGGTTAGGACAACGCATCCAAATGATTGATTTATGGGGAGCGCTTATTTCGCAACGCCTTCTTGGCACTCAAGATATGTACCTTTCTCAATGTAAAACAGAACCAGCACAATTCCCCTATCCAATTTTTACGGCTGTTGTTAATGATACGGTTACGCCAGAAGATCATTCTCGTCGCTGGCTAACCATAACACCAGATTATGTTGAAAATAATTTCCTTGATGCCCGTATACCGCTCAAAGCTTTTGGTAATTGGTTTATGCATGGTCACCAAATATCACCATATCCAGAACAACGATTGGGATTTTATGTAGGAACATTTGGCAGTGCTTTTGCCGCCGATTTACTAAAAATTCTGGAAGAAGCGGCACCTGATTATGTAAAAAAGACGTTACGGGTAGGTAAAGCCTTATTAGACGTATCTACCGCTGTATCAAAAGCCGTAGCACCAGAACGTGAGTTTACAAAGGGCCTAGAAAAAGCTGAAACCATTACAGAAAAAGCTAAAGCAACATTAGAAACGACAAGTCTACTCGCAGCGCTTCAACCAAATTTTGCTTATAATCCAGATAGCGCTAAACCGCTCCCCCGAATAAGCCCTCTCGAAACTGTTGATGCCGGCCTTGCAATTAACCTTCCACTTCCTCCATTATTAGCCCAAAAAAGACATATTGATATTATCTTTGTTTGCGACGTATCTGATGATACGTGCAAAGATGGCACTAAAGGAACATATAAACAAATCCGAGCAACTGCTGAATATGCCGCCGCCAATCGATTGCCGTTCCCAAATATCGATCGACCAATAAGCATTAACGATGGCAAATTATTGATTTTTAGAGGAAATCCTGACGAACATATACCAACCATCGCCTATTTTCCTAATATGGTTCCTTTCGATACCTTTAAGCTTCAATATAGTCCCGATGAATTTGATAGACTTTGTGGTTATATGAAGGAGGCTGTGTTAACAAACCGGCAAACGATTTGGGACGAGATTGCCAGCTTGTCTCGGCCATCTTCACCAAGTGGGGAAATTAGCCCAAGAGGGCCTAGCCCAGCAGTAGCCTAATAACTATTAATTAGCCGCTTAAAACTACTTGATTGATATATTAAAGGTTACTATATTAAAATATAGTAACCTTTGCATGCTATTCATTAAAATTGGGAAAGTGGTCGATAGAATATTGGGTTGATGAATCAGGCAAATGTTCAGTTGAACGTTGGTTAATAAAATTAACACGAGAACAATTCAAAGCCGTAGCCAAAGAACTAAAGTTGCTTGAAATTTGCAGCAATGACTTAAAACTTCCTCACAGCCGAGCGCTCGGAAAGGGGCTATTTGAACTACGAGAGCAACGCTATGCCTAAAGGAATAATCATGGTAAAAAAAACAAAAAAAAATAGCAGCAAAGAAATTCACCACAAAAAGCTTTCAAAAATTAGTAGAGAAAAGGCTTACCAAGCCAGAAATTGCTGAAATTGAACATCAAGCAATGCTTGAAGCCAAAGCTCTTAAATCGCTACAAACCGATATTACAAACGCCATGAATGATTACATGAAAGAAAAAAACATTGGCTTCAATGAGCTCGTCAAGCGCTTGGATGTTAGTCCGGCACATATCGCTAAGATTAAAAATGGATCGGCAAATCTGACAATTGCAAGTATTGCGCGCCTTTTTGCATTATTGGGACAAGAGCCACACCTGGTGTTTAATAAATAAACCAATTAAAAAGGCTCGGAAATATTTCCGAGCCTTTTTATGTTCAATGATTTCTACGTAAAAAATACTCTTATTTCGCCCATCCCCAAGTCAAATACTCTACCCAAGTTTGCACTGGTTTCACCGCCACTTGAGCCGCCGGTTGTTGGTCAACGGCAACGAATTCATCGTCTTCCACTTCAGCTAAAATATCGGCAACCTCTTGGTCTACATCAAAATTAACTGGTGAACCCTGACACAAATAATCAGCGGGCCCTGGTTGTAAAACGCTCACCAAGCCCTTGAGGTTTTCCAAAGAAAAGTTTCGCCAAATAATACGCTTGCTTGGATCAACAATAATATCGAATTGCGCTAAAGCATCACTTAAATCATCTGCAATAAAAACAACTGTTACTGTATTTGCACACAGAAGGTACACGTGAGCGTTACGTAACTTCGCTTGTAATAATGCATCCAAATTCCTGTAATCTCTTCCTGCCAACGATTGTATTGATTTGTTAAAATTTTCCAGCTTTTTCTGGTTATGGTTGGAAAGAACCCCGTTATGCTTTGCCTGAATTTTGCAAATCTCACGTTTTATTGTTTGGATTTCTCGCTCAATACAATTAAACGCAATAAACAATTCTTGAATTTCTGCATAATCAATCTTTGGAGAAACCTCCCTTTCTAAAGAATCATTACCAAAAGTCTTAAACTCAATATCCATTGCAATTAATGGAAAAGAAAAAACAAGCAAAAGCGAACAGACCACAAAGAGACTTCGATTACTAACCATAGAATAACCTTTCCTAAAATGGTTAAGTATGTTTTTCATTAAATGATTGTATCATGAAAATAATTGTGAATAATACAATATTATTATTCACATCAACCCGCCTTATCGAAGGCCTTTTACCGCGAATTTGTATTTTATAAAACTCTCTAAATTTTCTTTGGTTAAATAACCCTGAACCATAGGTGCCGGTTCATGATCAGGAGTATACAGATGCCCTTCTTTATAAAAAAGAAAAAGAGGTAATGCCGTCTGGCTTAATTTACATGACGCCATAAGCTGGACAAAAACATCGTTATTCTCAATGATATCCATTGCCGTAAAACCAACCTCTTTCCCCAACAATTCGGCGACTTCCTGATAAACCGGCCTTACCTTAATTGAATCAATGCTTTGTTGAGAAAAAAGCTTAATAACAACTGGTTGTTGATATGATTGCGCAATTACTAATCGATTAAAAGCCTGTTGGCCATGAATAAGTGTAACAGTACTATCGGCAACCCCATCCTGTTTTTTCTCAACATCGTGTTCACGCTTCTTAGACTTTTCTGCTAAAGCATGACGCACATATTGATAAAACAATCCTTCCTCTTTTTGGAGATGAGCCACCAAATTTCCGCACGAAAAAAGTAAGCCGTAAACGGCAAAATGCAATACGATTTTCATCGCCCCCCCTATCAGAATACGTCCCCTAAACCCCTTGAAATATCCCCTACTGACTTAAGTGTAGCCAATTGCCTAAACCGAGTTCAATCAATTAAAAAGCTCATGCCGTTTTGCCTTCAGATTCTCCAGAACCAATCCCTAAAGATTCTAGCGAAATATCTATACCAAAAGTCTGCGCCGCCAATTGAATTCCTTTATTCATTGGTTCCAAATACAAAGCGGCGCTCATTGAATTTTTTGCCAATGACATATCGCCATGTTGTTTAGCTAGAACGGCTAAATAATAATGAGCATCAACATAATCGGGCGCCAACTCAACTGCCTTGGAAAAACATTTCTTGGCCTCTTTATATTTATCTTTGGCTGCAAAGACTTTGCCCTGATTTACATATGCGACCTCAGGGGTCAGATAATACTCATCGCTTACCAAATTGCGCCAAATATCCAACGCCTGGCTTTCTTGATTATGTTGCGCCAAAAGACATGCGTAGTTATTCATAATTTCACCCTTAAGCGCTGGGGCTATTTTTTCTTTGAGCGCCAACTTGAAAAATTTTTGACTATCATCAAAATGCTGTAATTTCAGCAATAGCGTTGCCTTAAATGCCAGGTATTCTGCAGTAGGCTGTTGTTCTAATGCCTTATCAATATAATCAAGCGCTTGCTTGCAAGCCAAAAGTTCTTCGCCTGAACTGTTAACGGCATGACTCAATTGAGCAACGCTTAATTTATAGTAATTTTGCGCTAATTTTTCATTTTTCTTTTTGCCACACCCCATAAGAACGACACATCCTATAACGAGCCCAATTTTAAAAACCAATGATTTAACCACAAGAACTCCTTTCTTTATCTTTTAATATTCCCCCATGACCGAACTGCTGATATACTGTGCAACATACTTTATAAAACCTTAGCTTGTAAATTTTCTTGGCAATTTGTTTCAAAGGACGCGCTGTGCTTTTCATTTGGGAGGAATTCTTAAAAATCATTAAAGAAGAAGCGGGCAGCCAGATCGTTGAGACATGGTTTAAAGCCGTAAGTCTTGATGGCTGGAACGCTTCCATCAACACTGCCACGCTCAGAGCTCCCAACCAATTTGTAAGCAAATGGATTCAGGAACATTATACCGAACTTCTTAAAAAGCACCTTGGACGGCTATTACAGGCTCACGACTTAAAGATTTTTTTTATTATCAACGCTCAGACTGAACAATTTCCGCGCACCATTATTCCTGCCTCGATGCTTCATCATAAAACATCATCACTACAAACAACTGTCCATGAGCATCACCCAAAAGAATTTAAGCATGAGCAAAACCAACCACAACTGCCAACCGTCAGCATGCCCCAGCACATGGTCAGTACCTCGAAAAAGGCTAAACCTAAAGAAACGTATCTTCTTAATCCTCAGTATCTTTTTGAAACTTTTATCGTTGGACCAAGCAATTCACTCGCTCACGCGGCAGCTGTTGCTATTAGCGAGAATCTGGGCAAAGCATATAATCCTTTTTTTATTTATGGTGGAACCGGTTTAGGCAAAACGCATTTACTTCACGCCATTGGCAATCAGGTCAAAAAAGAAAACCCAGCGGCTCTTATCCGTTATGAAACAACAGACCACTTTATTAACGAGTTCATTAACTGTATTCGTTTTGATAAATCGGACCAATTTAGAAGTAAATATCAAAAAATAGACCTCCTGCTCCTTGATGATGTTCAATTTTTATCAAATAAAGAACAAACGCAAGAAACGTTTTTTCACATTTTCAATACGCTTTATGAGCACAAAAAACAAATAGTTTTATCAAGCGACACCTTTCCCAAAGAAATTGCAGGCTTACAAAACAGACTTAAATCACGCATGGAATGGGGTCTGGTGGCCGACATTCAATTACCCGACCTGGAAACGAAGATTGCAATTTTAAAAAGAAAAGCTCTCGTAAATAATATTCACCTCCCGGACGATGTCGCCGACTTTATTGCATCACGCGTCCTTTCAAACATTCGTGAGCTTGAAGGCGCTCTTATCCGCATAAGCGCTTTTTCATCGCTTATTAACCAAACCATTTCGTTAGAAATGGCACGTCGCGTTCTTTTAAACATTAATGAAAAGAAAAAAGATGGCATTCTCCTTGATAACGTTCTCAAGGCCGTTGCCAAACATTACAATATCTCGGTTAATGATTTACGATCAAAAAAACGCCAACAAAACATCGTCGTTGTCAGGCAGGTAGCATTTTACCTCATGAAAAAACTTACCTACTGCTCACTCCAGTCTATTGGTAGTTTTATTGGCGGCCGAGACCATTCAACCGTTACCCATGCAATATCAAAAGTTGAAAATCTAACAACCAAAGATCGCACATTTGCCCAAAAAATGAAATTTGTTGAACAAGAAATTTTGACGAATTAAACGCATAAATCAAGTAAGGAGAATATGCCATGCAAAGAAAAAACATAGTTCTTTTTTCGATGTTTCTATGTCTTATTAATCTATTAATACCAACCAAGTCACGTTGCCAAATACCAGAACAAGAAGCAATATCACTAGAACAACCAACCTTATTATCAACAGATCTATTACCAATTGAAGACACCATGTCGCTCAATGTAAATTCAACCCAAGACCCACTTTCAGCATTTGACGAACAAAATGCCACATCCAAAAATGAAAACCTATCCCCTAAAGCCCGTCGAAAACTGCTCAAACAAGAAGCCAAAGCCACTGAACAAAAAGCATTATTACAGCCAGATGCCTCACTCGACTTTGAAGTTGAAAACAAAACAGGCAAAACACTTTATGTCACCTGTTTTGCTTATATGAAAAAACGACCATTTAGCCGTTGGCGCTGGGACAAATCTGAAATCTATAAAATCGAAGATAATGCAATAACAACGATTGCTATGCACCCGATTGAGGATGAGCAAGACAGAATAAATACCTTTGGCTACTTAGCACTTTTTGATAATAATAAAGATGCTGAAGAAGCCATCTATGAATTACTCCCAGATAGCAACAAAATTGAGCTCGACCTCCTTATTCACTTAAAGGGTAAAAAGGTTGTGCTCGAAATAGAAAAATATGGTATGGTCGGTGAGTTTTTTGATTATGATTTTGTTCGCAAAGATCAAAACGGGACAAAATACACGCCAGAAGTTGATTTTGTTGTTGAAAACAACACAGGAAAAACGATACACGTTACCTGCTTTACCTTTCAAAAAAAGGCAAAGGGGACATGGCTTGCAGAAAAAACTAAAGCAGCGTGGACCGCACTTGATGAAAGCAGAGACGATATGAGTGTTTGGCGCTTTGATAAAACACCCCTAATTACCCTCAAGCCTGGCGAATCTGGCGTCATTGATGTTGACACAATCGTCGAGCAACGCGATCGTAAAGATGTAACAGGCTTCTTGGGGATATTTGACGAGGATGAACGCACACAAGCCGAACAATCAGTTTTTGAACTCTTAGAACAACAAAATAAGCTTTCCTTAGGAAGACTTGTGTCATTAAAAGGAAAAAAGGTTATTATCGAAGTAGAAAAATATGGAACAATTGGAAATTTGATTGATTTTACAACAAAACCAGTAAGCCGTATTGAATTTGATAAACTTAATCGACCAAAATAATAAAAAAATAGGGCTCCATGATGAACAATCCCGAGATCAAAACGATAAGCACCTTTCACAAATCGGTGCTCGTACAAGAAGTCCTTGAGTACTTGCAACCTAAGCCCGGTGGCTTATACCTAGACGCAACATTTGGCGGTGGCGGCCATACGCGCGCCATACTCCAAGCAGAACCAACCTGTAAGGTTGTGGCCATCGACTGGGACCAAAAGGCAATTGAAGCCAACGCTCCGGCGCTTGAGCTTGAATTTGGCACACGTTTCAAAGTCCTTTGGAGCAACTTTTCCCTTTTGTATAAACTCCTCAAAAAAGAAAAAATCTCAGAAGTTGATGGAATTTTGGCAGATTTTGGAACCTCTCAGTTTCAAATTCACCACAAAGCCGGCTTTTCGTTCCAAAGTGACACCCCCCTTGATATGCGCATGTCACCCGGCCATCAACGCCAAACGGCAGCCGACATCGTAAATCTCAGCTCAGAAAAAGAGTTAGTACATATACTTTTTACCTTCGGTGAAGAGCCCCAGGCAAAAAAAATTGTACGCGCAATTATCGCGGCCCGCGATATTAGGCCAATAACCACCACCCGCCGGCTTGTTGAAATTATCGAATCGGTTATCCCAGCCGTAGCATTCAAACACCTCCGCGGCATCAGCCCAGCAACTAAAACCTTTCAAGCGCTCCGCATCGTTGTTAATCATGAGCTTGAAAACATTGAAGGATTTTTGAAAGTTGGAACAAGTTTTTTAAAACCTGGCGGCCGTTTTGTATGCATTAGCTTTCATTCGCTTGAAGACCGTATTGTGAAAAACTTTTTTCGCGATAACGTCGACCAATACGAAATACTGACTAAAAAACCGATTACCGCAACGCCTGAAGAATTAAGCATAAATCCTTCATCGCGATCGGCAAAATTACGAACAGCAAAAAAGCTTTAATTACCGCCTAAAATTGGTTGACAATTTTTATGATAAGTTGTAAGTTATTTTCATGAAATTTGTTATTTAACTTGGTGCTTCATCTACAGGATGCGAATATGCAGTTTGAAGCATTCGCAACCTCGTGCTAACTGAGGGAACATACATGGAAATCACAGAAGTAAAAGTTTTTCCGGCCAACGAGGGTAAGCTCAAAGGCTATGCAACAATGATTTTTGACGGGTGCTTCATTGTGCGTGACATGAAGATTATAAAGAGCGACAAAGGGTTATTCGTTTCCATGCCATCTCGCAGGAAAAAAGACGGCTCCTTTAAAGACATCGTTCACCCACTCAACGCTGAAACACGAACTCTGATTGAAAATCGTGTAGTTGAAGAGTACAAGAAAGTTGTTCCTGAAGACGCAGATCTTGAAGTTACGACTGAGGTTTAAGCAACTATAAATGCTGGGGCGTGGCCAAGTGGTAAGGCAGCGGTTTTTGGTACCGCCATTCGGAGGTTCGAATCCTTCCGCCCCAATTTTAAAGAAATTCAAAAGTGAACCAAAATCAAATAGATATTATAAAAAAAGCTTCCCTTTTTGAGGAAGCCTTTTTTAACTCTAACGAAACATATATTCATCCTACCGCTATTATAGGCCAAAACGTTATTCTTGAAGATAATGTTAAAATAGGGCCGAATTGTGTTATTGTCGGCAACGTACATATTGGCGCCGGATCTAAACTTTACGCAAGCGTTGCTGTTGGCTTTCCTGCTCAAGTTTTCGGACTAAAAGAAAGCTATGGGACTATTGTTATCGGAAAAAATTGCGAAATTCGCGAATTTGTTACCATTCACGCAGCTAGAACGCCAGAAGGTAAAACGGTCATCGGCAATAACTGTTACCTGATGAACTATTGCCACATAGCCCATGACTGCATACTTGAAGATAACGTTGTTATGGTAAACAACTGTAGCCTTGGCGGACACACCTATATTGAAAAAAATGCATTTCTCATGGCTTATGCCGCCTCTCACCAATTTTGTCGCATCGGCCAATTTACGGCCATCGCACCATTTGGCGGAACAAGGCAAGACCTTCCTCCGTTTTGCCTATTTACTGGGCAACCTGGGGCATTTTCGGGTCTTAATGTAATAGCCCTTAAACGGTCCGGGGTCGACAAAGAAACAATAAATGCGTTAAAGCATGTTTCAAAATTATTTTATCAAGATAAACTATCTCTAGAGCTCATTAAAGAAGCTGCCAAAAACGAACCCGATTGGGGAACCAACGGGCATGTTGCAACCTTTATAAACTTTATTGAGCAAAGCACAAGAGGCGTATCTCGAAAAGCACTTCTTAATGCTTCGGAAGAAACATTTTAACCCTTTTAACATATACGTGAATTTATGATCAAGTTAGGCGTTATCGGACTTGGTCACATGGGTGGGTATCATGCATCCGTGTGCCAACAATCATCAAATATTCAGTTGGTTGCCGTTGCTGATAGCAATGAGCAAAATTTGCTTAAAATTAAAAATGCTGACGTTATAACCGCAACCGATTATCACCAATGGCTTGATAAGGTTGATGGTGTTATTATTGCCGTCCCAACCGAAGCTCATTATGCAGTTGCCAAAGATTGCCTGCTCCATGGCAAGCATGTGCTTATCGAAAAGCCGCTCACCAAAAACATGAGCCAAGCTCAAGAACTTTTTGCCATTGCCAAACAACAAAATCTTACGTTGCACGTCGGCCACGTTGAACGCTTTAGTGGTGCAATCCAAGAATTAAAAAAACTTATTAATGAACCCTTTCTTATCGAATGCCATCGCATGGGACCATTTGTTCCGCGCGTACAAAATGATAGTGTCGTCCTTGACCTTATGATCCATGATTTGGACCTTGTCCTTAATTTTATAGCAAGTCCGATTAAAACCATAAGCGCACTTGGTCGAAAAGTTTTTAGCCAAAATTGTGATATCGCTAGTGTACAAATTGGTTTTGAAAATGGTGCCATGGCCCACCTTGTCTCAAGCAGAGCATCACAAATCAAAGCAAGAAGTATGGTCATTCATCAAAAAGATGAATTCATCCAGCTTGATTTTACAACCCAAGATCTTTTGATACACCGCCACAGCAACTCAAGTATTCAAGTTGGCCCTGACCAATTAACGTATAAACAAGAAGCCCTTATCGAACGCTTGTTTGTGCATAAAGACAATCCACTTAAACAAGAAGTCGAACATTTTGCCAAGGCTATCAAAACAGAAACAAATCGACTCAACCCCGAACAAGATTTACCAGCATTAGAAGCTTCACTCAAAATCGAAAAGCTTCTGGGCCTCACACAATGATTGCGGTTATAGCAGGTAAGGGACGGCTTCCCGTCCATGCCTGCCAAAGTCTTTTGGAAAAACAAAAGCCATTTTTTGTTATCGTTCTTTTTCCTGAAGATAACCTTGAACAACTTCAGGCACTTGTTGGCAATCGAGCGGAACTTGTTGCACAGCCATTTTATAAGGCCGGCAGCATTTTAAAAACGCTCAAAGAGAAAAAGACAACTCACCTTCTTTTTATTGGGAAGGTCGATAAACAGCACCTCCTTTCTCATATAAAACTAGATTGGCTTGCAATAAAGCTGCTCGCTTCATTGATTTACAAGAGTGATTCAGCAATTATGGAACGGCTTTTGCAAGAACTTGCTCAATACAATATTGAGGTAATTAGTCAAGCTGACGTACTTGGCGCACTCATGGTTCCGCCTGGAATACTTTGTGGCAAAATGACCAATGAACTTGAAAACTCTATAGCGATGGGAATTAACGCCGCCATTAAGTTATCCGAATGTGATATCGGCCAAACGGTCGTCGTTAAAGACAATATGATTATAGCGGTTGAAGCGATAGAAGGAACCGATAATTGTATTAAAAGAGGCATCGAGCTGGGCAAAAACAATATTGTCATTTGCAAAGCGGCACGTGCCACTCAAAACAAAAAATTTGATTTACCAACCCTTGGACCAAGCTCACTTGAACATATGAAGCATGGCGACGTTTTGGCAATTGCTTGGCTTTCTAGCCATACCTTTATTGCCGACCAAGATGAATTTATCAAGAAAGCACAAGCCCTTGGTATAACGCTTGTATCATCTGCCCTAAAATTCTAGGGTATCGCCTTCAGTCACGCCGTGGCGAACACAAAATCCGGCACAAACCTCAAGCGCATATCGAGCATCGGAAACCGACGGAAGTAATTCAGCTGAATGTGGTTGTGTATTAGGATAAATTTTCACCACCCGTTTTTCATTATCCAAAAACAAAATATCTAATGAAAGATCTGTATTTTTCATGTAAAAATAACGCGGGGCAATATCATCAAAAATAAATAGCATCCCCTGCTGCTCATCCATGGACGGTCTATACATAAGGCCCTGCGCCCTCTTTTCTGGGGTTTTTGCAAGCTCATATTCAACAAGAGTTTTGTTTCCAGACTGCGATGAAATAATGGTCAACGAACCATCACGATGAAAAGATGTCGGCTGAATAACGCAATTTTTTTTTCTGCACCGATGAATGTTTTTCATTTTTGAAGAGTATTGCTTCTGGTCATCCTTATTCGAACACCCAGGCAAGCAAAGAATAATAACCACCGATAAAACTTCATACCAAGCGATCTTCATACTTTCCATCCCTTAAAAAAACAACATTAATGTGAAGCTATTAGTTTAGCAATAAATTAAATTATTGTTGTTTTTTTTAACATTCACCTTTTTGTCAGGCGGTAAAAGCATTCTGAATCTTTGGATAAATTGGGCCGCAACCCCACTGAACTAAATTTTTAACACCCAACCCAGCGTATGATCCAACCATTCCACCTATCTTTGCAATAATATGAGTATAAATAGTGGCACCAATTTGCTTAACAATCTCATCACCTTTAGTCGAATCTTGCTCAAATTGTTGTTTAATTTCCTCAACATCAAGATATGCGATTAATCCGTGATGTGCTAAATGCTTCAAAACAAACGCTAATATTTGCTTTGTTTCGGCAACAGAATCGGCGCTATCAGAATCTTTGAGCACACCAAGTTTCTTTAGATTTGAAACAATAAATGTACGTTCGGAAGATCCAGGAATGAAAATGTTTTTTAATGTTTTATCGAGGAATACCTCAAAATCAACCCCCATTTTTTCTTTAAAGTATTCATTAAATTCAGATTTAACATCACTGAACAATTCAACCGTCTCGCTACTTACTAACCCAGCCGAAACACATAAGCTTAGAGCTTTTTCGGCGCCATACGTAATCGCTTTACCAAATGCGCTCTGATATTTTTGAGCAAGGAAACTGCCACCAAAGGAACCTAGACTCGAAAAAACATATGACATCAAACGGCATTCAACGTAATACGCTTTTGTATTAAGTTGATTAGCTTCGATATAATCTTTATTGTTTTTATACCAATCACCAAAAACATCTTCTGGTTGGCATTTAAGCACATCATTTGGAGTCAACATTATGAGAGGTAAAAATGTTTCAGCCATATAACCAAGCAACTCTGGTTTAACAATCCCCAAGGTTGATTGCTCAATCGTTTCCATTGCTTGCGGATGAAAATTTATGCGTAAATATTCGTGTAATTGCTTAAACGCATAGCGCTGACCTTCATTTAATGCCCCGAAAGCTGTCTTGCGTAAATGCTTATAATCACTCGGCCAAACAGAACCATTCATCCCATTGCCATTTTCTTTCAAAAAGGTCCCTTCAGGGCTAACCAAAAATTGCGTAGTTGGTGCTAGCGGCAAATAGGTTTCACCATTGAGCACGCGAGTCTGATCACCATTAGGCATCTCAATAATTCCTGGACTTTCATCACTAAACAATAGGCAATGAAATGCATGATAATAAACCCATGAGGCTAAAATTTTACCAACACCTCGCACTGCACCGTGCACAGGCTTCTCCATAGAATTTGATGAAAAGAATGGAAAAAACTTGGAAAGTAACGCCATTCCAGCAGCATTTCTTAAATCGTTCATTTCTTGAATTGGGTTCAGTGATGAAGTGGACGAATTGCCTTTAATTATATCCATCAAGTGATGGGCCCCAGAATCGTCCATAGAGCCTGATACCTTCAAGTAAAACGACCAGACTGATAATGCGGTTGATAGGCCACTATCAAGCATAAAGGTGTAAAACTTGTTATAATCATAATCCTTTTTGTAAAAGTCTAAAAAGGTCTTATAAAAATTAAATGAATGTGCGATTAATGGAAACAACGTATGTGAAAGAGACTGGCCGCTTGTTGATTTTTCCTGTAATGATACAAAAATCGTCAACGTTTTTAGATATTTTTTCAGCTCGTTAGCTAGTGATACATAAGCATGGCGCAACACTTTATCACCATAAGCCTCATTAAACTCTATTTTCTTCTCAAGCTCCGCTATAACGTCAGTCAATATCGCATGAGCTTTTTTGCTATATGGTTTTAAATGCTCGGCATAACAAGCTGCTAGAGCTTTCTTGTCATCCTTTTTAACAGCCGACAAAATTTCGGTCAGCAAATCCCATGCTTGAGCAAATTGCTCATCCTTAAGCGCTACCGCAAAATCCACTGCAACTTGGGTATTTTTAGTCAGCGTATCAAGTAATGGTTCAAGGTCTTTCTTAACTGAAGCGTCCTGGCCATTATTTAAAATGGCTAAAAAGCGTCCATCATCCAAAATTTGCTGCAATTTTTCGATATCATTAATTATTAGCTGAAGCTTAGCATCTTGTTGGCTTATTTCATGCAATTTGGTGCTTATATAAGCACACGCCTTGGTAAGCCCTGTCACCAAACTAACTTCTCCAAGGAATGTTTGGTATTGTTCACGAGCTGACAAAATTAATACCCGATCATTTTCTGCAACTTTGCCAATAAGATCAACCGGTGGTTCTTGAGGAATTACTTGCTCCTGCGATGCCATATCAGAAACGTCTAAATTGCCGCCAGGGAGATATTCACCATGCAAAAAAGAAGTCCCTAAAAAGGCTAGACTTGTGATCAGCATAAAATAGAAACGACCGCGAATTATAAATCTCTTCATTTAGCACCCAATCAAAACATATAGTTTAAATTGCTTAACCAACCATTTTTATAAAAATCGATCGAAAATCACTAATCAATCGATACAAACAGTATGGCAGGAGGGGTACAAGTGTCAAACGCATGGCAGGGCTCAATGGACATTTTTCCATTATTATAAAAAAATCTTTCTAGTGGTAAATATTTATTGGGTTGCGCGGGTATTTCGTGCAAAATTGACGATTAATCCAATCATGGCAAAAGAACCCATGAGAGCCGTTCCGCCATAACTTATGAACGGTAACCCAAGCCCCTTGGTTGGCAATAGCCCCGCGGTCACCATAAGGTTAATAACGGCCTGGAGGGTAATAAACACCACAAACCCAAGGCCGGTAAAGAATGAAAATGGCCGGTCAAACCGTAAAACCAACCGTAACCCATAAAAAAGAAACAAAAAATAAAGGGCTATAACGATGCACGAACCAACAAACCCGGTCTCCTCGGCAATGATCGGAAAAATAAAATCGGTGTGCTGCATCGGCAAATAGAAGAATTTTTGTTTAGAATTTGAAATCCCAAGTCCAAGTAATTGCCCCGATCCAATTGCAATAAGCGACTGTATAATCTGAAAACCCCTACCCTGAGGATCGGACCATGGGTTTAAAAAGATCAGTATACGATTCAATCGATAAGACTTGGAAAATATAAGAAAAATACCGGCTGGCAATGTGAGAGCCAAAGTAATAAGCATATGTATCATCCTGAAATTGGCTACGAAAAAAATAACAATCGATGTTACAAAAATAGTAACTACCGACCCAAAATCAGGCTGCTTAAGAAGCACGACAAAACTAACCCCAAGAACGGTTAAGAACGGTAAATACCCATGTAAAAAAGACTTAATCGTATGCTGCTTTTTTTCCAAGAAAAAACCGATATACATAAACAAAAACACTTTTAGAAATTCACTGGGTTGCAAACTTAGCCCCCCAAAACGCAGCCAACGATTTGATCCATGGCATCGTAAACCAAAACCAGGGACCAAGGTCAACGCAGTCAAAAACAACGCCCCAAGAAACAAATATGGTGATATTCGCCGCCAAAAATCAATCGGCACCGTGGCAAAGATAAAGAAGCAAATGAGCGATAGGCAAAAATACACAAATTGTTTTTTCAAAAAATAATGCGCCTCACCAAATTTTTCGAGCGCAAAAACTGAGCTTGAGGAATAGATGAATACCAAACCGATTAACGTTAACAATCCAACGATGGTTAAAAATATTCTTAAATCATTTCGTACACGGTCAAATTGAACAGCCATAAAAGCACCTTTCTCTTTTTTCTCATTCCTCCATGAATTTAGAAAAAAGTATAAAAAATGAAATGATCAGAACACAAGAATCTTGGTAAGTCTTCAGATTGTTTCATCGTTGAATCTTTTTCATGCTTTCTTTTTTTAGACAGCCATATATACTTATTTGCATACAAATTTGCATACAAATAAATAAGGAGCAAATAAATGACCAAAATGATGCGTATCTCAGACACAACCTATAACCATCTTGATGCCCTTTCAAAAAACACTGATTTATCCAAGCAGGACCTTATGGAAATGGCGGTAAAGTATTTAACTAAAAAGTATTTTTTAGAAAAAACCAACAAAGAATACGAGGCCCTAAAAAAGAATACCAAGCAATTTAAGGCATATCTTAAAGAACATAAGAATTTTGATTGTTGCCTTTTAGATGGACTTGAGGAATTATGAAAATTAAGCCACTACGCGGTGAAATATGGGTGGTCGACCTTGATCCAGTAAGAGGACATGAACAAGCAAAAAGCCGGCCCTGCCTTGTCATTTCACACGATCAATTTAATCAAAGCCCGGCAAATCTTATCGTCATTATTCCCATCACTTCAAAACATCATAACATATCATGGTTTGTTCCGATTGCCGCTCAAGATGGAGGACTTAAACAACAGTCATACATTATATGCAACCACATCAGAACCGTTTCATTGGACCGATTTGCAGCCAAACGACTTGGCACAATCGGAATGCCAACGATGCAAGCAGTCGAAGCAAGGCTGAGGGTATTACTTGATTTATAAAGAAAATTGAGCAACAATTTGCTTGAATGCATTCCCGCGTTCTTCATAATTTTTGTAAAGATCGTAGCTCGTTCCGCTTGGTGATAATAGCACCTGATCTCCGGGCGCCATAATTTTCTGAATATCGGCCATCACTTCTTCAAGTGTTGCAAAACAAGTTGCCGAAGAAGCGAAAACGGCACATTCTTTGCCGAAGCAATAAATTTTCTTAATATGCAGGCCGTTCCCTTCCGCCGTCGCCAAGGCTATGGCGGACATGCCTGCACCTCCCCTGAGGCTTTGTAGTACCGCAAGCAATGGAGATCGGTCGACGCCTTTACCTAACCCACCCAAGATTAAAATAACTGGGCGATTGTTATCGGCTAATCGACGCACGGCCGCCTCGGTAGATTGTATAACCGTAGCCTTGGAATCGTTATAAAAATCGACACCATTAACCGTTGCCACAAATTCACAGCGATGTTCATTAGCAATGGAAAGCGTATCTTTATTTTCTTTTATCCATCGACCAATAACCTCTGGCTCAATGCCAATCGAATATAAGGCAGCAAGAATATGCAACCAATTTTCGGTAAATGTTACGTTTGGCAAATCGGCAACCGCACAAATTTGATTTGTCTCGGTCACTTGACCATCGACTATTTGACTAATAATCACATTACCATTATCAATCGTAACAAAACCAACCGAAGCCCGAGGAACAAGCGTCAATAATGCTCGGTCTTCTGGGTTTGAACTTACCAAATAAATTTCACTTTTTATCTCAGATAACGCAGGAATCACTAATTCCCCAACTTCACCCTTTAAGAGTGATGCCGACAAAAGGGCAACTTGGTCTTCAACTTGAAATCGCAATAAGTTCATTTTGGCATCAACATAGGCGGCCATAGTTTCATGCCGATCTAAATGATTAGCAAAGCAATTGGTCCATATCGCAACATCGGGAGCCCATTCTTTATTGAACTCTAACTGAAAACTTGATAACTCAAGCACCGCTGCGTAAATCTTTTTTTGCTGTTTAACCAAATCCAACATCCCAAGGCCAATATTACCGCCAACAACAACATGGGGTAAGCGCTTATTATCACCTGGTACCAGAATTTTATCGGCAATAAACCCAAGTAACTTGGTCGTGGTTGTTTTACCTAATGAACCGGTAATACCAATCGTTGGACGTTTAAAAAAGCAATCAAAGATATCAAGTTCGCACAAAATTTTATGTGAATATTGTTTATAGCGATTCATATTTACCCCGGGGCTAACGATTACCAAGTCAGACATCGTTACCACTTCACCCAAGGTCATCATGTCACTACAAACCGTTCGCGCCCCGATATCGGTTATGTATTGTTCTTCGTCAGTAGTAAATTGTCGGTTATCCCAAACTAATAGATCAATAACCACCGAAGCTCGCCCACCAACCAGTAACCCAAAATAGATGCTACCTTCTTCGCTGGTTAAAAAGCTCATAACAGATTTACCAACAACACCAAAGCCAACAATCGCGATACGCATAAACAGCCCCTAAACACCAACCGTTTTCTGTAATTTTTCAATTTTTCTTAACACGTTAGTCGTTGAACGCCCGGGCACATAATCAACAACCTTAACGCTCCCACCAAGCGACTTAACGTAGTCATATCCAACAATAGATTCAACCTTATAATCGCCCCCCTTAACCAAAACGTCGGGGCTCAGATATTCAATTAATTCTTTTGGCGTTTCTTGATCAAATGACACCACAAAATCAACCATCCCAAGGGCAGCCATCAACGTTGCTCGTTCTTCAAGTTGGTTAATTGGGCGGCCGGGACCTTTACCCAAACATCTTATAGATTCATCTGAATTGAGCGCAACGATCAAAATATTGCCCAAAGATTTTGCCTCTTTAAGCAAATGGATATGACCAGAATGCAATATATCAAAACAACCGTTGGTAAAGACCACGCGTTTACCACCACGACGCAACCAATCAAGCTCTATCTTTAAAAGCATCCAATCGTAAAAAATCTTTTCACCGGTATCCGATTCACGGTCAATAAGCTCATCTAAGCTCACGGCGTAGGTTTTTAGGTGCGAAACAGCAACCCCAGCGGCACGGTTGGCAACTTGCAAACAATGTTCGACCGTAAGGCCGTTACTTAAGGCAAATGCCAGAAAGGCAAAAACCGTATCACCCGCACCAGTAATATCATAAACCTCATGCTTGGAAACAGGGCAATAGTATGATTCTTGTTCACTAATGTATTGAATACCATTTTCACCAAGGGTAATAAATAACCCACGTAACAAAAGACGTCGACAAATTTCTTGCCCATTGCTTATGAGTGAATCATCGGCCGAAAGGCCAAAATAACTGACCATCTGATTAAATTCTTTTAAATTTGGCTTGATGTAATGAGCCCCTGCATATTTACCAAAATCTGGTCCTTTAGGATCAACCAAAATCAACCCACCCAAAGCCTGTATTTTTTGTACCAAATATGCAAACACATCGCGAGAAACAACCCCTTTTGCATAATCTGACACCAAAACGGTAATGCCCGGCTTAAGGTACATATCAATGTGTTTCAACAAATAAGCGTTTTCTTGAGCAGCAAGTGCGCCCGATTCCTCTGAATCAATCCGCAAAAGTTGATGCCCCTTAACCATCATCCGCTTTTTGCACGTTGTCACTCGATGCTCGCTTTTAACCAACCCACCGCAATCAACACCAACATCGCGTACCATGGTTGACAAGCGATTGCCTTCATCGTCATGAGCTCCAATGAGCCCAATAAGCGATACATTAAACCCTATGTGTTTACAATTTGCCGCAACGTTTGCCGCGCCACCCAAACACCATTCTTTGGTTCCCTGCTTTAAAACAGGAACCGGTGCCTCGGGCGAAATACGGGTTACGCTGCCAAATAGGTATTCATCAAGCATCACATCGCCAATAACGACAATGTCTTTTGTTTCACATTTTTTTAAGTAGTTAATTATTTGTTTCATTGTCAATCCATTAACTTAAATTTAAGCTTTAAAATACTCATTGTTCGTCAAAAAAACGGAACTATTGCCCACCAAATTAATTTACAGTAACTTTGACATTACTTATAACCCATTTTTACAATTTTAAAAAGGAGTAAAAGCGTGAAATTACAAATATCATATAACATCCCAGATCTCAATCAGGCAATCGAAACCGCCCACCAAACAGCAGAATTTGCCGACATTATTGGTATTGGGCCGCTACTGCTATTTAAAGAGGGCGTAAGAGCCGTCAAGCTGTTTAAGAGCACATTCCCAAACAAAGAAATTTTCGTGGAAGCCAAAATCATTGAAAAGGCGCCGGATGCGGTAAGCATGCTCGCCCAAGCCGGGGCGAGTTACATTTCGGTGCTCGCTGGCTCATTATACAGCACCATCAAAAAGGCGGTCGAAACGGCAAAGCTTTTCGATGCAAAAATAGGCCTCGACCTTTTGGATGCGCAATCTATTGGCCAATCGGCGCATGATGCAAAAATTATGGGTGTTGATTTGCTCATCATGAACAGATTTCCACACAAATTAGATGAAGCACTTGAAATAGAGTCTGAGTGGCACAGTGCACGCGAAAACACCAATCTACCCATCTTTATTACAGGAAAAATCGACAAATCAAATATTCAGCAAATTATCGATCTCAAACCACAAGGCATTATGGTCGGATCGGCAATCACACGAGCAAGTTCGCCCAAACAGGAAGCATACTACATAAAATCATTACTCTAAAAAAAACTGGTGGTGTAATGAAACCTAATGCTCTATATTATTGGTTAACATTAGTTGTATTAATTGGCACAATCGAATGCTCAAAACAAAAATGGGGCGCCATGACCAAATATGTATCTCAAGAAAGTCTTAAGCCAAGTGGGCTCTTAGAAATAAGTAATGAGCAAATTAACGATCACTGGAATTTATATGTTGGCTACGTTACCAATGTTAATGCGCTTAAAGAAGAGTTAAAAACGCTCAGACAAGATAAAACAAGCAATCCATTAGTTATCGCCGACAGACGCCGCCGCTACGGATTTGAGTTTAATGGCATGGTACTTCATGAATATTACTTTGGCAACCTTAAGGCCGATAGCAAACCAATTGAAAAAGAAAGCCAACTCTATCAAGCACTTGAAAAAACATGGGGCTCTTTTGACGCTTGGCAGCAAGATTTTATCAACACCGGAAAATCACGTGGTATCGGTTGGGCAATCTTGTACATGGATCCAACAACCAAAGAATTAACAAATCATTTCATCATGGATCACGAAAATGGTCCGATTGCTGGATTTGCGCCGTTATTGGTTATGGATGTCTGGGAACACGCCTATATGGTTGACCACAAAGCCAGCGGGCGAGCAGATTACATAACTGCTTTTACGAAAAACATAAATTGGGAAATTGTTCAAAATCGTTTTATGCAAAAATAATCAATGGGCCTTTTCTAGCAACTCTGTAAAAAAAACTAAATTCTTTTGCAATTGTTCCGATGTTGGTTTTGCCTTTAATGCTTGTTCGATCGCCCATTTTCCAATTTTATACTTCCCTGTGGTATAAGCGGCCCACCCTAACAAATCATACCGTTCAACATTATATAAATCGACATCATGGACCGCAACATCTTTATCAGGAAAAGGTAGTTCGGCAGCATATTGAGCAAATAGAAAACATAACGGAGCATCACCATCTACGCAATAATGTTGAGCAATACGAACTAAAGGCTCTGCACGCGAGGAACGCATAGAAAATGCCTTTAAATAGCTTTTCAAAGCGTTTTCCCAATCGCCCAAAATAGCATAGAAAATCCCAAGCCGATAACAGGCATTAAAGCGCTCCTCTTGATCCCCAGACATAGCAACTCGCCGCTCATACCACATCCGCGCATTTTCAAAATCATCAAAATTACCATAGGTCTGCCCCAGATAATAGGCAGTACGAGGATTGCTTGGGTCTTTTCCATAAGCTTTTAATAAAAGCTCAACGTCTAGAAGATTTCTTTTTTTTGTTTTTTCTATCCCATCATTCGATGGTGCATATTCAAAAAAACATTCTGCTGGGACCATCTCATGTCCATCATTAAGATCCTCGTGAACAACTCCAACAAATTTAACCCCTGATCGACAACGAATAAGGCGCCAAAAATAAAGATTACCCTTTTCTGCAACCCCGCGAACGCAATAAGCTTTTCCATCATCATCTTTATGCTCGGCACAAAATTGCACCAACCCTTGCACATTATGCATATACCACTCAGCATCAATCATAAACATAAAACATGCGTTGGGAAATGCGTGTTCGGTCAACTCTATCGCCCGATTTCTTGATGTTGAAAAATCCACAAACGGCTCTTGTTTAATCACCGCATTAGCAATGTTATGTTTTGCAAAAAAGCGCTTTGTAACCCCAACCGTATCGTCGGTCGAACCAGTATCAAAGATCATAAATGAATCGAGGCCAGCATCGACAAATGGCTGTAATGTTTTTTCCATCACCGCGGCTTCATTCTTAACCATCAGCACGACGACTAATAATGGATCATCGGTCTTTTTACCGTTTTTTTGCGACAAAAAATAGGCTTGAAACCACAATGAACTCAACCCCAAGAACAACAATATTTTAATGTAAAAAGACATCTTCATTCTATCTCTCTTTTTTCAACCTAAATTAGCCGATTTTTTGTTGAACCAGCAAATCTGACTTTTCTCTCTTTTTTCCAAACTGTAACTTGTATAACGATGCAACTTCTTTAACCGTCGTTGCACTTGCAGGATCTTTGTCTGGCCGATAGCCCATAAAGCGAGGAAAGCGTAATGCATAACCAAGTGTTGCGGCTGTTTTACCGGCAGTATGTTGCGGCGATAAGGTAATTTCATCGGCGCGAATCATGCACACAATTTTTGGGTGAACCCATACATCAGGAGATAATTCTTTTGAACATTCGACATTTACCGGTCGATGGGCAACTTTTAATTCATCGCACTCTTTTTTTTGTTCGCGTAATTCACCATCGGTCATGCCAGTACCAATTTTGGCAACCGTTTGGAACGTATCTTTTTCAGGATTATACACCCCAACGAGCAATGCTCCAATACCAAATGCCGCCCGCTTGCCCTGACCAAAGTAGTAACCCAAAATCACGCAATCTAGCGTATCATCAAGTGAACCGGACTCTTCGCGCTTGAGTTTAATCCAGTTAAAATTACGCTTACCTGCTTGATAGGATGCATCAATACGTTTAACCACAACACCTTCAAGACCGGACGAAACATTTTGCTCAAAATATTCTTTCAGATGTTGAGCATCTTTAATTTTCTCTTCCTGAATTGGAATCATAACCTGATTTTTTGCAATCGATTTATCTTCAAATAATTCAAGCATAAGCGCCCGACGCTTATTATGCGGCTCATCAAGAAGCGATTTGCCATCCAAATACAATAAATCAAAAAAATATAAACGCAGCGGAAAATCTTGCATGACTTTATCGATATCATGTTTACGCTTACGCTTAACCGTTTCTTGGAACGGTAAAAAACTTCCGGTTTCTATATCGTAAGCAATCGCCTCGCCTTCAATAATCGCACTCTCAACGGGTAAATCTTTAACAACATTGGCCAAGTCTGGAAACATTTGCGACATATCTTGCAAATTTCTTGAGAAAAAATGCACTTCAGTTTTTGACCCGACGTTATTAACGTGAACCTGCAATCTAAAACCATCCAGTTTTGGCTGGGCTACACAATCGCCTAATTTTTCAAAAATTGCTTCGGCGCTTTCCAAGCGTTCGGCCGCTGATGGCCTAATTGGAATACCCGGAGTAATGCGCATATGTTCAATTCCCTTAACACCATCATCCTTGAGCGGCTTAATAATCGCACCAATATCGGCACAAATATTGTACGCATTTTCAAGTGGCTCACGAATTGATTTATCACCACAAACCATCCATGAAAAAGCGTCAAGAAGCGTCATGTCAGAAAAGCCCATACGCAATTTACCAAGGATAATACGCACAACAAATTTTGCTGATAATGGATCAAGTGAATGTAATAATTGCTCGATAAGTTCATCTTTTACTTCTTGAGAACCAATTCCGGCAATGCTATGAATCTTCTTCAATGCTTGATTAACAGCAATCACCGTTAATGGCTCATCAGACGATAAACTCCATCCACCAACGCCAACAACCAAACCACAATCGCCCACCGTATCGAGCATAGATTTAACATGTTCAACGCTCTGATGTTGTAAGCGAGCAATAACTTTAAGTAAATTTTTTTCAGCGAAATTAAATTGAGTACTAATATATGGAGGATTTAAACTTCCCAACGAAAGATAGGAAATAATTACCGCTTCACTTGCCGTTGCCCTTTTAAAAAGGTCGGCCAAAAGCACCGTCATTTGGGTTCGCGAAGACTCTTTCTCAATAACCTCAAAAGCCTCTGCTAATTCTCTAAATTTCATATAATTCCTAACGGTTTATTGTTTTATGAGTCAGCCGACTACCCGCCATTTTTTTATGTTACCATGATGACGCACAATTAACCATACGCACATAAAAATGAGAAAAATAAAATATCTCATATCAAGCGCATAAAGGGTAATTCCCGTTGCACTTACCACGGCGATTGTAACAAGCGATGCCATAAACGCTCTTCGTGTTATCGCCAAAACCACTAACCAAGAAACGAAAAATAACAAAACGAGAAACGGCGGATAAAGATACGCAACAAGACCAATAATTGTCGCCACTCCCTTACCACCGCGAAATCGAATAAAACATGAATATGCATTTCCAACCAAAAGCATTCCTGCCGAGGCAAGTAACGCTATAACACGGTAATCTTCATTGTATCCAGCAAGCAAAAAATTGTTGCAACCATACAAAGTTATCCATGCCTTACCAGCGTCAATCAAAAAAACTAATGCAAAATATTTTATTCCGAGAAGACGAGCAATGTTTGTTGCACCGATATTACCTGAACCGTATTCCCTAATGTCGGTTCCAGTCACCAACTTACATAACAAATAGCCCGTTGGTAGTGCCCCAACAATATACGCGATAACGAGTGAGATTAACAAACAAACCACCTTAAGAATTTTATTTATGGTAGCGGCACTGGGATTCGAACCCGGGACCTACGGATTATGATTCCGTCGCTCTAACCAACTGAGCTATACCGCCACCTATGATGCGCCTTTTTTAGAAGCGCAATGATTTTACGTTGAATACATCAAGAACAAAGTTAAACAAAGATCTCAAGAAAATAATACCGGCAAGAATCGTTGCTACTATACCAAGCATCCATGTAGTTGCAAAGTTTTTTACAACAGGCCCGCCAAACACAAACAAGATAATACCGGTCAAAAATGCAGTTATGTTTGAGTCCATGATAACCATTAACGCACCCGAGAAACCATCGTTTATCGCTTTGCGCAATGGATTGCCATCTCTCAAAGATTCTTTAGTTCTTTCATAGATCAAAATCGAAGCATCAATCGCAACACCTATTGATAATATCAAACCAGCAACGCCAGATAATGATAATGTTGCCTTAAAGTAGGACAAGAAAATAAAGACTAAAAACATGTTAACAAGTAACGCGATTACCGCGAGCAAGCCTGGAATTTTGTAATATAGCAAGCTGAAGATAAAGAGCAAGAGTAACGCAACCAGACATGCCATCGTGCCCCTATTTACCGCATCTTGTCCAAGTGTTGCACCTACGCGCAATTGATGTTCTTCACGCAACGGAGCGGACAATGAACCTGATTTCAATACGATAGAAAGATCGAGCGCTTCTTTTTGTGAGCCGATACCTGTTATGATACCCGAACCACCGGTAATTTCAGTTTTGATACTAGGAGCAGAAATCATAATGTTATCGATGATGATACCAAGTTGGCGGCCAACATTATTTGATGTCAATTCACCAAATTCACGTGCACCAAGGCCATCAAGCTTAAAGCTTACGCAGGTCTTATTGTATTCATCACGCGTTACACGAGAGTCAATAATACGCTCACCGGTCATATCAGGAAATGCTGAAACAAGATACCAACGACCAGATTCTTCGATACCATGCTCATCAAAACCACGTTTGCCGGAAATAATAATCTTATCTGATGGTAAATCACCATCGAACTTAGCTAACAAAGCCTCGCGTGTTCCAGCAGTTTCTTCAACCATCTTAAATTCAAGCAATGCGGTCTTTGAAACCAATTCTTTAATACGTTCAGGGTCATCAAGACCAGGCAACTGAACAACAACTTGTCGCTCACCGTGCTGAACAACACTCAAGCCTTCTAAACCGGTACTATTTAAACGCGTTGTCAAAACGTTAACCGCTTGTTCAACCGAACCGGTACGAATGCGATGCTCAAGTTCTGGCGCTAAGGTTATCTTAATTGTGGTATCAGACAACTTGGCTTGCAAAATTTGTGCCTTACCATCAACTATAATGTTATAGCAAACACGAGCCGCTTCTTCAGTTTCAAATGAAAGCGTCAATGCGCCGTCTTTTACTTCTTTTGTCTTAGGCAATGCCTTAAGTTCTTTTGCTACAAACAATTGATCAAGTGAGCGATTTTCAGCGTTTATGCGATTTTCAAGAGCTTTTTCAACTTCAACACCAAGAACCAAATAGGTTCCGCCAGCTAAATCGATACCTTTTTTTATATGTGCTAATTTGAGGGCACCGGTATATTGCTTAACGGTATTCCATGCTCCAGGTGCTACTGGTTGCTTTAATGTCTTTTCATCAAAAGACAACATAAAGTAACAACCTATTGCTATGACAGCCACCCATACCATGAATGGTGATAATAATGCGCGGGTAAAACGATTCTGCGTAACCATCAAAATCTCCTTGATACTTTCATACTACTCTCTGGATTCTAACTATGTGGTGCCGAGGAGGAGACTCGAACTCCTATGGAATCGCTTCCGCTGCCCCCTTAAAGCAGTGTGTCTACCAATTTCACCACCTCGGCACAATCTCTTCATTTTATGAGCATCTTATTCTGTATTGAGCTTTTACGCACACCATTAAATAAAATACTTCCAAAATGTATCACATTCTCAACATGTTGGCAATACATTCAAAGCGGAAAATATTGTTTTTTTTATAAAATCTAAATTCTTGCATTTACCTCTACAAACGAACCGTAAAGAATTGCATCCAGCGACCCATTTGCACGAACGATGCAATCTGTTAAACTTAATAAATATCTTTTTAACAAATACCTTCAATTCCCCTCGCTTAAATAAATAGGAATTAATGATGATACGTCACAAAAGTATTATTTTCTTACTTGCCAATATCGCTTCAATAGCACTATCTATCCAACAAATTCACGCTGTTCCAACGTGTGGAATAATTCTTGGAAGAGACATTTGTATTATCGGCGACGTACACGGAGAACTTGACCCTGAAGCTCCAGCATTTAAAGCCGTCACAGATATCATAGATACATTCATGGTACACGAACGACGCAAGCCTTACAAAACGGCAATAATCCTTGAGCTTTCACCAACAACCCCGCTACTCTCCAATGGCCTATTTCTGGCTCATATTGCGCGCAATAAGCCTTCACCGCACAGTGATGTCAGTTTATTTTATGCCGATCAACGAGACAATGTATTAGACGGCTTTAGTATCTTGAAAGATTTCTTGGCTGATTATAGTGATGATCTTGAAAAATTGAGTAAAGAAAACATCAAAAATTTTATAGAAAAGCGAGAGAAAATCTATACCGACTACTCAATTGACGACGATACATCTGTAAGGTGTTGCATTGAAGATCTCGTGGTTTTTAGAACTGATGTTGAAACAAAGATGGCAGCAATCGCGGCCCAATCACTTGAGTTATTCAATTTGCTTGGCCCTGTCTATCACGATCTAAAAACATCAATTGACACGGTAAGACGCTTTTTTGATTTTGCTGCAGGCAAAAAACGTACCAAAGTTTTAGCGGCTTTTCTGCAAAGAACAATAATAGAAATATCGCTTGGGATACCTAATGATGATTTTGACCAGATACATGACAACCTTTTAATCAATATTTTCAACATGTCCGCCATGCTAGAAATATGCACCAATCTACAACAAGGAAATCGTGTCGTAGTGGTAACCGGAAGCGCCCACGCCGTTTCAATTATTCGCTATCTAACACAAGCAGGATTTCCATTAACCTATGCAATCGGATTCGATCACGCAAGCCTCATACAAAGAACCTTATCGCCAGAAGCTTTCGCAGAGCTCATGTCTCGATTCGCTGCGCTACCAGACATTCGATAATAAAAATTAACAAAAAAAGCCTCGATTGTTGAATGACAATCGAGGCTTTTCAATAAATTCATTTATCAAAATCAATAGTAGTTTTTTGCCAATTCACGCAAACGAGCAATACGTTTTTCAACCGGCGGATGTGTTGAGAATAAGCCCATCATACCCTCAGCCGAAAAAGGATAGACAATAAAAAGACTCGCGGATGCGTTCTGCGCCGTTGATTCAGGCCTTATATGTTGCGCCTTATTTTCTTGTGTCAATTTCTCTAAAGCCGAAGCAAGCGCCAGCGGATCACGAGCATAATCTGCCCCAGATTCATCGGCAAGATATTCACGCGAACGTGAAATAGCCATTTGGATAAACATTGCAGCAATTGGCATAATAATAGCTGCGATTAACGCACCCCAACCACCACCACGCTCACGGTCATCGCGATTACCAAAAATAAACGCCCATTGTGCCATATGTGCTAAATACCCAATAGCCGCTGCAATTGTGGCTGCAACTGTTGCAATTAAAATATCACGATTTTTAATGTGACCCAATTCATGAGCAAGTACACCGCGCAATTCATGCTCATCCAAAATATCCAAAATTCCCTGCGTAACGGCAACCGAAGCATGTTGTGGGTTGCGGCCAGTAGCAAATGCATTTGCCATAAGGCTTGGCATATACCATAATTTTGGCATTGGAATATCGGCATTCTGACTTAATTCATCAACCATTTTGTATACGTTTGCATGCTGAACGGGATCAAGCTCGGTCGCTCCATACATTGCAAGGACCAATTTGTCAGACCAAAAATAGGTAACAAAATTCATCAGCAGTGCTATGACTATTGCAACAACCAGGCCACTTGAGCCGCCTAGCCAATGACCGACTAAAAAAAACAAACCGCTTAAGGAACTTAATAAAAGAACGGTTTTAAGTTGATTCAAAAACATATATATCTCCAAAATAAAAATTTGTTTCTGGCGGGCCGTTCCCTCCCGCACCTCCCTAAGAAATAAGCTCGTTACTTATCGTCGTCGTATTCAATCTGCCAATCATCAAAGACCTCAGGCTTCTCATCCTTCTTCGATCGCTTATTGCTCAGATTAAGTTCAAAAACATCATCCCGTTTTCCCGATGCCGCACGTTTTTTATTTACAACACCCGTAACTTTTTCAGCGACTTCTTGAACCTCAATAAAGCCATCGCGCATATTCTTTTGGGCCTCTTGCTTCATTTGCAATAGACGTTTTGCACGCGCTTTTGTATCTTCTTTAAAATGTTCTGTTTCTTCGTCAAGATTTTCCTGTGCCGCATTGAGCTTGATATTAATCTCTTCCTGAAGCTTTGAAATTTTCTTTTTAAGCTTCAAAATCATCTCAACGCCAGCGAGATTAACGCCAACCTTGTGCGTTAAATAGATGATCTCTTCAAGCCGATCAACATCTTCCTCAGAAAACAAACGCGTATTACCAGCCGATCGTTTGGGCGTTAGTAGCCCTTCTTTTTCATACATACGTACGGTTTGCTGATGCACTTCAAACATCTTAGCAACGACCGATATCGAGTAAAAACCCTTCTTCCTTTTCATCGACGACTCCTGGTTCATAAACCCTAATCGTTTTTCAAAATGGTTAAGAAAGCCTCTTGAGGAAGCTCAACCGAACCAACTTGCTTCATTTTCTTTTTACCTTCTTTTTGCTTTTCAAGCAACTTGCGTTTACGGGTAATATCACCACCATAACATTTTGCCGTTACGTTTTTACGCAATGCAGAAATAGATTCTCTCGCTACAACTTTTGCGCCGATTGCCGCTTGAATTGCTACTTCAAACATCTGGCGGTGAATAACTTCACGTAACTTTTGAACCAATTGCCTACCAATACTCTGCGACTTCTCTTTGTGCACAATCAGCGACAAAGCATCAACAGATTTTCCGTTAAGCAAAATATCCATTTTTACCAAATCAGCTGCATGGTAACCCGCTTCTTCGTAGTCAAAGCTTGCATATCCAGCACTTTGCGATTTTAATTTATCATAAAAGTCGGTAATAATTTCATTAAGCGGCAAACGATAACGCAAAATCAAACGCCCTTCATCAAGAAAGGTCATCTCAAGTTGCTCGCCACGGCGTTCTTCGCATAACTTAATCATATTGCCAAGGTATTCTTTTGGGGTAACAATCGTTGCATTAACCATTGGCTCAAATACTTCTTCAATTTTAACCGTATCGGGAAATTTTGCTGGATTTTCAATAACAACTTCAGTTCCATCAATCATTTTCACTCGATATAATACCGTTGGTGAAGTGGTAATAATCGAAGCATCGTACTCTTGCTCAAGACGTTGTCTAAACACATCCATATGCAATAAACCCAAAAATCCACAACGAAACCCAAGACCAAGCGCCATAGAATTTTCTCGTTCAACATGCAAACTTGGATCATTAAGTGTTAATTTTTCTATAGCATCGCGAACATGCTCATAATCGGATGTATCAATGGGGTAAATGCCAGCAAAAACCATAGGCTTTGACGGCTTAAATCCGGGTAACGCTGGCACTGGTTTGCCGACGTGATAAAAAGTATCGCCAACGCGCGCCTCTTTGACCGTCTTCATACCAGCAATCAAAAAGCCAACCTGGCCCGTATATAATGCTCCGGTTGGACGAAGATCTGGATACATAAGGCCAATATCAAGCACCTCATAATCTTGCCCTGCGTGAGCAAATTCGATCATGTCACCTTTTTTCACGCAACCATCAATAACTTCTATTAAACAAACAACCCCGCGGTATTCATCAAACCACGAGTCAAACAATAAACCCTTAAACGGCTTATTGGCATCTCCAACGGGCGACTTAATGCGTTCAATAATCACTGGTAATAATTGATCAATACCTAGACCAGTTTTTGCCGAAATTCTCACAACATCATCTTTATGCGTATCAAAAACTTTTTCCATTTCTCTGATGACGCGATCAGGATCTGCATTAGCCATGTCGATTTTGTTGATCACCGGAATGATGTCTAAATTTTGTTCAAAAGCTAGGTAAAAATTTGCCATCGTTTGAGCTTGAACTCCTTGAGCTGCGTCAACAAGAAGCAATGCCCCTTGGCACGCATACAAAGATCGCGAAACTTCATACGAAAAATCAACGTGGCCGGGAGTGTCGATCAAATTGAGCAAATAAATTTCGCCCTTATATTCATAAAATAACGATGCCGTTTGAGCCTTGACCGTAATGCCACGCTCACGCTCAACCTGCAATTTATCCAAAAATTGCTCCGCTTTTATACGGGTTGAAATTGTCCCCGTTGTCTCAAGAAGTCGATCGGCGAGCGTCGACTTTCCATGATCAATATGGGCAATAATCGAAAAATTTCTGATATTCTCAGACTTAAAATTCTTTAAATCAAAATCTTGAATTTGCTCTATATGCATAGCTGTTACATCCTCTCAGGCTTACTTAACCCCAATAAATCAAGACACGTTTCAAGGGTATCTTTTACCAAACTCACCATAAACAAGCGCACCTTAGTTGTCTGTTCATCAGCCGGATCGATAATCCGATTGTTGCTGTAAAAATTATGGAACGCATTGGCAAGTTCCCAGGTATAGTACGATAAAACATGTGTTTGATAGGTCTGCGCTATATTTACCAACACATCAAACAAATGCATCATTTTTTTCAAAAGCACAATCTCAGCATCGCCAAGCCCAACAAGTACTTGTGTACACGCCGTAGCTTCTCTGCCTTCAAGTGCTGCCAAAAACTGTTTAAGTTCTGCAACTTCATGCGCCTTGGTCGACAAACTTTTGGCACGCACAAACGCATAATGAATGTAATAAACCGGATTTTCATCGGTCTTTTTTAATGCTATTGAAAGGTCAAAATCAAGGTGCGCATCGGCTTTACGGTTAAGGAAAAAGAAACGAGCAACGTCAGGCCCAACGGCCTCAATGACATCACTCAACTTCGTAAAAACGCCCGCGCGCTTTGACATCCGAATAAGTTCATCATTTTCTTTAAGCGAAACTAATTGGTACAAAATAACATCAAGCTTTGATGAATCATACCCAAGAGCCTGCATTGTCGCCTTAAGACGTTTAACATAACCGTGATGATCCTGACCAAGAATATTGATCATTTTGTCATAACCACGATCAAATTTATTTTTGTGATAAGCAATATCGCCGGCAATATAGGTTAATTCGCCATTAGTTTTTTTGATGACACGATCTTTATCATCACCAAATTCTGTCGACTTAAACCACGAAGCACCCTCTTGTTCATACAAAAGCCCCGCCTTTTTAAGCAATCCAAGTCCTTCTTCAACGGCTCCACCAACGTGCAATTTTTTTTCTGAAAACCATTCATCAAAGGTTATACCATACAACTGCAAATCATGCTTGATGAGCTGCAACATATGCTCTTTGGTGTAATACATGAAAAATTCATCGTCTTTATCAAAAAGTATTTCACCATATTCGGCAACGCATTCACGTGCCAAATCCAGTAAATATTCACCGGCATAACCGCCTTCTGGTAATTCTTCATGCCTTTCAAGCACCTGCATGCAACGCACTTTAAACGATTGCCCGAGCAACTTAATTTGGTTGCCCGCATCGTTGATATAAAATTCTTTGGTCACATTATGGCCTAAAAACGCAAGTACACGGGCTAATGAATCGCCGATAATACCACCACGCCCATGGCCAAGATGCAACGGTCCGGTTGGGTTAGCACTGACAAACTCAATTTGATAATGCAAACGTTTATCATCGGTACCAAGTTTAAAATTTTCTTCTTTTTTCAAAAATAAATCTTGAGCAACTTGTCTCCAAGCCGCGGAAGTTAAGGTAATATTGATAAACCCTGGACCGGCAATTTCGACCGATTTAATCAAATCAGCGATGGCAAATGAATCGGCCAATAAAGCCTTTTGTAATTCTTCCGCCAATACGCGAGGGTTTTTGCCTAATTGCTTGGCGAGCACCATGGCCGCATTGCAGCTCAAATCACCAAATGATTGATCTTTATCGACGTTCAACTTGAGATCGACTCCGGCTAATTGATCATCGTTTACCGCAAAAACTTCTTTAATTAATGCTATGACGTGTATTTTTAGGGCTGCAATAAGATTCATAATCTTAACTTTCATCACACAGTTTACAAACGTTTATAACTTTGAATTTTCTAAATTATCTATCCCCTTGTCATCCTGAATTTAGTTCAGGATCCATCTTCATCGTCTACTCTTCCAAGATAGATGCTGAAACAAGTTCAGCATGACAAAAAAGCTAACACCACAAATCGCTTCTTATCATACGACAGAAGCATAGTGTATCATGCCATTAAGCGCTTGGAAAGAACAGAAATATGCATAAATCGTCCCTTCTTGGTTTTTCTTTTTTGTCATCCCGGCCACCGAGCCGGGATCCATCTTTAAAATAATTCTTTATTATTCTCTAAAATTCTGAATATCTACCGAAAAAGCCGCATTATTTCACAAAAACCCCCATTTTTCACCGTTTTTCGCAGCCCCCTATGCATTTGACCATTAAATATTTCCTGTTAGTATTAGATAACAACAAAATGCATTGTGCTTAATACTTATATTTTATGGAGATTATTATGAAAAAGTCATTACGCTTACTACTCACCCTTTCACTCGCTTTTGGAATCGCCGCAAAAAACGGCGTGCAACTTCTTGCTATGGAAGGCCAAGCCGCCATTGCAGATTTTGAACCTGCTCCAACACTAACAACCATTCCCGCTGAATGGGTTCCATTAATAGCAAAATACGTTGGGCCGCAATCAACGATGTACGACTTTATGAAATCGACACTAAAACTTAGACTTTCTAGCGCAAGATTTAATAGCACATTAGAGGCATTAATGCCATCGCGTGAAGATATTCAACCGATTATCCATCCAGCCGATAATCGATATGCCCTGGAGATGCGTTTGCATAGTCCGATATTATTTGCCGCCGCACTTGGCAATATGCCGTTAATGAAATTTAGTTGCTCACCTACAACAAATCTCACCGATTTCATTAACCACAAAAATGGCCTTACGGCTGCTCATTATGCCGCTTATTACAATCAACCAGAAATGTTGCAAGAACTTATACTATCCAACCCTGAGCTCCTAGAATTTATGGATGGCGACAGCAATACGCCACTCCACGTTGCTGCACTACAAGGCAACGCCGAATGCGTAGACGTATTGCTTTGCAATCGTGCTCGTGTTGACGTACGCAATGGAGCTGGACAAACCCCAAATAATTTAGCAAGCCAAAACACCGAAATTGAACGTGAGCTTCTTGCAGCCGCGCAAGCAAATAATACCAACGATATTCGTCGCATTTTATTAGTAAATCGAGGCATCAACGTTAATGCTCAGAATGACAACGGCAATACCGCTTTGTTTATTGCTGCAGAGCATAACAACTTAGTAATGTTTAATGCCCTCATGGCGAGACCTGAAATCAACGTTAATGCTCAGGATGAAGCCGGCAATACCGCTTTGATTATTGCTGCAGACCATAACAACTTGGAAATGTTTAATGCCCTCATGGCGAGACCTGAAATCAACGTTAATGCT
>CAZGPI010000007.1:39849-66810 GCA_964527595.1 uncultured Pseudomonadota bacterium
CAACTTGGAAATGTTTAATGCCCTCATGGCGAGACCTGAAATCAACGTTAATGCTCAGAATAACGACGGCGATACCGCTTTGACTTATGCTGCAAGCCTAAACAACTTGGAAATGTTTAATGCCCTCATGGATAGACCTGAAATCAACGTTAATGCTCAGAATTCTTTAGGCTATACCGCTTTGACTTATGCTGCAAGCCATAACAACTTGGAAATGTTTAATGCCCTCATGGCGAGACCTGAAATCAACGTTAATGCTAAGAATTCTTTAGGCTATACCGCTTTGCCTTTTGCTGCATACCATAACAACTTAAAAATGGTTAATGCCCTCATAGCTAGACCTGAAATCAACGTTAATGCTCACGATAACAACGGCTATACCGCTTTGATTTGGGCTGCAAAATATAGCCACTTAGCAATATTTAATGCCCTCATGGCTAAGCCTGAAATCAACGTTAATGCTCAGGATGAAGACGGCGATACCGCTTTGATTTGTGCTGCACACAGTAACAACTTGGAAATGCTTAATGCCCTCATGGATAGACCTGAAATCGTTTTTGATGCTGAAAATGCTGCCGTAAAAAGGATGCTTGAAAAGCGTCATCGCGAATATCGCGCTCGTAACGTTCGCCGTGCAATTGATGATTTGCCAGCAACTTGTTCAATTCAATAATTAGTTAATTTTTTTTATGGAGATTATTATGAAAAAGTCATTACGTTTACTACTCACCCTTTCACTCGCTTTTGGAATCGCCGCAAAAAACGGTGTACCCCTTTTTGCTATGGAAGGCCAAGCCGCCATTGCAGATTTTGAACCTGCTCCAACACTAACAACCATTCCCGCTGAATGGGTTCCATTAATAGCAAAATACGTTGGGCCGCAATCAACGATGTACGACTTTATGAAATCGACACTAAAACTTAGACTTTCTAGCGCAAGATTTAATAGCACATTAGAGGCATTAATGCCATCGCGTGAAGATATTCAACCGATTATCCATCCAGCCGATAATCGATATGCCCTGGAGATGCGTTTGCATAGTCCGATATTATTTGCCGCCGCACTTGGCAATATGCCGTTAATGAAATTTAGTTGCTCACCTACAACAAATCTCACCGATTTCATTAACCACAAAAATGGCCTTACGGCTGCTCATTATGCCGCTTATTACAATCAACCAGAAATGTTGCAAGAACTTATACTATCCAACCCTGAGCTCCTAGAATTTATGGATGGCGACAGCAATACGCCACTCCACGTTGCTGCGCTACAAGGCAACGATGAATGCGTAAACGTATTGCTTTGCAATCATGCTCGTGTTGACGTACGCAATGGAGCGGGACAAACGCCATTGGCCCTAGAAAAAGAAAACACCGAAATTGAACGTGAGCTTCTTGCAGCCGCGCAAGCAAACAATACCGACAATGTTCGTCGTATTTTGTTGGTAAATCGAGGCATCAACGTTAATGCTCAGAATGACAACGGCAATACCGCTTTGACATGGGCTACCCACAATAACAATTTAGAAATGTTTAATGCCCTCATGGCGAGACCTGAAATCAACGTTAATGCTCAGAATCGTTACGGCCATACCGCTTTGACATGGGCTGTACTCCGTAAAAACTTAGCAATGTTTAATGCCCTCATAGCTAAGCCTGAAATCAACGTTAATGCTCATGATAATTATGGCTATACCGCTTTGATTTTGGCTGCAGTAAATAACAACTTAGAAATGGTTAATGCCCTCATGGCGAGACCTGAAATCAACGTTAATGCTCAGAGTGAAGACGGCGCTACCGCTTTGACATGGGCTGCACGAAATAACAACTTAGAAATCTTTAATGCCCTCATGGATAGACCTGAAATCGACGTTAATGCTCAGAATATTTATGGCGATACTGCTTTGATTTCGGCTGCACACAATAACAACTTGGAAATGTTTAATGCCCTCATGGCTAGACCTGAAATCAACGTTAATGCTCAGAATATTCTTGGCTGGACCGCTTTGATTTATGCTGCAAAACATAACAACTTAGAAATGGTTATTGCCCTCCTTGCTATCCATGGAATCGACGTTAACGCTCAAAATAACCACGACGGCCATACCGCTTTGATTTATGCTGCAAGCCATAACAACTTAGAAATGCTTAATGCCCTCGTGGCTAGACCTGAAATCGACGTTAATGTTCAAGATCGTGACGGCGCTACTGCTTTGATTTGTGCTGCAGGCCGGCACAACTTAGAAATGTTTAATGCCCTCATGGCTAGACCTGAAATCAACGTTAATGCTCAGAATATTCTTGGCTGGACCGCTTTGATTTGTTCTGCATACAGTAACAACTTAGAAATGTTTAATGCCCTCATGGATAGACCTGAAATCATTATTGATGCTGAAAATGCTAACGTAAAAAGGATTCTTGAAAAGCGTCATCGCGAATATCGCGCTCGTAACGTTCGCCGTGCAATTGATGATTTGCCCGCAACTTGCTCAATTCAATAATTAGTTAAATTAGAGAACCCCCGGCCTTAAAATAGTCGGGGGTTTTTGTATTAAAATCGATATATCTATAACCTAGAAACCTAAACTAAATTGAAGGCCGGCCGTTCCACCAAGCATGGGTGTCTTAAATATATTTTTACCATCAAATGGATAAGTATACTCAACCTGTAATCGTGGGATAACCTTTGCATCTTTGGCACCAATTGCCATTGTCGCCCCAACATGTAATGCATGAACTTCCCAGGCAAAAAGGCGAGGGTCGGCGTTCACAACCGTATCAACATCACCTTGGTCATTACTTACAACTAATTTGTTATCAACGGCTATACCGGTTGGTATATTTTTCTTTAGCATAACGCTAAAGCTGGAATCTTTAACGGTCAATTGCGTTGCCTCTTGCCGCGTAAATGAATAGCCTCCAAAAAGAGATAGCCATGGAACAAGCGCATTTAGGCGGACATAACCGCCGCAATCCCAAACCGTCCCCGTTTCAACTTTTGCAACACCTTTGCCAAGGCGCAACCAACCAGATTGGTCCTCGTGAGTACGCATGCGTAAATTTTGTTTTTGCTCTAAAAACATTACTGAATCAACATATGCACCAACGGCAACCCAATCAAATACCCCAATTTCTCCAGAACCGCGAGCAAGAAAACCGTAACTATTATTGTACCCTAACGGAATGGCCGCCACGTATTTATCATCTAATTTTCCTGCGACCGGAACTATAACCCCCGCTTGTAAATTACCGGCAATATCCATAATCCATTCCGAGCCGACCTTGCCATATCCGTGCCACCCAAGTGACGCCGTCACATCGCTCACGCCCGACTTTTTGAATGGCGTGGTTAATGGTTGCATATTGTGTTCGGCTAAAATTTTGTTAAAAGCCCCTTTTTCTCCAAAAAAATCGGCATCCGCACCAGAAGTAACAGTTGCACTACTCTTATTTTTGTAACTAATGTGGTCAATCTTAACTTGGCGAAATGGAACATAAACGTGGGCAAAAAAACCGTATTTGATAAATTGCGTTAGCTCAAGACCAAGATCATGCGTTTCGAACCTGCCGCCGAGGTCAATTTTCCCGTTGTCACCAGTTGGCAGATCTTTACCATTAAATTTAAATTCTTGCGGTTTTTTTGCCAGGTCAGTAGTCCAATAGGTTGCACTCGTAGGCTGTGTAGCTGCCGTCGCCCCAAACCCCAACCGTGCAATATCGATTGGCCCAGCGACGCTTAATAACAGTTGTTTTTTACTTTGTTCATTTAAACTATCCCAGGCATGCCCTTGCCCATAACGCGCCATAATTTTGGTTGTCCAATTGCCCGGGTTGTTGCGCACTTCTCCCTGAAAAAAGGGCGTACGGTAAAATGTAGGAAGGTCGACCGTTGCCAAAAGACTTGGCGCCATTGCCAATAACATCACGCCAACAAAAAACTTTATCATCTTCATATCCACGTTCCTTTTTTGTAAAACAAGTAATATCACAAATATCGTTAACTCTAAGCCGTTTCATTTAATCATGGCAAGCAAGTAAAAACAAGCTGCGTTTGCGCTTATATTTACAGCATCTGGCACCTAAAGAGGATAAAGTATCTTATTTGTAATAATTTGACAAAATATAAAAAAATCACGAAAATGAAATTATATCCTAGTTTCAGTTAAGATCTAAAAAGGAGACCAATAATGAAGTTTCTTACCATCATATTGGCAATCGCCTGTTCAGCCGGTCTTTCATTCAGCGCCTATTCCCAAGAAGAATTTACAGAGGATGAATACCTCGAGAAAAATGTTATACACTCGGTCGATTCTGTTCAAGAAAAAGTTAAATCAACACAAGACGACAAAAACGTTATCAGTGATTCAGATGATCGCGACGAAGACAATTTTGTCAAAAGTAGCGAAAATCCTTTAAACGAAGACGCTTTTGATTTTAGTCCGGATTTAGACGAAACAAGAAATTTATAAAAAATCGAAAAAGCCCCTCGAGAGAACGAGGGGCTTTTTCATGAAGTCTTTAGTTTAATTAGAACGGCAAATCGTCTTCAAAAGGTGCGTCATTTTTCAAGGCAACTTCACCCGTTGATGATGATCTATCGGCAGCGGCTGATGATCTTCTTACCGGTTCTTCAGATTTTGCTGAACTAAATTCATCGGCGCCAGCTTCATCTTCTGCTGGAGCTCCTGCGGATAAAAAAGTAACGCGGTCAGCAACAATAGAATGCTTGCTGCGTTTATTTCCATCAGGATCTTGCCATGAATCAAGTTTCAAACGACCTTCGACTAATACCGAGCGGCCTTTTGCCAAATACTGTTTACACGTATCGGCTTGAGCGCCCCAAATATCAACATCAACAAAGCAAACTTCTTGTACCATGGTACCGGTTTGTTTGTTTTTAAATTGACGGTTGGATGCAAGACCAAAACGGCAGACAGCTTGTCCTGATGCGAGTTGTTTTAGCTCGGGATCTCTCGTCAAGTTTCCCATCATGATAATGCGATTATAATTTGCCATGGTTCACCTTATTGTAATTGTATGTACTTTTTCAATCGATACAACATGCTATCATATTCAAAATTTTTGGCAAAAAAGTCTTATTCCTCTGCACTTTTATCCAAATTGATGGTTGCATGTAACATTTGCCGGAGTGGCTCGAGAGTGGTTATTTGCTCATGATAAAAAAGTTGATCGCCAAAGTAACTGGCCAAAACTTTATCGGCTTGCCGCACAATTTCTTCTGGCGTACATCGATGCTGAATACATTCTGGGTATACTGTTTTTTTGAGTAATAAATTAGGAAGTGCCATATAAGCAACCTTCACCAATCGCCGCCCAACAAAAAACGTAAGCTTAGATATTTTGAAAAACACAATTGATGGAACCCCAAATAATGCAAGCTCAAGCGTTACCGTTCCGGGCTTGGTAATGGCAAGGCAACATTCGCTCAAAAGCTCATTCTTTTCATGCCCTTGCCGCACAAACGATAAGGGGAATTTCTCTGGCAATAACCCATTTTTTTGTATTTGTTGTTCTATAAAATGTTGGGGCAATGATTGAGCTAATGGAATCACAAAAGATAGTTGTGGATATTTTTGATGGAGCCGTTGTGCAATATCGGTAAGTAACGGCAAAAAACGTTCAACTTCGCCATGCCGCGAACCGGGCATTAAAGCAACAATGGGCCGCTTATCAACCGTTTTTATATATTGTTCTAGTGCGTCATATACCGGGCAACCAAGCCACTGGGCAATAACACCATGTTGTTTATACCAAGCAACTTCAAACGGATATAAAACGATAACGGCGTCGCACAGATTTTTTATTTTTTTTACCCGCCAAGCGCCCCAACACCATAATTGGGGTGGCGCAACATAGGTGATTTTGATATGAGGAACTCGTTTTTTCAAAATTCCGGCTAGCTTTAAATTGAACCCAGGAAAATCAACAAGGACCACTTCGGTAAATTGGTGCTCAATAATGTGATTAACTAGTTTGCGCATAATACGCAAAATGCGCGGCAAATGCGTAATGATTTCTACAACACCGGTTACATTAAGCTTTTCAAAGCGCTCAAAAATCACCGTTCCGGTTGCTGCCAAAAAATCACCGCCAACGCCTTCCCAATAATCGCCAGCTTGTTCTTTTTGCCTTTTATTCACAAACCAGGCAGCATTTTGATCGCCCGATAACTCTCCGGCAACTACAAAAACTTTTTTCATGAGATTTTCAACCCATCGCAAGAATTCATACGTAATGCTACCTTTTTGATTTCTTCAACGGCATTCTGCGTCGTTTTTTTTAGATCGGCAAATACGCCAATTTCGCCAAGACCGTTATTGTTAGCCGTTTTTGTTAATCGTTTATTCAATGATGTAAGTTGTCCTTCGTATCCCTTAAGGCCATGGCTTACGTCCTGCAAAATATGATATGCATCTTCCAATGAATGATGCGATGCTTTTTTGAACGGTTTTTGGTTATCAACTAAACGTTCAATCAAGTGAGAAAACTTTTGCTGCACCGCTGACAATTCAACCGACAATTCACCCAATGTTTTTTGCAAAGGCATAATGTTTTTATATGCCGTTTCATCAACCTTACTCATAGCGATTTGGCACAAACCAGATTGCTTATTAATATTGGTCGAGACATTAAAGGCATCCCTAATCTCTTGGCCTATTGACTCTTTAAGTTCGTTTTTTGAAAGCTTTTTGTCTTGATGTGTTGGTTTAGACAAAACAAATTGATCGGCGGCCGAAACAGTCGTCGACGAAACAACTAGGGCTAGATAAAGCCCACAAAACCATACTATTTTAACTTTCATCTGTAGCCTCGCTATTTCAAGATCTAAACTAAATTTGTAAAAAACCTGAAAAAGTTTTTTTGTCATCCTTGAAACCATTCCATCAATTACCAAATTTGTCACCCCGGACTCGATCCGGGGTCCATCTTTTCTTCTGGTCCAAAAATCGTTTCGTATAAATCGTTCCATTCTGGATTTCGCTCTTCTACTAAATCAATTTTCCATTGGCGGAGCCAATTCTTGAGTTGCTTTTCTCTTGTTATCGCCCTATCGACGTATTGGTATTGTTCTATATATACTAATATTTTCACATTATATTCTTGCGTAAATCCCTCACAAAGTCCATTTCTGTGTTCAATAATACGGCGCTTTAAATCGCTGGTAATTCCAATATATAAAGTTCCCTGGGGTTTATTAGCAAGAATATAAACAACGTATGTTTTCATAATACAAAATCCCATATAGGATGGATCCCGGATCGAGTCCGGGATGACAAAATTGGTATTATTATTAATAACCTGAGCTATAAACAAAACACTTATGAATAATAACCAAAAGTAGAATAGCACGAATTACCGATAGATAAAACAATAAGAGGCATGACTTTTACATCACGCCTCTTATTTTTGTTTAAATATCTTGTTGGTTGGTCTTAATTAATCATCATAAAATAATGACTAAAATATATCTAAACAATTAGACAGCTGCTGAACCGCCTGTTGATGCTGGAACTGTTGACTGACCTGCATTTCCATCTACTGGAGCTGCTGGTTCTGCTGCTACGTCTGTTGGAACCTCTACTACTGGAGCTGGATTCTTGCTGCATTTAGCAATAACCCAATCATACAACGCAATAGCGTGTGTTTTCACTGAACTTGCTTTATCGCAGCAATACCCTGTTACTACAGGCGTTTTTTCAACAAAAAAACCATTTACTTCGTTAAACTTAAGTGCATACCCAACGCTAAGACCAACAACTGTTAATGCCCCACCAATAAGCAAAGCTGCTTTGCGGGTTGACATAGAAGCTTTTGATGAACCGGATGCTGTAATAGCAAGTTCATTAAGTTCTGCTTTAAGTTGTTCTGTTTTGCCTTCGTTGATCATTTGTTCTGCATATGTTTTGCCAGCAAGGACTACGTCTTCATCAGAAATAGCTGCAACAACAAGATTTGATGCACATACCATTGCAAGTGCTAAAGAAACTATTTTTTTCATCATAATAAATATCTCCACATTAGGTTAAAGAATAATAAACCAAACCACAAAACACCTGACCAACAAGTCATTAACTTTTTTACACTTTTCAACAATGTTACAAGTTGCATCAAAAGCATCAATACAACCGTAATATCTATCAAAAAACTGTTGTCAGTATAATACCGATCTTAAAGAAATCAACACAGAATCAGATGATATTAATAAGGTTATTTATTTGCTTGAAACAATACCTTCAAAAAAATAATTAAAACATTTTCTGAGGTACTGAATAAATGAAATAAAGGAAAAAAAGGCAAGCAAAACCAAAAACGCATAATACGTTCTGGCTGGTTCCCAATGCATGAAATAGCACACGAATAACCATGAAATAAACAGCATCTGGAAAAACGTGGTCAGCTTGCCCCAAAGAATTGGTTCAACCTTTGGATGTTCATGGGTGGTGATGATCACGTAACTGCCCATAATAATGAGTAGTTCGCGTACAACTACTAATGCCACAAACCACAGAGGAATTTTGAACGATGGTGACCCAACAAAAGCAAGCGCCGTAAAAGACGCCAATAAGAATATTTTGTCTGCTATCGGGTCAAGCAATTTGCCCAAATATGTTTGCTGATGCAATAAGCGCGCTAAGTACCCATCAAGTAAATCGGTCACCGCTGCCACAACAAAGAGTAAAAATGAAAATAACCACCAATTAAATGCTATCCCTATAACAACAAATGGTGCCAAAAAGACTCGACTCATCGATAAAACGTTCGCTATAGTAAACCAGCACTTATCTTGCTTAATATGCCACAATAAAGAATATGGTTGCTTCATTATTAACCTTATCGGTACGAAAAATGACTAGATTCTAACAGCATTTTACAATTTCATGCCTTATTTGTAAAATAAATAGAACGTTCTATTGCCCATAAACCATAAATATTAAGATGAACCATGACAAATGAGATAGTTTTTATCATACATACCCTCATAATAATTCTTTTAAGCCTTGGGGCACTCAGGAT
This sequence comes from uncultured Pseudomonadota bacterium, assembly GCA_964527595.1. Taxonomy (GTDB): domain Bacteria; phylum Babelota; class Babeliae; order Babelales; family RVW-14; genus GWF2-38-10. The sequence continues at coordinate 48,886 of CAZGPI010000007.1, forward strand.
TGGTGAGCATGCGCTTATTGCGCTCCTTTGCCTTTTAGGTGTTTTATCTAATCTCCTTATTGTTAAACAAGTAACCCTCTTTGGCTTTGCGGTAACCTGCAGCGATGTTTACGCCGTTGGCAGCATTCTTTGCCTTAATCTTCTCCAAGAATATTTTGGCAAAAAAAAGGCATTTCAAGCTATTTGGGCGAGCTTTTTCTGTTTGGTCGTATTTCTGGCTATGAGCCAACTACATCTTTGGTACACTCCCAATCTTTTTGATATTACCCAAGAACATTATCAGGCTATTCTAGGCATTATGCCACGCATCACAATCGCATCAATTATCAGCTACCTGACCGTACAACTTATTGATACAGGCGTGTATTCCTTGCTGCAAACGTCATTCCTTGGTAAATTCTTCACCTTACGGACCATTATATCGCTTGTTTTTAGCCAAACATTAGATACGGTGCTCTTTAGCTTTCTTGGGCTTTATGGCATAGTCGGCTCTATTACGCACATTATCATCGTAAGTTTGGCCGTAAAATTATTGATTATCGGACTGAGCGCACCACTTATCGGGCTCACTAAAAAAATGATACAACGAAACACTGAAAATCTATGAACCCCTTTAAGTTTGAACTCATCCATCAATCTAAAAAATCCCGAGCTCGCGTTGGCAAAATTCATACGCCGCACGGCATTATCGATACGCCCAACTTTGTTGCCGTTGGTACCAATGCGGCCGTTAAAGCGCTTGATAGTAAAATTATTGAACAACTTGGCCAACAACTTATGTTTGCCAATACCTACCACCTTATGCTCCAACCCGGAACAGCAATTATCAAAGCGGCCGGCGGCATCCATAAGTTTATGAACCGCTCAATGCCCATCATTACCGATTCGGGTGGATTTCAGGTATTCAGCCTTATGTACGGCGGCGTACATAGCGAACTTAAGAGTAAGGGAACAAAAACGCACGACAATTCGGTGCTCAAGATTAATGAAGATGGCGTACTTTTTAGATCGTACCGCGACGGCGCAAAAGTTTTGTTAACCCCCGAAACATCAATTCAAGCGCAAAAAGATATCGGCGCCGACATTCTTATTAGTTTTGACGAACTTCCGCCTTATCACACCGACCAAAATAAGCTCAAGCATTCGCTTGACCGAACTCATCGCTGGGAAATTCGTTCATTAGCCGAACATGAAAAAAATAGAAATAATCAGGCGCTTTATGCCGTTATTCATGGCGGCCTTGACCAAGCATTACGCAAAAAGAGTTGTGACCTTTTGGGCCAACATGGATTTGATGGTTTTTCGATCGGTGGCAGTTTGGGGCAAAACCGCGAACAAATGTTCGAACTGCTTAACTTCCTTATGCCGCATGTTCCTTCCGATAAACCTAATCACCTTTTGGGGATCGGCGACTTGCCTTCAATTGCTCATATTGTTCCGCTGGGCATTGATACCTTTGATAGTTCTCACCCAACTAAAGCGGCGCGGCACGGACTATTTTTTACCCCACAAGGCAATAAACGCATAACACAAAGCGGTAATGCTAGTCTTTTGCGCCCAATACAAGAAGGGTGTAATTGTTATACCTGCACCAATTATACCGCGGCATATCTTTGCCACTTATTCAAGGCACATGAATTAACCTTTTACACCCTAGCGACCATTCACAATATCCACTTTATGGTGAACCTCATGAACGATTATCGAACAAAAATTCTTAATGATGAAATTTAACTGATCATTTCAGCCTTCAGCCAATTGATCGCTTCAACAAGCTTTAATGGTTGAACATCGACGAATGACTCAATACCTTCGACGGGAATTTCATCCAAAAATAACTTGGCCTCAAGCATTAAACAAAAATCTTGGCCTTCGTGGTTAAAAACCAAGGTATCTTGCCAACCAACCTTTTTAACATTAATCCACAGTGGCTCAGCATTTTCTTTATAAGAAAACAAATAAGTCGTAACATCATCTGCTACCGATGTTTTAAACTGACATGCCCACATCAAAAAGAGATTGGGAGGAAATGCATCGTACCCAAAAACCCTTGCCTTTAGAGGCTTCCCATTAATTGATAAACTTGATAACGGAAAGCATTTGCTCGCGCAATCAAAAATCGTTTGCTTCTTGTTATTACGTATCGCGAGGTCAAGTCTGGGTAAACATTGTTTCACAATCAGGTTGATACAATCAACCTTTTCCAACTCAAACGCAACGTGCAATGCAGTATTACCCCGATCATCCTGTTCATTAACATTAATACTTGAATCATCAAGAAGCACGGCAACCTCATCAATCTTTCCCATAGCAACGGCCATATGCAACCGAAAAGGATCCAGAGAAGAAGCTGAATCGGTTGAAATAGAACTTCCACTCCCCCACTCAGAGTCCAATTCAGCAAACTCGTTATGCGAATGAGGAAAACCATGCGACGTATCAGGCAATTCAAGAGACTCCATGGCAAAACCATTACCAACAAAAAATGATAGAAAAACAAAAGAAAGTAGCACCTTCATAGACTCCCCTTTTTGGTTAAAAATAAAACACTTAACCATGAGGATAACTATAATGATTTGTAGATTCAAGACACGGTAAATAAAAAATATTACATAAATGGGTTTTGTTTGAATCCAACAAGCTGACATTCGGCCTGAGGCACAATCCCAAACTGGTCGCGTACCATTTCTTGCATGCGGCGCGCAAGGCCAATAACATCGGTACTGGTTGCCCCTGGTTTGGTCACCAACATATTTGCATGATGATGCGAGACCACCGCATTGCCAACCGACAATTCACCCTTAACGCCAAGTTTATCAAGATAATAAGCAACATATGGAAGTTTTTTGCCATTAACCACGAAAGCCAATTCTTGATCTGAAAAATTTCTAAAAAAGCTTCCACAGGTATTTGATTTTGGATAACGATTGTTGCGGTGCCGAATAATTTCATCACGGCGCCCTTTGGCATATGCCGCCGCAAGCGCATCGCCCTGTTTGAGGCTAAAAGTTGCTTGAACCAAATAATACTCTTTTTCAAAAAGTTTTGAGTGATCGTATCCAAAGGTAAACCAGTCACGGTCAACTTCGAATAATTTTCCCGTTGAACGTTCTACCACGCAGGCCCGAACCAAAAAGTTACTCAATAGGAATTCAAAGTAATGAATATTGATATAGACCGAACCGCCGACCGTCCCGGGAATCCCGCTGAACTCTTCAAGGCCGATAAAGCCATTGTCCAAACAAACATCAATAAGATCTTGTATCGTAACCCCGGCCCCCGCCGTTACTAAGTTTTGTTGATGATCAAAAGTGACGTCTTTGAGTTGTGGTCGAATAACCAACCCATCAAATCCTTCGTCGCTAATCAAAATATTGGCACCGCAACCGAGAACAAAAACATCAAGACCTTTTGCCGCTGCAAACTGGACACATTCAACAAATTCCTGCGTATTAACCGGTTCGGCATAAAAACGCGCTGGTCCTCCGGTTTTAAACCAATTCTTATCAGCCAACGAAATATTTTCTTGAATATTCATATCATTAACTCATGTTAAGCACTGTTTTTTTTGTCATCCCGGACGTGATCCGGGATCCATCTTCTCATCTAATGGCTTCAATAGCATAACAAAAGTATTTAAATCGTGTCCAAAAACTTTTGTGCCGATGCTTTTGCCTCGGGACTATATCTATCATCCACAAGAACTTTATCAAAGCATTCGCGTGCTTTTTGGTCATCTTGAGCAACCCCAACACCCACCAAATATAATTGTCCCAATTCCATCCATGCGTCTCGCTGTAGAAGCTCTTGCTCATTTTGAGGTAAAGTTTGTTTATAATAAGCACAGGCTTTATTTATATCCTTGGCCACACCCAAGCCCAAATAATAAAATGCACCCAACCAAAAACATGCCGGTTTTTGTATTTCTAAATTATTTTTCTGTGCCGCTACTTTTTCAAAATATTCACGAGCCTTTGTATAATCAGTTTCCACGCCATTACCCATACAGGACATCTCGCCTAATCGATACCAAGCATTTGACTTCGCCCATAAGTCATCTTCTTGCTGCGCAGCTTTTTCAAAAAATTCACGGGCCTTTGTATAATCTTTTTCTACACCATTACCAAAATAATATATCTCACCTAAAAAAAACATGGCACTGACTTTTGCCCACAAGCTATTTTCTTGCATCGCAGTTTTTTCAAAAAGCTCATGCGCCTTTGCATAATCAATTTCCACGCCACGGCCACAATAATACATTTCGCCTAATCGATACCAAGCATCGGCCTGGAAGCATGGATTATCACGCTGAAGCGACGTTTTTTCGTAAAATTCAGCAGCCTTTTTATAATCTTTTTCTACACCATTACCAAAATAATACATCTCACCTAATCGATAACGTGCGATTGCCTGCGTCCACAAAACATTTCTTTGCTGCGCCTCTTTTTCAAACAATTCCCACTCCCTTGAATAATTTACGGCTAACCCATCGCCGTAAGAATACATACCAACCGAACGATTTAATACTACCACTTGATCAACCAAACCAAAATCTTGCGCTGCAACTTTTTCATAAAAATCACGGGCCTTTGTATAATCAATTTCTATGCCAATCCCCCAATAATGCATATCCCCCAAATGACGCAATGCAGAAGCCCGAGAGTCTGGACTATTACTTTGCAAGGAAATGCTTTCCCATATTTCGCACGCTTTTTTCTCATCCTTTTCTATTCCATAACCAATTAAGTAGAGCAGCGCCAAATAATCTCCCGCCTCAAACTTACTCTTTAAATCGATATTTTGCTTATATGATTGATCAAAATAGCTGAACGCGCGCAAATAATCTTTCTCGAAAAAAAAGAATCTGCCAGAAGACATCAATTCATGGAAATCAACGGACTTTTTATGATGTGCCTTTTTTGCGAAAACACTAGTCGTTGCTATCACTAAAAACAATACACAGCCTAAATATATTTTTAATGTTTTTTGCACGAAAATACTCCTCATCGATTTTGAAAACAAAATAAACTATCACAAGAGAGTAACCCTTTATGTTTTTCATGCAAGGCAAATTTTGTCATCCCGGACTCGATCCGGGATGACAAAAACGACTAATTCTTGAATTTTAGGATAGATCCTGAAACAAGTTCAGGATGACAAGGGGGCAATTGTAACCAGGCATGCCAAAAGGGAACAAAAAGAAACCAAAGCTCAAACCTAGAATTCCCAGCCCAGGGGCAATAGTTTTCTATTTAATATAATCTATTGTTATCGCATTGATTAAATTGCTAAATTGTAATTAATAAGAACAAGTGGCTTAATTTTCAATTTGCTTACCTTACAAACAACCAATGTGCTAGGATAAAATTGGGATCAAAAGAGGGAGAGGGACATGGAAAAAATACTACGGGCGGCACTCGCTGCGCTACTGTTTATCTTCACACCCTTGTGGGGCGATGGCATAATCAATGATGACAAAGGCAATGCCGACCTTACACAGGAAAAAACGTATCAAGAAAATGAGTTTAACCGCCTTAACTGGATAGAAGTTTCTCAAGGCAGTTCAAAAGGCAGTTCAATTCAATTACTCTTTGATTTCACCCAACCAGTCTATTTTAAGAAAAAATTTATCGCAGAAGCCTATCAGCTGCGTCTTTCATTCCCTGGTATGCACTTACAACATTTTGACAAGAAACAGGTGATTTCAAAGCTCAACAAACTTAAAGTCCTCGGTCTGGTTAGCCGAATAGACCTCTTTGAAAAAACAACTAAATACCCAAAAGTTGTCCTTACCATAGATTTTGAAAAAACACGCCAAATCAAACAAGAAGATGACACCATGACAACCGTTACCAACAGTCTTCTGATTAAGTGGTGCAAAATGGAAGAGCCTAATCGCCTTGTTTTTGACATTTTCACCCAAGAATCACTCAAGAAAATACAAAAAAATGACACCGGTATATTGTATGCGCACAATAGCACACTACAAACCGATACGCCTCCTCCGCTTAATCGTCAATTGACTGAAGCCTCGCCGGAGAATTTTCGCATCGTCATTGATGCGGGTCATGGTGGATCTGATAATGGCGCCCAAGGCTTTGGTCTTAAAGAAAAAGACCTTGCTCTGGATATAGCGCTTCGAACACGTTCAATTTTAAAAAACGGTGGGTTATCGGCCTTTCTTACAAGAAACTCAGACGAAGACATTTCATTAAGTGCGCGAACCGAGTTTGCGCACCAACTTAAGGCAGACCTCTTTGTGTCAATACATATAAACTCAGGAGGTCCGGGCGGAGAGCAACCATCCGGGCTGGAAATTTTCCATCTTAACCCTAAACAGCTGGTAACACCAAGCCGTGATGGCGGATTTTTATTTATCAATTTAGAAAAAAATATGGAATATGCAGCAGCAATAGATAAACAGCTTCAAGAAAAAACCAATTTTTCACATAAATTAGCCACAAACATTCAACTAGAAGTTCTTTCTGTTTTGCGTACAAAAAACAAAGCCATCGTTAATCGAGGCGTTAAAAAAGAACATTTCCGTATTTTTTTTAACAGTGCAAGTCCAACAGCACTTGTTGAAGTCGGGTTTATTACCAACCAAAAGGAAGCGAAGCTTCTTGCAACCGCAGAATATCGACAACTTATAGCGCAGGGTATTTGCACAGGCATCAAAAAATACGTTACCGCCTATAAAAATCGCCTCAATTAGTCGCAGATCCCAATCGAATAAAGCCTAACTGAGAACAATCAGCTTGACGTAAATGGCAGGCTACTTCTTTATTCACCGGTCGGCGTAATTGTTTAACAAACATCGTAAAGTCGTCAGAAAATTTCTTTGGGTTAATTCCCCAATTATCATCTTCAAACGTTGTTATAAAATACAATTCATTGAATGAAACCAATAAATTTTGTCCCGGCTTTGTCTCAAAATCGGCCTGCTTACAAAAGCGCCGATCAAACCTGATGACACCAATCTTTTGCCCAGACTCCTTATCGCACACACTCCATACCGTTAAGCTTTTTGGGATCTCTTTTTGTTCATTTGTGGAAAGATATGCCGAAAAAGCTCCCTGCTCTTTGTAGCTCTCACGCCTCAGTATCAAATTTTTGTGTTTTGTTTTTACACTCAACTCATCATTGATGCCACCGTCAGCGCCTGCTCCACGCACAAGCCAATCCCAACCCTCAGAATAGTATTGAGGTTGTGATGGCAACATCGGATCAATGATGTTAATGGTATAAATTTCGTGGTCAAGGAGCTGATAAATATCAGACCCACCGGCAATATACGTAACATATTGGCCTGGCTGACGGCATTTTTCTTGCAAAGTTATTAACGTACTCTTATGCCAATCCTTCCATCCATTGCCAGCCAAATTGTACCACATAGTTGAGTATATAAGGCGTGCTATTGGATAATCTTTGGTCGTCTTAAGGATACTATTAAAGTTTTTCCATGTTGGCGATGAAAAGCAAAATTCAAAAAAATGATTGGCCACCGTAAATAAACATTCATTTTCCAGCACGCTATCGGCTCGAGCAAAGAGCACAGACATCAAACCCTTATGTTGGTCAATAACATCATAATAATAAGCTGCCGCCTCTTTTTTGTTGAGTTCTTCATCCTCAAATCCAGCCTTTTTTAGGTAAGATATAAAACCGGCCACATCGTTTTGCATTAAACCAAAAACGGTTGCTAGTTCCCGTTTGGCTTGCGCCGTAAATTCGTCATTTTCCTGCACATTCATGGCAAGCGATGGATGCGTCTTGGTTTTGGTAAAAAACTTTCCAAATGAATTTAATTTGTCTCGATATGTAAAAAAACGCTCATTGAATAGCTTTCGTCGCCCGGCATCCAAGCCTTGCATCATCGATTCTAGATTAATATCACGATAAACACGTTGAAAATGTGCATCGTTCTTATCGATCCACCGATTAAATACTTGTTCCATTCTCCGATGCTCTGAATTAAGTCCACCAAATGATAAGATCGCCACTACCAAAACTCCTTTTATGATCCTTTTCACGACACACTCCACTTATTGTAGTAATCGTTTTTTTTAACTACGCAAAATCCGTTACTTTTTACTCGAGATAACGTATAATGAACGTATTGAAAGAGACGCGCTCGTGTGCGTTTTTACTTTTAGCTGGGAATAGAACCAAAGGCTTGTTATGAACGCAAACGTCTCACTTTCTTTTGAACTTATTCTCCTTCTTAATTGGCTTGCGAAACATGAAAAGACACAACTTAACAATCTTGTTAAACATGCCTTAGAAAATGGGTTCGTGCAAGAAATTGAAAAATTTTCGCCTGACGATTATCCCAAGGTAACCGATCAGTTTTACAACAGCATCCTTGAATATCTTTTGTTCTTGGAACAAGCACTGCTAAAAAACTTAACCGCTATGAACGTTGATGAAGTGGCGAACAACGCCATTCTTCCTATTATTAAAAAAATTGATTTTGAAAATTTGGATATTAAGACACTGTGGATAAGTATGCAACAAACTAAAGCTAAAATTAGCAAAAAGCAAAAAGCCACAGACCAAGAACCTGATCAAATCAATAATCTTCTCTTTGAGCGACTTCTTAAAAACTGGAAACCAAATAAAAAAAGTCCGCTCAATTAAAACACAAAACTCATTGTTTTAAGTTCTTGATGCAATTCGAAAAGTGGAAGACCAATGACCGCAGAATGCGAACCATTGATGCTCTTAAAGAATAATTGCCCATATCCATCTATGATGGTAGCACCAGCAGCAAATAACGCATTGGGTTCGTTATCATAAAAAGAATCCAAGAATTCTTCGGCTATACAAAATTCTACCAAGGCACCGGTTGCCCAAACAGATTCTTTTTCAACCTGCCATATGCCATTATCTGCTTGATATCGGCGCAAACAACATCCGGTAATTACCTCAACTTCTTCATTGCGGATTCGACGCATCATATTTTTGGCATCGTCAAGATCGTTTGGTTTACCAAGAATACACCCAGATGAAACAAGATGAACCAGAGTGTCTGCCGTTAAAACATAAAGATATGGTTTATCAACGCAAGATGGTTGGGGCAGCAATAATGTACCCATTTTTTCTTGCGCGATCGCCATTACATAATGCTCAAAAGACATCTCGCCCTTAACTACTTGCTCATCACTTGTATGAGGAACAACGATAAAGGGGATGCTAACTTCTTTGAGTAATTTTTGACGCGATGGTGACTGAGAGCCGAGATAAAGAATGTCTTTAGTCATGTGGTACTTAATTTAAAAGGTTATTAATTGTATTGCAGGCCGTTCCCTTCCGCCGTCGCCAAGGCTATGGCGGACATGCCTGCACCTCCCTAAAGGCGAACCCACTGCCCAGCAAAATTTTGGTGTACCTTGCCATTGAGTTGCAGCATAAACAATTTATCATGCAAGTCACTCAACGATAATCCTGTTTTATCATTGAGCTCGTCAATTGAGCATGAAGTGCTGAGAAAATGCAAAAGGAAATCATCAGAATCAGGACTCGCTATCAATGCATCGGCGACGGCAGTCTGGCGTTCTTTTTGTACAACAACCGCCGGTCTAAAATTTGCTGAAGCAACAACTTCATTAAAATCTTCTAGGATATCATTTGCCGTATTAACTAATTTTGCACCCTGCTTGATAAGCTCATGGCAACCAACACTTAAGTCATCATAAATTGAACCGGGAACGGCAAAAACCAAGCGCCCTTGATCAAGAGCAAACTGTGCTGTGATAAGCGCTCCGCTTCTTTCGGCGGCCCGCACTACCAAACAGCCCTGGCTTAAACCAGCAATAATGCGATTTCGTGCAGGAAATGTACTTTTATCAGGTGTAGTGTTTAACGAAAAAGGTGAGATAAGCGTTCCACCTGTTTTTTCAATTTCATTAAAAAATTCTTTATTACTTGGTGGATATGGATGCAAAAAGCCAGATCCCATAATAACCAACGTTCGCCCACCAGCATCAATCGTTGCTCGGTGTGCCATAGTATCAACGCCTTCAGCTCCACCACTGACAATATGCCAACCATTGGCAACCAATGAAGGAACTATCGAGCGAATCACTTGATTTGCATAGTCATCCGCTTTTCGCGAACCAACAATAGAAAATCTTTTAGTAATATGCTCTAATGGTGTCCCTTTGCAATAAAGAACGATTGGTGGTGAGGTAATTTGCTTTAATATTTCTGGATAACCCGGACCAAACAAGGTTACAATGGTTACATTGTGCCGATCAATAAGATCCAATTCTTTGGTCAGAAGTTCAGTATTTGCTAATCCAAGCACAACCTCATAGGCCATTTTTTCGGTTAAGCCACATTTCCGTATAAATTCATTTACCGAAAATGCGTACAAATCCTCAAAGTTGATATGCTGTTGAGCATCAATCAACTCCATAAGCCCAGCTTGTAAAAGGTCAGGGAACTGTTTGAAAAACAGTCCCTTAATAATTTTATTGATAATCGTCGACGGGCCAACACCCGGAATCAAAGATAAATGCAATAGTACATTCTTATTTTGACTATTCATAAACCATCCCTATATGCCTAAACCCACCCCAAAAAAACTTATTTTTCATCTCCTGGTTGCTCTTCACTCTCTACAACCCCGTCATCGCCTTCCATGAACTCAGGTTCCATTAGGACCTGTGATTGTTGCGTTGCTTCGCTGCTCAAATTTTGATCGCCAACTTCTGGCTCGTCTTCTTCGGTACTTTCAAACGCAACCATCGATGCTAACACTTGCCCTTTATCAACTCTTACCAAACGCACGCCTTTGGCTTGTCGGCCCATAATGCGAATTTCGTGCGGCGAAAGACGAATAATCTTACCATTTGCGTCGATCAATAACACTTCCGATTGATCGGTAACTTGCACAAGACCAATGACCATACCGTTACGCTCATTTGTTGGGATGGTGCGAACACCAACGCCACCACGATGGGCAACTCTAAAGTCAATAATCTTAACACGTTTACCAAATCCAGAAGAGGTTGCAAATAGTACATCAGCAGAGTCAGCAATAATTTCCATACCAACGACGAAATCACCTTTGCGCAATGAAACACCACGGACACCGGCCGCTTGACGACCCATTGAACGGACTTCTTCTTCTTTAAATCGAATACCTTGTCCCTTGCTAGTTGCCAATACGATGGTATCACTTCCCGTGCTAATGCCACAAAAAGCAAGTTCATCACCGTCATGCAAATTAATTGCACGAATACCGGTGCTACGTATTTTTGCAAATGCAAGACCTTCGGTTTTTTTGATTGTACCTTGCTTGGTCACCATTACTAAAAATTTATTTTCCATGCTACGGGTACAAAGCAACTTAACAACATGTTCACCTTCAGCCAATTGCAATAGATTAACAATTGCGCGACCTTTTGATGTTCTTGTTCCTTCAGGTATTTGATAGACCATCAAGCTAAAGATGCGACCTTGATTGGTAAAGAATAAAAGTTCGTCATGTGTTCGTGCAACAAATAAATCCTGAACAACGTCATCATATTCTTCTAAGTCTGCAGTGCCTTTTTTACCTTTACCGCCACGATGTTGAACAGAATAGGTATCAAGCGTTACACGTTTGATATACCCACGACGCGTTAACGTCACCACAACGTCTTCATCGGGAATAAAGTCGGCATCACACATACCTTCAACCGCTCCAACAATTTGTGTTTTACGCGGATTGGCATATGTTGCTTTAACGTAATCAAGTTCTTTAATGATTTCGCTTTTCAATTGAGCTTCATCGTTTAAGATATGCTCAAGCTTAGCGATAACCTTTTTAAGTTCTTCAATTTCTTGGTCAATTTTTTCACGCTCAAGACCAGTCAATCGTTGCAAACGCATTTCAAGAATTGCCTTTGCCTGCTCGAATGAAAGGTTCAAACGCTTATGTAATAATATTCCAGCTTCTTCGGGTGTTTGAGCGCTCTTAATCAAGCTAATAACGTCATCGATATTTGATAACGCAATAATTAATCCAGCTAAAACATGAGCACGTGCACTATTGCGCGCCAAATCAAACTCGGATCGTTTGGTAATTACTTCACGACGATGCAACAAGAAGTGTTCTAACATCTCGCGTAAAGTGAAAACAATAGGGCGATTTTGATTAAGTGCCAAAAGAATAATCGACATTGATGATTGCAATTGCGTGTGTTTGTAAAGTTGATTGAGAATCACTTGAGGCTCTTCACCACGACGAAGCTCAATAACTAAACGAATACCACGACGAGCAGATTCATCACGAATATTTGTAATACCTTCGATTACCTTGTTTTTAACCAAATCGGCAATCTTAGTAATAAGATCAACTTTGTTAACTTGATAAGGAATCTCTTTAATGATCAATGCAGCATGGCGCTTATCTTCTTCAATATCAACCACGCCGCGCATAATAAATTGACCATGTCCGGTTCTATAACCCTTGACAATACCACTGCGCCCACAAATGAGTCCGCCGGTTGGCAAATCTGGACCTGGAACAATTTCGAATAAACGCTCTTCGGTCATTTGAGGATTATTGAGCAATTCAACGCAGGCATCAATAATTTCGCCTAGATTGTGTGGAGGAATTGAGGTTGCCATACCAACAGCAATACCGGTCGAACCATTAATTAATAGGTTTGGAATTTTGCTTGGAAGGACGGTTGGTTCAAAACGAGTTTCATCAAAGTTTGGTACAAAATGAACCGTTTCTTTTTCGATATCGGCTAATAATTCTTTGGCAAGCTTAGCCATACGAACTTCTGTATATCGCATTGCAGCAGCATTGTCACCATCAATCGAACCCCAGTTACCTTGACCATCAAGCAATGGATATCGCTTGGTAAATTCTTGTACCAATCCTACCATCGATTGGTAAATGGCAGAGTCGCCATGTGGATGGTAGTGACCAATTACTTCACCGACAACAGTAGCTGATTTGCGATAAGATTTGTCGTGATAATAACCAAGCTTATGCATTGCATATAAAATACGACGATGCACTGGCTTTAAGCCATCGCGCACATCAGGAAGAGCTCGACTGACAATAACCGACATTGCATAATCAAGAAATGCGGTTTTTAATTCCCGTTCAATTGATAATGGAGAAACGCCCCCATTAATACGATCGTTCTTTGTAACACTACCGTCTGTCATTGATCACCCTTCCATGCCTTGCACGTTGGCAACGGCTTTTGCATTGCCTATCGCGCACCTAAAACTTACCCCTCTACAAGGACCATTAGTGTAACGTGCTTTGCTCCGTTACGCAAGATAATCCCTTACCATTAGCACTAAATCAGGCGAATGAGCGCTTGAATGATTACCCAAGCCATACCCCCTGCAACAAGGTCATCGGTCATCACACCCCACCCACCAGGGAGCCTTCGCTCAACAATTTTGATGGGAAACGGTTTAACGATATCGAAGAACCTAAATAAGCCAAACGCTATCGAGTACCATAAAATACTCTTTGGCAAGAGCCATAAAGTAACGGCCATGCCAACGACCTCGTCGATGACAATATACGAAGGATCGGTAACCCCTTTCCAACGTTCAACGATATTGGAAGTAACTACGCCAAGAATAAAAACCACCATGATTGCGGCCATCCATATTATTGGATAATCACCAGATACCCACCAAAGGGCAATGGTTGTCACCAAACTTGCAGCCGTCCCTGGACCAAATGACACGAGACCAAGGTAACCCACCGTTGAGAAAATAAATGATATATTGTTTTTTATTTTTTCACTTATATACGTCATGCTAATGTCCGATACCGCCGTACATAATCAACCCCTGTATATGCGGTAACACCGGCAACAAGGTACATAAGAACCTGAGCAATGATAATCATACTGTTATACCATCCTTCCTGCACCAACCAAACTTGTAAAACTAAGCATGCAAAAAGTACATAAATTAAAATTATTTGCGCAACAGTTTTACATTTTCCAAGGTATGACGGCCCCATAGCGGCAGCTTGTCCGCGCCAAATAAGCCGAACACCGGTAATCACCAAATCTCGGCCAATAATCAACGCTAAAAACCACCAAGGTAACATTCCAATATAAGCAAAACAGAAAAAAACAGACGTCACGAGCACCTTGTCAGCTATCGGATCCAACAAGACCCCTAACCCTGAAACAATTCCCATCCGCCTGGCAAAAAAACCGTCACCATAATCGGTTAATGCGGCGATAGTAAACACTAAAACAGCACCCAAAATCCATGGGCCGCCAAGAAAAAACATCCACATAAGAACGGGAACTAAAACCATACGCAACATAGTTAATAAGTTAGGTATTGTAAAAAACTGCTTGATCATTTTTCCACCCCAAGTCCATAAACTCTTTCTGCTAACTGCTTAACCCCATCAAGTACAAAATTGACTTCTATATCACTCACCCAGCATTTCCTATCAGGTGCCGAGACCACAAAACTTCGAGACTCATCCCATGGTCGCCACTCAGGATTTTTGGTCCGCATCAAAGCAACAACCGGAACATGCAGTGCAGTCGCCAAATGCGTAACCGAAGTTTCGACCGATATCACCACGTCACAGATTGATATGACCGCTGGCAACTGAAAAAAATTGTGTTGCGCAGAAAAAATATACATACCATTTACTGAATGATTATTAAAATATTTTCGCACAACAGATAATTCTTCTGGCGGAACATTAAGCACAAAGCTTACATCGCCCCACTCGTCTCGCTGCTTAAGCTCAGTCATGAGCGCAAAAATCTTATCTAACGGCCAACATCTTTTGGTCCCGTTGGAAAAAGCATTGATAAAAAAAACTTTACCAAATTCTTTGGTTTTTTTATCAATGCCCCACTTTAAGAAACGTAATTTGGCAAAGCTTATCCATTTGCGCGGAATAAGCACAAATGGAGCCCGCTCTTCTGGCGTTAAGGCAACACCAAGAAATTGCTCAATGCATTGTGCATACACGTCGGTAATATGAAAACCATCAGGCTTAGAAATATCATTATACAATAAGCCCGCATCCAATTTCCTGTAAGCCAATTTCTGCAAAATCTGAAACCATTTTAATTTGATTTTCATGCCAGCAATAAATCCTCGTGGACTTATCGATCTCGCAAGCCGAGCATACTCGCAAGGACGCAAAGTTGCCAACGAAATAACCAATTGATATCGCTCCAACTGAGCCGCATAGCGCGATTTTTTGTAGGTCCCAGGAGAATAGGTTTGGCGATAGATCTTATTGATAAAAGGGCACGCTTCAAGCCAATCATACAAAGGATAATTTCGCAACGCTTCCCATCGCCAAAAACACCGTGTTCGACGCGTTTCATCAACCCATATATCAATTTTTACATGAGGATACTTTTTGGCAAACGCTGCAAAATAATTTTGCCAATAGGTAAAATCGCCAATGGACAAATGGGTAATAAAAAGAACTTTATCAACCGATGCCAATACATGTTGAGGAACAAGTTGCTGCATATGTTTAACGCTCTTTATACAATATTTTGAATTTGCTCACGAGCCTTTTCAAGCTCAACTTTAATATCAACCGAAAGCGAACTGATCGTAAAATGCGAACACTTTGCCATCAAGGTATTAACCTCGCGCAAAAGCTCTTGCAAAATAAAATCAAAGCGCTTGCCTTTATCGTGCTGCTTGGCGTCCTTCAATAAATCACGCACACTTGCTAAATGGCTATTAAACCGCGTAATCTCTTCATGAACGTCCATTTTATTGAGCGTCACATACGCTTCTTCTAGTTGATGTTTTGCTTGTTCATCGCCGCCCTGAGAAAGTGCAAGCTGTTTATCAACCAAGTCCTTTTGCTCTTGCATTACCTGTTCAAAATAAACACTGATATCAGCAATTTTTTGTGCACAGACCGCAAAGCGTTTTTCTAAATCAGCTTGCAACCGAGCCCCTTCCTGAGTCCTCATCAGCGTTAGCTTTTCTGCAATTTTCCCCATTCCTGCAAGAATTTCTTTTTCTTCGTCAGCGGTAAATTCACTTTTGCCAAGTTCAAAAGCATTAGGCAAACCCAAAACATCGGTAACGCTCAGATCGCCTGATAAGTTAAATTTTGCCTTAACAAGATTGGCGGCCGCTATATATTGTTCAATGACTTTGAGTGATGGATTAACGTTTTCGAAAACCTCACTGTCTTCGGTAAATCGTGCAATCAAATAAAGTCTTCCACGCCCAAAACAACTTTGTAAAAGATTAAGTATCTTAACCTCCAAAGAACTCAGCGTGATAGGAAGCTTACAGGTCGCTTCAAAATAACGAGAGTTAATGGTTTTCATTTCTACGGTCAAAGACAATTTTCCAGAACGCGTGTTAATAACAATCGTTCCGCTGCCAAATCCAGTCATACTCAGCAACATATAATCAATCCCCATTTTTCATTAAGAACCCAAATTAGCATACACGTTTTGTACATCATCAAGGTCATCAAGTGCCTCGAGAAATTTGTACACAGATTCTTCTTGAGATTGATCATCAAGCTCAACCGTGTTTTTTGCAACCCATTCAAGTTGGGCATTTTCAACTTTAAAACCTTCTGCTTCTAAAGCCTTTTTAACGGCATCAAGCGATTGCGGTGAGCAAGTAATGGTATAAATACCATCGTCACAACGGATATCATCAACATCATAATCAAGAAGTTTTTCAATCAACTCATCTTCTGTCAATTTGCCCGTTGCGCGTATAACGCCCTTGCGTTCAAACATCCATGCAACCGCACCATTTTCAGCAAGATTTCCGCCAACCTTAGTAAAAAGGTGTCGTAAATCTGACACTGTTCGATTTTTGTTATCGCTTAATACTTCAGCCATAACTGCAACGCCAAATGGACCATAGCCTTCGTAAGTCGAAGCTTCGTAATGTGCCCCACCGTCCAACTCGCCCGAGCCTTTTTTGATTGCCCGCGCCATGTTGTCCTGTGGCATATTAGCCGCTTTGGCCTTTTCAATAACTAATCTTAACCGTGCATTACCATTAATATCGCCGCCGCCTTCGCGAGCCGCAACGGTTATTTCACGAATAATTTTGGTAAAAACTTTACCGCGCTTAGCATCTTCTTTACCTTTTTTATGCTTTATCGTAGCCCACTTGGAATGACCTGACATAATAATCTCCCAACCTTTGAACGTCAACCAACCGTTACACATCATATAGCAAAAGTATATCAACGAATTGATTCTCTTCAAGGGAACTTACCTAAAAATCTAGAATGAAGTGCAACACCCTCCACAAATATATTGGGAATGTGATAAAAAAAGAAATAATGTTGCATGAAAAAGCATAGCCATTTGAGCATTGAGGAGCGAAAAAAATTATCCGATAAATTAGTCACTTTTTCTTAATATTTAGCCCGTGAGGCGAATGCCTTTTCGCCGAAACAACGAAGCCTTTTGTCATTCCGGCCACCGAGCCGGAATCAATCTTGTTTGGAACTTTTTGAAAATGAACCTAAAATTATGGCTGATAAAGAGGTTGGTATCTATAAATACACCCGCCAAGACAAATTGGATTTGACAAAATAGAAAGCATAAAATGCAAAGAGGACAAATTGTTTATTCGACAAAATGGCAACTCTAAAGACATCATCATTTATTTCAAACCCACATACACTCTTACTTTTGAAGATTGTCCGTATTAAAAATAGTTTGTAGTTGCTTGGCATTCGTGATGGCGGCTAAATACCTTAAATTGAATTCAGAGATGGCCGATAACGACAGATTCTTTTCATTCATTTTATCTAAAAAGGCCTTCGCTTTTATCTGCAAATCACTCGCCGGTTCAAGGTTTGCCAATTTTTCAAAAAATTCACGCGCCCGCTTATCATCTTTATTTACCCCATCACCAAAATAATATATCTCGCCCAGGTTATACAATGCCATTTCTTGA
>CAZGPI010000008.1:0-59924 GCA_964527595.1 uncultured Pseudomonadota bacterium
AACAATATTAATACTGCCAAATTTGTCATCCCGGGCTTGATCCGGGATCCATCTTGTTTTTCTTCTGGTCCAAAAATTCCTTCATATAAATCATTTTCGACCATCTTCATGACCAAAACTCCTCGCCAATGAAGTTACCATGAAATTTAATTTTCTAGAAGAGGTGTGCTGATCAATTCAAAGAAGAAGATGGCCTGCCATCCGCAGCTACAAGCCCAAGGGGCGCAGAGCGTAGGATGGATCCCGGATCAAGCCCGGGATGACAAATTAGGTGGTATTATAAATAAAAAAATAGAAAGAATCATCCAGGATTGCCACAAAATTATGGTTTCAGAAGAGGTCTAATATAAATATTAGCCACGCATATCCGATTGAGTAATCGCATGCAAATAAACATCTAAACTATTTTCTATTGCCTGAAACATAAGCGTGTAATAATCATCTACTTGATTATGTAGTAATGCTTTTTCGATAGCGTTAATATAATCCAAACGCTTTTCTTTTTCTATAATGACCAACGGATAACCTTCTTGTAAGAGCAAAAGGTTAAAGAGCAGCCGAGCGGTTCTTCCATTACCATCAATAAATGGATGAATAAATACAAACTTGAGGTGAGCCTCAGCAGCAATATGAATAACATTATCGGAGCATTTGGTCAGCCAACCCACAAACTCATCCATTAATTGAGAAACTTTAAGATAATTTGGCCGAGGAACATGTGAACCCATTATGCGGACAGAAACCGTACGCATAACACCAGCGTGTTCAGTATCAATGTTATGCAAAACCTGCTTATGTATTGCCAAAACATCTTCAAGCACAAGATCGGCGCGCGTTTTTTTTGCCGCCAATTCTTTTATGTCGGTTATTGCTTGTGCGTGATTAAGCGCTTCTTGGTGTTCAACCAAACTCTTACCACCAACGGTAATCCCTTCTTTTACGACAAGGGCCGTTTCGGCATGAGAAAGTGTATTGCCTTCTATTGCATTTGAACTATAGGTCAGCGCAATTCTAAACCAATCGCCAAGGTTATTTTCGAGCGCTTTTGGCAATGGTTTGAATGAATCAAGTTGTTTCTTTTTTTCAGTAATTCGCTTTAAAATATCCATCATACTCGTCACCCCTCTGTTGTTGGGCCAAATTCAACAATTCCAAATTTAATGTAGCACGCCCAGACTTCGCTTTCAATAACATTACGAATGCTCAAGACTATTGTAGCCCAGGGCATCCAGCCTTCGCCAAGGCTTCGGCGGACAAGTCCGCCCTCGGCTACCTCACAAACGCTAGCATCAGCTAGCACATGAATACCAGATAAAATAGTACCTACTTTGTCATCCCGGGCTTGACCGTGTCCGGCGTAGCCTTGGCGAAGCCTGGATCCGGGATCCATCTTTTTCTTTGATTTATTATTGAACCGATAACTTTTTTTTGGCGAATGACTTGAAAAAACATAGCCTTGTGAATTAATAGCGTATTGGCAGGATGGATCCCGGATCGAGTCCGGGATGACAAAATCAAAGGGGCCGGTATTTCTACCGACCCCTTATTTCTTTCTCTGGGTGCTAGCTGGTGCTAGCGTCCATGAGGTAGCCGAGGGCGGATGCCCTGGCTATTTTACATATCTTGTACGGGTTTAAAACGATAACCCGGCCTTGACCCAACCTTGGTAACCACCCATTGCGCTGTTCTTTTGGGCAAATTCATATTTGCCGCCCAATCCGAGCATCAAAGGATATTCCCAATTCTTGAACGCATAACCCAAACCAGCATAGGCGCTGTGGGTTAATTGTGCAGGGGTTAACGCTGCTGACATATCAACAGCGGCTGCTGTTAATGCAGAGCCGGCTAAGGCGCTTAAGTCTGCAGATGCATCTGAATTCAAGACAGCTTTAGCATATTTTGTAATATCTACGCCATTCTTAACTTTACCTGTTTCTTTTTCTTTGAAGAACATGTTGTAACCAAGGTCGAAGTTGAAGCCACCGTTATTATAAGCAAGACCTACAATACCATCAACTTGGCTCCCTGGGGTAATATCAAGATCAGGGGTGCCAAGGTTGGCGGCAGGAATGAATGGGGTTACTGCAGCCGCTGTCGAATGCAACAATTGATATTGGCCCCAATTTGCATCGGTGGCACCAAGTGTACGTTTTTCTGTTGCTGAGAACAAATAACGGTAATTGGCCGCAAAGTTGACTTTGACATTATGGTTTGTTTTGCCCCATACGCGAGCATCGGCGCATAATCCGCCGCCAAGACCAAAATGTTTGCTGCCATACGTAGGTGCGAACATGTATTCGCCGGTTACTTCGTTACCTGTTGGGATGGTCAAACCGATGTTGAGGCCCATATGGTAGGTTTCTTTTTTCAAGAAATTATAACCAAGAGCTACATCGATATCGGCTACGCCGGTTGCTACGCGTTTGCCATTGATTTTGGCTTTTTCAAGAGCGACTTGTACGTTTTTAGCAGCGTCACTTGCTGGTATGAGTGTTTCGCCAGCAAAGTATTTGACAACTTGGGCATTTGTTGCGTTGAAATCACCTTCACCAACAATGGTCATTTTAGGATCGTTTTCAATACGTTGTATTGGAAGAATTACCTTCAAATACATGCCATTAACGATCTTTGACAAATCTTGGTGATAAGCAAGGTCAACACCATAAGTAATTGATTTTGGATCAAGCTTAAGTGTCATCACCTTAGAAGGGTCAATAGCGTCGTTGTACTTGGTGACATCATGGATCAAATTACCAATTTCTAATGCTTTTGTAGGATCAGTCACTTTTCTATCAAGAGTAAATGATGCTGAATCATTTATACCAAAATACTTACCGGTTTTGCTCTTCTCTAAATTTTCACCGTAAAAACCAACAACTTCGAAATTTCCACCAAAACGATCTTCAATTTTGGCGCCCAGACGTTCAGCAAATGTTGTATTGATTAAAGGAAGGTTAACGAGCGCTTGGTTGCGAGGTTGCATAAATGTTTTGTTTGTATGAGCGCCGGCATTATTTGCACTAAGGGCAAGTGCGAGGATTATTAAACCTTTGATTGTCTTATTCATCTTTGGTTTCCCCAAATTATTTGATAATTATTCTTATTACTACCTAACGAAAAAAAATACGAACGATTAGATCGAAAAAAAAACCTGTTCGTTTCTCCTAACAGACCTCCTTTCTTCCGTAGAAATATGATAAATCTTCATTACACAAAACCTCGCTTTTTGCGTGAGTTCAAGCTCATAAACTTGCTCACAGTGCCTCTCTCCAAGAAGTGCGAGGGAATTTCAATCACTTTGATAGGTTAGCGACCCGCGGTGAATATATCAAGCTTTTTTTTTGCACCTAAATGGAACCAATAATCTTTTGTAGGTTGCCAATAATAGTTTTTCAAAAGCAACTTTTTTGAAAAATAAACGTAAAACATTTTTAAAACCAGTGTTTTCCTTGAGCGCCAAAAATCACAAACCCAACCCTTACGGGTAGGGCTATCGCAATGTCGCATCCCCTTAACGGGGAAGCTGGGCCAAGCGTAAACCCATGCGTCCAATTTGCCGAAGGTTCTTTAAGCATGCATCGCATGCGACATTGTGTTAGCCCGGGACCCGTAAGGGCCGGGTTTCAAGATGGATCCTCGGCCTGCCCGCCGAAGCCACCAAAAGGCGAAGGCTGGGGGCGAGCCCAAGGATGACAGGTAAAGATCAGGGTTTGGGCTATTAGGATAAAAATTTTCACCGCCGCTTATCAACGCCAACGCGTTTACAATAAGCCGCAATTGCGCACGAACTGCACCGAGGGCTAACCGGCGTGCACACATTCTGCCCCCACAAAACAATCAACGTATTCCACTCAATCCAATATTTAGGCTCTAAGATTTTTTGCAAAGCAACTTCGGTTTGTTCCGGCGTTTTGGTTTTGATAAGCCCTAAACGATTAGAAATACGATGAACGTGAACATCGACGCAAATTGCCGGTTGGCCGAATGCCACGCCGAGCATAAGATTGGCCGTCTTTGGCCCAACGCCCTTAATCGAGATTAATTGTTCATAGGTTTGAGGAACGATGCCGCCAAATTCATGGTCAATTATGCACGCAACATATTTGAGGGTTCGCGCTTTATTTTTGTAAAAGCCGATACGTTTGATCAGGTTCTCGAGTTTTTGAAGGTCGAATGCGCATAATTGTTTGGCAGTACGAATATGGGCGAATAAATCACGCACCACGAGAATGGTCATTGTATCTTTGGCCCGTAAGCTTAAAAGACACGAAACTAAAATGAGAAAAGGATCGTTGCCATATTCGGCAACCACGAGGTCACTTAATGGCGGGGTAAAGTTTTTGGTGTTGGCGCGAAGTAATGCGATTAATAACGGATGGATCCCGGATCGAGTCCGGGATGACAAATTAGGTAGTATTTTATTAATTTTTTTTAATTTCGTCATAAACCCATCATGCTCTTTTCGATACAATCATTCAGTTTTTGTCATCCCGGACTCGATCCGGGATCCATCTTCTCTTCACATTATAACAAAAAAAAGGGAGCCCTAGTAAGGGGCCCCCCGTGCTTTTGAGAGATTTTTTTTCTTATTTAGTTAGTGCTTGTCGCTCGATTGTTCTCTGCCGCTGCCGGTGTAAGACTATTTTTAAGTTTATCAAAACCATCGACCACGGCCGTACGGGCTTCAGGAGAAAAACACAATGTCCCTGCGCCAGCGAGCGTTGCGATAATTAAGGCACTCAAAGCTTTATGCTCTTTCATCCAATTAAAAAGCACAACATGTTTTTTTGGCTGTATAACTGGTTCAACAAGTTCATAAGGTGCAACAACCGTTGATGTTCCAGGAGCAACATCGGTTACCTCAAGAGCTTCCATAGCATTAGCGGCGGTAAAACCTAATGAAAGAATAAATGCGTAGATTAATTTTTTGATCATCGATATCCCCCAATAAAATAAACGTCATGTTTAATAACACTTGATTAAATTAGCATAGGGATAGGAAAATGCAAATGGGCGAACTAGAAATTGGCGCGGATAAACCACGCCAATCACGAACATTAATTCAATTAGAAAAATGATTATTATTGAGTGACGGCATCAACGATCTTGTTCAATACCATTCCATGCGAGGCTTTAACCAAGACTAACGCATCACGTTCTGGCAATAATGCCTCAAGTTTATCTTTTCCGCTTTGCCAATCCTCGGCCCATTCAACCTTTAAAGATGATGGCGCAGTTTTGGCAATCATACGTGAACGCTCACCGACCAACACAACGGCGTCGATAGTTTCGGTTTTTCCAAGCAACCGACCAATTTGACGGTGCCAAAAGGCTTCCTTTACCCCAAGCTCAAGCATATCGCCGAGCACCACAATCTTTTTGCCTTTGGTTACCATTTTATCAAAGGCTAAAATAGCGGCGCGCATACTTTCTGGATTTGCATTATAACAATCGCTAACAATAAGCCCGCGGCTGCCGGTTATCGCCTTGGTCTCAAAGCGATTTTCAAAACCAGCATATGTTTGGATGCCTTTACAAACAACATCAAACGATATCTTTAAGAAATAGGCCAAAGTACTTGCCGCTAAGGCATTTTGAACCGAGCCAACGTGATTATTTTGCATGGTTATGGTTGCTTTTTCGCTATACCATTTAAGCACAAATTCGGTACCTGACGCACCATTTTCGGTCGTTACAACCTTAACCTTACGCGCTTGTACCTGATTTTTGGTCTTAAACCCAAATTTAGCAACAGGATGGGCATAATAGACGGCCGTTATTAACGGTTGATCGCCAAAAACAATACCAACGTCTTGTGCAGTAAAATGTTTGAATATGCGCCGTTTTTCATGCGAAATATTGGCAAGTGTCCCAAAATCAAGCAAGTGGGCATGAGCAATACAGGTAATCAATCCAACAGTTGGCCGCAAAATATCGGCCTTGATATCCATCTCGCCTGGTTTACTGATACCAACCTCAAATGCCACCACATCGCAATCGAGTGAAACACGCAATAGGTTAATGCACAAACCGGTAAAGGTATTTTGATTTTTGTAAGAAACATAAAATTTAAGGCCAGCTTGTTGCAAAATGGAACGCAAAATTTCTTTCGTACTCGTTTTACCAATAGAACCGGTAATCCCAATTACAGGGAAAGTCATAAGCGAACGCCAAGCCTTGGTAAGATCTAATAATGCTTCATAAGTATCTGAAACTTTAATAACTAATCGATTACCAATACGCTCGGGGGTAAGCATCTGGATAACTCGAGCATCATTTTTATCAACGATAAATGCCGAAGCGCCAGCTTCGATAGCAATATCAAGAAAAGCGTGTCCATCAGTTGCTTGACCCTTTAACGCCACAAAAACATCGTCGGCATCTATTAAACGACTATCGACAACTACTGCAACTTCTTCGTCTTGCTTATAGAAAGTCCAAGGAGCCTGCGCATCAATAACCTTTCCAGCACATATAAATGTTGCATCACTAAAGGCGTTAATCAAAAGGTCTTTACTGAGTATCATTCGGTCAACTCCCCAACTGGCATTATCATAGCTTTATTTATTTTCGATTAGTTACCCCATGAAAAATGACGTTTTTCGTAACACTTGTCAAGGAAAAATCATTCATCAATCACATCAACAAAAAATCCTTTAGTCGCGTGGAATAACCATATTCATTATCGTACCAAGCAAAAACTTTGCCCATATTACCTACGCATTGGGTCAAAAGGCTATCAACAATACATGAATGCGGGTTTCCCATAAAATCTGAGGATACTAATTGTTTATCGGTATATTGCACAATATTTTTTAGTTCATGATCGGCAGAATATTTAATGGCAGTATTAATTGCCTCGGCCGACATTGGCTTAACGGTAGTAAAAGCAAAATCAATAAGCGATCCAAGTGGCACCGGAACGCGAACGGCTAATGCCTTTATTTTTCCCTCAAGTTCTGGGAATATTTGGGTAATTACCTTATCGGCACCCGTCTTGGTTGGGATAATGTTTAATGCTGCCGCTCGAGCACGCCTAGGATCTTTGTGTTCAACATCAAGTAATACTTGGTCATTGGTATAGGCATGGGTTGTTGTCATAAGGCCGCTAATGAGGCCAAAATGTTCTTTGATGATTTTGACCAACGGCGCAAATGCATTAGTGGTGCAACTGCCCAACGATACAATTTCATGGTCAATTGGTTGGTATTTTTGATGATTAACGCCCGGAATAATCGTAATATCGGCATCTCCTGAGGGTGCGGTGACTAATACTTTTTTGGCGCCGGCCTTTATATGCAGGCTAGCTTTTTCTTTGCTAATAAAATGGCCGGTAGCTTCAACTACCCAGTCGATACCCATCGCCGCATGAGGAAGTTTGCTTGGATCAGATTCGGCAAGTACCTTAATGCGATGCTTACCGATTATTAGGTAACCGTCGGCAAATTCAACCTCACCAGGATATTCGGCCATAATAGAATCGTACTTAAAAAGCAGTGCACAACTTGATGCATCATTTGGCCCAACATTGATGGCGACCACTTTAAGTTCTTTTTGCGCTTTTTCGTCAGATAAAACAATGCGTAAAAATGTTCTACCAATACGCCCAAACCCATTAATCATAATATTCTTCATAACTTCTCTCCCTTTTTAATCAAAACCATGGGCACCATCTCCTTTTTTTCCTATTTTGTCATGCTTGGGCTTGACCCGAGCATCCATCTTAAGATTAAGCAAATATTAGGATGGATCCTCGGAGCAAGTCCGAGGATGACAAGCAAGAGAAATTTGAGCATCTATAATCTATCATTTATACCGCGTTTTCTCTTTCAAGATTATATGTCCGAAGATATTTAATAAGCGGCTCAACACCTTCTTTAGACATCGTATTAATCAATACATGCGGCGAGTACAAAACAAGGCGAGGAATAAGGGCCGCTTGTTGTTCTTCGGTCAATTTATCAATCTTATTAAACACCGAGAGCATTGGTTTATCAACGCCAAGGTCTTTGAGGGTTTCTTGAACAACGACAATTTGATTTTCCCATGCTGGGCAACTTGCATCAATAACATGTAACAACAAATCGGCGTATTTAAGCTCATCCAAGGTTGATCTAAATGCATCAATCAAATGATGGGGTAATTGGCTAATAAACCCTACGGTATCAGAAATAAGTGCCTTCTTTTTACCATCGATAAATAATTCACGCGTAGTTGTATCAAGTGTTGCAAATAGTTTATCTTCCGCAAGGACAAGGCCTTTAGCTATACGATTAAGCAAGCTAGACTTTCCGGCGTTGGTGTAACCGATAATACAAATTAACGGCACGTTACTCGCCAAACGTTGCTTACGTTGCACATCTCGTGAACGCGCTAATGTATCAATTTTCTTTTGTGCTTGGCGCAATTTATCGGCAAAAACCCGTTTAATTTCTTCTTTTTCGGTTTCACCAGGACCACGCGTTCCAATAATACCGGCTTGCTGAGCTAGATCTCTACCGCGGCCAATAATACGTGTTTTCATAAACTCAATTTCAGCCTTCTCAACCTGAATTTTACCTTCAGATGTATGGGCTGAACGCTTAAAGATCGTAAGAATAAGTTGTTCGCGATCAATAATTGTACAATTGAGGACGTTTTCAAGGTTACGTTCTTGGAGCGATGATAATGGTTCTGAAATAACCAAAATATCAACTTTCATATCGGTACACTTTTGAAAAATTTCTTCAAGTTTACCTTTGGTGAAATACATATTGTTATCGGTATTACGCACCTTAGTAAACATTTGGTCATCGTAAGGAATATCGGCGGTCTTAACGAGATTCAAAAATTCTTCAAAATAGTATTCTTTGCTTCCCATACGATTACCTGGAGCGAATATCCCCAATAGCAG
Source organism: uncultured Pseudomonadota bacterium (assembly GCA_964527595.1). GTDB lineage: Bacteria > Babelota > Babeliae > Babelales > RVW-14 > GWF2-38-10. Next base: position 8,894 of record CAZGPI010000008.1, read on the forward strand.
TGTTTTTGGGTGAAGATTTCGCTGATCGATCATTGTTCTTGCCATAAAAATCCTTCTATTGTCGTAAATTCGTGGTTTGTTTTATATTCAAAACATACCTATAAAGCCAAATTTGTCATCCCGGACTCGATCCGGGATCCATCCTGTCAATTAATTTTTCAAAATTTATTATTTCAATAGATCTTGTTTGTCGTATATTTTGCAAAGATGGATCCCGGATCGAGTCCGGGATGACAAATTTGGTAGTATTTTATCTAAAATAATTAAATTTATAATCAATTCACCCTTCCCACTGATACAGTAAATCGAACTTCTTTTTATCGTGCTTTTTAGAAAAGCATCTCAATAATTGCCTGACCAAATGGTTTGGCAAAGGTGGGACCTTGTCCCGTAATAATTTTCTCATCGCTCAAACTTACCACGCCATCATTGCTAAAGGTAACCCCGTGTTTTGTAAAAACGGCCTTTGCCTCATCGGTCGGATATACGGTTGCTTTCTTACCAGTCAAAATACCGGCTTGGACCGGCACAATGCAAGCGTAACAAATTGTAGCAACAATCTTTTTGTGGTCATGAAAATATTTAACGATTTCCTGTATTTTTTTATTGCCCCATAAATAGGTGGTTGAACCAGAACCACCGGGGATTACAACGGCATCATAAAGATCAAAATCGGCGGGAGTAAGGGTATCGATAACAAAATTTGGCGTTACTTCAAGTCCAAATGAACCAGTGGCAATACCGGGTCTAAAACCACCAATATCAACGGTAAATCCTTTTTTGATTAACATCATATAAGGAATATTAAATTCATGATCCTGAAAATTTTCGGGCATCACGATAAACAGTATTCGCTTGGACATAACTCACTCCTCTGATCATATATAATACCGCCACGCTAGAGGCAGCATACTACATATAGCAAGGAATAGAAAGGAGAAGCGCTATGACTTACGTCTAAATTCAAGCAGAAACCTCGTTGGCTTACCGTCTTCGTAGTAAAACTTACCCGTATCGGTAAATCCGGCCCTTAAGAGCGCTCGATAACTACGTTTATTCCATAACCGAACATGGGCGGTAAAAGATGGTTCATTGGTTAACCTAAAGTACACATTGGTAATTAACTGGATGGCTTCTTGGATGCGGCCACCACCTCGATAACGCTCGTTAAGCCAACACCCAAATTGGCCTGGGTCTTTATCATTTTTTGCCCGAACTTCTAGGGTCCCGATTAACCGGTTTTCTTTGGCATCAAAAATGCAATACAAAAGCTGCTTGCCGGTCCTATCACGCTCCATTTCATACTTTAAATAACGAATCGTGTAATCAAGGTCAATATATTCAGGGAATTCAATGTTTTGGCGCACATCACGAGAAAACATATTGTGAAAATCGATAAAATAGCTCTCTTTAAGCTTTCTTAATATTACCAAATTTCCACGCACTTCGTCGGGCGCAACGGTTATCGGCCGCTGATCTTGGTAGTTTTGGGTGTACCATTGATAGCCCATAAAACCACCAATAGAAATAGTGGCGAGGCCACCGACCAAGGCTAAAGCTTTTATGTTTTTTTTCAAAAAATTAGGAATATTCATAACTCCCCCCAAAATTATTTGTCATCCAAGGATTTCCCCTTTGTCATCCAGGCCGCCGAGCCGGGATCCATCTTAGGAACTATATTTAGTTTAACGAAGCTTAAAAAAACTATCAATTAACCGAAAATTAAGGCGATAGATTAGATCTTATGCACAATAAATTTTGCATACCCAAATCACCCAAAGCATCCGCATTGGGCTACCGCATGGACGCTAGCTCCCGCTAGCACTAGGACAGCGATCAGCGTCTGCTACTCCTTGTGCCCGCGCGTGCGGGCTTATGAATGGTAGCCCAATGCGGATGCTTTGGGCGATATGACAACTTGTAAACATTTTACCCATTTTCCTTCCCTCAAAAACTAATCTATAATTGAAGGACAACATTACATATGGAGGTTACCATGAAATTGTTACATTTATTATTCACCATTTCGCTCGCCCTTGGTATTACCATACAGAATTACGCACCCCTAACCGCCATGCACTCAAAAGCAGGCCAAAGAACCTTTGTTGGCAATAATCATGTAAAGCTGCAGCTAAAAAAGAAAGGGCGGCTCGCGAGCGGTATGCCCCTAGTTAAACAGACACCCACAGGTAAACAATCGAACAAACTAGAAAGACTAATTGCCCAGGCAAGAAAAAGTCCTAGTTTTTGGCATATATTGCTCGCTAAAATCATCATTAGCCCTGGGGTTAATAGCGCTTTTGGAGATTTTGGCCAGTCAGCCTTTATTATTGATCACAATTATCAGATAAAAACTTTCAATAGTTGTTTTACCCATATACTTGCATTAATGCTTGTATCATCAATCTATTGTTGCTTTCAAAAGACATCCAGTCGAACTGATCTATAAAGGGATATTGCCGTGCTTACTAGCCGGTAATCGCTCGACCTTATCAACGGTAAATCGAAGCGCTTTAATCAGATGATGTCTCGTTCGCGATGGCTCGATAATCGAATCGACATATCCAGCTTGAGCGGCAATAAATGGATTAAGAAATTCTTGGGTATATTCATCTTCAAGCTTGGTCGCAAGAGCCCCGCGCTCTTCTAATTCAGTCGCTGCCAATTTTTTACCATGCAAAATACTCACCGCCGCCTTGGCTCCCAAAACAGCAATATGAGCATTTGGCCAAGCAAGATTGACATCGGCCCCTAACTCTTTGCTCCCCATAACGATATAGGCACCGCCAAAAGCTTTACGTAAAATTACGGTAATCTTAGGCACGGTTGCCGTTGCATAGGCATATAATAATTTTGCGCCGTGGCGGATAATGCCATTATGCTCCTGTTCAACCCCAGGCAGATATCCAGGGACGTCAACGAGCGAAACAATCGCAATACCAAAACAATCGCAAAACCGGATAAAGCGAGCCGCTTTGCATGAAGCATCGATATCTATCGTCCCTGCTTTGACGGCTGGTTGATTGGCAACAATACCGACCGACATCCCACCGATAAAGGCAAAACCGGTAACAATATTGGGCGCAAAAAGCTCATGAATTTCGTAAAAAGAATCGCGGTCAGCCAATGCTGTTATAACCTTTTTAATGTCATAACCCTGGTTGAAATTTTGTGGAACGATGGAAGAAGCGTCAATATTTTCGGCGTCCTTAACCGAGCGAGTCATTGGGCAGCCAAGATAATTATTTGGTAAATATTCAAGAAGATTTTTTACCTTGGCAAAGCATTCATCTTCGGTCTGGGTTACCACGTGCACAACACCAGATTTTTCGGCATGAACCTGAGCACCACCAAGATCTTCTTTGGTAATTGTTTGATGTAATGCCTGTTGAATAACTTGTGGCCCGGTAATAAAAAGGTTACTAATCCCTTGCGTGGTAAATATGAAATCGGTCAATGCGGGCGAATAGGTTGCCCCGCCAGCGCATGGACCAAGGACTAACGATATTTGAGGAACGACCCCAGAATAGCGGCAATTACGGGTAAAAATAGAACCGTAACCGGCAAGGGCGTGAATACCCTCGTCGATACGAGCGCCACCAGAATCGATAATGCCAATAATTGGACACCCGACCTTGGCTGCGAGATCCATAATTTTACAAATTTTTTCGGCATGGCGTTTGCCTAATGAACCACCCTTGATAGTAAAGTCTTGGGCATACACCGCAACCTTACGGCCAGCGATTGTGCCAAAACCGGTCACCACCCCATCGGTAACTTCCTTCTTTTCCAAGAAGGGCGAGGTTGCCAACTGGTCTAATTCTTCAAAACTTCCAACATCAAGTAAAATATCCAACCGCACTCGGGCCGTCTTTTTTCCTGCCTTAAGCTGTTGTTCAACCTTACTCTTTTGCCCGCCAATAAGCGCTTCTTCTTTTTTGATTACCCAAACATCACACGCAATCGCATCCACCGTTGTTACCCACACACCTTTCAAGCCACACCACTAATTACACACTTTTTTCACTTGTATATTTACTTCCTAAGCCGCAGGAAGTATAACATTAGTAATAACCATTTTCAAACGGGTAGCAAAATGTTGCATGGCAAGGCGGGAGAGGAATCGAAATCTAAGCCAAAAACGGCGGAAAAAGGGGTAATGATGGCAGAACAGGAGAGTCAGAACGGAAGCGCCAGTGTAGCCTGGTTTAAATTAGCCGACTTAATTTCACGCAGAGAGCGAGAAAAGGCGCTCAATGTATATCGGCTACTTTCTCATTCGCTACAAGATCGTGCATATGCCTTGCAACTTGAAGGCGATATTCTTTGGTCGTTGGACGACCGCGGAGCATTCGAACGATATAAGCAATCGGCTTATCTCTACCAAAAAGACAAACGTTGGGTTGAAGCAATTGCTATCTACGAACACTTACTCGTCATTGAAAAAAGCAAAGATGCTATTTGGTCAACGCTAATCCCCTGTTATGCCATGGCAAATTGGCATGACATTTTTCAAGATCGCATCAAACAATTATGTACCCTTTTACTCGAGCAACGAGTTACCGAACCACAATTTATTAAGATTATGCAAGACATTGTCACGGCTATGCATGAAACCGAAGACCTGGGCAAACAACAATGGGTATCGGCCCAACTTGAACAATTAACCAAAGATCTCCCACCACATATTTGTCAGGCATTTATAAAGTAACCATAATTAAAACGGGGCACTTATTCTTTTGAATAAGTGCCCCGTTTTAATTATGGATTCAAATTTTAAATAATTATTATTACTGGCCGCCAAAATATGATGGCACCCAGCTTTTAGCCCAGCCCAACCAACTATTATCAGCCGGTGCGGCTGCGTCAGGGACCGCCGCCTCGGCCGCAGCTCTTGGTTTATTAACCGAGACAACGATTTTGCCATCCCTTACGACAAAAACGCCATCACACAAGTCACTGCTTTCGTAAAAATGGTGACGACCTGTTTGCAACTCTGGCTCTAAATCGAGCAAAGACTTGCGCGCATCTTCATCATCTATGCGATATGAGTGGCCGCCAATGATTATTTCTATGTTCTCTGCAACCATACTATCAATAATATAATCAATAGGCATTCGTCGGTACTCAGCTTCACGACGCGCTACCTTTTTCATTGTATCGCAAATAATATGTATCATCTGACCAATAGGGGTGTTTCTTTTAACCTCAGCCAAATCACCATCAAGACAAGAAAACCAAAACTTTTCTTGTCTTAGCGCCATACCGGTAGCAGCAAAAAAATGGACGCTCACTATTCGGATAGCAACATCCTCATGACCGTCAATTGATGGTTCATAAGCACCATAAGCGTCATAATCGTCATCACCTAATGCTAGGCACGCGGTGAGCGCAAATGCTAGGCATGCGGTGAGCGCACAAACTCTCAATAATACCTTCATGATTCCCCCGTATGAGTGCAAAAGCACCGGTTTTAGTAAACATCGCCCCATCAGGCCAACCCCCATGAACAATCTTTACCATTATTAAATATATCATACTTTTAACCTATCAGATCGACCATACTAAATTCAACAATACAATACATTTTGACCAAAGTCTACGGTCACCAATAATTTATTTTCATTGGATATATACCCAACTCGAGCAATTAACCAAGGATCTTCCACCACACATTTGCCAGGCTTTTATAAAGTAACGCAAATTACTGATAACAAAATAAAAGGGTCGGTTCTTTATCGAAAGAACCGACCCTTTTATTTTGTTATCAATGCTTATTATTTCTGGCCGCCCCAATATGGCAAAGCCGGAACAAAGCTCTTAAAATAACCTGTCCAACTATTATCAACCGGTTCGGCTGCAGCACCAGGGGCCGCCGCTCCACGCACACCTCTTGGTCTATTAACCGAGATGCTCATTTTGCCATCATTTACAATATAGAGCCCTTTAGTTATTTCGCTTGCATTATAGAATTGGTGCCGACCAGTTTGCAATTCCATCTCAAAATCAAGCAACGAACGCATTTCATCAAAACCAAATGGCCCAAAGTGTCCAATATTTATTTCTATATCATTTTCGGTCATCGTCATAATATCACGGTTTTTCGCACGCCGAGCATCGGCGGCCGCTTTATTTTCAACCTCTTTGATTGCAATGCAAACTTCATGAATCATCTGGCCAATTGATGTAGATCTGGCAATAACGATACCAGCAACAGGCTTCTCTTCACCTCGAGGAAATTCAAACGTTCTGAATTCAGGAGCCCGGCCATCATCATAAAAAAAGGTAGCCTTAATCTTTCTGATAAACACATCCTCGCTGCCGTCAATTGATGGTTCGTATGCACCTTTACAGGTACTAACCAAAACAAGACAAGCAACAAGAGAACAAAGCTTTAACGATCGGTTCATCTCTCCTCCTTAAAATTTGCAACTATTAAATACAACGTATTTTTAGCTTAATCTATTAGCCTTATTAAATTCAATAGTTTGCAAAACATGGATTAAGATTGATCCTGAATCAAGTTTCAGCCGTTGCCCAGGTGGCTATGGCCGACAGGCAGGATGACAAAAGTTCACCAATAATCAATTTTCATTGCACGCCGCACCGCTGACATCGTTTGCCCGGCCGTTTGGCGTGCCTTATCGGTTCCCTTTTTTAGAATATCCATAACGGCCGCAGGATCGTGAGCAAATTGTGCCCGACGCTCGCGAATCGGCGTAAGAAATTCCTGCATAATATCGTTAAGATGACGCTTAACCTTCACATCACCAAGGCCGCCCTTTTGGTAATGAGCCTTAAGGTCTGCAACGCGTTGCGTATCTTGATCAAAAATATCCAGGTACGCAAATACGGTATTCCCCTCAATTTTGCCTGGGTCTTCAACCCGCAAATGGTCAGGGTCGGTAAACATACTCATAATTTTTTTGGTTACAACGTCGGCCGAATCTGATAAAAAAATTGCATTACCTAACGATTTGCCCATCTTGGCTTTGCCATCAATACCAGGTAAGCGTCCGGCATCCTTAGGGATAAGCGCCAACGGCTCAACAAGTGTTTGGCCATAAATGCGGTTAAATGAACGAACAATTTCAACCGTCTGTTCAATCACCGGAGCTTGGTCAGCTCCAACCGGAACCAAATTTGCATTAAATGCGGTAATGTCTGCCGCCTGGCTTACCGGATAACACAAAAAACCTGCAGGCACTGACGCACCAAAACCTTTTTGTTTAATTTCGTCCTTAACGGTCGGGTTGCGTTGTAACCGAGCAACGGTCACTAAATTGAGATAAAAAATGGTAAGTTCCGCTATTTCAGGGACCAATGATTGAATAAAAATTGTTGTTACCTTTGGATCTATGCCAACGGCTAGATAATCAAGCGCTACTTGCAAAATATTGTCGCGCACTTTTTCTGGGGTTTCTGCATTATCGGTTAATGCTTGAGCGTCGGCAACCATCACAAACTGGTTATACTCATGCTGAAGCTTAACTCGGTTTTGCAACGAACCAACGTAATGCCCAATGTGCAATGGACCGGTTGGCCGATCACCCGTTAATATAACTTTTTTTTGTTCCATAATGGTTATCCTCTTTTTTTATGCTTACACGAGCAAAATAACGCTTTCTTAATTTATATACCCATTCTCATATTTTGTCATGCTTGGGCTTGCCCGAGCATCCATCCTTCGCCAAGGCTTCGGCGGGCAGGCCATCTTAAGATTAAAAAATAATTAGGATGGATCCTCGGCCTGCCCGCCATAGCCACGAAGGGCGGCGGCTGGGAGCAAGTCCGAGGATGACAAGAAAAAAAACGTGACCATGTAAAAAACTTGTCTTGATAATCATACTGGGTATACTGCACATATTTGGAAAAATCATCAGAATTGGGATGAAGGATTGTACGTGAATACGCAAAAAATAACCTACCTTGCTTGCCGGCTTAAAGAGCTGGGTATCAATGGGCTTATTACGTGGGGAACCACCAAAGGCTATCGCCGTTTTTTTTCCCTCCGCTACAAAAAATCGGCTCGCACCCAACACGCCAACCATACATGGAACACCATCGCTTATCGCTTTGAACGTGAAGAAACTTTTGCCCAATTTTTTGCCACGATTTCGGTAAATAGAACATTTGATCGCATGTTGGCAACGGAACAATTTGCCAAACATTTCCCCTCAACCATGGCCCATGACCCAACGCTTTTTGCATGCGCCGATGATCTTTGTAATAATCAATTTTCAATTCTTGGTTCACCTAAAATTGATCTCGGGACGGAAATTCCATGGCGCTGCGATATCAAATGTCCCCGCCAATCATGGGGATCTGAGTATTGGAACCACCAACCGTTACGTTTTTACCAAGATATTTCAGCTCAAAACGCCCCAATAACCAATACCGATTATTATCCAGACATTAAAGTCCCCTGGGAACTTTCTCGCATGCAACATCTATTCACCCTTGGCCGCGCCTACCGACGAGCTTTGGTGGTCAAAGATTATCACCGCGCCACCAAATGTAGCGCAACCTTTGTTTCTCATGTTAATAGCTGGATTGACGCTAACCCATATCTTCTCGGTGTCAATTGGATATGTCCTATGGAAGTTGCGATCCGTGCCGCTAACCTTATATGGGGATTCCATTTTTTTAAAAATGACAAAACAATCCCGATTGATTTCTGGGAAAAACTTGTCTGCAGTTTGTACGATCATGCTCGCTACCTTGAATTTAATCGGGAAACGTCGGACAAACCTAATAACCATTACATAGCAGATTTGGTCGGATCACTGTATCTTTGCGTTTTCTTCAAAGACATCGCCCATTTTCATCAACACCAATCTACTATCCTTAAGGAAATTTGGCATCAAGTTGAGCAGCAAATTCAGCCGGATGGCACGAGCTATGAAGGCTCGACCAATTACCATAAATTAGTTACTGAAATGCTTGGCCATGTCTTACTCATCTGCAAAACACTGGGCATCATAATCCCACCCTCATTCCACCCAACGTTTCGCAAGATGGAGGCTTTCTTGCAAGATTGCACCGACCTTGGTGGTGGGCTTGCACAAATCGGCGATAATGACGGCGGCAAATTTGTTACCGGATATACCATAACCCCAAATACTCAACCTCGGCTTATTTCACATAAGTACGCCGGAATAACCGTTGTAAATACACATGGTTGGCATATTACCTATCGCCACCCAACATTTAATCGTCGTCAGCCATCTGGCCATTTCCATGCAGATGAACTCTCAATCACCGCGTCACTTGATGGAAGGCCTTTGCTTATTGACCCTGGAACGTATTTATACACAGGAAGCAGTCAATGGAGAAATGCTTTACGTAGCGCCAAAGCGCATAACACCTATTTTATTCCAGAATTTGAATACACGTTTAGTGATTTGTTTCAAACCCCGCGCGAATCGCATGAACATAACCCAACGGTAACCATTGAAAACCGTAAGATTATTATCTGCGACCGCCACTTAAAATATGCTAGCCATGGCTTAGTCGCCCACCGCCAATTGTCATTTGATGGACATAAAGAAATTTTGGAGATTCATGATTGGTGGCAACCCTCAGATAACCACCCAAACCCCTTTAACCTTCCCCATGAACACGATTGTATTTGGAATTTTCATTGGGCTCCGGATATACAACTGTATCAAAACGAGCCTCATTCATGGATTGTAAGCCGCAAGAACAAACCGATCGCGCACCTTACTTCAACTTTGATTTTTACAAGCACCCACGATGTTTTTAGTCCAAGTTATGGAATCAAAGAACCTTCGGTCACCCTTACCGCCACCCATCCACTATCACTTCAACATCGTTCGATTAGACTTCATCGCTTTTAATGCGGGCCGTTCCCTCCCGCCCCTCCCCGCCATCGATCATTCTTTTTTCCACGAGCAGTCAGCCCGTGCGGCGATTGAGCACGTATACTTAGCAAAGACTTAGCAATGCAGCGGCGTGTGTCAATAGATCGCGGCGACGAGCACAGATTACTTGCCCTTCTTCAAAAAGCAAAATACCGTGATTACCATGGCGCATATTCCACGTAACAAATGATGGGTTTTTGAGCCCTAAACGATCACCAAGCGCGGCCAAATCATCCGGATTATGGATATCCACTTCACGTCGCCGAACGCTGGTATCTTGAACAAAATTTTTCATGGTATTATGAAAAGATGCATCTTTCATATCCAAGCCAAATGCATGAGGAGCTTCCCACAAATTTTCGCGATGCAAACCGCACTCGTTTTTGCAAAATCCCGCAACCCCTTTAACACAATCAAATTCCGGGTTGTCGACCAAATAGGCCGCCTTGGTTAACCCAAAATGAGCATCGTGCCCAAGTTCATGTAATACGAGTTGCGCAAGATCATCAACGTCATGATGACTAAGAATTTTGTGCGGCAACTGCAAGATCGCGTGTACAACCTTGTCTCCGAGTTCTAAGGTGCCGCCAGCACCTGCATGTTTAGCCTGATTCATCACTTCTCCTTTTTACCAATTTTTTAACGTTCTTCAATTACTTCATTACGTTACTTTTTTTATTATTACTTGTTTTACCAAATCAGACAAGTAAGTAAATTTTAAGGCTCTTTTTTTGTAGAAGGGCGGCATTTTTGCGTAACCGAAAAATGGCGTTATATACTTGCATATAAATATGCTATCCTATATGTATGTTAATTTGTAATACGAAAGAACCGCCGATGAGAAAAAATATGGTTAGATTAAGCTTTGACATTCCAACCAATGAACACGTCACGCTCAAAACCGAATGTGCTCAAATGCAGGTTGCTATGAAGGTTTTTTTACAAGAACTAGTCCTCAATGGCATACAAGACCTTAAAAAAAAGCAACTTCACGAAAGACTAAGCCTATCAATACAACAATCAAAAAAGGGCAAAGTAAAAAGCAGAGGGTCCTTTGCTAAGCATGTAAAAAATGAAATTTGAGATTGTTTTTACTGAACATGCTGACGAACAAATGGATAAACTTCAAAAAACAAAAGCTCAGAAAGCAATTTACAACGCGGCATGCAAGGTTTTAGGGTTTATGGAAACTAATTTGAGGCACCCTTCACTAAATACTCATAAGTACACAGACTTAATGGGACCCAACGGAGAAGACATCTTCGAATCATATGCGCAAAACAAGACACCAGGCGCCTACCGAATTTTTTGGCATTATGGGCCAGGTAAAAACCATATTACTATTCTAGAAATTTCACCACATCCGTAGACTCCACAAAGTATCCTACCAAGGCGGTCAGAGCCCAAAGCATCCAGCCTTCGCTAAGGCTTCGGCGGACAAGTCCGCATTTGGCTACCTCATGGCATACTTATGGATGTAAGATGGATGCTCGGGGCAAGCCCAAGCATGACAAAGAACAACTATTTCTTATCTTTAAACAATATTAATCCATCCTAATTTGTCATCCCGGACACCGATCCGAGATCCATCCTGATTTTAAGTAAGATGGATGCTCGGCGTGCCCGCCATAGCCACGAAGGGCGACGGCTGGGGGCAAGCCCAAGCATGACAAATTAGGAGGCATTCAAAAAGTATCCTACCAAGGCCGTCATCGCCCAAAGCATCCGCATTGGGCTACCTCATGGGCGCTAGCTTACGCTAGCATTAAGATGGGAATTAACCGACGCCTGCTCTTGGTGCCCGCGCGTGCGGGCGTACAAATGGTAGCCCAATGCGGACTTGTCCGCCGAAGCCTTAGCGAAGGCTGGATGCTTTGGGCAATTTGGATGTTTCGACAAAAAAAAGAAGCGAGAGAATTGCTTCTCTCGCTTCGTAAAATCTAAAACCTAGATGCTTAAATCAATTGTGTCGTATATCGGGGAGTTATTAGAATGAAAGGCCTGTTTTCGCCCATGCTTGCCAGAAATTAGGCACACTGTTCTTGGATGCAAATTCATACTTGCCACCAAGACCAAATGTTACAGGATATTCCCAGTTCTTGAATGCATAACCGATACCAGCATATGCACCGTTGGTGAATTGGGCTGGGGTTGTAGCTGTTTTTGCATCGGAGACTACTGGGGCAACGACTGTCTTAAGGGTTACTGATTCTTCTTGTGCGAAATATGCATTGTAACCAAGATCAGCGGTCAAGCCACCATTGTTATAGGCAAGGCCAAGGATACCATCAAGCTTGCTGCCTGGGGTAACTTTGACATCTATTGGTAATGTGTCTGCATGCATAAAGCTAGCGAGTTGCGTTCCTTTACCAACTTTACGTTTTTCTGTTGCTTGGAACATATAACGATAGTTTGCTGCAAAATTAAGCTTTACGTTATGGTCTGCTTTGCCCCATACGCGTGCTTGTGCATCAAGTCCGGCGCCAAGACCAAAATGGTTTGAGCCAACTTGTGGTTCAAATGGAGTAACAGCTTTGAGTTCTTTGCCTGTTGGGATTACGCCACCGATGTTGATGCTTGCATTGTAGGTTTCTTTGTCCAAGAATTTGTAACCGATTTGAACATCGATATCTGCTACGCCGGTTGTTGATTTTTTGCCAAGTTTTGCGGCTGTTACAGCTGCTGCTAAGTCTGCTTCTTCGCCTGCTGTTACTGCTTTAAACTTCAAATCTGTTGATGCATTTTCAACTGGTACGATTACCTTAAGGCTAAGGCCGCCAACAAGCTTAGAAAGATCTTGGTTGTAACCGAGTACTGCACCGTAGTTGATAATTTCTGGAGCAAGTGTTGCTTTTTTGGTTACTGTTACTTGACCATCGGCTGCAGCTGCAAAATACTTACCAAGTTCTTTTGCTTTGGTATTTTGACCATAGAAACCTGTTACTGAAACGGTTCCGCCAACTCTGTCTTCTGTTTTTGCAACGATGCGTTCTTTGATGGTTGTTTGTTCAAGTGGAAGGTTGCGCAATGCTTGGTTGCGAAGTTGTAAGTGAGTTTTGTTGCTGTGAGCTGCGGCTGTTGAGCTAATAACCAAAGCGGCTACGAGTAAGCTTTTCAATATTTTGTTCATATTAATTTCCCTGAAAAATTCGAGTTTTTTTTATTACTACCAAATTATCTAACACACATAAGAAATAGTTACGCGTTTTACGTTATCTGCTGAGGAGCCTCCTTTCTCTACGCATATGTAAAATCAGTTAAACCTATTGCCGACACGGTTACATGTGTTGATATACACATTTCGGAGCTTCATTACACCCCGGCTGCCTTCGCTGCTTATCCGGTTGCCCGGTGAATCTCGGGCTTTTCGGCAACGCTCACATTCGAATAAGACATTGTTTCGGGTAACGCTTATACTCAATGTTTACGTTAACTACATTATTTTATGTCATAAAAACGGAGGCTTGTCAACTTTTTGTAAGTCGCTCCACGATAGCTAAATCAATGCAATCGGACGACATTCTGCCTTTACGCAAATGCGAAAAATCATCAACTTTGCTTACCTGGCAACAAAAAACCGTTATTACCCATGTGAAATAATTACTTTTTCTTACTTGTCATCCTTGGGCTCGCCCCGAGGATGACAGAATGTGAACGGGCGCCAATATTTGATCCCGCTCCCATCATATTTTGGCAATATTTGATGTAATCACCATCAATTATTAACACTTTATTGAAAATCGCCATCACTTTCGGGTATGTGGATTCGACTCCGCTCATCACAAACGGGCAGAAAAAGATGAACATTTTATAAAACACTTGCTATCCACCAACCGCTTATATAACCTGAAAAATTATTTACCAGTAGTTGTAAAGTAGTTGTAGTAATGTCGTAACCATATTTTCTAAGGAGAGAGAGCAATGAAGAAATTCGGACAATTCCGTTATCTTGTGCTTTTCGCTATCACTATTTCTGGCACCGCCGCGGCCGAAACTTTTTCACAAAAGACCGTTTTCACCCCCCGCGCCATTGGCACCAACCGAGCCATGGAATACACAACCTGGCAAGAATTTGCCTATGGCAAAGTTACCGCACCATCAAAAGCAAAAATCAATAGCCACGTTGCCCTAACCGCCTTTTACCAAGAATCGCAAAAAGGCGCCGATATGGGTAAATATTTTGGTATTGGAAACGGCAAAAATAGCTTTAACGTTGGACCATTAACCGCCGTACCTGGAGACCCGGTCGCCGAAGTTATCAATAACTTTTTGATTCATGATCTGACAGATGCTGATAACTCGACTAACAAGGGCACCATTTCCTTTAAGCCTAGCCAAAAAACATATGGCGCACGCCTGGATTACTTCCAAGATATTAACGATCCGGTCAAAGGCTTCTTTTTTAAGGCAAGTTTGCCAGTCGTTCTCGTCCAAAATGATATGGGAATGAAAAACGATGGAAATGAAGAATTAACGAAATTTTTCAAAGGCACCTATACGCAAGTGGGCGACAATGCCCAAACTGAATTAACCAAAGGTAAAATTGACGGCCGCCACAGCGTAATCGGACTTGCCGACCTCAACCTCGCCCTCGGTTACAAATTGCACTCATCGGCCAAAAAACACGCATTCTTTAACGTCGGCGTCATTATCCCTACCGGCACCAAGCCAAATGGCGAATACCTCTTTGGCCCAATCGTTGGCAACGGTGGGCACGTCGGATTTACCACCGGCCTTGATGGCGGCGTCACGTTATGGACAGGCAAAGAAGAAAAGGCCTCGGTCCGCTTATTGGCAGCTTTGGATTATCGCTATTTATTTGAAGCCGGCGAAAGCAGAACCCCTTCTTTAAACAAAAGCTTCTTTGGGGCTGAAAAAGGAACGCTAAACCATTATTACCTCGGCGGTTATTTAGGCAAAAAAGAATCATTTCCAGCGGCAAATATATTTACACGGCTCCTTAAGGTAAAACCTGGTTCACAAGGCGAAGCATTGGTCGATTTATCATTCAAATGCAGCGGTTTTGTAATAGACCTTGGTTATAACGCCTTCTATAAAGAAAAAGAATCGGCTTGGCTCAAGGGCTGGAATGATGACAGCTTTGGTATCGTAAAAAGAAGTTACGACATGACTAATCAGCTTGATGTAAAGAATGCCGATACTTTCGTTAATGATAGAACAGTCAAATCAACCGATTTTGACATAGAATCGATAATCAATCCTGCTCAATTCTCGCACAAGGTCTTTGGCGGCTTGGGTTATTCATTTACCGTATCAAAGGAATACTTGGCAAACCTCGGATTGGGCGCCTCGTATGAATTTGCCTCCGATAATGCAACCATGGAAGCAATGGCATTATGGATAAAATCAGGCATTTCGTTTTAAACCCGGCCCTCATCAGCCGACGCCCTTCGTGGCTATGGCTGACACGCGGGTCCCGGGCTATCGCAGTGTCGCATCCCCAATGGGGAAGCTCAGGAAGCGTATAGTCCATGAAAAGAACCCCTCAAAGGTTGCAAGCCTTTGGGGGGTTTGTCTTGATAGCTGCGCCCAAGCGCCCAAAGCATCCGCATTGGGCTACCTCACGGACGCTAGCACAGGCTAGCATTAAGATGGGGATTAATGCCTCCTGTTCTTAGTGCCCGCGCGTGCGGGCGTACAAATGGTAGCCCAATGCGGATGCTTTGGGCGCTTGGGGTTGAGTTTTAATGTGCCCCCCGGGCAGGCCATCTTGATGTGAATTTTGTCATCCCGGGCTTGACCCGGGATCCATCTTATTGAAGGATCATGGTGAAAACCACGCAACAACCGCTCTCTATGCGGCTCTTTCCGCTACCGCCCCCCCCTTTTGACGAACACTCACAACTAACATATACTTATTGAAATACTAACAGTAATTTGATGTTGTTTAATATAAGGTATAACAACTTAACGTTAATACCGTTTTTACTATAATGGAGGTTCTTATGAACAAGTTTATGTCCAAGATTATCTTTTCTACCGCGTTTATGGCCGTGCTCATGGCCGCGCCTTGTTTGCACTCAATGAGTGCTGGGCAACTAAAGCAATATCCAACATGGCTCGATTGGTATAAAGCCAATAAAACATCTGGGATATTTATGGACGAACTCCAAAAACCAGCGGTCGATAATGCTTCATTGATTAACTCAACGGCAAGCAATCCTATTACAGCGCAAACTATTACTGACCTTTCAGGAAAATTATGCGTAACACCAAAGGCAACTAATTCATTGTCGTTAGTCGTGAGAAACGCTAATAATAACGGCAGGTATAAATCGGCCGCAAAACCCGGCCTCGATGCCGTTGCAGACGCGGTTAAAGCCTTGAATGTTGAAGTCAGCAAACTAAAGGGCGATGCAGCTTTAGTCAACGCATTAACAGCGTTAAGCACAAAGCTTTCAACCGAATTCTTGTTGGTTTATGGCACAAATGTAGACGAACTCAAAGCCTTTGACGGGGTTCAGTACCTTTTGGCACAAACAGCAAGCATGACTACTATTGCAGCCAACATAAGTGGTCGCGACGCTCAAGCAAAGGCTGACGCTTTGGCAAAAAAAGCAGCCGTTGCAGCAGTTACCGTTCAACCTTTAAAAGTTGCCGAAGTATTGCCAGTATTGACTGTATTGCCAGTAGTTCCTGTAGTTCCAGCACATACCGTAGAACCTACCCAAGATGCAGAAACAAAACCGTTAGTAGAGCCTAAACCAAAAACAGAATCACATTTGGGTAGAAATGCAGTAATTGGCGCAACAGTAGTAGTATTAACAGAACAAGCCGCAAAAAAAGGTTACCTTGGCGAAACCGCACAAGAGGCAGCAAAAAAACTTGAAACCGTAATAGGCAATGTTTATACCACCACTAAAGACGCTGTTCTTGGTACCGAACAACCAACGACTACTGTCGCACCGACGGTTGTATCAACCGCGGCCGTTGTACCAACGGTCATCGAATCAGTCCTAGAACAACGCGACGTCGTCCCGACCCAACCGGAAAACGTTAGACCGGTTGTTGCAGCCCTCCCTATTGAGCAAAGAATTAAACGAAAGCCATTTTCATCTATGAAACCAATCGAGGAAGTAGATTCCGAAGAAGAAGATGTTGTTGAAGCAGAACCAAAAGAAACTCCTGAACCCGTAGAAACACAACCAACAAGGACCGCCGCCAAAACATTTGCATCAATTGTTGCTCAATCAGGTAAATATGCAGAGCAATCGACCGCTGCCAAAAAAACACCTGTAACGGCTAAAGACATAAAACCGACTATGAAACCAATCGTGGAAGTAGATCCCAAGGACGAATTATCATTCGATGGTGCCGCAACAGGAGGACCGTTTTCTTCTGATGCTCAATTAGAAAAAGATGCAAAAAGCATGCAACCTACTCGGTACGCTACGCCTAACGAGCCAAAAAAGCCAAGCTTTGCATCTGTTGTTAAAAATGCAAAACAACAATCAATCGACGCTCAATTAGCGGACGCCCTAGCGCAAAAACCGGCATCCAAACAGCTATCAAAAGTAACCAGAGTTCAGCCTTCCAAAAAACCGGCGGCTGATCTTCATACCGAGGAATCCGAAGCAAATGAATCAACATCTTGTAGGATTTTTACCAGCGATACTCAATTAGAACAAGATGCAAAAAGCATTAAGCGTGCCCAATACGCTACGCTTAAAACACGAAACACGAAGAAAAATGTCCGCGAAATCGCTGAAAATCCATATGCTCTATTAGCAACCAAGCCAGCTACCCCAGACATTGCTATTCCACCGATTAAACAAGAAACAGCTGTGCCCGCTCCATCCATCTCAGGCAGAGCCTTTGTAGCCAAAATCACCGCCCCATTAACAACCCTCGCTGGAGGTGCCCCTGCCAACGCAGAAACGATTAGCCAAGACTATACGACCTATGCAAACAATTTCGACGAGGCCGTTAGAGAAGATAGAAACGAAGTAAAGAAACACATTCAAGCATTGAACGATAAAAACAAGGAACTTTACGAAATAATTCTAGCGAACATCAAGAAGTCATCATTAGGTAAAACTGACAAGAAAGAGGCACAAACAGCACTCAAAAATTACGCCGAAGTGGTCAGAATGCAACTCGCTCCGATTGCTGCTAATGTTGACGCGGAAAATGCACCAAAGGGTAGCCGATTCTGGACTGCTATGAAATATCTGACAATAGCGATCGGCGCAACAGCGCTGGTCGGTCAGGTGGATCCATTGAATACACATGAGACCTCAACCGCCATGTGTCCAGCAAATTCCTATGTATATGGCACAATGCAACCAACACCAATGTGCAGCGCTAATGGACCAGGCTCAAGCTACCGCCCTACAGACGCAGAATTCATAGAACTTTTTGGCCTAGAAGAGATGCCTGCAAAGGAATCATGGGGAGATTGGGCACGCCGCTTGTTTACAGCATCAACGGACAGTGCGGATTCATTAGAAGACGCGGCTATTAATCCGAGATATAAAAAGATTGATGCTCTACTACAAAGCGCTGCAAATGGTTCTTTATTAGACTCTGGCAAAAGCATAACTGTTATAGATGGACTATTGGGCGCGGGTCATGAATATAGAGCA
This sequence comes from uncultured Pseudomonadota bacterium, assembly GCA_964527595.1. GTDB lineage: Bacteria > Babelota > Babeliae > Babelales > RVW-14 > GWF2-38-10. Next base: position 27,384 of record CAZGPI010000008.1, read on the forward strand.
CCAGAACTTCGCCGACTTAGAAAAGATCAAGTAAAGCTCCTAAAACGTAAAATACTCAAAGAGCATGAAATACTCAAAGAGCGTGAAGAAAGACTACTCGCGCGTAAGAGCAAAGAAAGCTTTAGGGTTCTAGAAGCTGCAGATAAGGCTAAGCGTACGGCCGAAGAAACATCCCCAATGTACCCAATCTGCCCAACAAGAAGAGAGATCGCCATTATTCCAGCAGCGGATCAAATGCAACTAGCTCGCGTTGAACCATCATCAGAAGGTCAAAAACAAGTAGTCGAATGCCGAGCAGATGCAGACAGGCTAGTCGCGGTTGTTGCAACTGACGACCAAAAGAAAGTTGCAGTTGTTACACCAAACAAGTGGGGAACATCACCGCTACGACTAACATGTCAGTTCACACGAGAAGAATGCATGAAAGCAATAAAGGCCGGCGAACAAATCGGACCAGAATGCATGATTGCTACACATCGAAACTTCCATGGCTCCCATAAAAGAACCAAGTAATCCGATATAAAGAAATCCCCTTGAAAATTGGGGGGGGAATAAAAAAACAAGGCGGGGCCAAAAGCTCCGCCTTGTTTTTTTGCATTCAATATATGACAAGAAGTTCAAACAGGCCATCGTAAGATTAAAAAGAATATTAGGATGGATCCTCGGCCTGCCCGCCATAGCCACGAAGGGCGACGGCTGGGAGCAAGTCCGAGTATGACAAGCAAGAGAAAAAGAACCAATCTTATATTACTTCTATGAAAATCACTCACTATGTGTTATGTTTTTCATAAGCTCTATGTTACGAAATACATAAATATAGGATAAAACATGTTTATTGAACGCGATTTAGAACAAATTATTAGGACTGGTGCAAAACAAAGCCCAATCGTAGCAATTATTGGGCCGCGACAATCGGGTAAAAGCACGCTTATAAAAAAAATGTTTAAGGATTACGTTTATCTGGATATGCAAGACGCTGAAATTCTTGATTTCGCAAATACCGACCCCAAGGGTTTTTTAAATAATTATAAAAATGAAGTGGGCGTAATTATTGATGAAGCTCAATATGCCCCTAATCTATTTTCTCAGTTAAAGGTTGAGGTCGATAAAAATCCTCGTCCTGGTTATTACATCTTATCTGGCTCACAAAACTTCTTATTACATGAAAAAATAAGTGAATCATTGGCCGGCAGAGTTTATTTTTACACCCTCCTTCCGCTTTCTATAAAAGAATTAAAGCAAGCCAACCTCCTTTGCGATAATGTTGAAAATCAACTATCTAAAGGCTTTTACCCTCGCGTTTATCAACCTCAAATAAACGCTCAGGATTACTATGAAAACTATATATCAACCTATGTTGAACGAGACATCCGAAGCATAAGAAACATTGATAACATACTCGTTTTTAAAAAATTCATGCAATTATGCGCATTACGGATTGGAACAATACTAAATTTTACCGATTTAGCTACGAATTGCGGGATCAGTGTCTCAACCGCAAAAAGTTGGCTCGGGCTCCTTGAAACGAGTTTTGTTTTATTCTTACTCCCTTCTTATCACAATAATCTAGGAAAGCGCATTACAAAATCACCAAAATTATACTTTTATGATGTTGGCCTAGCCATAACGCTTATGGGTATAAATCAGGAAAAATTTATCCAGCAACGAACTATCTATGGCGCTCTTTTTGAAAACATGATTACCGTTGATCTTATGAAAAATTTCAAGGCTCAAGGCACCCACTATAATTTGACCTTTTACCGGGATAGTAACAAAAATGAAATCGACCTTATCATAGAATTAGGCAGCAAAACAATACCGGTGGAAATAAAAGCATCTGAAACGATGAATAGTAAATTTTTTGATACTATCACATGGTTTCAAAAACAAACACAAAGCGACCAAAAAGCCATAATTGTTTATGGTGGGAATCAGACGCAAGAACGATCTGTAGGCAATGTTATTTCTTGGAAAGATGTTGACGATCTGCTATAATTTAATCCAAAGGTAACATTTAACATATCCTTTAGCTCATGGAGCAACAAATGAAACAGATAACTATTTTAGATATAGTGAGATCAAAGGCTTCAGTTATGAGGTTTAAAGAGATAGTAATTGCGGCTGGCGAAAAAAGCCCAAATCTTCTCAAGCGCCGATTAAACTACTATGTTAAAAAAGGTGAATTATATTCAATTCGGCGTGGGTTGTATGCTAAAGACAAAAATTATGATCGCCTCGAGTTGGCAACGAAAATTTTTACCCCTTCATATATAAGTTTTGAAACTGTTTTACGAGAAGCTGGGATCATTTTTCAGCATTACACCAAAATCTTTGTTGCGACCTATCAAACCAGAGAAATTGAATGTGATAATCAACAATATTCATTCAGAAAGATAAAGGATGTCATTCTTACCAATAATGCTGGCGTTGAAAATCGAGGAAATTATTTTGCCGCCACAAAAGAGCGCGCTTTTTTGGACGTACTTTATCTCAACAAAGATTATTACTTCGATAATCTAACACCACTCGATTGGAGCAAGATATACACCATATTGCCCATTTACCACAACAAGCGAATGGTAAAAATGGTAAATAGTTATTTTAAAAATTTTAACAAAAATGAGCAATAACATGACATTAGAAATTACGACTCACAAAAGCATTTTGGTTCGAATTTTAAAAGACATTTATACCGATAATGAAATTGGGCCTTTTCTTGGATTCAAAGGTGGAACGGCCGCATACCTTTTTTATGATTTGGGTCGTTTTTCGGTAGATTTGGATTTTGACCTACTTGATTCAAGCAACGAGGACCTCATTTTTGAAAAAATAAAAAACATTTTGCACGAATATGGCTCAGTAACTGATGCCAGAAAAAAGCGATTCTGTTTTTTCTATTTGCTTTCTTATAATGACAAAATTCAAAACGCATACAATATCAAAATCGAGATCAACCGAAGAAATTTTGGGTCAAAATATGAAGTATTGTCTTATCTTGGCATCCCCATGAAGGTAATGATTCGCGAAGATATGGCTGCACATAAGCTTGTAGCCATGTTTGAACGCATTGGTAAAACGAACCGAGACATTTTTGATGTTTGGTTTTTCTTAAAAAATAATTGGCCTATTAACGAAAAAATCATCGAACAAAGAACCGGCACCACGATGCAACATTTTTTGCAAAAATGTATCGATGTCCTTGAAAAAATGGGTGATCGTGGAATATTGTCCGGTATTGGTGAACTACTCGATACAAAGCAAAAAGCATGGGCAAAAGAAAAGCTCCGAAGTGAAACGATTTTCTTGCTCAAATTAAAGCTTGAATCACGTTAAGACAAATTATCCTAATAGATTGATTATTAATAAAATCATAATTGGCACGAGCATATACACACCAATCCATCCCAAACGCCGCCTTAACGCCAAGCGATAAACAAGGGTAAATAAAAGCCCTGAAATAATCGTTGCGCCAATCATAGTCGCCATTAATGGGATGTTTAAAAATGCCGCAACCTCCGGGTTTTTGATTAAGCCACGAATACCATTAAGCACAAACGCGGCCGCAATAAGCGGAAATTGGATCAGAAATGAAAATTGGAATGATCGGCGCGGACTCAATCCCAACCATCGGCCTATAACATACGTTGAACCAAAGCGGGAGAGGCCGGAGAATAGTAGGGCTAGGCCCTGAACTGCTCCGAGGATTATGGATTTTTTAATGGTTAATGAATTGTTCGAGGTCCCTATTCGTGCCTTTTTGTCATCCTGAACTTGATTCAGGATCCATCTTAAAATAAAATTCCTTACCGGCAGGCCGTTCCCTCCTGCACCTCCCCGGAGAAGGCAATTTTTTTGACAACAATCCAAAAGCAATAAAGACAACAAGAGAATAGCCGTAACACAAAAGGCCACGAGTAATACCCGAGGGTCATTAAAAATAGCCGCATCGTTACCCATAAAGCTTTTGGCAACATAGGCAACGGCCGTTACCGCATCGGCGATGCACATAAGTCCAATAATCTTTAGAAAAATGCCGGTGAGCCGACGCTCGGACCAACTCAAAGGGCGTTGGCAAAAAATCCTTTTCCACCACGCAATCAAAAGATGCCGCGCGCTATAAAACCAGTCTTTAAAAAACACAACGAGCAAAATAAGTACCGTTGGTCCGTGAAGAAAATGGTCGAAAAAATCGGGCAGCTGCGTAAATGGTTGTATTGCATATTTTTGCCACGCCAATTGCGCCAATAATACATGGCCGGAGCTGCTTATTGGCAGAGCTTCGATAATAATTTGGACGGCTGTAAAGAATAGAATATCAAACATATAAACCTTCTTTTCATTTAAACAATGTCGCTTTTTCTTAAATTTATATACCCATTCTCATATTTTGTCATGCTTGGGCTTGCCCCGAGCATCCATCCTAAGATTTAAAAAAATATTAAGATGGATCCTCGGCCTGCCCGCCATAGCCACGAAGGGCGACGGCTGGGAGCGAGTCCGAGGATGACAATAAAGAAAGAGGCGACCGATAATTCGATCGCCTCTTTCTTTATTGTCGATAAATTTAAGCAAACTTAAGCGGCAGCCTTTTCTTCTACTTTTTTGGCTTTGCTTTTAGGTGTCTTGCTTTTTGGTGTTTTGGATTTTGCTTTACTTTTTGGTGTGGCTTTTGACTTAGGATTTTTTGACTTTTGCTCAGCCTTTGCCTTAGCCTTTGATTTTGCATCTTTTTTATTTGCTTTGCGTTCTTCACGGGCTTTTTCTATTTTTGCTTGTTCTGCAGCCGTTCTTTCACCTTTTGGCTTATAGTCGGCAGGCTTTTGGCCTTTTGATTTCCCTTTTTTTGATTTCCCTTTTGAAGCTTTAGCTTTTGACTTAGGACCTTTTGATTTTTTGTCAGCCTTTGCTTTACCCTTTGATTTTGCGTCTTTTTTCTTTGCCTTACGTTCTTCGCGAGCTTTTTCTATTTTTGCTTGTTCTGCAGCCGTTCGTTCACCTTTTGGCTTGTAATCGGCAGGCTTCTGGCCTTTTTTGCCAAACCCTTTTCCTTTTTTAGCTGTTTTTTTAGCCGCACGCAAATCAGGAGAATTCATTTCTTTGGTAAATTGCGCTTGGTGTTTCTTTAAACCCTGAATAATTGGCTTATTAAACTTGTTGCTATTGGCAATCGCAAGATCAAGCAACTTTTTGGTTGCTGCATAGTGAGCATCGGTATCAAAACCAGGACGACCAACGGCATTAACCATCGTTAAAACATTTTTGTATGCATCAATTTTTTGGACTTTAGGATCTTTAACGGTAAGTTTCTTGCTAATAAAATCGGACATTTTTTCTGAAGCGGCTTCGAATGACTTAATGTCACCCTTCTTATCGAACTTACCTAATTCAGCAACAAAGCTTTTGCCACCTTTCTTTTGGTTTGCTTTTGATTTTACCCCAGATTTTACTTTTGATTTTGCAGCTTTTGATTTTGCAGCTTTTGATTTTGCAGCTTTTGATTTTGCTTTGCGTTCTTCACGAGCTTTTTCTATCTTTGCTTGTTCTTCTGCTGTTCGCTCAGCTTTTGGCTTATAATCAGCAGGTTTCCCTTTTTTACTTTTAGGAGCCTTTGATTTTGTGGCTTTTGATTTAACAGGTTTAGATGCTACTTTTGTTTTTGAAGCATCAACCGGTTCTGCCGCCCAGACACCTGAACCACCTAATAACAATAATGAAAAAACTACCGTCGAAAAACGTGTGATATAACTAATCTTCATGATAACTCCCAATCTCCTCGCCTTCATTAAATCATTAACGGACCACCCGTAATTGGTTTTTATCATAACAAGATTTTGAAAAAAAATGGAATCTTTTTTTTATATTCGCTTGAGAACTAAGACAACATTTTCGCCGCCAAAGCCGAATGAATTTGATAACGCATAGTCAACAGTCTGATGACGCGCGTGTAATGGAATGTAATCAAGATCACACGCTGGATCTGGATCGGTAAGATTGATGGTCGGTGGCAATACACCGTGCTCAAGCGCAAGTGCCGCATAAGCTAATTCGGCTGCACCGGTAGCACCGAGCATATGACCGGTCATTGATTTAGTACTACTAACCGCAACGTGTCCCTCGGTTGAAGGATTTGCGCGTTCACCAAATACTGCTTTAATTGCCAATGTTTCGATGGCATCATTCATCTGTGTTCCGGTACCATGAGCATTAATGTACCCAACATCTGCTGGCGTAATCCCTGCATCATGCAACGCTGCATTAATTGCCGAAATAGCGCCACGCCCCTCTGGATGCATCGCCGTGATATGATACGCATCGGACGATGAACCATAACCAACAAATTCGGCGTGTATATGCGCGCCGCGCGCAACGGCTAAATCATAACGTTCAAGCACTAACATCGCCGCACCTTCGGCTATCACAAACCCTGAACGTAAACGATCAAATGGTCTGCTTGCTTGGGCCGGATCACCGGTCCAGGTTGAAAGTGCACGCATATTACCAAACGCAACAATACCAACAGGAACGACACAACACTCTGAACCACCGGCAAGCATATAATCGCAATACCCATCACGGATAAGACGAAATGCCATACCAAGTGCATCTGACCCAGAAGCACATGCCGTAGAAATTACTGCATTTGGACCACGAAGATCCCATGTCATTGATAGCCAACTGGCCGCTTCATTGCTAATTGATTTTGGAATAACAAATGGAGATACTTTTTTGTAACCACCTTCAAGAGAGGTAACGGCGTCACTCAAACTTCCCAATCCGCCCATACCAACACCAAGATAACATCCAAAGCGTTCGCGAGAAATTGGTTGTTCAACATTTAAGCCGGATGAAAACATGGCTTGATTACCAGCAACCATAGCCAATTGAATAAAGCGATCTGTTTTATTTTGGTTTTTCTCTGAAAGAACTGCGTCGATAAATGGTTTTTCGTTGTGTAGCTTTCCTACAACTCGATGAGGATAGCCGCCAAGCGAGATCTGCTCATCAAGCAAAGAAATACCAGATTTACCCGCAACGATATTTTCCCAATTAGATTGGGTATCGTTACCAACGGGTGTAATGAGGCCAATTCCTGTAATAGCAACGCGATGTTTATGTTGGTTACTCACGAAAAAAATCTCAGTTTATTTGGTTCGGGCAGTATGAATAAGATCAACAACATTACCAACCGATTTGATTTTTTCTGCATCTTCATCTTTGATTTCGATGCCAAATGCTTCTTCAAAATTCATAATCATTTCAACGATATCAAGAGAATCGGCGCCAAGATCCTTAAAGGTTGAATCTATGGTGATATTTTCTTGAGGAATGCTCAATTTTTCAGCGATAATTGTTACCACTTTTTGTTGTGTATCGTCCTTAACAAATGCCATGATTAAACTCCTAAAAATGTTTACAACCAAAAGGTTCAAAACGAACCTCTCAATAAACGAATAAATGTTTTTAATTTATTAAACGATCTAAGAAAGACCTAAGATTACATATTTTTTAAAAATTTTCTACTGTTTCTCGGTGCTAAAACATCCCGCCATCAAGAGCAATAACCTGCCCGGTTATGTAATCTGCCCGCCCAGACATCAAAAAGCCCACAAGCTGTGCTACGTCATCGGCTGTCCCAAAGCGTTTTAGGGCAATCCGTGATAGGGCCAGATCCTTAACGGCTGGCGATAAGCGATCGGTCATGGCAGTTTGAATAAAACCAGGGGCAATAGCGTTTACCAGCACATTACGCGATGCATATTCTTGGGCAAGCGTTTTTGTCAGCGCAATAATACCGGCTTTACTGGCCGCATAATTGGCTTGACCGGCATTACCATGAATTCCAACGACCGAGGCTATATTGATTATGTAACTTTTTTCTTGGCGGATCATCCGTTTTAATGCCTGCTGGGAACACAAAAAGGTCCCTTTAAGGTTTACAGCAAGAACGGCATCCCAATCTGATTCGGATAAGCGGAGGGCTAGGCCATCGCGGGTTATGCCCGCATTATTAATGAGAACGTCAATATTTTTAGAAATATTATGAATTGAATTGCAGGCCGTTTCCGCCGACGCCAAGGCTATGGCGGACAGGCCCTCCCGACATCCCCCCCCAAGATAGCGTCCGATCATATCAAAGGCCACCTTCACCGAATCGGCTGACGAAACATCGGCAGACACATAAAAAATGCCCGACTTGGTCATATCCAAAACCAATTCATGGTCGGCAGCAAGGCAATCGACAACAATAGGCGTATCGCCTTGTTGTTGTACATAATCAACAAGCGCGCGCCCTATTCCGCTCGCTCCGCCAGTAATAACTACATTTTTATGTGCCATAGTAAAACACCGTTCGAAAATTAATTTTTTGTATTATCTTCATCGGAAGCCAAATCAACGTTATCTAACCCTTCAGATACCTGAGGTACTTCAGGGGCAGCAACCACTTGCTCACTTGCAACCGACTCAACAGACTTATTCGCATGCTCGCTCAATTCTTCTTCGATAACTAAATCGAGCTCCGTCTTTTCAAATGGTTTGCCCAAAATAGCATGTAATTGCTCAATATCGGCCATGGTATTAACCGACACAATAACCTTATCGGGCCATTCGCGCTTAAGCATTTTTGAGTATTTTGTGTTTGGACCAATCTCGATAATAACATCGCAATCTTTAAATTGCTGCATCGATGGCCACCAAAGAACATGTGAACTTATTTGATTAACAAGCGCCTGCTTAATTTCATCATTTTTGGTAACGATTTTGGCGTCAACGTTACTTACTAAAGGAATCTGTAAATCTTTAAAATCAACCTTAACCATGTAAAGCCCAAATAATTGCTCAGCTTCCTTCATCAATCGAGAATGAAAAGCTCCAGCAACATTGAGTATAATGCCCTTCCCTTTGGCCGCCTTAATATCGGCCGCGATGGCATGCAACTCAGGTAACGTCGCCGCAACCACAAATTGTTCCGGACTATTGTAGTTAACAATCTCAGCAACATGTTCGTTCCCAGATGGATCGTCATGTTGAGCGCAAATCGCTTTAATTTTTTCAAGAGGTAAGCCAAGAACAGCAATCATGCCGCCCTCAACTTTTTTGGTTGCTTCATCCATAAACGTTGAGCGTTTTTTGAGCAAATATAATGCGTCGGGGAGTGTTATTCCACCGGCCGCAAAAATAGCTGCATATTCACCAGAGCTGTGTCCGGCAACAATATCTGGTTTAATCCCATATTTTTCTGCTAATAAAGAGGTAATTGATGCGCTTACCAAAAAAATTGCGGTTTGCGCATTGCTTGTTTCACGCAATTCACGTTCAGAAGACGCAAAACATAAACGTACAAAATTTGTATCTAAACAACCTGAAGCTTGTTCAAAAAATTCCTGAACTATGCGTTCACGATCGTATAAATCTTTCCCCATACCAAGAACCTGAGCTCCTTGCCCCGGGAAAATCATTCCTATTTTCATGAAATTACCTCGCTCTAATCTGCAGAATGATAAAAATCAAGCAAACGGTTAACACGTTCAAGCGCCCGTTCTCTCCCTAAGATTTCTAATAATTCAAAAACACCTGGGCTCATAATGCCCCCCGTCAGAGCAAATCTCAATGGTTGAGCCAGTGTTACTAATTTTTCTGAATGTTGCTCACAAATTGCTTTTGCTTGCTCCATTAATACCTGATGGGTAAATGAGTCGGCGCTAATCATTGCCTGAATAAATTGTTTAAAAACAGGCACCATGGTTGGCGTCTTCCATTTATCAAGTACCGTAAGATCAGGCGTTAATGGGTCGTGGGCAAATGCTTCAATGCCGCAAACGATTTCACGCAATGTCGTTGCTCGTTGTTGATATAAACAAATTAAAGCTTCAAGTTGTGGCGTTGACCACAATGAATATAATCGCTCATAACTCGGTGGGTCCATTTGCTTAATAGCCACCAATAGTCTTTCTATGGTAGCCTGACGAAGATAATGGCCATTGAGCCACTGTAATTTTTTAATATCAAATATCGCACCATTTTTGCCTACCGTTTCAAGAGCAAAATAGTTAATTATCTCTTGGCGTGTAAAAATTTCTTGATCTCCATGCGACCACCCTAAGCGCACCAGGTAATTGAATAAGGCTTCGGGTAAATAGCCTTGTGTACAATATTCTTCGACCGCAACACTTGCATCACGCTTACTCAATTTTCCGCCATTGGGGCCAAGAATAAGAGGTATATGCGCGAATATTGGCGGCGTTGCACCAAGCGCCCGGTAAAACAATACTTGTTTTGACGTATTACTTACATGGTCTTGACCACGAATCACATGGCTAATCCGCATAAATATATCGTCAACCACAACGCAAAAATTGTAAATAGGCGTCCCGTCTCGACGAATAATAACAAAATCATCTAATTGATCGGCCTCGACGCTAACATTCCCAAGAACCATGTCTTGAAAATCAACCTTAGCTAATTCATCCGGAACACGAAAACGAATAGCGTGCGGCCGTTGCAAATCAAGTTCGGTGTATTGTTTGTCTCGGCACGTCCCAGGATATTTACTTCCCTTGCCGTGCTCTAATTCAAAGATCACCTGGTCAGCATCCCGCGGCTGGCAAAAGCAGGGATACGCTAATCCATTTTTTATTAATTCATGCGCCGCGGCCAAATGTTCCTGATTGCGTTCCAATTGGTACACAATCGGTTCATCGGACGTCAATCCAATCCATTCCATAGAACGCAGGATTGACGTCACATATTCTGGCTTTGAACGAACAACGTCGGTATCTTCGATGCGTATCAGAAATTTGCCACCATTATGGCGCGCAAATAACCAATTAAATAAGCTGCTTCGCAGACCACCAATATGCAAATTGCCGGTTGGTGATGGTGCAAACCTAACCCGAATATCACGTTGTTGCGTCACGGCTTATAGGCTTTCAACGCTCAAAAGAGCTAATTTTTCTTTAACTTTTTCGGCATAAGGTGATGGTTGTTTTGCGTCACGTGTTCCATATTTAACCAATAACATCTGCCAATAGTTTTTTGCTTCAGTAAATTTCTTCTCGCTCCAATAATAAGCACCCAATTGATAAAGTGCCGATTCATGAGCGATACTTTGTGTATCGTCTGCAATCATCTTAAGCGCGCCAAGGCCTTGTTGCTTGTCCAATTCCTTGCTGCTGTCCAATTTCATGAGCGCCAACTTTATGCGATAAAAGTCTTTCACCGCGGTATTTTTAATTTTATCAACGGCGCTTGTTAAAGCGACAATTGCTTCATCTAATTTGCCAAGATTGAGTAACGCTTCTGCTTGATAAGCTCTAAACATTGGGGCGAGCTCGGTGCTCTTATAATTTTCGTATCCATCTTTGAATACTTGCTCGGTCTTTTGCCACTTTTCAGCTTCGGAACTAAAGAACATGTTTCCAGCATCGGCCGAACTCATTTTACCAACCGCACCATCATAATATTTAAGCGCTTGAATCAATGCTTTATGCGCCTGCTCACGAACATGAGTCCGGTAAAACCAATATCCGGTTGCCGCTGTAGCTAAAAAAGCTACGCCAACAACAGCGATAATCGCCGATTTTTTATTCTTTTTTACGTAATCCAATGCATCTTCTAACCAAATGACAACTGGATTTGATGTGATGGCCATGAGTTCTCCTTAATAATTTAGCCGGACCGGGCAACAAACATGTCAAATAAATTAACAAACCTTAAATTAATTATAGCTGCACTTATTTAAATGTATATCTAAGTTCATCATTATATCGAGGATTATATTATTGTACAATCAAAAGTATATTGAAATTTAAAAACAGAATTAAATCGTAGATTAATTACACGCGGAAAGAATTCCACGCAAAATTGATAGCATTTTCGATGGCTTGTGCATCAGAATTTCCATGACAAACCACCACATTACCCCTAACACCCAACAACAAAGCACCGCCATATTTGCGATGACCAAGACGATTAGAAACATCGAGCAAAAAAGACTCGCCCCACAATTTTATTTTGCCTTTTTCCATCGCCTGAACAGACTCATTATCAATGTGTTTTTGCATCAACTGCTCAAATAGATCAAAAGAAGCTTCCATGGTCTTGAGACAAATATTGCCAGAAAAACCATCGCAAACAACCACATCAGCTCGACCTTGAAAAACATCATGCGGTTCAACGTTGCCGATAAAATTCAATGAACTTTTTTGTAAAAGTTCAAAAGTTTCTTTGACGAGCAAAGACCCTTTTTTTGACTCAGAACCATTGGCTAGCAATGCAACCGCCGGCCGATCAATGCCAAGCGTCGATGACACATATAAACAACCCCTATGGGCAAATTGCTCCAAAAGATGGGCCCGACACTCGGTGTTAGCACCCAAATCAAGGATCAGTGGATTACGTTCACTTATTGAAGGAAAAAAACCAGCGATCGCTGGTCGTTCTATATTTTCTTCGCGCCCAAGAATAAAAGTTGCGGCAACCATAAGGGCTCCAGAATTGCCGGCCGAAATGACCGCAAGCGCTTTTCCTTCTTTTACGCAAGCAACTGCTCTGGCCAAAGAAGACGCACTTTTTTGGCGAACCGCGGCAACCGGCTCCTCGCCCATCTCAATCACCTGTGGCGCATCACAGAAGGTGATATTGTAGGATTCCCACGCTGGATCGATTTGATGTAAAAGCTCGCGAACCAAGCACTCCGGACCTACTAAAAGAACCGGTATCGTCTTGGCTGCCCGTAAAGCTCCCTGAATAATTATACCCGGGGCCTTATCTCCACCCATTACATCAATGGCAATCATGGTGCTGCTTCCTGTGTATTCTATGAAAAAAACGGCCAAACCTTTCAGCCCAGCCGTTAACTTAACAGAGTAAATGCTTTTCTGCTCAGAATTTATGCAGCCTTGACGCTTGCATTTGCTTCTGGAGCTTGTTGTTCACCGTTTGGTGCACGCATTTGTGCCGATTTTGCTTGGCGAACTTGTCCGCGAGAATACATGCGATCAGTCTTTGTCTTCAATATCTTGCGGCCCTTATAGTAACCACATTCCTTGCATACGGTATGTGGCTCAATAGGTGCTTGGCACGTAAGACAACCGCTAATTGCTTTTGGCTTTATACCTTTATTAGCAAATCGCGAATCACGCCTCGCTCTAGAGCGTTTCCGTTTTGGTACTGGCATATCAGGACTCCTAAGAAGATCATTAAACTCTAAACTTGTAAAATCAATCGGTTCTGGCAGAATAATACTACATTTAAGAAGAAAAGGCAAACTCGATTCCCTCTTTGAAGTTTAACGTACCCAAATAATCACAGGAGAACTGTTAATGGCCACTATATCAATGGATCTGGTTAAAGAATTGCGCGAAAAAACTCAAGTTGGCATGATGGACTGTAAAAAAGCCCTTGAAGAATCAAATGGCGATATGGATAAAGCTATTGAAATTCTTCGCAAAAAAGGCACAGCCGTTGCCGCCAAGCGCGCGGACAACGCAACCAATAATGGCCGTGTTGAAAGTTGGGTTTCCCCAGACTTTAAAACCGGTGCATTGGTTGAAATTGCTTGCGAAACAGATTTTTCGGCTAATACACAAGACATGTTTAACTTTGCAACCCACGTTGCCGAAATTGTTGCCAAAAACAACACAACCGATTCCGCATCGATTTTGACGCAAATATCACTCACCAAGGCAACTTTAACCATAAAAGATCACCTTGATGAACTTATTGCTAAAATCGCAGAAAGCATCAAAATTTCGCGCACGGCACTCTTTAAGGCAGGCGAAAAAGGTTTAGTTAACGTCTACATCCACGCTGGCTCAGGGATTGGCGTTATGGTCGAACTTGAAGCCGATAAGGCTTTAACCGCCACACCCGACCTAACAGCTGCCATCCGCGACATTTGCATGCAAATCGCCGTTACCAAACCGTTAGCCGTCCAATCAGCAGACCTGGATCAAACATTGATCGAAAAAGAACGCAACATTGCCAAAGAACAGTTGCTCGGTTCAACCAAACCTGCTCCAATCATTGAAAAAATTATTGATGGCAAATTGAACAAATTTTATGAAGAAGTTTGCTTGCTCAACCAATTATTCATTAAAAATGATAAAATAACGGTTGCCCAATACCTTAAAGAAATTTCAACTAAGGTTGGCGCCAATGTAATGGTAAAACAATTTATACGTTTTGGCATCGGCCGATAACCAAAGATAAACGCCATGAAAACGATTCTTTTAAAGTTAAGCGGTGAAATTTTGGCAGATTGCTCGCAACAAGGGCACTCTTGCTCCGACGGCGCTTGCTCGGCCAATCACCAATTAATCAACATCACTGAACAACTTAAACGGCTTGCAGAAACGCACCGGTTTGGCATTGTCATTGGTGGCGGCAACTTTTTTAGAGCACGTCATGCGCGCCAAGAGCTTAAGTTACGGCAACCTGTTGCGGACGCTGTTGGTATGCTTGCAACTGCAATGAATGGATTAATGCTCCAAGAATATTTTAATCAAAATGGCTTGCCATGCGTACTGCTTAGTGCCGTTCCGCTTCCATCCTTGGTTGCTCCAATCAACCAAACTACAATTGATGAAGCCTTTGCCGATGGCAAATGCATCATTTTTTGTGGGGGAACCGGCAACCCATACTTCACCACCGATACCACGGCAATATTACGCGCGCTCCAAATTGGTGCCACCGAAGTATGGAAAGCAACAAACGTTGATTATATCTACGATGGAGATCCAAACATTGATAAAACATGCAAACCGCTTCATCAAATAACGTACCAAGACGTTATACAAAAACAGTTGAAACTTATGGATTTAACTGCTATAACTCTTGCCCAGCAGCATAATATTAAGATTCGTATATTTAACGCCGTTGCACCTCAAGCTTTGGAGGAGGCGGCGCGTACGCCAGCGTTTGGCAGTACAATATTGTAAAAAGGTTAAAAGTATCTATACCAGAATGAGGTATGTCATGATAGAAATAGCATTTTCAGAAGGTGATGTTAAAGCGTTTGAAACTCCACTTAAAGCCCTTATGGAAGATCCGATCAAACATTTCGAGAAGGACCTTGCAACACTCAGAACCGGGCGCGCATCGGTCGCCTTAATCGAAACGTTAAAGGTTAACTGCTACGGACAATTTATGACGCTGAAAGAAATTGCTTCTCTTTCGGCTCCAGATAGCCGCCTATTGACCGTTCAACCATGGGATAAGAGCATCATGGGCGAGATTGAAAAAGCGATCTCAGGCTCAGATTTGGGACTTACCGCGGCAAATGATGGCAACATCATCCGCATACAACTTCCACAAATGTCCTCAGCTCGCCGCGATGAATTGTCAAAATTACTCGGCAAAAAAACCGAAGATTGCAAAGTTGCTATCCGCAACGTACGCAAAGACTTTCACAACGAAGTCCGTGATGCTGATAAGAAACACATTATCTCCGAAGATTTTGCAAAGAAGCTCAGCGAAGTTCTTCAAAAGATTACCGATCAGTACATTGAAAAGGCTGATAAATTATCTGAAAAGAAAAATACAGAGTTACATACCCTGTAATTTTATCGCTTAAGAAATAAGAAGAACGGCCGATGTTGAATAAACATCGGCCGTTCTTCTTATTTGTACCCAACGGGATTTATTTCTTATCGCTTTTACCTTCTTCCCCAACCCTGCCAGCCATCACAAATGACCAATCATCGGGGTTTAGATATTTCTTTGCAATGGCACTAACCTCATCGCAAGAAACATGCAATAGCCTTTCAAAAAGAGTATTAAAAACAGAAGAAATCTGGCCTAACCTATAAAAGCCATCCAAATTCATAGGTAAGATAGAGCGCATAAAGCGCCAGTAAGATCACGCCCTGCCAACGAGCAAGCGGACGGCGCATCCAAAGAAACAAGGCCATAAGACCAAAGCCAATGAACATGAAAATCCCAGCGCCATGAAGTGCCGCAAAGGATACCGGCTTGTGTGAACACAGGGCAAGAACGCCCAAAACAAGCGTTGAATGCTCAAGGATTGACCCGAGCGTTGGCGCTAGTGCCAATTCGTATTCTTTTCTTCTAAGAGCCGCAAAACTCATGGCAAGTTCAGGCAACGATGTACCCAGAGCACAGATAGTTGCCCCAACGGTCTCTAATTGCGCGCCAAACAGCCCAGATAGCGCAACGGCACAATAAACAGTCGCCCATGAACACCCAAGAACAATCGCTATGCTTATAAGCAATTTCATGCTCAAGCCAAATGTGGAGGTTAATACTCCGTCAGTCGTTGCATTAATGTCATGTGTAATTGCTTCGACCTCTTCATTCCAGATATCGTTTTTATTCCTTTTTCGGCGAATGAAAAAGAGCGCAACACCATAAAAAATAACCAGCAAAAAACCAATGGTTTTATCAACCACCCCAAGGGCAAAAACAATAGCAATAACGCTACCTGTAACCATAAGCATATGGATAAGCTTCATGCGATCAGAACGCCTCAGCGCAATTTTCCCAGCAAAAATAAGTACTAAGCTGGTCACAAAGGCTATATCACTAAAATTTGCACCGATAACGTCACCGGCCGAAACCTGACTCGCGCCGCTAAGGCCAGCAGAAATTGCAACCGCAAGCTCTGGAATTCCCGCAACAATAGCCAAAACAATGAATCCAATAAAAAATTTTGTTACCTTTAATGCCGTTGCCAATTCAACCGCGTATCGAACAACTCGATCACCAGCCAACCACAAAAGAACAAGGCTAGAAACAACACCGCCGACATAAAGACTCAAAAAACCATAACCCATCATAAAGAAACCCCTACCAAAAGGTCTATACCCAAATACTATAAGGGGATAGTGTACCACGGAATAAAAAAAACAATCAAGGTGAAAAAGCCTATTACCAAAGGACTAATACTGATAGAAAACAAGCAGCCGCCAATCCAAGAACAAATGGACGATTGCTTCAGTGACAAAAAAGTAAAAATCTTCTACACTTCTGTGAATAAAAGAAACAAGCATTAAACTACGTAAGTAAATCATGTCAAACCATTTTGCTCACCTTCATCTTCACACAGAATTTTCACTTCTTGACGGAGCCATTCGTTTACCAAAAGTACTTGGGATGGCAAAAGAGCAAGGCTGGAAAGCTATTGGTATATCGGACCATGGCAATATTTTTGGCGCCATTAAGTTTTTTCAGTACGCAAAAAAAGAAAAAATCAAACCGGTCCTTGGCATCGAAATGTACTTTACTCAGGATGCTCGCATTAAAGATGCAAATGACAAATATTACCACCTCTTGCTCATGGTACAAAACAACGAAGGTTACAAAAACTTGTGCCAACTCATTTCGTTTGCCTACCAAGATGGCTTCTACTTTAAACCGCGCATCGACTATGCTCAACTTGAAAAACATTCGGCCGGATTAATCGTAACTACCGCCTGCATGGCCGGACACATTCCAAGTCTCATTCTTGAAAACAATATGGAAGAAGCAACGCGCCGCGCACAATGGTGCAAAGATCTCTTTGGTCCTGATCGCTTTTTTCTTGAGCTCCACCCACCTGAATTGCCCGAGCAAATAAAGGTTAATGCCGGCCTTATCCAACTTTCATCAGCATTAGACATTCGCTGTACTGCCGCTTGTGACGCCCACTATCTATACAAAAATGACCGCGAAGCTCATGAAATTTTGTTGGCTATACAAACCAAAGACACCATGGATAACCCAAAACGATTTTCATTTGGCGAATTCCAGGGGCATATCCGCACAACGCAAGAAATGCTCGAGATATTTAAAGATCAAGAAGCGGCAATCTGGCAAACTGGTGCTATTGCCGATAGTTGCGAATTTGAATTTGAATTTGGAAAATTATTTTTCCCTCAATTTCCAATCCCTGAAGAACACACCCAAGAAAGTTTTTTTGAAAAATTATGTATTGATGGCCTTGATGAACTTAAACAACGCGGCCTTATACCACAAGACCAATACGCAGATTATGACGCTCGGCTCCGCTTGGAATTTGAGTTAATTAATACCATGGGATTTATCGGTTACTTTTTGGTCGTCAGTGATTTTATTCAATGGGGTAAAAAGGAAGGCATCCCAATTGGCCCCGGCCGAGGTTCGGCCGCAGGATCGCTTGTTGCTTGGGCCTTAAAAATCACTAACGTTGACCCGATCAAATACAATCTCCTCTTTGAACGATTCTTGAATCCTGAACGCGTAAGCATGCCCGATATTGATATTGATTTTTGCATCGAACGGCGCGAAGAAGTTATCAACTACGTCAAAGATAAATACGGGCACGAATGCGTTTGCCAAATCATCACCTTTGGTACCATGATGGCAAAAGGCGTTATAAAAGACGTTGCGCGCGCGCTCAACTTCCCATTTCAAGACGCGAATGCACTCACCGAACTTATTCCCGACCAGCTTAAAATCACGCTCGCTGAATCGCTTGAACAAGAACCACGCTTGAAACAAATGGTCGATAGCAACCCAAAAGTCAAAGCACTAATGGACATTTGTTTAAAACTTGAAGGTCTGACTCGCCATGCTTCAAAACACGCGGCCGGGGTAGTTATTGCACCATCAAGATTATCTGAAACCATGCCACTCTATATCCCGCCAAAAAGCGAGGACCTGGTATCTCAGTACACCATGACCGATCTTGAAGCGCTTGGATTTTTGAAAATGGACTTTTTGGGACTTAAAAACTTAACCATTATTGACTCGGCGCTGAAGGCAATCAAGAAAAATCATGGCGTCGATATCGATTTGGATATGCTTCAGCTGGACGACCCTAAAGCCTTTGAGCTTTTGTGCAAGGGAAATACAGATGGCATATTCCAGTTCGAATCTGATGGAATTAAGGACGTTTTGCGTAAACTTCAGCCGGACAAATTTGAAGATTTAATCGCCGTCAACGCACTTTATCGCCCAGGTCCATTAGGTTCAGGCATGGTTGACGATTACATTGAACGCCGTCACGGCCGCAAACTAACAACGTATGCTTTTGCCGAACTTGAACCAATCTTATCAGAAACTTATGGCGTTATTGTTTACCAAGAACAGGTTATGAAAATCGCTTCTGCTATCGGCGGCTATTCACTCGGCGGCGCAGATATTTTACGCCGAGCTATGGGTAAAAAGAAAGCCGACGTAATGGCGGCACAAAAGGCCCAATTTTCTGAGGGTGCAAAAAAACTTAATTTTGATGAACGCAAAGCCGGCGAATTGTTTGATCTTATGGCCTTCTTTGCTGGTTATGGCTTTAACAAATCACACTCAACCGCCTATGCATTAATCGCTTATCACACGGCCTACCTCAAAGCAAATTACCCTTATGAATTCATGGCGGCACTTATATCACATGAAACTGAAAACCCCGATCAATTTACTCATTACTTACAAGCAATTCACGAGATGGGGCTTACGCTTATTCCACCAAATATCAATGCTTCGGATATCGAGTTTACTACCAAAGACGGGACCATTGTTTTTGGTCTTAAAGGGGTAAAAAATGCGGGCAATACATCGCTGCAAAACATTATTGCCGAACGCGCGACAAAACCGTTTACCGAACTGCTCGATTTTTGTAAACGCGTTGACTTGCGAACAACGAATAAACGGGTGCTTGAAAACTTAATCGCGGCCGGCGCTATGGACTGCCTCCCTGGAAATCGAGCACAAAAAACGACCGAGCTTGATAAGATTATTGATCTAGCGCAACAACAAAAAGAGGCTGAAAAAACGGGTCAGATGGATTTATTTGGCCTTGCTGTTCCACAAAAAACATCAACGGGGGAAATGGCTAGTTACATATTCCAACCATTAGCCGAATGGTCAGATCGAGAAAAGCTTGAAAAAGAAAAAGAAGTTATTGGTTTTTATCTTAGCGCGCATCCACTGACAAGTTACCCTCAACTTAACTGGCTCAAAACAGATACGGTTGTCACCTGCTTGGAAAAAATTAAAAACATGACCTCGCTCAAAGAACCGTTTGTCACCTGTACCGGCCTTAAGCAAAGCTATAAAGTCATCAATACAAAAAAAGGGGACCGTATGGCCTTTGTTGAAATGGAAGACTTTACCGGCCGATATGAAGTTGTTGTTTTTCCAACCACCTTTGCAAAAGTTGAACATTTGCTTGAACAATTTACTGTTTTTGTGGTCAAAGGTGCCGTTGATATGACGAGCCAGAATAAGTGTAAAATCAAAGCTAATCAACTTATCCCGGTTGAGCACTTATTTACCGAATATAAAGAAATTTTTGGTATCAATTTGACGCTACCAAGCTCAATCACGCCAGACTTTCTTTCAACGGTCAAAACAACGCTCGGACAAGGAAAAACGCCACTTGAGATTACCTTTAAAGAAAACGAAAAAACTTTAGTTTTGCAATCTGTATTCAAAGTCGATTGCTCGCTTGAAGGCCTACAAAACTTAGCCAAAACATCTGTTGGCATTAGCGTAGCATTGTAAAACGCACCAAATTGCGTTTATCATTTTATGCTATACGAATAACCACACAAAATAGTTTTTGTCATCCCGGGCTTGATCCGGGATCCATCCTGCGGATCTGCGCCCCTTTGGGCTGGCCATCTTATTTTTTTTCTGGCCCAAATATTGATTCATATAAGTCATTCCAATCTGGATTACGTTCTTCTATGAGATCGACTTTCCATTCCCTCTTCCAATTTTTGAGTCGCTTCTCTCTTGTAATTGCTTTGTCGACATACTGGTATTGTTCTATATATATCAATTTTTTAACATCATATTCTTGAGTAAAGCCTTCAAAAAGACCATTTTTATGTTCAAACATGCGTCGCTTCAAATCGCTGGTAACGCCAATATAAATGGTTCCATTCTTTTTATTGGCAAGAATATAGACAGCATATATTTTATTGTTCATAAAATTTAAAACTCAAAAAAATGTTTATTGAAAACATCGACCCATTCAATAAAAAACAAAGAAAAAGATGGATCCCGGATCAAGCCCGGGATGACAAATTTTGCAGTATTAATACATAAAAAGAAAAATTAAATTACAAGTTAAGCCAATTCTCTACGCGGGAACTCTTAACAGTGGAGACAATGATGCGCGACGCTTTAAAATTCGGCGAATAATATCACCGGTCGAAATACGCTTGTCATATGGAATAATGCGTAAAATATCGCGGTCAATAGCCACTTTGTAGTATTTTTCCATTGTTTCTGCACTAAAATCACTACCATGTACAACAATATCTATCTTATGTTCGTCAAGAAATTCTGCCGTAACGGCTAATGGAGCATTTGGAATAACTTCGTCAACATAGCGACAAGCAGATATTGCCTCAACGCGCTCTTCAAGCGTCATAATAGGCCGACGTTTATAGCTGGCACAATCTTCGTCACAACAAAGGCCAACGATTAAATAATCGCCAAATGCGCGAGCCTTTTTGAAAGCATTAACATGCCCAAAATGAAAAAGATCGCCAACCATATCAACATATACGCGCCGCGGCAGATCGTCAGGCTTTGGACTTGGTGTCCCCGATAAAAAGTTAAAAGAAAGACCTAGGCCACAAATAACAATTCGTGCAAAATTCTTCGTAATCATCGAAAAAATCCTGATAAAAATTATGGAAGTTCCATTACATAAACCAGTCTTCTTACTACTTCTTCTCTTCCTATAATTTCAGCAAAATGAAATAGACTTGGCCCTTGAGCAACACCAGTTAATGCCAAGCGTAATGGCAACAACAATTTGCCAGCTGAGACATTAAGTTCTTGGGCATAAGCACGTAAGCACTGCTCTGTTGAGATTGCATCGAAAACAGGCAATTGTGCATAACGTTCGGATAAAACCTTCAAAGATCCAACAATTTCAGCGCTCCAACATTTTTCTTTTGCCTTTTCATCAAATGTCATTGGGGCTTTAAAGAAAAATTCGGTTAATTCAACAAAATCTGTGATCAAAACCGCGCGATCTTTCATCAGTTCAATAACTTTTTTAACGTAATCGTCAGCAAATTCACACAAACCCTTTTGTGCCAGTAATGGTTTGACTAATGTTAACAAGTAATCGGTTGATGATTTTACTATATATTGCTGATTCATCCAATTAAGTTTTTCAACATTGAACACCGCACCCGCATGACCAATGCGCTCAATCGTAAACTCTTTGACTAATTCTTCAAGGCTAAAAATTTCACGCGTATCGCCCGGATTCCAACCAAGAAGCGCAATAAAATTTACCAGCGTTTCAGGAAGATAACCCTTAATACGATAATCGTCAACAGAGACATCGCCTTGACGTTTGCTCAATTTGCTACGATCTGGATTAAGCAATAATGGTAAGTGGGCAAACAACGGAGCTTCCCACCCAAAAAACTTATATAACAATAAATGCTTTGGGGTACTTGGCAGCCACTCTTCACCACGTAAAACATGCGAAATTTCCATCTCATGATCATCAACCACCACCGCCAAGTGATAGGTCGGAAAACCATCAGACTTGATAATTACCTGATCATCAACAACCTTGTACTGAAATGTTACGGCGCCACGAATAAGATCGTTAACCGTCATCTCACCTTCAAGCGGTACCCTCATACGAATAACATGTTTTTCACCAGAGGCTACGCGTTCAGCAACTTCTGCTTTATTCAAATCGCGGCACTGACGATCATAAGCCGGAGGCAAATGAGCAATTTGCTGCTGTTTGCGGATTTGGTCGAGACGCTCAGATGAGCAAAAACAATGATATGCATGGCCTTGTTCTACTAACTGGTCAGCATATTTTTTGTAAATTGGTAGCCGCTCGGACTGGATATAGGTCTGACAAATACCTGGCTTGCCTGGACCTTCATCGTAAGTAATCCCTGCCCACTCAAGTGCATTGATAATGTTTGCAACACCACCAACAACTTCACGCGTTTTATCGGTATCTTCAATACGCAAAAGAAATGTACCGTTATTTTTTTTTGCTAATAAGTATGCATAGAGCGCGGTGCGCAACCCACCAACATGTAAATAGCCGGTTGGGCTTGGCGCAAAGCGAGTGCGTACTTTTGTGTTAATTGTTGTCATAACCACTCCAAATTAAATTATATACAAAGCTATTCTTCAAATAATTGCCGCACAGCCGGGGCAAGTGCGTACATTCTGTTCTTCTTTGATGCATCAAGCACAGTCAAAAAGCCCCCTTTAACCCACTGTAGACACAACCAACGGGCAGTCCTACCACTAACACAAAAAAATGTTTCAATATCTTTTGCCGTTATTGATGGCTGTTTTTTCAGCAAAGTCAAAATTGCTTTTTGCCGCGCATCCAATGTTCTCATCATACCAGATCGGTCCTGAGCTCCGTGTCCATATGCCTGTTTGGCATGCTTAACAACCGCCTCAAAACTTTCAGCAACCCCTGCACAAAAATATTCAAGCCAGGGCGTAATATCTACCTCAGCCCGTCCCTGATAATAATTATGAGATGGCCCCAACGATATCGCTTTATAATATTCTGGTAACGCCCGTGCATAATATTCTTCAAGCGAATACAACCCCTTTAAATCATAGCCACCAAGATGCAAAATGAGCGTTGTAAATAATCTTGCCGTTCTTCCGTTGCCATCAAAATAGGGGTGTATAGTTGCAAATTGATAATGCGCAATACCAGCTACTAATGGACATGGCAGCGATCGCTTTGTTTTTTTAATCCAAATAAAAAGGTCCTTCATTAATTGTGGTACATCTTTAGCCTCGGGAGGCAAGTAAACAATCGCCCGCGTACGCCCATCTCGAATAACATTTTGACTATCACGATAAGGAGTTGGCCGCACCCGTTTTTTACCACCAGCCATTACCAAGGCATGAAACGTTTTTATAACTGTTTCAGTAAGATCTTTTTCTTGCTGAGCGGCGCTTTCAAGTAAATCAAGCGCAGCATAATAACCCAAAACTTCTTTAGCATCACGCTCGCGGCCAGGAAAGTTTGCCTCTTTGGTCAAAACTTGAGCAACTTCTTGCGCAGACAATCTATTTCCCTCGATTGCTGTCGAGTAGTGAACCGATTGCAAGCGCGCAGATTCTCGTAGCGTTATCAAAAGATTCGGGGTCAGGGGCAATCCACTCATTTCCTTACGGCACGCCTCAATACGCATAAGCACCTGGGCAATAATTGGCGTAATGGTATAATTTGGCTTAAACATACATTTTCCTTTTTTAATGAGCCACTATTGCCATTAAGTTGCCATTAAATTGCCATTAAATCAAGCAGGTTTTGTAAAGGTTATAACGTACATGCGTCCGTCCCAAGCGTACGCCAGCTTAACATCACTCATGTTTTTTGGAATAAATTCCATCGGCACAACAACTGGTTTTGCTTCTTTGAAAAAACGACTCACGAATGGAATACGCTGATACGATTTGACCACATGCTCTTGTGTTTCATCGCAAATCAAAATCTGAGCACCTGGTTTGGCCACTCGTATCATCTCATTAATTGCTTTGGGAACATCATTAAAAAAGTTAATGCCACCAACATGAAAAACAACATCAAAGGATTCATCTTTAAGTGGTAATTCTTCAGCATTTGCTTGAGCAAGATGCAGCTTATAACCCCACTTTTTATTTTGGCGTTGGCAAACACGCAGCATGCCCATGGAAATATCAATGCCATAATATTCAGCATCTTTGGTAAACATGGTTATGTTGTATCCGGTACCAATTGAAGTTTCAAGTACCCGCATCCCTGGTTTTATGGCAAGATCCTTAAAAAGCTCTTGTCGTAACGTCATTACTTTTTTATTAAAAATTTTATAAACCCATGCAACCCAATCGTACCAACGGGCCACAATATCATAAAAACGCTGATATTTGAGATTCAACCCAACAACATCCATTGGTTTTAGAAAAATGGGGATATCATTTTGAATGGGAAATGTTTTGCCATCTTCTGTCTCAAGCAAAAGCCCATCTTGTTTGACCGACTTATGAGTTTTAGGATCACATAAAAAAGCAAGTACCTTATCGTCCATATCAACCCTTCTTTTGACGATTAAATTCACCAACCATCATCTCAAACATTTTCATATCATCACTACTTGTTGCCCACGAAGTCACAAAACGATAATAATTCTCACCCCATCGATAAAAATGTGCTCCTTTTTGGGCAAGGATATCCGCAATCGTGTCAGGCATATTAACAAATATTTCGTTACCTTGCACGTCATGATTGATAGATGCACTGGAAATAGTTGAAAGTATTTCTGCTAGCCGTTTTGCCATTGTATTTGCATGCCGCGCATTGCGTAGCCACAAATCATTTTCCAAATACGCCAAAAATTGCGCCGCCTGGAACCTGGTCTTTGACATTAATTGGCCAGCTCGCTTGTGTTTATAGTCAAAATCCAGCGCAAGCTTTTGATTAAAAAAAACAACCATTTCTGCCATCATGGCACCGTTTTTGGTGGCCCCAAAGCTCAACACATCAATGCCCGATTTCCAGGTCATTTGTGCCGGTGTACAACCAATGGTTATTAAGGCATTGGCAAAACGGGCACCATCAATATGGAAAAATAATTCATGTTTTTCTGCGCATGCTTTAATGGCCATAAGTTCATCGAGTGAATAAGCGGTCCCGCCCTCAGTTAATTGCGTAATGCTAATAGCTGATGGCTTACTGGCATGAGGACGAAGATCTTTGTCGAGCACAATTTTTTGCTCAAGCAACCGGACATCAATTTTACTTGCGTCCCCACCAATTGCGTTGAGCTTTGCTCCGGTAAATAATTCAGGCGCCCCACATTCATCGGTGTTAATGTGCGCATGTGAGTGACAATAAATAGTTCCATGTGAAGGTGTAATAGCCGAAAGCGCCAAACCATTTGCCGAGGTACCCGTTGACGTCAAAAAAATAGTTACATCGTATTCAAAAATTTCAGCCATTTTTGCTTTAAGACGTATCGAATAATCATCGGCTCCATAAGCAGCAGCGTGACCAATATTGGCCGCCTCAATCGCTTTCATAATCTCAGGACAAACACCCGCGTAATTATCGCTTTTAAAATTCACCGGAACTCCTCGTCAAAAAAAAGGCCCACATAAAGCATGTACCATTATAGCAAGAGCGCGAAATAATCAAAATCATCTTCTCTAACAAAAGAGTATTGACCTTCTTGGGCAAACCCAAGTATCTTGTTACTCGTATTTTAAATTTAACTCTTGGCGCCCTGGAGGAAACGGTGGACATTGAAAAATTCAAAGACCATGTTAAAGACTTTCTCACCTTCTTGTCGGTCGAAAAAAACGTCGCCCAAAACACCCTGCGCGCATATTCAGGAGACTTGAAATTACTAACATCTTTTTGGACAACGTTGATAAAAAATGAACCTGATCTTAAACACGAATGCCACCGTGTCATCCACCGCTACGTTGTATCGCTTTACTACCAAAAAATTACCAAGACTTCTTTGGCCAGAAAATTCTCGTGCTTACGATCATTCCAACGTTTTTTACACAACCAAGGCATTTCGTTACAATTGGACATTAAGTCTCCACGCCTTGATAAAAAACTACCGTCAACCCTTAGCGTTGATGAAATATTTTACCTCTTGGACACTCTCAAGCCAGAACACCTACCCTCAAAGTCACCTTATCGTGATAAATCAATTTTTGAGCTCCTTTATGCTACCGGAGTTCGCTGCTCTGAACTGGTTGGAATAAAGCTCTCAGACATAGATTTTAACGAAAAAGTTATCAGGATTTTTGGTAAAGGACGAAGAGAGCGAATCGTACTATTTGGCAATAAAGCTAAAGCCAGCATCACCAATTATCTCGAACGCGAACGTACCGGCATCGCCAAACATGATAAAATTGTTAATCTTTTTCTTAATCAGGCCGGTGGACCCTTGACGGTTCGTTCAGTTCAACGTATCTTTGAGATGTATCGGAGGTTTTTAAAAGTTCAACGTAAATTGACTCCACACAAAATCAGGCATTCTTTCGCCACACATTTGCTCAATGAAGGAACTGATTTGCGCATTATCCAAGAACTTTTGGGGCACAAAACCATTGCTACAACTGAAATTTATACACACATATCAAGCCAACATTTGGCCCGCATGTGTGACGAGAAGCATCCGTTAAACAAATTTAAAATCGATTTGATTGAGGAAACATGAAAGATAGTACACAACAAACTATACTCACGCCGCCGATATGCAAACAATACCAGCTCCTTGATACTGGTAATGGCATGAAGGTTGAACGTTTTGGCAACAACACCATAATTCGTCCTGATAGTAACTGCGTCTGGTACCCACAATCAGAAAACGAAACAACATGGACCCACATCGACGCTCAGCTTGTAAAAGAAGCGGACGGTAAACAACAATGGACAAAACGCAGAAGCTTTAAAGAACCCTGGACCTTCACTTTTGATTATGGTGTCAAAGAAGGATTGTGCGACAATAAAATTGTTTTCGCGCTTAAACTTTCCCCATCGAGCAAAAACATCGGCATTTTCCCAGAGCAAGCCTCAAATTGGGAATGGATGATGAAAAAGATTTGCTCAACCGATACCCCACCAAACGTACTTAACCTGTTTGGATATACTGGTGGCGCAACCATGTGTGCAGCGGCAGCTGGTGCATCAGTATGCCATGTCGATTCATCACAACCAGCCGTTACCTGGGCTCGTAAAAACAAAGAATTAAGTAATCTCTCACAAACACCAATCCGCTTTATCGTTGATGATTGCGCAACGTTTGTTGCCCGTGAAATTAAACGCGGAGTCAAATATGACGCACTTATTCTTGATCCACCAGCATTTGGCCGTGATCAAAAGGGTAAGACGTTTGAATTTGAAAAACAAATTCTTAACCTTCTCGGGTTATGTAAACGAGTACTCGTGCAAGATCCATTATTTGTAATCTTTAATGGTTATAGCATGGGCTTCAGCCCAACCGTTCTTAAAAATCTTTTGGATGGTTATTTCCCAAGCAAAAACATTGAATTTGGCGAATTGCATCTTCAAGAAATAAGTGGCAAGCGCAGCATGCCTTGCAGCTTATTTGCTCGCTTTAGCCGAGACTAATCCTCAATTTAGCTATTGATAAGTATTAAAAAGAGCCGCATTAATGCGGCTCTTTTTTTTGCCCTTTTTTCCACCAGAGCTCTAACTCAGGCTTGGTTCAAAATCAACCAATGGATCAATTTGTTCTGTATTGTCCTACCTAATTGTTACCGCCGTTCGTGGTGAGCGTAGTCGAATCCACTGCCCGCAGGGCACGGCACGTACCCATTCGACTGCGCCCTAAAAAGGGCTTCGCTCAGGGCGAACGAATTTTACCGACATTCTTTCTTATCAACACTTCGGACAGTTGTGAATCACGCTCAGGGTGACAAAAAGAGCTTTGCAAATACACGCTAATAATCACTTCGGACAATTATGGCTCGGTGGCCTGGTTGACGAATAAAATACACCCAGCAAATCAACGTAGGGCCTTTGCACAAAAACTGGATTTGCTTAGACTTATATACATGAGGTTATATCGCAATATCATTTTTTTAGGAAAATTTATGAAAAAATCATTACGTCTATTACTCACCCTTTCGCTGGGCCTTTGGATTCAAACCAAAAGCGCTTTACCTGTTGATAATCGATCAATTACTGAAGCAAAAATCGGTAGCTCTAATGGTGCAAATGCACTTATACCAACACTAGACGATACCATTTATGACATCCTATACTCAGCTGCATGTGCCGGCGATTATATAACCGTCAAAAAAATACTCGAAACTCCTGGGGTTAATAAATTTTTACTATTAACAAGAACCCATAATGAGATGCATAGCCCTCTAGGGATAGCTATAATATTTAGCGACGACGAAAAAAACTTTGAAACAATAAGAACCATGCTTGAAACTTCGGGTATAAACAAAGAGGAAGTTGTAAAGTCAAAAAATAACGATGGCCTTTCTGCACCAACCATAGCTATAATGTTTAATCACCCAAAAACCCTCAAAATGCTGCTTGAAACTCCTGGCTTAGAATTCAGTTATTGTATAAAAAAAAGAATACTATATTGGGTAGTAAAGACATTAAGTTTTTTAGAACCCATTTTAAAAAAAATCATACCAGAAAAGCATGCATGCACAGCAGTGCTTTGGCTCTATGGTTATAAGAAACCAGGTACTAATAAATAAAAATAAAATTGTTACGAACTGGATTATTCACGTGCCCATTCGACTGCGCCCTAAAAAGGGCTTCGCTCCCAGCCGTCGCCCTATCGTGGCTATGGCGGGCAGGCAGGGCGAACGAATTTTACCGACATTCTGTCTTATCAACACTTCTGACAGTTGTGAATCACGTTCAGGGTGACAAAAAGAGCTTTGCAAATACACGCTAATAATCACTTCGGACAATTATGGCTCGGTGGCCGGGCTGACAAATAAAATACACCTAGCACCTTAACATGGGGCGTTTGCTCAATAATTTTATTTGCTTAGACTTGTATACATGAGGTTATATCACAAGATCGTGTTTTTAGGAGGATTTATGAAAAAGTCATTACGTCTATTACTCACACTTTTGTTGGGCATTGGCCTTGCAGGGCAAAACGTTTCACACGTGTACGCCATGGAACAAATAGTTGAATGCGAGGTTGAACTCAAGATCGTAGCCGCTCGCATTAAAGAAGCTGAAAAAAAGAGCGGAGTCGTGGACCAAGCTCGCATGGCCATATTATCAAAGATTATTACCAAAAGCTTAAGTACCCTGACTCTTTCTATAAGCGAAAATGCCATTGCATGTAAATTTATAGCCGCAATTGACGAATACTCCCAGCCAATCCAATCAACGTCTGGATTATCAAAGTCTGGATTAATTAACAACATAGTCACCAGTTATAACGATCTTCCAGAAAAAATAAAAACCCACCTTAATGAGAACATGAACCTTTCTGGTTTGATGGTTGTTCTTGTGGAAATCGAAACTGTGGAAATCGAAACTAATTTTACGCCTACTACGAAAGAAGGCCTGCTCGCAAAAGCAGCGGAATTAATGACAAAATCTTTACACATTATAGAAACGCTCGAATCAACGATACTATCAGCCAATGAAAAACGCTATTCTACTTTCGAGAAAGAAACATACATTGCCTCAATATCCCACCTAGGCTATGCTATAAGAAAACATTTTGATGCTCATAAACCATTGGTTGATTATTCTAACCGCTGTCTTTTTTCTAGACTATTTTTGGTTTCTAATAAGGATCTCTGTTCTATGCTCAAGATTTTTAATGAAGCTAACCGCGAGATTGCAGATGCTATGAACCAGGTTGCCGATGCAGTGGCCGTGCTAAATAAAGCCGATGAAGCTTTTTTAGCTAGCATCAAATAATACAGGCATCTACTCAACGGCTATCAATCTACACTTAGTCACAAAGAAAACATAAAGCGCCTTTATCTACGGGCCAGGACTTAACTCCTGGCCCGTACTCTTTGTATCAACAATACGCCAAAAACTGCGATATCTTGCTCAAATTTTTGAACCAATAATATAAAACCGTACCCCTATCAAAAAATCATCGACATTTCATTAAACGTTATGAAACACTTCTCACCATGAGCAAAGCTTTCAAAACGCTTATGAAAGGTCAAATTATGGTGATATCGAAAAAACCAATTTTTGTTATCCAAAAACACTCAGCTAGCCATCTTCACTACGATTTTCGCCTAGAAATTGATGGCGTTCTAAAATCATGGGCAATACCAAAAGGCCCCTCAACAAATCCAACAAAAAAACACTTAGCTATTTTGGTCGATGACCATGCACTTGAATACGCAAATTTTGAAGGCATTATCGAATCACCAAATTATGGTGCCGGAACCGTTATGATTTGGGACACCGGCACTTATCGCAACCTAAAAACTAAAAACGGACATGAAATATCTATGGATCAATGCCTCAAAAATGGTCGGGTTGAAATCTGGTTGGAAGGCAAAAAATTGCAAGGCGGCTATGCACTTATTCGCACCAAACTTCAAACAGGTGAGGGTTGGTTATTTTTTAAAATGAACGATGAATACGCCGACCGACGGCGCAATATTCTTAAAAATGACAAATCGGTACTTAGTGGAAAAACGATTGAAGAAATAAAAGAATAAGGAATATCATCATGGAAGCCATGAACGTCGAACTTACCAACCAAGAAAAAATTTTATTTCCCCAAGATAATATCACCAAAGGCGACCTCATAAACTATTACAAAATGATTGCGCCGACCATGCTTCCACACATAAAAGACCGACCTGTAACCATGCACCGCTTTCCTAATGGCATCGGCAAAAATGGTAATTATGCCGAAGGTTTTTATCAAAAAGATATCGGTGATTATTTCCCCGATTGGGTTAAACGGGTTGAGGTACAAAAACAAGAAGGTGGCCATAATACTTATGTTATTTGTAACGACGCCGCCACATTGGTATATCTAGCCAACCAAGCCTGCATAACACCCCATATATGGTTATCACGCATACCAAAACTTGATTACCCTGACAAAATGATTTTCGATCTCGATCCGGGCAAAAATGATTTTACACTCGTTAAACAAACGGCACTCACGCTCAGAGAATTACTCGAAACGCTTGGCCTAAATTCTTTTGCCATGACCACCGGATCTCGTGGCATGCATGTCATCGTCGCCTTAAATCGCCATCACCAATTTGATGAAGTACGATTATGCGCACGCGCTATTGCCAACCATCTAGTTACCTTAGAAGGCGGAAAAAAATTAACCACCGAAATTCGCCTTGATAAACGCAACGACCGTATGTTTATCGATACAACGCGTAATGCATTTGCGCAAACCACCGTTGCCCCTTATGGCGTCCGCGCACTTGCTGGAGCTCCGGTCGCCACACCGGTAACATGGGAAGAAGTTGAGAAGGCTACGCTCACCGCTCAACAATTTACAATAAAAAACATTGAAAAACGATTGGATATAATTGGCGATCCGCTGGCAGATTTTGGAAAATCAGCCAACTCGTTAAGCAAGGTTATAAAGATGTTTTCTTCTTAACAATGACAGCATTTTTAAAAATATGAGCCAATTTTTCTTTGGACAGCTTTGACGTAGCAATGTCGATGGTTATTTGATAAAGATCTTTTTGTGAAAAATTAACCATGTACCCATTTATTTCTAAAAAACTCAAGGCAACCACGATACCCGTCCGCTTATTACCATCAATAAATGGGTGGTTCTTAATGATATGGTAAGCGTATACCGAAGCCATTATAAAAATATCTTCATGCAAAAATCTTCCAGCAAAAACACTTTGTGGTTGAGCTAGAGCCGAATCTAAAAGTTCTTGGCTACGCACACCAAAAGAACCACCAAATTCAGAAATCAAAACATCATGAAAATTAAGAACCTCATCAATGGTCAAAAAATAGAACATCAACGTTCCTACTAATTTTTAGATAACTTTTTTAAAGCCGGCCTATATTTCTTAAGATTTTTTTCAAAAACACGCTGTATTTTAGGGTTCTTAGAAACA
>CAZGPI010000009.1:0-48532 GCA_964527595.1 uncultured Pseudomonadota bacterium
GCAACCGACATAAACATATAATCAACCATGGCCTGAATTTCATATTCAAATTTACCTGGCGCAATGGCCCGCAAAGCGGCCTCTTGAGCCAACGATGTCACCTGTACAGCATGATGAATAAGACTAACTTCATACTGATCCTTACATCTTCGCAGAGAATCAAGCGCCCAGGTTGCATCAACAATACGATCCTTAAGCCCAGGAAGCCATGCATTAAATCGTTCAAATAATAAGCGATCAAGTCCCGAGCTTTCTCGATGAGAAGACATAATCGTAAAAACTTGTCCTCCGGAAAGCACGAACGACCTCAAATCATCAAGAAGTGTAGCGTACTGTTCTTTCAATAAATCTGTCTTAAAAAAATAAGATTTTTCTGGAGCTCCAAGATGACGAATTGCATCAAAACCAATTTTTTTTGGTTCAAGCCCAACATGCACCGAGGTGGTCACCCACTTATCGCGCCGCTCCCCAAAACGTGGAACATAAAGAGTCGCATCTCCATCAAAATAACTAAAAGCGATCGCCGCTGGCTCGGTTATGCCGGTCAAATAATAAAATGAACTATCTTGCTTGAATGCATGACGAGGCCCTTCAAAATCGGCGACCACCAACAAAGCAGATGGCCCTTGCCACCCATTCCGCTCCTGAATTGCCTCAAATAAACGACTTCTACGTTCAGCAAACAATGAATAATCTGTTGGTGATTTAAAAAACATACCTCATCCTTTCTCTTAATCTACATTCCCCTGGTAGTGTAGCCGGAAATTAAATGGCATGTAAAGGAATCATGGCATCATTCGGTCTTTTTTATTGTTGGGATACCCCGAAATTTCTTAGCAAAAGATCCTAATGAATCGAGCCGTAGTGAAAAAACGAATGTATTTTCACTACGGTCAACACCATATTCTCGATATTTTTTTTGTTCAAAGCCAAAATAAAATCCCCAACAATGCCCATTGTAATCCAACCGTACACGATGAAGCAGCGGATGAATCTTACTCAACGAAGCAAAATGCTTACCCTTTTCAGAATAAAATTGGCTATCATAAAGCAAGGTTGCCTGCTTATTTAATGGAACCGCCAAATTAAGCGTAAGAAAATGGGGTATATTTGACAACAACCCACGCGTCAATTGCGCTTGCCGGTTTTGGAAAAGATATCCAACCCCTATATGAAACTTGTCAAACAAAAACGTTGTTTGTACGTCAGATTGCAGGATCCGCTTATCTTTCCAGTCATATTCTTGCCCAAGAGACACAACCACAGGATCACCGCCAAAACTAATCTCGCCGCGAAAAGGAAGCATGAGACTATCACTTGTTCCCCGCCGCAAATAAAAAATTTCCTGCTGTTTATAAAAATCAACCCCTTGAGATAGATGCAAATCGGATTGTATTGGACCAGCCGAAATATTATTTCTTACATGAAGCGATAATTCATTTTTTGGATAGGTTCGATCTCGACGATCAATATAAAACCAATGATCTTGGTAAAACTTTGGAATATATTCCCACTGCACCGTCGGCTGAAAAGAGTGCTGATAACTATCATCACCATTGTGCACCGCAAATTCGGGCAATGCCCATTCGGCACCATAATCTAAAAATAAACGATAGGCACCACGACCAAAAATGCCAGACTCCCAATTTTTTTTATCATAATGTTCATGTTGTTTAACATGACTTCTGAGTTGCATATGAGGCTGCATAAACAACTTAAATGTGTTATCACAAAGGCGAAATGAACGATGAATATTTCCTTTATAACAAAAACGTAACAAGTCAGCCTTTGCGAGTGGCATTAATTCTTCTTCGGCAGCAAGCCGTGAATTAAAGTAAAAACTTTCATTTTTTTGTTGTCGATATAAAATCTGATCAAAAAACAAATCATGCCTATAGTGTACCCCAAGACCAATATCTTTATGCGAACAATTCCATTCGACATGGGGAAAATATGCAACCGTTACACGATCTTCTCGTTCTTTTTTTTCAAATGTCTGAACCGCCTTATGCTGATCTTGAATCGCTTGTCGGTCAAACACAGGCTTAAGGCGATCATGTTCTTCTGTGGTTAAGTCAGAAAAAATTTTAATATTTGTTTTTGCATTGTCAATTTTCATTTCAACTAAATCACGCGACCAAAGAGAACGTAAAATCCATGAATTATTAAAGGTATCATCTACATCATCTAAGCTATTGCCAAACGTATATCCAATACGCTTATCGGTACCAAAATCAACACGAGCCAAACTCGAAAATCTTCCTGAACCAAAAACATTATCTTCTGAGTGAAAGTCTTTGCCAGAAACCCAATAGCGTCGAGCGGTTGCCTCGCAAACCTCTCCTTTTTTTTGGATAAAAGATTTTCGCACAATTGCATACCACCAATTTGCGATGGTAAAATTATCCATTGCTCTTGCCCAGCGCAACTCATCCAAAAAAACAATGCCACGTTTTTCACGCCAATCAACACCAATGGTAGTATCACAATGGCGATTAATATTCCAATAATAGTCTTGTTTCGCCCCGAGCCCAAACTCATAATCGTATGAAAATTTTGGCATTAAAAAACCAGATTTTGAGCTCCCTTGGATAGGAAAAACCATGCGAGGCAATATAAACAATGGAAGTCGCCCAACCTTAAAAATAAGATTCGACGCTTTGATTAGATAGCTACCATGCATCATAGCCCGTTGCGCCTTAAAGTGCCAGTGCGGCTCTTCTTCATCACATGGTGTATAAATCATGTCATTCATAGACCAATCTGTTTCATTAAGTTTTTCAGCGCGTGATGCCGACAAATATCCTTCGTCAACATGAATACTAATCTTATCGGCATAACCCGTTTTTTTAGTAAAATCTAAAAATAATTGATCGGCCAAAATGACAAAATCTTTATTTTCTAATGAAACAGGGCCATTTTCGGTTTTATTGGCAAGCAGGGTCCCCTTGGTTTTATCCAGTTCGACATGGTCTGCCCACAAATGATATTTTTGATCTACAAGCACTTCAACCGCACCATCAAAAACAAATATGGTTTTATTAATTATACGCTGTTGAGAACTCTTAATGTGCAATTGCTTGATAGATTTAACAAATCCAGGCGCTGCCGATTGTAATGAAAACGACAGAGTGGCGCCCAATAACAAGACGCCAGCCATCAACAATATTCGATATTTTTTTTTGTAATCACACGTAGCCAAATCAACCCCCAAACTATTCGGTTTAAAATGGTTGACGCCCAAGTAACGCCTTGGAAATGGTAACACGATCCATATACTCCAGGCTTGCCCCAGTTGGAACACCACTAGCCAGGCGAGAAACTTTTAGCGGAAGCTTACTTATTTTAGTATGAATATAACTTGCCGTTGCTTCACCTTCAGGAGTCGGGTTTGTCGCAAAAATCAGCTCATCAACTTCATTTGACGTCAATCGTACAAGCAACTGCTTAACCGTTAAATGGTCTGGCCCAATACCTTCTAGTGGGCACAATGCACCACCAAGAACGTGGTAGACACCACGATACTCACCAGAGGTTTCAAGGGCCCAAAGATCATGCCATGTTTCAACGACACAAATTACCCGCCGATCACGTTTCTCTGAAGAACAAATTGAGCATTGATCTTGATTTTCTGTCCAATTGAAGCATACAAGACAAGGCTTAATCTGTTTTTTTGCCTCTAAAATTGTTTGGCAAAAAGCTTCGACATTCTTATCATCGCTCGTCAAAAAATGAGATGCTACACGATAAATGTTTTTTGATGCCAAATAAGGAACGCGCTGCAATTGCCGAATGAGTTTTTGTAATGCTGGTAATTGAGTGATCATCAAAACCCTACGCCGCGTTAGCGGTAAACAAGCTTTCTCAAGTAATCTTCACCAATTGTAACAACGTTGTTAACCAACCAATAGAGGACTAATCCCGCGGCCGCCTTGGCAAAGAAAACGGTAAAAACAAGCGTCATAAACATCATTATTACTCGTTGCTTTTCATCGGTTGTTGGTGTCATTAATTGTTGCCACAACATCGATGCTCCCATTAAAATTGGCAGCACATAATAAGGATCCTTGGTCGAAAGATCAATAATCCATCCATAAAATGGTGCATTATAAAGATTAATATAGTTGCCCAATACACGGAATAGAGCGAACAAAATTGGCAACTGAATAAGCATCGGCAAACACCCAAGAACTGGCGTTGCGGTTGAAAGGTTATGTTCTTGATGAAATTTCATCAATTCGTCATGTTGCATCTTTACATCATGGCGATACTTAACACGAATCTTCTGAATTGTTGGCTGAAACTTTTGATAAATTTCCATCTTGCGGCGACTATAAACAGATAATGGTATCAGAGGGATACGTAAAAGAGTCGCAAGTCCCAAAATGGCCAATCCATAGTTTCCAAAATAATTTACCAAATATTCAAGAAGCTTTAACAACCACTTGCAAACAAATGATAACCACCCAAAAGCCATAAGGTCATCTAATCGGTCATCAACCGCAGTTAAATTTTCAAGCGCTTTTGGCCCCATGTAAAATGACATGGTCCATGCTTTCTTTTCACTAACTAAACCGCTCTCTAAAATTGCATATACTTCTTTTTGAGGGGTGTCACCAGGTTTTACTGCCGGAACATTGATTTGTTTAATGTATGAACGTTGAGCAAATTGAGATGCATCACGAACAAGCACATGCGCAAAATATTTATCTTCGGCACCAAAAAGTGCGGTACTTATGTCCAGAGGCCAAGCCAAACCATCTGCCTTTTCAAGATCAACTTTTTCAACAACATTCTTTGCTTTATCAAGCGAAACAACGCCAATAGCATCATCAGCTATCTCTTTAATAAAAGGTGCTGGAACAAAAAGACGCATGCGCGTCGCCTTAACATCGGTGCCTTTTGGCTCAACGGCAACGGTTACATCTATTTGATAGCTGTCATGATGTAAGGTATATATTTTCTTGAG
Source organism: uncultured Pseudomonadota bacterium (assembly GCA_964527595.1). Taxonomy (GTDB): domain Bacteria; phylum Babelota; class Babeliae; order Babelales; family RVW-14; genus GWF2-38-10. The sequence goes on from CAZGPI010000009.1 coordinate 4,970, forward strand.
AAGCCACTGATCGGTTTCAGCTTGATACGTAACAACGTCGATCTTCTTTTCATCATTTTTTTCGTTATTAATCAACGTATATACAAATGGTGTCTTATCATCAAGCGCCAACAGGAAACAAGATTTTTGCTTTGCCTCTGCGGTTGCAATACCATAATCGCTTATCGTACGCAATGGAGCGCCATCCTTGCCTTTATGTTCTTTAAACGATAAATCTGTTATAGCGCCACCCTGATTGGAAAACGTTACCTTAAGATGCGGAGTCTCAACGGTAGCAAGTGCGACAGGAGCTTGCTCATCACCAAATGCAACTTTTGTATCGAGTGGACGATAAAAATCCTGAACCGAAAGCACTTTTGCTGGCTGGTTTGGCACCCCTTGTTGTTGGGCTGCAACTGCTACCGGGCCACTAGTTGTGGTGGACGGTTGCTGTAAATTGCGACCAAAATACCACTGAATTCCCCATACCGTAGCTATTGATAAAAGTACCGTAAACCAAAATTTCTTATCCATCATTTGCTCAATCCTCACGAAATTAAATTAATCTATATAACTATACACTGAGCGCCTTGCTCGACATAAACGAAGCTGAAGTCTAACAAAGAATTCTCAATCTCGCTAGTTTCTCTTTGCGTTCATAACCAGGCAATAACAACACCATTAGTACTAACTGCAATTCTTATCAAAATAAAACCACCTAAAGACGTCTCCCTTTAACATTTTCTTCAAAAAATGGCACATTGGGCTACACTAAGTAGGCTTAAGGTCAAATGACCGATTGGGTAATAAAATAAATACCAGATTTTGACATAATTGAGGGATGAGTATGAATTTTCTTGGTAACCGAATAAACACATTAAAGTATGCACTCTTAATTTGCATCTTAGCCGTTATCGCTGGATGTGCTAAACAAAAGAAAAAAGAAGAAATGACCTTTGATGAGCTCCGGCACAAAGCATTTGCTTGCCTTGAAAAAAACCATCGCGATGATGCCGCTGAATACTTAGAACAAATTATCGCGCAACACCCAGACCGTTCGGACGTCGCCAAGTATAAATTACTGCTCGCTGAAGTGTATTTCAAAACAGGTAAATATCCATCAGCATTTGAATTATACGACCATTACAACCAATTTTACCCATCGGATGCACGAGCAGAATATGCAAAATATCGCTCGGTCCTTGCAAAATTCTATCAAACACTCCGCTCCGATTGTGACCAATCACAAACCGAAGAAACGGTAAAACTGTGCCAAGAATACCTTGATGTCCCTACCTACAAAAAATATGCTAACGATGTTACCGATATCAATAAAACGTGCGAACACAAGCTGGTTGATAAAGAAATTTACGTCTTTAATTTTTACCTAAAACAAGGTGAATATGAAGCGGCCAGCGGTCGACTCAAACATTTGCGCGAAGCCTTTTTACCCAAAAACCAAGCACTCGACGCACGTATGCTATACCTTGAAAGCCAACTAGCCCAAAAACAAAAAAATCTTGCGCTTGTTAAAGAAAATCTCGAAAAACTCAGCAATCAGTATCCTGATTCTCAATTCACACCAATGACGCAAGCACTAATGACTAAGCAAAGCTTCTTGTTTTAGGGATACCTGATTCATATGATCACACCAAGACGCACATTTGGAAACCAAGGCGAAGACGCCGTCACAAAATGGATTATTGAACGCGGATTTACCATCCTTGCTCGCAACTATCAAACACGAATGGGCGAAGTTGATATTATCGCCACCAAGGGTGAAGTGGTTGCGTTTATCGAGGTCAAGACACGAAAATCGGCTCTTTTTCCTATTTCAAACACCATAACCATTACCAAGCAAAGACGCATAGCTAAAGCAGCCATTTCATTTGTACTTCAACATAAAATTCGCGAAAGAGTTTTACGTTTTGATGTTGCAACCCTTACCACCTCATCGCCAGGTGAATATGATATTACCTATATCGAAAATGCTTTTACGGTATAAGCTGGAGCCAGTCTCGCACCTCTTTTTTGTCCATATCATAAACGGCTAGATCTTGTTCTTTTTTTAAAACGATACAATATTCCAAAAGCACTTCATCAAAACCATAATCAAACGCTGCTTTTTTAGCGGTCAGCTTTCTTAATAAAGCATCTTGATTATCTGCGGAATCTACCATTAGCTGCATCATTTCTTTCCATATTTGAACATCTTGATGACGAGCAGCCCATGCTCCCGCCAAAGCACAAAACTTACCGGCAGGAACCCACTTTGAATGGCGTTGCCATGGCGAAGTCCAAACCTTCCCAATGTAAAATAAAAAGTCCTTATTTGACGTCGTAAGCCATTGGTCGATCATGTTAATACTATCATATTTTGATATCGGCGAAGTATCAGCGTCTCTCATAAACGCAACACCAACACATGGATCAAAAATCGCAAGATCTCTTGTTATCGCCACAAATAATGATTGATGACAATAAACATCATTTTTTTCTAAAAACGTAGGGAAACAGCATTGAACAAACTGAACATGCTTGTCGGCCTTAATTTTTTCGAACAGTATTTTTAATGCCTCTGTTTCTGTTTTGTCTGGAACAAAAAGAGATGCATCATAATATATGCGTAAAATCCAATCTGGATAAAATTCATGCACCGTTGTAAGCAATTTTTCTAGCCCCTCGGTATACCTGACAAGCGGTCGCCCTCTTGCCTTTGACCTAAACAAGCACACACTGATAACTTTTAGTAACGCACCATCTTTCTGCACCCTTAATTCTTCATTCGTTGGCCAAGAATGCAAATAGCATTGTAAATCTTCGTGCCAAAGTTCCTTTGGCCATGCATCATGCGTAAAACTCGAAAAAGTAGCATCATTATTTTGCTCAGCATATCCAATTGGTAGAAAAAACAATGAACTGAATAAGCAAGCTAAAACAATCCGAATCTTCATGTCGCATCCCCATTTTGTTTTATAAATGCGTTTACAATATGGGGCTGAAGCCAATTGCGCACCTCTTTTTTGTCCATATCATAAACAGCAATATCTTGTTCTTTTTTTAAAACAATGCAACAAGCCAAGAGCGCCTCGTCAAAACCATAACCACAGAATGTTCCTAGTTGGCATATCTTTCGTAAAAATGCTTCTGGATTATTTGCAGAATCTATCAAAAACTGCATCATTTCCTTCCAAATTACAATGTCTTGATGGCGAGCTGCCCATGCTCCACCTAAGGGACAAAATTTACCAGCAGGGACCCATTTATAATGTCTTTGCCACGGAGAAGTCCAAATCTTTTGAATATAAAATAAAAAATCTTTATTTGACGTCGTAAGCCACTGTTCGATCTTATTAATATTATCATATTGCGATATCGGTGAAATATCAGCATCTCTCATAAACGCAACTTCAACACTTGGATCAAAAATCGCAAGGAATCTTGTTATCATCCCAAATAATGATTGATGACAATAAATATCATTTTTTTCTAAAAACGTAGGGAAATGGTATTGCACAAGCTGAACATGCTTGTCTGTCTTAAGTTTTTCGAACAGTGATTTGCATCCCTCTGCTTCAGTATTGTCTGGGACAAAAAGAGATGCGTCATAGTATACGCGCAAAATCCAATCGGGGTAAAATTCATGCACCGTTTTAAGCAATTTTTCTAGCCCATCTGTATATTTGGTAAGCGATCTAGTTTGTTTTTGCCTAAATAAACAGGTGCTGATAACTTTTAGTAATGCACCATCTTTCTGTAATCTTAATGCTTCATTTGTTGGCCAAGAGTGCAAATAGCATTGTAAATCTTCGTGCCAAAGTTCCTTTGGCCATGCATCATGCGTAAAACTTGAAAACGTAGAATCGTTAATCTGTTCAGCATATCCAATTGGTAGAAAAAATAATGAGCTGAATAGGCAAACTAAAACAATGCTAATCTTCATATCGCATCCCCATCTTGAATCAAGCTTTGCATCTTTTTGGTTACATTGCTGTAAATTGCTATGTCTTTTTGCCTTTTTAAAACGATACAATAATTCAAAAGAAATTCATCTACACCTCGCGAACAACTTTGCCTATTCCAAAAAGTTTTTATTGCTGAATTCGGGTTACAAACAACATCAATCAAAATCGCCAACATTTCCTGCCAAAGAACGATACCTTGATGCCTTGCCGCCCACATACCGGCAAATCCGTAAATTCCATCTTCAGAAAGCCACGGAAAACAATACTTGCCTATATGATTTTCATTATGATAAAACCAAAAATCTTTATTTGTTGTTGTAAGCCACATATCAATTTTTTTTTTGTCATATATAGATAAACCCATGTCGATATCGCGCATAAATGAAGCTGTAATTGCAGGATCAAAAACAGCCAAAAATCTTACTAAGGTTCCGAATAAAGATTGATGATGGTAATTATCGCCATTTTCTGCAAATTTAGGAAAATAGTATTGTACTAATTGAACGCTCTTATCAGTCTTAATTTGTTCTAATGCAGACGAGCACAATTCTGTTTCACTTTCGCCAGGAACAAAAAGAGACGCATCATAGTAGATACGTAATATCCAATCTGGAAAAACAGCATGAACATGCTCTATTAAACGCTTAAGACCATTAACATATATTAACACTTGATGGTTACCGCCAAAGGTTCCGCCTTGCCCTTTATTTCTTAATTTTAGCGGAGGCCTAAATAAACAAACGCTAATAACTTTTAGGAATGCACCATCTTTCTGTAATCTTAATGCTTCATTTGTTGGCCAAGAATGCAAATAGCATTGTAAATCTTCGTTCCAAAGTTCCTTTGGCCATGCATCATGCGTAAAGCTCGAAAACGTAGCATCGTTATTCTGATCAACACATCTAATTGATAAAAAAAACAACGAACTAAGCAGACACGCTAAAATAATACTAATCTTCACAACTCACCCCTTCATGTATATATGTTTCTATAAAGCTCTTCTGTTTTTGAAAATGCATTCATCGCCGAAAATTTTTCTCTAACTAAAGCATAAGCATCTTTAGCTATTTTTTTACTAAATTCTTTATTTTGAATCACCGTTTTTATTTGTAGCGCAATATCTGAAGAATTATTCGGATCGCATAAAAACCCTGTTTCTCCATGCTTAATCAAAACATTAGCAACGGCCGCAGCGCTTGAAAGAATAATTGGTTTTTGCATAAGCGCAGCCTCCAATAAAACAATACCAAATGCTTCGCCTGAACTTGGTAAAATTTTCATATCAGAATGATAAAGAAGTTCTGGAATTAGTTGGGTAAACCCTAAAAAATATACATAATCCTGAATTTTTAGTTTACGAACTAGTCGCATAAGGTCTTTTTCAAGCATTCCAAAACCGGCAAGGACAAGCTGCACTGGAATATTATGTGTATAAATTAATTCATGAATTGCTTGAAACAATGTCACATGATTTTTATATGCAGCCAAATTACCAATCATGCAAACAATAGGAATATCTTTAATGGTTATATCAAAATTTTTCTTAAAAAACGCTTCTTTGGATAATGATGGAACAAAATTAAGAAATTTTTCCTCATCATGAGGTGGATGAATAAATTCAACCTGCTTAATATGAAGAAGCTCTTTACCGTTAGCCGCCTTCATAAAATCAACAATCGCCGGGCTTGAACCAATAAATGCATCAAAATCCTTAAACATTTTTGGATCTGGAACAATATGCGTATGATAGTGCGCAATAACACGTATCCCCAAATTATGCGCAACTTTTTGTGCAACATAATATTCCCAGGGTTTATGGCAATGAATAATATCGATATGATGTTTTTTACAAATAAGAAAAAGAATATCATATAAATGTTGGCAATAATCTTTTGGTAGCGGATATATAACACCCTCACTAAGTGATCTTAAATCGTTAAGCACATCACATTTGTAATAACAAAATGACGTTTTCTTTAATTGCTCTTCAATTTTTGAGTTGTTTGGTATAAGCATAAAAGCATCATAACCGTTATCATAAAGCTTCTTATATGCAAAAAGAGTCTGTTGATGAATTCCACCAAATGTCTTAGATAGAAGAACATGCAAAATGCGCATCGGTTTTGTTACATGGACTAAAGAAGAAGCTGGTACAAAATCTATTGTTTGGCTTTTCAAGGTCACCCAACCGTTACCTATGGCAATTATAAAACAGGCAAAAGCCAACAAGTTTTTACTTTTTTTCACGCTAATGCTCCTTTTTTTTGCGCATAAACAGCCGTGTAAATATGTTCAAATTTATCCAAGGATCTTTTTGTTGAATATTCTTCACAGGCTAGAACAAAAGCCGCTTCTCCCAATTGTTTTGCATATCCCGGTTGCTCAATAAGTAATTTTATTTGCTGGGCAAGTTCCTCCGGATCATTTGGGCTACAGACAAGCCCTGTTTTATTGTGTTGTATAAATACCCCCGCCAAATGAGCGCCGCTCGTTACAATTATTGGCTTTTTCATCAGAGCGGCTTCCATTAAAACTATCCCAAACGCTTCACCTTTACTTGGAAGCACTTTAATATCAGAATAATATAGGATCTCTGGAACCTGTTGTGTAAAACCCAAAAAATTAACATATTCCTGAATTTTCAATTCAATCGCCAACTTTTCAAGTTTTGCTCGTAATAAACCAACGCCGGCAAGTACAACCTGGACAGGAACCATTTCTTGATAAATTAATCGCTGAATAGCATGAAACAAAAGTGTATGATTTTTATAATCAAATAAATTTGCAACAGTGCAAATGACTGGAGCATCCGTCAGCGCTATATTAAACTGCTGCTTAAAAAAGTCATTTCGCGTTAAGGTTGGGTGAAGATTGATCAAATTTATTTCATTATGTGGCGGATGAATGAATTCAACCTGATTGAGACCTAAACCATGCTGCTGATTTGCCTTTTTCATAAATTCTGCAACGCGTGGACTTGATGATATAAATGCATCAAAATCTTTAAAATTTAATGGGCTTGGCATCTCATGAGAATGGTAATGCGCGATAGCACTAATGTTAAGCATTTTTGCAACCACCTTAACAATCGCATATTCGGTATCCTTATGACAATGGATAATATCAATATTGTGTTCACAACAAAATGTGTATAGAAATTGGCAAGCATCCTCTTTGCTTCTGGCTCGACCGTTAAATAAATCGGTCGAACAGTGGGGAATTAACCGTTTATCTAACTCCTTTTCGAATGAACTCCCTTTTGCCACCATAAGAGAAATAGCATACCCCTTTTTGAAAAAATATTCATAAGCGGTAAGCGTCTGTTCTTCAACCCCCCCCCAGCAATCTGAGGTCAATATGCGTAAAATTTTTGGCGTGGCAAAGACCTGTCCACCAAAACACGTTATGCAAAAAAAACACCAACCAAAAAATCCAACTGGTTTACAGTTCATGCAACTCTCCCTCTATAATCTTTTCATCAAAACGCCCCAGCATTCAAAATGATATCAGCTTTTCATAATGCTTCTGTAAAAAAAATGACGCTAATCTTAGCATAACCCAGACCCCTGCTTGGCATACAAATCATCGTAAAGTTTTTCCAATAGCGCAAGCGCCAATTCATTAGAAAAATTTTGCTTAACCGTTTCATAGGCATTTTCCCCCAAAAACTTTCTTAATTGTGGATTATCTATAAGATATTTTATTTTCAACGCTAAATCATCAGGATTCTCTTCATCACACAAAAGACCACTTTCGCCATCTTTTATCAAATACCCCGCAACATGTGCAGCCCGAGAAAGAATGATTGGTTTTTTCATTAAAGCTGCTTCCATAAGAACTATACCAAATGCATCACAACTCGGTAAAACCTTTATATCCGAGTAATATAAAAGTTCGGGCGTTTCATCCACAAATCCTAAAAATTTGATATATTCTTCAATATTCAAATCATGAGTCATTTTTTTCAATTCTTCTAAATTCTGTCCTCGCCCAGCCAACAGAACATGAACTGGTTGATTATATTGATGCACTAATAAATCAATTGCTCGTAATAAAAGCGCATGTTTTTTTTGCGCATATAAATTGGCAATCATGCAAATAACCGGAGTAGCCTCATCAATTTTAACATTAAAGCGCTGTGCAAAAAAAACTTTTTTTGAAACCGTTGGCGTAAAATTCAGGAATTTTTCTTGATTATATGCAGGATGTATCGACAAAACATTGCCAATATTGAGTTGTTTCTTTTGATTTTCAGCCAAGACCTCTTTGGTAACATATGGACTTACCGCGCAAAAAGCATCAATTCCTTTAAGTCGTGAATAATCAAAGGTACACTGATTGTGATAATGAGCGATAACTCTTATTCCCAAGCCTTTTGCAACTGAATGAGCAATCTCATATTCCCATGGCTTATTGCAATGAATAATATCAATTTTCTGTTGTTTACAAATAAAATAGATATTATTATAAAGTGTTCGCTCAAAATCAATTGACAATATTTGAGGCTCTATTGTTTGTTCATTATAACGATTAAGTTTTTTCAAAGCATTACAGGTATAGTGCTTTATTTTTAAATCCACTAAAGCCCGGTGCATTTCTGAGTTTTCATCAACAAGCACAGTCACATTGTACCCATCCTGAGTTAATATTTTACAATTTGCCAAATTCACCTCAAAGATCCCACCGCGGCCTCTCGGCATAGAAAGATATAAAATATTTGGACCAAGTCTCTTTATGTTTTTCCTAGAAAAATCCAAAAATGCCAACTCATTTTGGCAATCTATTTTTTTCGGTTTATCATCAAGAGCACAAACATTGCTTGCCAAAATTAATTGAACCGCAACCATAAGAGTCAATATATGCTTATCCACTAAGAGCAACTCCATTATTTATCCCCTCATATAACACCATCTTTTGCGCGATTTTATGAAACATTGGTGCAGCGGTACCAGCTGCCCATAAATTTGATTGTGATGGTTCACGAACAAAGGTTACAATTACTCGCTTATAACTACCACTTTCAACAATCCCCGCAAACGTATAAACGTGGGCCGTTTTTGAGTAGTGACCATCCTTTACGCAACGAGCCGTACCGGTCTTACCCATGACACGACATCCTTTGATCGGATAATTTTCGCCAATCTTTTCAAGCGTGTTTTTCATATGAAATATGGTATCGTCTCTATAAAGTTTAACCGCTTTAAACGGTTGTGGTTCAGGGTCTTTAAGCACCGTTGGCGCAACCGAATACCCACCATTAGCAATGATGCAAAATGCACGCCCAAGCTGCAAAAGGCTAGCCATAATTTCATAACCAAACGACAAAACCAATATTGATGAGCGACTCCACTTTTCTGGTGGATTAACAAAACCTGCGCGCTCGCCCGGAAATTCTACACCTGTTTTGTAACCAAAACCAACACGCCTCAAATGTTCATATAGTTTTGGCCCCAAACGTTTGGCAACTTTTGCAACACCAACGTTGCTTGAATTTTTCAGAACATCGTAAAAAGGAAGCACCCCAACACTTTTCCAGTTTTCTACTCTAAATCCATCGATATAGGTCGCCTTGCCCTCGCAATCTATAAGCTCATCGTAGGTAACGACTCGTTCTTCATACGCGGCCAACGCACAAAAAGCTTTAACCACAGAACCCAACTCAAAACAATCGGTTACCACATTATTTTTGGTCGACTCAGGACTTGTTACACTTTTTTGGTTAGGATCAAAATCGGGATAATTAACCATCGCCAATACTTGCCCACTCGTTGGTTCCAAAATTAATGCCGACCCACCTTTGGCATGATGAAAATCAACCGCGGCCTTAAGTTCGTCTGCCGCCAAAAATTGAAGATTACTATCCAATGTCAACGTTACCGAATCGCCTGCTATTCCCGGCTGCTCAACCACCTTATTAAAATAAAAAGATTTTGAACGCGCATCCTTTTCGAGTTTTACCAACGACGGCATACCTGAAAGCTGCTTATTAAACATAAGTTCAATACCAGACAAACCAATATTGTCGATATCGGTAAACCCAATCACCTGCGCCATTGGCTGGCATGAATAAAATCTTTGTGACTCGTTAATTACCTGCAGATCATCGATATTTTGCTGGGTAATAAATGCTAAGCGTTCTGGCGTAATCTTACGATCAACCCATAAAAAATGGCGCTCCGGATTTGCCTTCAAACGATTATAAACATCTTTATAATTAGCCAACAAAAACTTTTCTAATCGTGGAGCATTACTTAACTGTCCTGGCAAAATAAAGACCGAAGGCACCTCACGATTGAACGCTAACTGAACAATCCCCGACCGATCATAAATCGTCGCTCGTGGTTGATCAACCTTAACATGTACACCATATTGCCCACGCGCCAAATGCGAAAAAAAACTCTTCTGATAAATCTGCAACAAAAACAATCGAACAACAAGAATGGCAAACAAGACAAAAAAAGTTAGTACAATCCAAAGCAACTTGAGCTTATATTCTTCAGAAAAATTCTTACGTAACATCGTTCCCCCTTATTCATGATTTGTCGTTGGCGTTACAAAAAAATCACCCTCGGCCTGTGTTGTTAGAGTAATCACATGCGACAGCATCAAATCACTCATTCCTTGTTGCCCAGTTGCCCAAGCCTTGGTCTTAGATGGATTTTTAAGCTGATACAAAGCTTGCATCAATTCATTTTGTTCTTTAATAAGCTTGTCCTTTTTTAGTGCAAGCCGTTGCTTGCCATAATTCAACTTAATTATTAAGTTGTGCTGATAAATAACTAAAAAAACAATTGCTGTACCAAAAACAAATAATAATCGACCAAACTTCATTTTCAACATAACAATCCCTTGATTTTATCGCACATCACCACACCTCAATCCTTCAGTTTTTGAGCCTACCTATACTTAATAAAATTTTCCAGATATTATAAAAGAAGCTGTTTTTCCAGGTCTTTAATTTTGATCTTTATATAAGAGGAGCCGTTATGATCAAGCGTTTTATGTACACTCTTTGTCTCTTTGCTATTCTCTTTTTATCTGCATGCAAATGCCCATTTTGTTGCTGCCAAAAAGAAGCAGGTAAAGCAATAATCACACCACAAACAACAAACACCACCACTAAAGAATTAAGCACACAAGAATCAAAAAATCACGTAGAAATAACAAACACCGAACAGTTTGATAAAGAAATCGTGCATGCAACAACACCTGCAGTTGTCGACTTTAGTGCAGATTGGTGCGGAGCATGCAAAGCCTCAAAGCCAACATTTGATGCGGTCGCTGAACAATTAGGATCAACCTATAAATTTGTAACTATTGATATTGATAAGGCAGAAAAAATAGCTCAAGAACTCGGCATTCAGGGAATCCCAACATTCGTCTTTTTCAAGAACGGAAAAGAAGTCCACAGAATTACCGGTGCAATTACAAAAAAAGCAGAATTCATATCAACGATTGAAAAAACATTTAGCAAATAAAGCCCGGATACGAAAAACGGTAACAAGGAGCAACGACCATGAGTCTTAAACTCTACAATTCGCTCACCAAGAAAAAAGAACTTTTCACACCACAACACGCAAATCAAGCGCTCATGTATGTTTGTGGAATAACACCCTATGACTACTCACATCTTGGTCATGGTCGTTCGTATATCAATTTTGACGTTTTATACCGCTTGTTAAAACATCAAGGCAACACCGTTACCTATGTCAGAAATTTCACCGATATCGATGATAAAATTATTACACGCGCCACAAAAGAAGGAGATCCAGAAAATTACGCCGCCATTGCCCAAAGATTTATCGACGCTTATCACAAAGACATGGAAACGCTTAACTGCTTACCGCCAACTCATGAGCCTCGAGTCACTGAATATATTCCACAAATAATTGAATTTGTTGCCGCATTAATTGCGCACGGAAATGCCTATGTTGTTGATCACGATGTTTATTTTGACATCGCGAGCTTCTCCGCTTACGGAAAATTATCTGGCCGATCGGGCGAAGACCTTATGGCCGGTGCACGCATTGAAGTTGACGCACGCAAACGCAACCCTGGTGATTTTGTTTTATGGAAAGGAAATGCCGAACAAAAATTTTGGCAATCACCGTGGGGATATGGGCGCCCCGGTTGGCATATTGAATGTTCGGTAATGTGCAACACCCTTCTTGGCAAAACTATCGACATTCACGGTGGCGGCATGGACCTTCTTTTCCCCCATCATGAAAATGAGATCACACAATCGGAAAGTCTTCATGGTCAAACATTTGCTCGCTATTGGCTCCATAATGCCTTCATAACGATCAACAAAGAAAAAATGTCTAAATCGCTTGGCAATTTTATTACCTTACGCCAACTATTTGAGCATTATGATCCAATGGTGTTTCGCTTTTTTATCCTGCAACACCATTATAGAACTCCAATAGATTTTTCAGACAATGAATTACTCGCAAGCGTCGTTGCCTACAAACGGCTTATTGCCGCATTTTCAACAGGGCAGGAAAAATGTGCACAGAGCACAACCGAAAACGTTATCATCAACGATCTTCATGCTGCGTTATGCGACGACCTTAATACCCCAAAATTTCTTGGCATTGTTTTTGAACATTTAAACATGCTCAAAGAAAATCCAAGCCTTGCCGGTTTGGTTAAAAATATGCTCGTCAATATTCTTGGGCTCACGCTCCAACCGCTCAAAGAAAAAGAATGCGAAATCACACCAGAGATGCAAACACTTATCGACCAACGCGAACAAGCCCGTAAAGATAAAGATTGGGCAATGGCAGATCAATTGCGTACAAAATTACAGGAGCTTGGATATTCAATACAAGACAAAAAAAGTAACAAATAATTTGAACTAAAAAAATAAGAGGATCAACTCATGGCGTTTTTTAAAACAATCTATAAACATCTGTTGATCCTCGGTATCGTTCTTTTTGTTGCGGCGTGCCAAACAAGTTCAGAACAACGCGCCTTAAATAAATTACACAAATTCGCACATCAAATGCCAAAAACTTCGTTGCATATTCACTTAGAAGGTTCAATTCCTCCCGCGACAATACTTAAAATTGCCAAACGTAATAACGTCACATTACCATTCAAAACTGAATCTGAATTGCACACCCTTTGCAGCTTTTCAACATTCAAACAATTCTGTGATCTTTACAAGGTCATAACCAGTTGCTTCAAAACGCCAGAAGATTATGAATTAATTGCATACGAATTTGGCAAAGAATGTGCACGGCAAAACATCCGCTATGCCGAAGTCACTTTTACCATGGGAACAAACTGCAAATTATCAGGCTTGCCTTGGCAAACAATTATTACTGCACTCAATAAAGGTAAAGCTCGCGCACAAAACGAATTCCATATTACCTGGAACTGGATTTTTGATCTCACCCGCTCAACACAAATCAAGCCTGAAGATTTTGTTAATCTTGTCATTGATGCCCGCGCGGCCGGGCAAGATGTGGTTGCGATGGGGTTAAGTGAAAACATCATCACAAACCATCCCGATGATTACAAACATGCATTTGAAAGGGCCCTTAACGGTAATCTACCACTTATTCCTCATGCTGGTGAATTTGAAGGGGCACAGAGCATATGGAATGCCATTAATATATGCAAATCACTGCGAATAGACCACGGCGTACGCTGCATTGAAGATGAAAAGCTCATGCAAACGCTAAAACAACTGCAAACCCCACTTGATATTTGCATTACAAGCAACGTTCGGCTTGGTGTCTATCAAAGTTATCAAAAACATCCGTTACGAAAATTATGGGATGCCGGTTTATTTATCACCATCAGTGCCGATGATCCACCGTTGTTCAATACCGATCTAAACCAGGAATACGACCACCTCGTTGATGATTACCACTTCAAAATCGACGAACTCGAACAAGTAAGTCTTAATGGCCTAACGGCTAGCCTACTGCCACCAGATCGAAAAAAAGAATTCATACAAACATTTAAAGCAATGTTTGCCATTTTGCGTAAAAACAGCTAAAAAGATTTCAATTTGCCACTTAATTTAAGTTGATAGCGTTCGCCAAGAACCATTAAATCTGTTAGTATCAGTTGAGTTACTCAGTAATATAGCTTTTTTAGGGATTCGAAAAAATGGCCACTTTTAATAAATTTAAACTTATTCTTTTCATGGTATTTTTGTGTACACCAGGATGCACGAAGTACACCCCAACGATGCCACTCGCCCAGTCACCGGCAGTACCTCAAAAAAATCTTGATCCCTCAATACCAAAAACCAAACATAAACTTATCGTACTAATCCATGGTACATTACTCCCCATTCCATCATTAGAATGTATGGGTTCCGCTCTCCATACCCTTTTGGCCAAAGGAAGAACGCTCAAAAAATCGCTTTACCAACTTTATCTTGATGAACTTAAACGCAATGCCATTTTTAAATATCAGCCAAACGGCCCCGATGGTTTATGTCTTATCAACAAAAAGCATTCTCTTTCGGCACAAATTTCTGCTGCTATTCTTACCGATTTTTATCAAGAAAATACGCCAGACATTCAGCTATCATGTTATACCTTTGGTTGGAGTGGTCGACTAGCCCATGGAAAACGAATCAGTGCGGCAAAGAGCCTCTATCAACAACTTATCGCTGAAGTCAAAAAAATTGACGTAACCAATAGTAAAAATGTCGCCATAACGCTTATTGGTCACAGCCATGGTGGCAATGTGATTCTCAATCTTGCTCGTGCAGAAGAAATTTATAAACAAAATCTGGTCATCGATAAAACAATTTTACTCGGAACCCCAATACAAAGCGAAACACAATCGCTCATTTCAAGTCCAATATTCAAATCAATTTATCATTGCTATTCTAATGGCGACAACATCCAAAAAATGGACTTCATCTCAACAAAAGACGATTATTCACAGCGCCGCTTCAATCTTGAACCGGATAATATTAGCGCAAACAAACTCACCCAAATTGAACTAAGGCTTGGTCGATATAAACCCGGTCACGGAGAACTTTGGCTACGTTGGGGGAAAAACAATGGTTATTATCGTAAAAAACTTCCAACATTCCCTTTACCAACCTTTGCCTTCTTACCAGAAATTATTCTGCAACTCGAAAAGATTCACCCAAAACGACATGATGTTACGGTGAATATAGATCAAAAAGAAACAAATTATACTATTGAAATTTGTGATAATGATGCGCATAGCAAAATGATCGGTAAAGAACTTACCATGACAACGCTCTCTAAGAAAATATTTGCCCCCCACGTGCAAACCATCCTTCAAGCAGAAAAGAAGTCTTCCCCTAAACCTAAAATTAAAACAATTTAGCGGGCCCTAATCAGCCAATAAAATGGCTCGTGCTGGCGCGGCGTCGCCCCCCTGTATGGCTAATGGTAAACAACAAAGAAAATATTTTCCCGCTTCTACGTGAGCTAATCGTAATCCCTCGATAATTATTACGCCAGTGCCTAATAACGCTATATGTGTTTCGTGTTTTGGTTGTCCTCGCTCGATACCAAGATGATCGGTACCAACGGCCCGCACACCGCATTTCACCAAATATTCAGCGGCCGCTCCATCAAGATATACAAAATCCATATTGTCTGGCGCAGCAACCGGCGATTGACTATTTTTTGTTTTCAAAAGCACAATCTCTCCGGCCTGAATTTCATGGCGTTCAAGATCGGCAACCGTTATATGATCTTCAATGGACGTTAAATCGAGTACCCGGCAAGCACCAACTACTGATCGTAAATCGATGGCATCAATAGTAGCACCATCGCTAAGAAAATGTGCCGGTGCGTCAATATGAGTTCCGGTATGCGACCAAAGAGTAATCGTCGACTCACGCACCCCATCAGTTTCAAATTTCCTGATTGGAGTAATTGAAACAAATTTTCTATTTTTGTACGTGGTGATATCTTCGGTAATCGGCCAGCTAATATCGATAATCTTTTTAGGATTCATGTCATTAACCCTTTTTTACCGAATGACCACCAAACTGATTACGCAACATTGCAACGACCTTGGTTGCATAATTACCACCCGTTTCACGTGACCAAGCACGAATCGCCAAAGCTTGTTCAAGTGTTTTGACCGGAACCATACGTTCACGGGCTTCATCAACCGTCCATTGACCGGTCTTATTTTCTTCTATTTGTCCGCCAATGGTTGTCAGATCTTGGTCCTTTTCAAAGACTTGGCGCGCAAGTTCAACAATCCACGAACGTACAATCGATCCACCGTTCCAAACTTGGCATACTTTTTCTAGGTCAAGATCTTTATATGCGCCTTCTTTAAGAAGCTGAAAGCCTTCGGCATAAGCTTGCAATAATGCGTATTCAACCCCGTTGTGCACCATTTTGACGTAATGCCCAGAACCAGATTGCCCCAAATATGCATATCCTTGGTCAGCGGCTAAAGATTTAAAAATAGGTTCAATCGCTAAAAAATCAGCTTGATCTCCACCAATCATTAACGAAAAACCAAGGTCTTTTCCATGAACCCCACCCGATGTTCCACAATCCAAAAAATGAACATTTATTTTTTTAAGGTCTTCATAACGGCGAACAGAATCCTTAAAATGACTATTGCCACCATCAATGATAATGTCTTCTGCTTTTAGGTGTGGTTTAAGCACAGCAATCACATCATCAACCGGTTTTCCAGCCGGAACCATAAGCCAAATGACGCGTGCTTGCTCGGCAAGTGATACCAAGTTGTCAACTCCGGTTCCACCAATTTGCGTAATGTAATCAACCATGTTTGGTGTTGAATCGTAACCAATAAGTTGGTGCCCAGCCTTTAATAAACGATGAGCAATTGCTTGTCCCATTTTGCCTAATCCAATAAGACCAATTTTCATATTTTAATCCTTAAATGTCTAAAAGAAAACTCCAATTAAATGAATTCAAATCAAAATTAACAGCAGGTTCTGAATGCTTTATAGGTTCAAAAATAACAGGCTCGATGGTAGGTTCTTTAACAACCAAACTATCTTCGTCAATATAAGCATAAAAATATGGGTTGGACACTCCTGGACGCTCTATCCATAAATACAAAGGTGGCTCAACAACTAGAGTAGGAACATAAAAATCCATACATTCGCCGCTACAAGTAACTGCGCATTTAACTTCAACACCCCTTGCGTCCATCTTAAACTGTGTTTCACAAAGAGCCTGAGAAATATTGTATGGATCTTGTAACGATCCCGTTGAAATAAATTCCAATCCTAAAATCCACGAAAGCGATTTTGATTGCGTTAAGGAAACGAGCGGAAATATAGCCTCAACAAAATCATCCCATCTTCCGCTGGCCTTATAAGCAATTTCTTTTTCGCATATTTTTTTTATTTTGGCATAGAGATCAAATTCGTCACTTGGCCCATTTTTTTGAGAATCACTCATCATATAAACCAAGTCGCCAGTCTTGGTATACATACATAAAATTGGGTTTTGATAATCACCAAATACCTCAAAGTTTTTCATCTTATTGGTATTTTTGTCTATGCAAACGGCTTGATATTGTTTGCATAGACGCTCATCACCAATTTGAGTGAAAATAGATATTATATCGGGCGACCCTTCACTAAGCCACTGAGCAATAACATGTTGGATTGCTGCAACATAAAAAGGTTTAGGGGTTTGCACCTCTTGCAATTGAATAGAAAAACCATGCTCCTGTAAAAATTGATTAACATCAGAACACAAAAACGAAGCTTTTCCAAATAATTCTGTCTCTAAAAAAGATTTATTCAGCAATTGGATATCATTTTTTTTGCAAAAATCACTTAAAAAAAGATTCTGTTTATCATTAACGCCAACGCTCTGACCATCTATAAACCTTGCCCCAAGATCCAATACCTTAGTAATTGCATATGGAGTAAAGGACATTGAGTCAGCATGGATAAAACCAAATCCAGAGATAAACAAACAACAAAAGAAAAAACTTATTACCCAGCCACAAAAACCATTGCTAATGCTCACGTGTTAGTCCTTTTTACATTTTGGCGCACCACGTTCTTTTTTTTGGCGCAACGCTATTTCCTTCATTTCCTTAGATAATGTTTTGAGTTTTTTCATGAGACATTCATAATCTTCGATAGTCAAAAAAACGTCGGCTGTCTTTTTATCACGTTTCTTACTATCTTTGTAAATATACAACGGCTCAATTGACTTTGATTTCTTTTTCATTTGAGAAATCCTTCAGAAATTATAAATTTTATTTTTTATAAACATCTTTGCGATTACCAACCTCAACAACATAAATGGTAACTACTTTATTGTGCACTTCAAAAATAACTCGAAAGTCCCCGCAGCGTAAGCGATATGTCGGCAACTCATATGCTCCCTCAAGCTTTAAAATATCTAAATTCAAAGCCCCATCAACAATTGACTGCGTCTTGCGCCTGATTGCATTTGCCTCTTGCTTATCAAGCCGTGAAAGAATTTTTTCTGCCGATTTGGATAAAACAAGTTTATATCCAACCCAATTATTAGTATATGTCACTTACCAAGTCCTAACCGCCTAGCAACATCTTCAATTGGGCTAAACAATTCTTTACGTTTTTTTACCACAGCAACCGCTTTAAAATCATAAAAATCTTCAAGCTTCTCAACCAATTGCTCAAAATCAGATGCCGAAAAAACGGCACCCCGTTTTTCACCATCATCATTATAAACGTAGCTTACCTTTACCTTTGGAATATTATACCAAGCCATACCTACACCCTTTCATAAAGCTGGGCTACTTCAATCGGCCCAGCACTGCCCTTTTTATAACTATGTAACGTTTTACCAAAAGCTTGCACCTGGGCAATCACTCTCCATGCCCATTCAATTTCATCAGCACGTAAAAATGCCGCTTGATCGCCATTTATTACATCGGTAAGCAAAACTTCATATGCTTCTGGGGTATTAGGTCCAAACAAACAGCTATGGCAAAAATCCATTGAAACGGTTTGTACTTGATTTTGAATGCTCGGCGTTTTTACATTCAACCCCAAATAAAATCCTTCATCCGGCGCAATCTTTATGGTTAGGGTATTGGTCGTGGTTGGGCAAAAATCTAAAAGACATTTGACCGGTTTAAATTTAATTACCACGCTTGTCTCTTTTTTGCTAAGACATTTCCCCGTCGTTACATAAAAGGGAACTCCTAGCCAACGACGATTTTTAACTTTCAGCCTTAGCGCCGCAAAACTTTCTGTTTTTGAATCGGCCTTTACCGCGGGCTCAGATTGGTAACCTTCGTATTGACCAAGCACAACATCTTCAACAATAATACGTTTGAGTACCGCAGCCTTAGCAGCTCGGATATACTCGGCCGTTAAATGAGCTGGAGCCTCCATGGCAACCAACGCCAAAATTTGTAACATATGACTTTGCACATTATCTTTAAGCGCGCCATAAGTATCATAAAAGGCGCCCCGCCCTTCAACGCCCAAGGTCTCGCTTAACAATATATGCACCGATTCAATGTGTTTATGATTCCATAACGGTTCAAATATTCTGTTGGTGAAACGCGCAAGTGCGATATTGCCGACCAATTCTTTACCAAGATAATGATCGATCCGAAAAACGCAGCGCTCACAAAATGCTCGCGTAATACTTTTATTAAGAACTCTTGCTGATGCTAAATCATAACCAAAAGGCTTTTCGTAAACAACTCGCGCCCATGGTTCTTGACCAGCCAACTGACAAGATGGATCGGTATTAACAATGCCATATTTCGCCAAGTTTTTTGTAATCACCCCAAAATGGTGCGGCATAGTAGCCAAGTAAAAAATACGATTGCCCTTGAGGCAGTGTTTTTGTTCAATATCATGCAATGTTGACTGCAATAATGCGTAAGCCTTTTGATCATGAAAATCCATCTGGTGATAATAAGTAGCGGATACCAATATTTGCCAAAGCTGTTCATCAACTACGCCGATAAAAGCACGCGCTTGATCTAAAATTGCTTGTGCCGTTATTTGAGATAAAGAAATAAGCACCAAAGAAAATTTACAAATACGTTTATCAACCAGCATCTTGTAAATAGCCGGAATCAGCTTGCGCTTACTCAAATCACCTGTTCCGCCGAGCACAACAAACGTACATTCCTGTAAACAACGGTCCCCATCATTGACCATAAATACCCCTTCAAAAAAAACAGTACTATTTGTTATAAGACCTTTAATTCACGCAAATCATTGGCAACTTGTTCATGTGACGTAAGCCTAATGCCATCAATTCCCATAGCTTTAGCACCAACAATATTCTGCTCCAAATCATCAATAAACAAACACTCGTGAGCTTGTAACGAGTACCGATCGAGCAATTGTTGATAAACCGCCGCGTCAGGTTTTGCAGATTTTACCTGATACGAAAAGATAGCGCCATCAAAATCTTTAAGCCATTCATAATTGGCAATATGCATATGAGCTTCATGCGAAATATTTGAAAGAATATAGGTTTTATATCCCATTTTTCGTACGTTATTGAAAATCTCAAGGCCATGTTCTAATTGGCGTAAATACGGTGGAATTGATGTTAAAAATCTAACCAATTTTACTTTGTCATACTCTGCTGACAAAATCTCAGCAATCTCATGTGGCGTTTTTAACCCACGATCCCAATCCAAACAAATATCGGTTTTTAGCGCCTCAAATAATTCATAGGGAGTATGTTCATCGTCTTTGAAAATATCGGCAATAATTTCGCGGGCATTGAAATAAACAAGCACCGCGCCAAGATCAAAAATTATGTTACGGTATTTTGGATGCGGTTTAATTTGTTCTTCCATCAACAATCCTTAACTCAAACTTTTTTTGCTAACTTTTTTTTTAAATTCTTTATCATGGGCAACTGCTCCCGTTTTTTCTAACCCAGCTTCAATTTCTTCAATAGATGGCAACTTGCCCTTAAGATTTTTTGGTAACGACTCAACTAACTTGGTGGTATAACTAGATACGCCAATAGGTTTATTAATATCTCTCAGCGCATACTCTACAACAAAACTATCTTTTGATCTGCATAATAATAGGCCGATAGTTGGTTGATCTCCTGGATGCCTTAATAAACTATCAATAGCAGAAAGATATAGATTAATTTGACCTACGTTTCTTGCGTCAAATTCTTCTGCTTTCAATTCAACAACAATAAAACATCTCAAATCCAAATGATAAAAAAGCAGATCGATAAAAAAATCCTTGTCCCCAACTTTTATAGGATACTGACTCCCAATAAAAGCAAACCCTTGTCCCAATTCTAGCAAGAATTTTTGTATATGTGCCATCAGGCCCAATTCAACTTCTCGCTCCCTTGCCTTTTCATCAATTGTTAAAAAGTCAAAATTATAGGGATCCTTAAGGGTTTGCGCTGCGAGATCTGAATGCGGAGCTGGCAGGGTCGCCTTAAAATTTGTTATAGCCTTTCCTTGCCGGCTATATAAATCTGATTCAATCCAAAGAATAAGCGTGGCTCGGCTCCAGCCATTTTCTATCGTTTTTTTAGCATACCACTGCCGCTGAACATTAGATTGAAGCTTTTCCAATATGGCTATATTGTGGCCCCATGGTATTGTTGCAACAGCTGTTGCAACAATTTTGTCTGGATATGTTTCTGCAAATTTTCGCATATAGCGTAGATTTCTTAAGGAGAAGCCCGCAAGGCCTGGGAAGTCATTGGCTAGATCATGTGCCAACGTTTCTACTACCTTTGCACCCCAACCTTCTGTATTTATTTTTTCTGAAAGCGTTTTTCCTATTCTCCAATAGAGCAGGGTTAATTCTTTTGTGACGGACGCTGCAGCTCTAAGCTGCGTTTGTAGAATATCTATCTTTATATGTTCTAGAAATTTGGCATATGCTTTAGGTACCAACGTATCGGTTTTAGCCACAACACTCTTCGTCATAAAATTCTCCTGCGATGAAATTGAATCTCGGGACAAATCACCTTCTACTTATCACAAGTTTTATCGTGCCTGTATATCACTGGTTAAAAATTCTTTTAAAAAGGTGGTACGCTCAACCCCTTTGTCATTTTTAATACCCATGGCAATCGCCTTGGTTTGCCCTATGAGAATACACAATTTCTTTGCTCTTGTGATGGCCGTATAAATTAAATTGCGCTGCAATAGAATGAAATGCTGCATAAAGATTGGAATGATAACGGCCTGAAATTCAGACCCCTGACTTTTGTGAATCGAAACAGCATAGGATAATACAAGCTCATTAAGCTCTGCAAAATCATATTCAAGCTCTCGATCACCAAAATGTATCATCATTTTTTGATCAACATGATCAAGGCCAATAATTTTGCCCATATCGCCGTTAAAAACAAATTTATCGTAGTTATTTCTGATCTGCATCACACGGTCGCCAATTTTATATGCCTGACCAAAACGCATAATTTGGCGTTGCGGATCATCACCTGGATTAAGAATCATTTGCAGCTCTTGGTTAAGCCGCAAAGTCCCAACGGTACCGCGGTTCATTGGAACCAAAACAACCGCATCTTCTACTGCAATACCGGCAGCCGGCAATCGCTTTGTGTAAATATCACGCAAGAGGGCAAATATATTTTCTGGTACATCTTCTTTGATAAACGTAAAATCTTTTTTTGATCCCTGTTGCGATGACTGAGGAAATTCGCCATTATTTACTCGGTGAGCATTAACAATAATCATACTATCTTGAGCTTGGCGAAAAATTTGGGTCAATCTCATCACTTCAACTTTTGCTGAATCAATAATATCATTAAGCACATTACCAGCGCCAACCGACGGAAGTTGGTCGACGTCACCAATCAATACAAGGTGCACGTTCCCCTTAAGCGCCTTAAGAATAGAATGCATCAAAAAGACATCTATCATTGATGCTTCATCGATAATCAAAAACTCCAAATCCAATGCATTTTGTTCGTTGCGAGAAAATCCCATAGTCGCCGGCGTAAATTCCAATAATCGATGTAACGTTTCGGTATTTCTTCCCGTACTTTCAAACATACGTTTAGCCGCACGACCAGTTGGCGCAGCCAACCTAAATCGGATTCGACTATCTTCCAGGACCTCAATTAAGCGTCTAATTAACGTTGTTTTACCGGTGCCTGGGCCACCAGTTATAACCGTTACTTTACGTTGCAAACATGCCAAAATTCCGCGTTGCTGATTTTCGTTCAGCTCAACACCTTTGGCATCCGGCCGACTAATTGTTTTATAAATGGCGTCTATGTTAAACCGATCGGACAACGATTGTTGCTCTAAAAGATATAAAATGCGATTGGCAATTCCTTTTTCGGAAAAATAAAATTTAGGTAATGAAAGGTAATGTTTTTCATTAACGCTCAGCAATTTAACCTTATCCAGCTGAAAAAGATCGGTCAATGCCACTTTGAGCAATTCTTGGCATTTGCCATGTTCAAGCCCAAGTAGTTCAACAACCTGCTCTTTTACTGCCGAGACCTCAAGATACAAATGTCCGTCGCTGGTTACATCGGTCAAAACAAATTGAATGGCCGCCTTAACCCGAGCCGGTGCATCGGTAGCAAGGCCAAGCTTTAAGGCTATTTGGTCAGCTGTTTTGAACCCAACGCCCCAAATATCATCAACCAAGCGATAAGGATTTTCTTCCATTTTTTCGAGCGACTGGTTGCCATATGCTTTGTATATTTTTACCGCAAATGCGGTTGAAACATCTTTTGATTTTAAAAATAACATGACGCGCGCAATTTCTTTTTGATCTTGCCATGCATCGATAATTAATTGAACCCGTCGTGGGCCAACCCCTGTAACTTCAAATAACAACTTTGGTGTTTTATCAATAACCTCAAGCGTTTTTTCACCAAAACGCGCAACCAATTTTTCTGCAAATTTTGGGCCAATACCTTTAATAAGTCCAGAAGATAAGTATTTTTCAATCCCTGAAGCCGATGCTGGCAAAGTGGTATCACACTGCTGCACATCAAACTGTCTGCCAAATTTGGCATGAAATTGCCATACGCCTTTGAGCACAACATTTGTTCCAGCATGCAAATCGGGAAGACAACCGCGTACGAGTACCGATTCTCGTGCATTAACTTTAACCGCAACGACAGAAAATCCATTTTCGGCGCTTTTAAAAATTACCTTATCGATAGTGCCAACAAGTTCGACTATCTCATCCGCCATACCAACTCCAGATCGTTCAAATAAAATCGGTCGCATCCAAAATTATGCTTTATTCTTTGCCTGTGCCAGTTTTTGGGCTTCTTGCATCTTTTGGATAACCTCATCACACGCCTTGCGAGCACGCTCAGATAAACTTTCGTTCACATCGCCAAAAACTTTGATAAATTCAATATTTAAACTCTTAAGATCATCAAGAGACTTAATTGAGTGATCAAAAAACGCAAGGGGTTCTTCCTTTGTTTCAAAAAACTTTAGCAACCACGATTTATCAACCTCTTTTGTAGTTATACCTAAACTCTCGGCAATAACCGGTGTAACAATAGCCTTCTGTTCGCGAACAAGACCAAAAAATTGGCAGACTGGATCTATCATTAATTTTAGATGCCCGAGAATAAAAAAGCGTTCTTCAGCGTCGGTAGCAAAATATTTCTTAATACCTACCTGATTTTCGCCAGCCTTTTTGATTTCGTTAATCGCCTGAATAGTCTTTGCAGCCTTTGCACAAGCAATCTTTGACCGAACAACCGTGTTTGGGCTATTTTCAAGCGCTCTATTTAGCAAACTCATTTGATGACACTTAAGCTTTTTTGCCTTAAATTCATCTTGGCTTTGTACCATTGTTGTAGAACTTTGAGCAGGAGTTACACTTTCAATACCAAGTAAATTACTCGAAAAAGCAATCGCCACAAAAAAACTTTGATAAAATAATTTCTTCATATCTTTACACCTATTTTTTATAACATTGTTCCATACAACTAATCTTATACCTAAAAAGACGTTGTTATCTTTGCATATGCCGTCCAATCTTGCCCAATACCCTGGCTTGCAACCGTCATATCACCACCAAGCCCAAAACCCATGTCGCAACGTTTAAGCTTCTTGATATACAATGCTTCAGTAAAAACTTTATGTTGATATACACGCAACGATTGCGCATCGTCAATCCTCAATTCATCAAGCGTTGCATTTGTATTGTGAACCTTTTTGATTAATTCAGCTTGCTGTGTATAAAAATCATATCCAAGCGAAAATTGCATTTTTTTGATATCGGTACTTATTGCAAACACTGCGTTGAATATCCCGCCCGGAGATACAGTTGTTGTATATACACGGGGAAAAAGGCGCTCTTCGACAAACTTAGAACTTGTTTGACGAAATTGCTTCATAAGAGCAATGCTTTCAACCCCTTTCTCATCGGCCATTTTACCATCTAGGGCAGCAAGAGCTCCATCAGCAACCGTTTTTTTATGCATAATTAAGCGTTCTTCTTCTCCTGGAATCAACCGATCATAAGAAAACCGCGTCCAAATATTAGCCAAATTATGAAAAACATTTGCTTTTGCTTCCATATAGCAACCAAACCCAAAGTGCCCATTATTCCCCATGCGCGGATCAAGCATATAATCTCGCACACCTCGCAATACATTAAACAAATTTTTTCCAAATGATTCTGCCGTCTCAACATCTTGTGTCGATGCTGTTTTGTAACGGCCCGTGTAAGCAAATCTACTTGTTGGAATAATTGTTTCAACGCCAAGATCAGTTTGAAAATTTGGCATATTCACCGTATTAAGCCCAATCTTCAATCGCGTGTCCCCCGCTCCATAACGAAACCTAATGAGCTCATCATCGCTAAAACTACTAGAATCATCACTCTTTAACATCCTACTTATTGATTGACGGTCTTGTGGGCTTAACCAAAAATTACGTTCTGTCATATGTATAGGAGTATGAATTTGGACGGTAAAAGGACCCTTGATAAAGCCAAACTGGATCATTGCTCCAATTTTGCGTTCTTGTAATGTTATTTCTTTAAAAAGCGCTAACAAACTTGCCAGTTCATTCGCACCCAAAGAAGCATTAATCGTCCCCTTGGGCAAAAACGGAATAATATCGGAAGCGAGCCGATCTAGATTTACCGCCTCAGGATTCAATAAGCTCTTTACGCCAACATTCATTTTATTTGTCATATTGAAAAAAAGATTAAAGGCAAACCCACCCCGCTCAAGTGCCGATATTTTATAGGGCAATAAGTATAAAATGTCTCGCCCGGTCGGAGCTTTGGTATTATGCCAAATAGAATCTTTGACCGCACCCTCAAGATTAACCATCGTATCCACAAGAGCTTTGTCGGCTGCTGGCACACGCCTTGTTGATTGTATTTTATCAAAAACATCAACGGTGCTCACGTCAATATCAAAATCGGCGAACTGACTAAGTGCCCCATCGCCTTGGGCTATAAGAAAAGAACTTAAAAAAAGACATATACAGAAAAAACCGCGAATGCCTTTTTGTAAACGCATCATATTTATCATAAAAAAATACTCTCTTATTACTACCCTTTTTTCACACTGCAATTAAACACTATTGCATTAAGACGGCAGGATGACCACCCTGCAAATAACATTCAAACAAAAGATTGAAAAGAAAACTTATTGAAAATTTAATAAACATGAACAAAGTTATAATACAAAACCCATTCAATTGTCAACTTTTACCGCTTTTCGCACGCACTAGTCAATTCCAGGTCTTTCTGTTTTTGTCCTTTCGTCATCAGCGACAAAGGGCCCATAATAAAAAAAAGAGTAGATTTTCCCAAGGCAAGCGTTTAAAATTTATTCCTACAAAACAATCTGGTCTGCATAAGGTATAAAGGAGTTTTGGTTTTATGGAACACCTCAATAAACACATGTTTGTCCTTGAAGGCAATATCGGCGCGGGTAAATCAACGTTACTCAAGCTCATTGAACAATACCTCCCTACCCTTACGGTTATCCCTGAGCCAACCAATAAGTGGCAACATGTTGGCAATGAAGACACGAATATTCTTAATTTATTTTATAAAGACACCAAACGTTGGGCGTACACTTTTCAGTCATATGCTTTTATTAGCCGAGTTCAATCGATTTTAGAATTTCAGGCAACCCAACCAACCAATACGATTTCGGTCCTTGAGCGTTCGGTCTATTGCGATCGTTTTTGCTTTGCAAAAAATTGTTATGAAGCCGGGCTAATGAGTGAAATTGAATGGCAAATTTATAAAGAATGGTTTGCCTGGCTGGTCGAAAGCCATGTACCAAAACCATCTGGCTTTATTTATTTACGCACAACACCCTTAACCTGCCATAATCGTTCTCTCAAGCGAGGGCGCACTGAAGAATCTGGCATCCCGCTAACCTATTTTGAAGCATTACACCAAAAGCACGAAGATTGGCTCATTAACAAACATGAGATATTAAGCACAATCCTCAACATCCCGGTTCTTGCGCTTGATTTTAATGAAGAATTTGAAAACAATCTGGAAAAACAACGAGAGCATATTGATGCGGTAAGAGGATTTATAGCAAAAACGGCTGGCAATCTAGCAACAATTTCATCATCGTCACCAATTACCAGCCGCCTTAATATTTAGCTTGTCGCTGCAATAATTAATTGATTATTTAGTTACATTATCCCAAGCAAAGTCAACCTCACAACGGGCCTCTTCTTCTGTTTCGGTTTTACCGATAGCATCAAAAGCGATTCGCGCTTGCTCTGCTATTTGGTTGTAAGCCTTACCTGAATTAGCCTCTCCACACACATCGGCACGAGTTTTTTCATCCGTATGGTGACTATAACAGAGGCTGCATTCTTGGTCTTTTGCGTCACGGAGAGCCTTCGCACGAAGACGTCTATCGCCAGCTCTACCATAAGCTCGATCCTTACAATAGCGAACCTGGTCACGTTTTTCACAATTTGCCTGCCTCAACGCTGCATCCGGAGAATCAGTCTTGCCATTAGCAACGTCTATCGCAGCTTTTTGTTGCTCAAGAAATCGTTTTACATCTGCAAGTTTTTTTAGTTTACCGCAATCATCTTTATAACGATTCTTATCCCTATAGTCGATATCTGGCGTTCCACAAACACCAACATTATACAAAAAAGCCATCTCTTCTGGACAATAATCTTCACCCCAAACCTGAGTAACCGCATCACGATTAAAATTGTATTTCTTAGCCATGGCCCCAAGACGTTCCTCGTCAATGTTTCCATATGAAAATAAAGCCATAATCGTCGATTTGATCGGCTGATATCTGTCTGTTCCATCTGTGGTATATGCAGCAACTTGTTCGGGCGTATATCCAAGATATTCATACTCGTCATGGCGACAGCGCACTCCATCAGAACCCAACCGAATCCGCACGTCATCTGGAGTAATTGCAGGACAAAGATCTTTCAAGCAGACACAATTAGGACTTGTTGTGACCATTGAACATGTAGGAGCAACTACCACGTTCGCCCCATAAGCTCCGGCTGACGCCACCAAGGCTATTACCATAATGTTTTTGAATGACCAGGTCCCACGAGCCGCTGCCGTTACTTCATCTAATTTACTAATGGCTTTTGCGCTATCTATCGAAGCCTCAAAGGAGTTAATTATTTTAGCAAAATTGACAACCCACTTCAGATCAAGCCATTTTTTCTCAATGCCACCACGAGAACAAGGCATCCAACGACCACGAAACGACGCTGCTTGTTTTATAAAGCTTATGTATGCATGGGTATATTCCTTAACAAGAGCATTAAGGTTTGCCGTACCATCAAGTTCAACCTTAACGCTAGGAATTAAGCCTTGAGCAACTGCCGCATTAATCGCAGCAACAAACTTTACGCTCTTGCTTTTTTGCTCTTCTGACGTTTTACCGACGTCTCCTTGAGGAATCGCAGCATATCCAGACGTAAATAACAAACCGAAGGCCAAAAGGCTTCCAACCAAGAATGAGCGCTTACACGCTTTTAGAGAAATATCCATAAGAACCTCCTTGATAAAAAAAAGACCTTACGCACATAGCGCTTTGATCCATTATACTTAGTTGTAAGTATCACACAGAAAACACCAATTTAAAAAGGCCACAACCTGTCACAAATGACCACCGCTGAAAACATTTCAATTACAAATAAACACCTTGAGCAAAACCTCAAAAGAACAAAAAAATCCAAAAAATCCTCAATTTCTATTTAAATCTCATAAAAAAAGCATATACTTGATAAAAAGTATCTTTGTCATGTAAAAATGGTCGTATTAATTTTTCAATCTAAAAATCATAGAAGGATTACCATGGCAGACGTAGAATGGGCAAAAGTTGCTGCATATGTTGCAGCTGGAATTTGTATGGGAATCGGAACACTCGGTCCGGCACTTGGACAAGGCATGATCGGCGCAAAAGCCTGTGAAAGTATCGGCAAAAAGCCAGAATGTTCTGGTCTTGTAACACGCACCATGGTGCTTGCGCTTGCTTTCGTAGAATCGACCGCAATTTATGCGCTTGTCGTTTCACTCGTGCTCCTCTTTTTTGTTGGAAGATAAGCACCTTATATCCACGATTGATCGTGAACCAGCAGGATGACAAATAGAAGGCGTTCTTATGAATATCAATGCCACCGTTTTTATCCAGGCCGTTAATTTTGGCATCACTTATCTTTTTTTAAAAAAAGTACTATTTAAGCCAATCGTACAACGCATTGAACAAAAAGAATCTGCAAAAGAAAAAATGCTTGGTACCATTAAAAACAGAGAGACTCGTTTACTCGATTTGCAAAATGAGAAGACCGAAAACCTCCAAACGTTTCGTCTAAATGCCAAAAAATTTTATGATATCGATATCACCTGCGAGCAAAAAGTTCCTGCAATGATCAACTACAAAAAAGATCCAGAACTTCAAGAAAAAATAATCGAATACACAAAAGCACGTTTGGTCAAAATGGTGCCACATGCCTATTGATGCATTAACAATAATTTTTCGCTTCACCATTTTTGGATTACTTGCCTACAAAGTAACTCAACTCATCAATACATATGCTATCCCATTTCTCAAAGAAGTGCTCAGCACCGAACACAAAAATCAGACCGAACTCTTTGAAAAAGAAAAACTGCTCGTCTCAACACAACACCGACTTGAAACCCAGATCAGCAGCCAAAAAAAATCGTTCTCTTTTTTGGAAAAAAACGCATCACTCTGGCAAGCACACCTCCTTAACCTGAAAAACGAAGCCGAACGGACAACTAAACTTGTCGCTTTACATCTGGAAGATAAACGAAAAATCCAACAAGAATATCTTGCTCTTGCAAAGAATGGGGCAGAAATTATCCCCATAGCGTGTGAACAAGCAACACTCGAGTTAGCAAAAAGTTACGATGGTGAAAACGGTAAAAAACAATTGCATACATTCATCAATAACCTAATTTTAACCAACAATAAAATATCATAACAATGGGTGACCCGTGTTAGAACGATGGGAATCGCTAACCAAAAAATATGCTCGCGCTTTCTTTAATCTTTACGGAAAGCAACTTACCGACGCAATTATCGATAATGTTATTGCTTGTAAAGTCTTATTAGAAGACAACAAAAAAATCGAGGCTTTTCTTTTGCTATCTTCCGTTCCGCTTGAAAAAAAAACAGCATTATTCCAAGAACTGTTTAATGCATTCAAACTTCCCATCGTATTCAACAATCTAGCGAAGTGCCTTTTGGAACAACGAAGAATTGACCTTTTGGGTAAAATTTTACAAAAAATAGCCGATGAGTACTTAGCACAAAAAAACATTATCAATTTTACCGTGCATACCTCTCATGCCATCAGCGACCAAGACAAAGAAAATCTAACATCATTTATTCAAAAAAAAGTACCGCAAGATATCGTTGTTAATTTTTTTCTTGATATAACGTTGATTTGTGGGATAAAAATTAAAAGTGATATGTTACAATGGGAACGCTCAATCGCAAAACAATTAAAAAATATTAAATTAGATGCCTTACAGCAGGTGCAATTATGATAGACCATGATACCGACATTGTTTCTATTTTAGAAAAATCGTTAAGCCAACTCCCCCAGGAAAACCTTGAAGAAGTTGGAACCGTTATCAAAGTAGCTGACGGAATTTGTAAAATTTATGGACTTACAAATGCAGCCTTTGGAGAAGTCATCACCTTTGAAAGAGGCGGGAAGGGAATCGTTCTTGATATTGACGAAGACTTTGTTTCGGTTGCACTTTTTGAAGGCGCCGGAACCATCGTCGAACAAGATATCGCCAAACGAAGCGGTACCGTTTTTAGCGTGCCAGCAGGCGAGGAAATGCTTGGACGAGTGGTTAATACTATGGGAAAACCGGTCGACGCGCTCGGTGAATTACACTTAGATAACTACATGCCAGTTGAACACCCAGTTGCAGGAATTATCGACAGAAGCCCAATCAACGAATCACTCGAAACCGGTTTTACCGTTATTGATAGTGCAATTCCTATTGGTAAAGGACAGCGTGAACTCCTTATTGGTAACCGCAGCACCGGCAAAACAACTATTGTTATAGACACCATTTTGCACCAAAAAGGCAAAAACGTAATTTGCATCTATGTTTCCATCGGTCATAAACAAGCAAGTACAGCCCGCACCATTTTCTTGCTTGAAAAACATGGCGCGCTTGAATACACCATTGTTGTTGATGCCGATGCAAAAGAAACCTCGCTCAACCAATTTCTTGCACCTTACACCGGTTGCGCAATCGGCGAATATTTTATGAATAAGGGTTGCTCGGTACTCATTATTTATGATGACTTAAGCAAACATGCTATTGCTTATCGAGAGCTTTCTCTTTTACTACGTCGTCCACCTGGACGTGAAGCATATCCGGGCGACATTTTTTACATCCACTCGCGCCTTCTGGAACGAGCAGGAAAATTGGCCCCCCGCTTGGGCGGAGGATCTTTAACCGCGATACCTATCGTACAAACGCAAGGTGACGATATCACGGCCTACATTCCAACCAACCTTATTTCCATCACCGATGGACAAATTTTTCTCGATACCAATTTGTTTAATAGCGGAATACGCCCAGCAATTAACGTCGGCCTTTCGGTTTCTCGCGTTGGTAGCGCAGCACAAACAAAGGCAATAAAATCTGTTTCCGGTTCTTTAAAACTTGAGCTTGCTCAATACAATGAACTTTTGGCATTTGCCCAATTTGGCTCTGAACTTGATAAGGCTAGCCAGCGAGCACTTGACCGAGGCAGGCGTGCCATTGAAATCTTAAAGCAGGGCGAACACGAGACTTATTCCTTTGTTGATCAAACACTCTTTTTATTTTTGCTTAAAGAAAATTACCTGGATAAGTTGGAATATAATGAGATCAAGTCATATGTGATAAAATATGCTTCTTATATTCAAGGCGCCCACCAAGAAACATATAGCAGCATCAAAACATCATCGGCCCTATCACCAGAAGGTATCACACAACTTAAAAAAGCTGCCGAGGAATTTGGAATTATTTACGCGACACAAACAATATGAAACCTCATCAATACATCATCGGTTTACTATTGATGCTCACCATCGGTATTTGTGGGTGCGGTAGAAAACAAAGAAACATTTTTTCATTTGATGGCAAAGAGCTTCCCCGCGTCAACAAACTAGCGCTTCCAGCGGTGAGCGGTGTATCGGCCTGTAAAAAAGAACATGGCGCGCTTGTCTCCTGGTTTGCGCTTAACCTCCCGACAACGGCCGATCCTGCAACACCCTACTTTTGCTCAAAGTATTTTGCCGGTTACAATGTTTACCGTTTGGTCAGAACTAATATCATACCCAAACATCCACGTAATAAAAATCCCCTCACGACAACAGAATTCTTTGATAAAAAAATGCCACGCAAAAACAAAACCCATTACTATCTCGTTCGTGCCGTTTTTATCTATAACGACACCTCGACTGAAGGGCCAACAAGCCTTATCGTAAAACTTAGGGATTAAAAAAAATAATCCCTCCAACTTAGGACAAGCTGGAGGGTTGGGGGGGCGAACAATACTTTGCAGTATTGTTCTTTTAGGGATTTTGTTTCAATTTTTATCTTGCAAGAGGGTAACAAGCGCAGCCGGCGATGTCAAGAAAAAAACTTTGGCCATTTCAATGATCAAGAACTGAACACACGCGAAACCGATAACCATGAGCCAATCGTTCAGATGCAAAGGAACCGTTGAAAAAAGCTTTTGAAGAAATGGCACATAAAGAACAACGAGCTGAAGAGCTAAGCCCGCCGCATTTGCCACCCAAAGCCAGTAATTAGGCTTTAACGAACGCGCAAAACACGAAGAATATAGATGGCGAGCGGAAAATGAGAACAATAATATATCAACCACCATCGCGGTAAATAAAATTGAACGCACCCTTATAAGTTCTATTCCCATTCGATACAAAAAAAAGTATTGAGCAAATAAACCACAAACGATAATGATACTTGATCCTATACAAAGCTTTTGTAGCGAATGATTAATAATCGGCTCGTCTCGAGAAAATGGCATTCGCTTCATGATGCCTTCTTCGCCATGATCGATCGCTAACGCAATATAAGGCAATGCATCAGTTATCAAATTCATCCAAAAAATCTGTGTTGGTAATAATGGTAATGGTAATCCAAAAATAACCGATAATCCAATAAACGCAGTTTCTGCAAATCCATGAGCAACGAGATACATGACAACCTTACGAATATTGTCAAAAATAATACGCCCCTCGTGTACCGCGTGTCCAATGGTCGCCAAATTATCATCAAGTAAAATAATGTCAGCTATTTCGTGAGTAACATCAGAACCTGAACCAATAGCAACGCCGATATTGGCAGCCTTAAGAGCTGGCGCATCGTTAACGCCATCGCCAACCATTGCTACAGATTTACCCTGTTTTTTCCACGCATTAACAATTCTAATTTTATGTGCTGGTTCAACGCGAGCAAATACCGAGATGTTTTCAATAATGTTCACCATTTGCTCATCGGTAAGCAAGGCCAATTGTGCGCCCGTCATTACATTGTTTTCGCTTACCTCAAGCCCAATTTCCCTTGCCAAAGAAATCGCCGTTTCTTTGTGATCACCGGTCACCACAACTAATCTAATGCCTGCATCCTGCAATTGCTCAACCGTTGTTGCCGCCTGTTCACGTAATGGATCTTGAAACGCGATTAACCCAACACATTGCATACTGGTTAATTCTTTTTCGATATTCTGCGAAGCATTTTTTGATATGGCAACGGCCAATAACCGCAACCCCTTTAACGTCAGATCCTGTGCCTTTTTTCGTAATGATAAACAAAAATCATCTTGCAAGCACATTTGAAAAATTACTTCTGGAGCTCCCTTGGCAATAACCGCATAAGCATCGCCATAATGGTGTAACGTTGCCTTAAATTTCTTATCGGAGGAAAATGGAATCTCATGAATATGTAATGCATCAATTTTGTGTTCCGCAATATCTATATGAGCCTGACGAGCATAATCGGCCAATGCAACTTCGGTTGCAGAACCAACAAATGCACCCGATTCCTGATTAATCGCAATATCGGTATTAAGGACAGCGGCCGAGAGTAATAATTTTGTTGCCTCAGTTAATGGAAGCGACTGTTTTTTTTGTTCTATCATAATCGATTGATCTTGCGAAACAAAACCAACGACCTGCATTTTACCTTGCGTAAGAGTTCCTGTCTTATCGGTACAAACAACCGAAACATTTCCCAACGTTTCAGCGGCCACTAAATGTCTCACCAATGCTTTATGCTTGATCATCCGCCGCATCCCAACGGCCAAAATAACCGTCAAAGCAACGGGCAAGCTCTCGGGAATTGCCGCAACAGCCAACGCAATTCCGGTAATGACCACATCAAGTAATGGCATGCCACGCAAATAACCAACCACCGCAACAATAACCGTTACGCAACAAAAAACAATTCCAAGCCACCAACTTAGGCGTTGAATTTGATTTTGCAAAGGAGTGATTGGTCGTTCAGTTTTGCTGAGTAAATGTGATAATGAACCGATATACGTATTTTGCCCCGTTGCAACAACAACACCCTCACCCTCACCATCGGCAACAAACGTTCCGGCATAAGCCATGTTTTTGCGATCTCCGACCGTAACCGTATCATCAATTGTTCGTATATTTTTGGCAACGGATTGCGCCTCTCCGGTCAATAATGCTTCTTGCATGTACAAATTATTCACCTGCACCAAACGCACATCGGCCACAATTTTCAT
This sequence comes from uncultured Pseudomonadota bacterium, assembly GCA_964527595.1. GTDB lineage: Bacteria > Babelota > Babeliae > Babelales > RVW-14 > GWF2-38-10. The sequence continues at coordinate 40,119 of CAZGPI010000009.1, forward strand.
ACCAAGCTCAAGTAACATAATGTCACCAGGAACAATGGTTGTTGCTGGAATGCTATATATCGTCCCATCACGCCGCACCTTGGCATTATCAATATCGTACGTTTTCAATAGTTCAATTTCACGCTCAGCTTTCCATTCTTGGATAAAGCCAATAATTGCCGTTAATAAAACAGCAAATCCTATAACCATAGCTTCTTTGTAGTAGGCAATAACAATACTTGCAACCATCCCAAAGGTAAGTGCACCCATGAGCGGATTGATGAGCTGACGGAAAAAAACACCAAAAACCGATGGCCCCTTTACCGGCAATAATCTGTTCAGCCCATATAAATCCAAACGAATTCGCGCTTGGTCAATAGATAAGCCTTGTTTAATATTGGCCGAAAAATCTGAAACTATCTCTTCAATCACTTTTTGATAATGCTCCATAAAAACTCCATCTCTTTGTTTTTCAAGTGCTTAAACATTTAGTATACCCAAAAAAATTGTGCCTCTTTTTAATAACTATTGCAAACCATATCGAGCTCCTGATAAAAAAGGGAAGTAGTTGTATATTTTCATCCAACCCCCTATTTTTAGGAAAAGGAGTTTTCATGGCCGACAAAAAATGTCCTAAATGCAATGCTTCACCATGCAAATGCTGTTCAAAATGCAAATGCTCGCCCTGCAAATGCAAAAGCAAATGTGGCTGCAACTAATTAAGAGAGGTTAACGATAAAAATAGGGAGTGCGCGCCGTTTTTAGGCACACACTCCCTGCAACATTATTCCCTAAATTTAACAAGGGGCCCAATGAAAAATATTTTGATTACAAAACTCCGCGCCGCCACTACATCAAGGGCCGAGTTCAGAACAACGGCGCATCAATTATCTTTAGTCCTCGCTCATGAAACAAGTGTCCACCTAAAAACTAAACAGCAACCGATACAAACACCCATAACGGCAACAACCGGAACAGTTTTAAGTGACCATATCATTTTTATTCCTATTTTGCGCTCAGGGCTGGTCATGCTCCAACCATTTCTCACTGTTTACCCAGAAGCTGCCGTTGGATTTGTGGGCATGCGCCGCGATGAAAAAACGGCTATACCTAAATTGTATTATCAAAACATTCCACCAATAAACAACCAAGATCAAGTGATTGTCCTTGACCCAATGATTGCCACCGGAGGTACGGCAATTGCAACATTGGATATATTAAAAAAACAGGGAATAACCGGCAACCAAATTATTTTTGTCGGCATTATTTGCGCCCCAGAAGGATTATCGGCCGTACAATTCGCGCACCCAGATGTTACTTTTATTGTTGCTGTAACCGACCAAGGATTAACGCCAAACTTCTTTATAACCCCTGGGTTGGGTGATTTTGGCGATCGTTATTTTGGAACCGAGTAAAATAGTTAAGGAGTTTTTGTGATTTTTAGTCAAAAAATAAAACTTTTCGTCATTTTTTTGCTATGTATGAACGCATCGCTTATATATAGCCAGGTAATACAAAATATCATTAATGACAAAACCTTAACAGAAGAAATCAAAATAAGAAAAATTGAACAGGAATTATCATGGCCAGATGAAAAAATAAACCATACAGACGTCCAATTAGCAATAGAAAAAAAACTTATAAGAATTGTCACATTTTTTTTACAAAAATTAACAGCAACAGAAAAATTTAACATCGGCAACCAGCTAGCACCCTATCTATTATCTGAATGGGAAAGTCTTTCTCCTGAACTTTCTGAAATTGAAGAAATTAGAATATGGCATACCCGTGCCATAAATGCTAAAAATTCTAACAATCTAATTTTATTAATAGATTCATTCAACTGTGTCGATAAACAAACTGGCGCCAATCCAGATTATGACGACGGCATTGTAACACTATTCCTCATAGCCGCAGTCAACCAAGCAGCCCCTATTATTGCAACGGCTAACATTCTACACTACGCTGCACTTAGACAAAGACCAAAAAAAGGAATCCGGTCTTTTTGGGCCTCGCCAATAATAACCGAGCAATGGAAGATCTATAAACAAAAACTATCACCTTTGTGTCTTTTAATTCCTCCAATGGTTTTAAAATCTGATAAAATCACCGCTAATTCACTTGGTTTTGATATTTCAAATGCTGATATCATAGAAACAGACGAATGGATGAATCAAATAGTTAAAGATGAGAAATTTAACATCGACTCATTAAAAAGCATGTTTGAAGCTAAAAAAATCGACACATCAAATAAATACTGGAATATATACCTTGGCGGCCATGGACTCACCGATAAAGGTATTTCCGGAATGGAAAATGCCGATTTCAAAGACTTTTTACGATTTCTTAATTCTGGGCTTAATACACATCTGCTTTTTTATTATTCATGTTTTGGCGGCGGTTTAAATCTTATTAACCCATATCAAGACCTTTTGCTTAATTATATCGTAGTAGAAGCGGCAACAACTGAAGCTCCCGCTGTTAATCTTGACGTAGCAAGAGCGCAGGGACTTGAAGAATTAAAGTACCCATTATGTGAACGTGGTAGCAACCCTTCATATGGAGGCAAGAAAAGCCATATAAGTTTTACGCGTTTTTTTGATGCCATAGAAAAACATCTTAGCGGATTGTACACCATACCCCAAAGAGCTGAAAAGCTTGCTCAGGATCCATGGGCAATTATTTTAAATTATATACAACCCGAAATCCCTAATGTTGCCGACACCAATACCCCCCTTATAAGATATCCAGGAACCCCGTTTTTTAAAGTTGCTGAATTAGGGACATCGGTAATAACAATAACGGAAGCAAAAAAGCACGCGTACGAAATAGATCACAAAGAAATCGTCATAAATGCAAATGTAAAATCTTTATTATGGTACCCCGCCATAAACGTCATTCCACTTGTTTTTGAAGGAAAACAAGACAAGATTGATTATAACGACCTTACAGAGGGTATTGAAAAAACGTCACTGGTCTTTATGAACCCAGAATGGTCACTACACTTTTTCGACAAAATCTTTTCACTAAAAACCAATATCTCTGATTTTTGCTCACGCATATTATGGTGGAAAGAATGGCTTAACACTAGTAAAATTGTCGTTATTAAATGCTTACAATTACAAGATGGGCAAATACATGACTGCTTTTTTATGTTAGAAGAGAAAAGACTCAGCGTCTACTATTGTGATAACGACGATGAATTTCATAAGTTTTCATATCCAGATCAACCCGAAACGGACGGTCCCGCAAATCAACATATTGACAAAGCTCAATATGTTACTGAAATACAAGAATTGCTTAATAAATACAGCGCCTATAAACCATTATTTTCTCAAAACTCACAACTATTCGCCCCATGGCAAATAAAACCCGAAACACTTGTTAATTTTGTAAGAAAGGAAATGAAATTACCAAAAGAACTTAGCGTTGAAGCTCAAGAAGAATTGAAAGCATTAGAAGACAGAATTTCTGGTTTTTTTGATATTAGAAGAGCATTAGACTATGGGCCAGCCGAAATACATAAACGAAGTCAGATAGAACACGAATCCTTGTTAAAAATAAAAAAATTCATAAAAAACAGAAAACGAGCGGCGAAGAAACCTGCGACTAGGTTTCATAAAGAAATTGAGGAACTTGACTCAGTTGGATGCCCAATAATGTAATTTTGCTGGATTTTATTTTTTATATTCCTGACCATTCAATTCATTATGCATAAGATCGTGAGCCTTTTGTAGCACCCGTGCCTTTTTGGCGGGTGCTATTTCTTTGGCTTCCATGTATTTATCAAGCAATGTATTAACATCCATTTGGATACTCAATAATGCTCGGCGTTCACGGGTAACTGGTCGATAAACAGGGAAAAATCCAACAACATGATGAGCTGCAATACATGCCCGATTAAGCGCATATACGTCAATTTTGCCATGCGGATTATTTTCTGGCACATGATATATAACTTTAACAATCGCTTGGGTAAGATCATGTTGCTCAATAGCCGCTAACAATTGCTTTGTATAATCTTGTTCGGCGTTAAGCGTAACATCAATCTGAATCATCGGACGCGTTGCCAATTGAATGAATTCATGCTTACAACGTTCAGCTAAACCCAAAGTTCCCTCGGGATTAATCGTAACGTGACAATAACCCTTATCTTCTTTGCGCTCACCAAAATCAACCCGTTCAACAGAACCGGAATATATAACGGCCGGATGACCACCAGGATTTAGGTTTTGATAACGATGCAAATGGCCAAGGGCAACATAATCAAAAGGTGAAAGTGCTAATTGCGAAGGCAAGAAAACCGGATCATTACCATAAATAGCACATTTTTCTGACCCGGAAAAAATTCCGGTACTGACCGTTAAATGCGCCGCCAAAATTGCTGGAATTTTTGGGTCAAGCTCGGCAGCCAATGAACTAATAATCATACCAACCCGCTCAGAAAGATAAGCGGCAATTTCTGCATTATTTTTGAAACGATGTTGCTCACTACTTACCACATAATTACGCGTCGGCCATGGAATGCCAAGAATATTGATTGGACCATTAATTGTCTGAAGTGTAATAACGCCAGGACGGTCGATGACATGGAACCCATCGACAGGCAGATAATCAAATACATCAAGCGAATGTGTTTTGCCAAAACTTAATGGGTGATCGTGATTACCAACCACAATAACCACGGGGATTTTTGCAGCATGCAACCGAAGCAACTGAGTCACCAATGTTTTTTGTTGCGTCGGTGTTGGAACCGCTGTTTTATAAGCGTCGCCACAGAAAAGAAAGAAATCTATTTTTTCATTAATTGCTTGAGTTACACAAGTAGCAAGACTATCCCGAAAATCAAGCAGACGGGTATGCATACCCGTCTGCGAATCAATTTTACCGTAATTCTCGACGCCAAAGTGCAAATCCGCGGTGTGAAAGAATGTAATCATAGGCTGTCTGTACGATCGTTTTCTGTTTTAAGAGCACCTTTAAAGCTAAACCTTGCTGACTCAGATTTACCAGAAGCATCACAATGAATTTGCTTATCGTCTTTATCAAATACTTTGTCATTATTAGCAAAAAGCTTATCGGCATAACCATCTTTATTTTCTTGGCGTGAACGCCCAATTGCTAAAGATCCTGTTGGAACATCGGCCGTAATGGTTGACCCACCGGCAGTATATGCACCTTTGCCAATCTTAAGTGGCGCAACAAGCGTATTGTTACTACCAACAAAAGCGCCCTCTTCGATAATTGTTTTATGTTTATGAACGCCATCATAATTGCAGGTTACGGTCCCAGCGCCAACGTTAGCAGATTTACCAACCGTTGCATCACCAAGATAGGTAAGATGCTTGGCCTTTGCGCCTTCGGCAATTGTTGTTCGCTTAAGTTCCACAAAGTTACCAATATCTGCCCCGTTGCTAATATGTACGTTGTTACGCAAACGAGCAAATGGGCCAACGTGGACATGATCACCAATTATGCTGTCTTGGACTACCGTATGAGAATGGATCATAGTGTTGTTACCAATTGTTGTATCTTCAACAATCGAAAATGCACCAATCCACGATTCTTCACCAACTATTGTATCACCTAATAAATGCACCCCGGTACCAATGAACGACCCGGCACCAATCTTAACATTCATATCAAGATGAATACTTTGGGCAAGTTCAAATCGAACGCCATTAGCCATCCAATAACGAATACATTCTGAACGCTTAATCTGTTCAACTTCCCATAATTCTTGGAGTGTGTTAACACCTCGAACATAGTCATAAGCAACTGGAATTGCATGAACAACGCGATTTTGGTCGCAGGCCATTTTGACCAAATCGGTTAAATAAATTTCGCCAGTTACTGAACTTTTTTGAATGCTATTAATATTTTCTTGCAACCAAGCACGATCAATTAAATAAACTCCGGCGTTAATACACGCAACATGCAATTGGTCAGGTGTACAATCTTTTGCCTCAATAATTTGGTACTTACCATTTTCCTCAATTACACGACCATAGCTCTTAGGATCCATCATCATGGCCGTTAAGAAAGTAATTGTTGCTTGTTTTTCTTTATGTTCAGTAATCAACTGCTCAAAAAGATCGTGCGTAACCAACGGCATATCGCCATTAAGAATCATAATTTTATCAGCATCGTGCCATGAATCTTGAGAACATGCTACGGCGTGCCCAGTCCCTCGTGGTTGATCCTGAATTACGGTCGTTAAATCTGCAACCCCAACACAGTCGATCTCACCTTGTATTGCCTCGGCCTGGTGTCCAAGCACCAATGTCATAGGAATACCAAGATCCTCAAGCACCTTGAGTGGGTACAAAATCATTGTTCGTCCACAAATATTAAAAAGCAATTTGCTTTTTTTTGTCTTAAAGCGGGTCGACTTACCTGCCGCAAGCACAACCGCTCGGATATCATATGTTGCCATGACCAACTCCTTTTATTCACTTCAAATTTTTCAAACCCAAAACTAATATCCCTGCCCACAAAATTGTATACCACGAAATTTTGCTTACATCAAAACTTAATTTAATGTACAATAATTATCAAATAAAAACCCTTTCTGACTATAATTCGCATATACATCTCATGGAGAGGTGGCTGAGTGGTCGAAAGCGACCGCCTCGAAAGCGGTTATTCCGGGTAACCGGGATCGTGGGTTCGAATCCCACCCTCTCCACCATCTTTCATACGAATTTCATTGCACGGTTAAGTTTAAAAAACCACCAACTCAAAATGCAACATTTAATTAAGATTTTCACGTTCGTAAAGCACAACAACCGCTAGCACAATCTTTACACGTCACCAAACTCACAATGTTACTCAAAAAGCGCTTAGACTAAGCCTCTCGAAAAACAAAAAACGTTACGGGCTGAAAACTTTCTATTACCCTCCAGTAAATACTTCAACGCCAGAAGAGCACTTGTCAAAGTTATCCGCAAGAGTAGACTTTAAATATAATTAATAAAAAGGATTATTTATGAAGTCGCTTTCTTTTTTCTCAAAACTTAAAGACAATTGGCAAGCAGGAGTCTCTGTTTCTCTCGTTTCCATGCCATTAGCCATCTCATTAGCCGTTGCATCACATTCGAACCCAATTGCCGGCATCATAACCGCGATTTGGGCTGGTTTGATTGCCTCTTTTTTTGGAGGTAGTAATTACAATATCATCGGACCAACCGGTGCCCTATCCAGCATTTTGGCTGCCTATGCCATCGGCCACGGCGAAGGCTCGCTTTCAATGTTGGCGATCTTAACTGGCGTCTTCATTTTTATTGCCTATATTTTCAAATTAGAACGTTACCTTGTTTTTTTCCCCGCAAGCACAATTCATGGGTTTATTCTTGGTGTTGCATTAACTATCAGCCTCAACCAAATAAACGCCGCACTTGGACTTTCAAATCTTCAAGTACATGAAAACCTTATGCTTAATTTTTATGAATCTTGCGCCCATATTTCATCGGCATCATGGATAACATTCGCCTTTTTTATTATTTTTTTAGCAACACTCTTCATCCTTGTTAAGCTAACGCCACGCATTCCAGGAGCTATTATTTTGGCACCCATTACCATTGCAATCGGGGCACTGTCCGCTTCAGGATGGCTCCCATTTACATTGCAAACGCTACAATCAAAATACCCTAATCTTGCTCCTATGCTTTTTCAGCTTCCTGTTTTTCATTTTTCACCCTCACTGCTCATGCCAGCACTTACCATTGCAATTGTTGCTATTTTAGAAACAATGATTTCAGCGCGCATTGCTGATGGACTAACTCAAACAACGCACAACAAACGTCGTGAAATGTTTGGTTTAAGTTTAGCCAATATAGCTTCAGGGATTGCGGGCGGAATACCGGCAACCGCAGCACTTGCTCGCACAGCATTAAACATCAAAACCGGTGCAACGGATAAGCTCGCAGCGACAATTTGCAGTATAGGGGTAGCCCTCATCGCGTTTCTTTTTCTTTCCTTTTTTAAATACATCCCGCTTGCAGCAATTGCTGCCATGCTTGTATTTGTCTCGATAAAAATGGTTGAAAAAGAACATTTTTTACGCATGTTCAGAGTAGACAAAAAAAACTTTATACTTTCTCTCGTTGTCGCATTTATTACCGTTTACGAGGATCCAATAATCGGCTTATTGCTCGGGGCAACAATAGCCATGCTTATTTTTATGGAAAAAATATCACAAGGACACTTCGAGCTGCGCACAACATTCCCGGTAAAAGATCAACAAGTAACCGTTGGGCAAATACCACAAGACACCCTTATTTACGCCATCAAAGGGCAGCTTGCATACATCAATGCTCAATCACACATCGCCCAACTTGAACAAACGCCAGAGACATATAAAAACATTATTCTTGATCTGCGCGGACTTCACTTTATCGATCTTGATGGAGTAGAAACATTTGGCGAAATTATTA
>CAZGPI010000010.1:0-25135 GCA_964527595.1 uncultured Pseudomonadota bacterium
CAAGATGCCTATTTCTTTGGCCAGATTTCAAGCTCATATGATGTGTACCAATTTATCAAAGACCGCATCCTATCGGGCATTGAAGTGCAAGAGCACTTTATTGCGCTGTATGTTAACCAAGCCAACAAAATCATTGGCTATTATCATCACTCTACAGGTGCTATTAATGCCACCTTGGTGGACGTAGAAATTGTGGCAGCGGTTGCGCTAAAAACATTGGCAAAGTCTGTGGTGATTTCTCATAACCATCCCAGTGGTAACCTTAATCCATCCGATGCCGACCGAACGCTCACGCGCAGAATCAAAGAAGCCCTCAAACTTTTTGATATTGCCCTAATTGACCACTACTAAAATTTTTAGCAGTCATTAAATATATATCAGATGTTCTTACATTATTTGGAAACGTAGATGTTCCAGGTCTATCCGTAAATGTTATTTGAGCCGTTTGATTTCCTTTGTTATTATCTCTTTTTGCAAAGTAATTTAATAAATTATAATAAAATGTATTTGCGCTTCCATCGTGTGAGCCTTCTTGTCTATTTATTGTTCCCGTCATTGTTCCACCCGTCAAAGGCAAATAAGTTGATGCCGCCGTGCCCGTGCGCAAGTAATTTGTAAGCATGGAAGCCGTGTCAGATAAATTTAATTTAGCTGCAAATCTTGAAGTAAGGTTTAATAAAGATGTATCTGCATCCCTGAAATACGGCGTAAGCATGGAAGCCGTGTCACTAACCAAAAGAACCGCGGTTGTATCTCTCCATAATCCTTCACTACTTTTGAAATAAAGTGAAGCGTTATTTGTAGGATTAGAAATTTGAACATCGTGAAGCTCGTCTAATTCTTGCCCATTTCTTATTTTTACAAATACTTCTCCGCTTCCTGCATTTGTTTTAACGCATACTCCAATATACACGCCATGGATAGGTGCCTGTGGCTTAGTAGATGTAAGTGCGCCTGATGTGGTTCCTGATAAATAAACCGCACTATCTTGCGTTAATGCAGATGTGTTTATATTTGTTATTAATCCTTCTGTGATAATGTAACCGCTTGCATTGTTTAATATTTGCTCCGCAACAATGCCAAAAGTATTAGCTGATGTCGGATCACTTGTTGCAATGGCTTTCGCGACGGTTATTCTGTTTCCCTGACTTCCTGACAAATAAACAACATCGCCTTTATTAAGAGTTGCGCCTGTTCTGTTATTTACCCGTTGGTGTAATTGTTGACCGATGACATTAGTAACTAAACCACCTTTTAAGCCTTGTATTAAAGAGCCTTGTGTATCATTATACTCCACTTCACCAACTCCTACCGTGCCATCTTTTGCCGTATTAAATGTGATAGAATCAAAGGGCATGGTTAATCCAGGCGCACCGCCGACCAAGTTCCAAACGTTTGAAGTAAAATCAAATGAATAAAATTTTAAATTAACGGTATCAAGAATAACCCATGCGTTTTGGTTGTTTATCGGTTGAATGGATGCTGTGTCGGACAATGAACCACGCCAAACAAGCCCGTCGCCAGTCGTCTGGAAACCAAGGCGTTGTTTATTTCCCGTGTTTGGGTATTGCGCGAAAAGGGTAAACGAAAGGAATATAAAAAGAATTGAAGGCAAAGTTTTTTTGCCTCCAATCTTCTTAATTAAATTACTCCCCAGTTTAAGCAATACTTGTTCCACCAATATTTCACCCACGCGCCCCAATGTTTTTAAAAAACGTCTTTCTTTCTTTGGTTTTATTTCACTCATAATACTATTCCCATCGTGTTATAAATATCAAATATTTCTTCATCCTCGTCGCAAGTTGCCTCAGGACAACCAACGGCGCTGGGAATGAATCCAAGTAAATTGGTTGCGCAAGTGCATAAATAATCCTTAATCCTTTTCTTTTTTACCTCCAACCTTTGAAGCAAAGTATCTTGATAAAATTTTAAGCCTTCAACGCCCACGTTTTGCCCGTATTCGTTATCGAGGGTATAAAGTCCATTTGTTCCAAGCTGCATCATCATATAAGGCGCTGCCTCGTAAAGAACGGCGTTGGCGCAAAAGGATTTTAATTGGTCATTCCATAACGCTTGATAAGAAGTCGATGTAAACGCCGTTGAACTTCCTTTGTCTGCAACAAGGGCATCGTAAAACGTTAAGCCAACGGCTGGAATAATCCAACGGTATTCCGCGTCTTGAATATGTGGGCTTATCAATGACTTATCAAGGCGTATATCTGCAGGCGTTGGTCTTGCAACACCGCCGCTTATGACCTCAGACGGTTGTATTAATTGGCTCATTTGTTTCTATTGGTGAATAACCTAATATTTCCCTCTTTTCATCTTGCGTCAAATTATCCTCAACCGCAATGTCACCCATGAAAGACACGGGTAAAGTGTTTGATATTGAGAATTGAACGTCTTTTAAGGCTGGGTTATAAAGCCCAATTTCGGCTAAATAAGGATTTATAATTTTAGATAACATCAAGTTTTGGCGCGGTTTAATAACCGTACTTTGTAAGTATTCCATTTCCTGACGTATCTGTTGATTGCTTCCAAGTTGCCCCGCCGTGGCGAAGCCTGCAAGTGACTTGCTCCACCTGTTCGCCACGACAATCGCCGAGGCTGCCAAGTTTTGCAAGTTTAAAAATTCGCCCTCGTTTTCTTTTGACGTGGGAATCCAATTTGCTTTTAATTTTTCGTCCCTTAGGACTTGAACAAATAACTTATGATTATTTGCCATGCCCGTGAACTTGCTTTCTATTCCTTCAACCAATTTCTTTGCCTCAGCTGGCGTAATTGAGCCGAAAAATTGCATGATACCCGAAGGCATGAAGCCGTTCTCAAATTTGCTTGTATTAAATCGTTGAATGCGGTATTCCATTTCAGCCCACATCTTTGCGCCAATCCACTCAGGTAAGCCAAAGTAAAAATAGCCTGCCGCGTATTGCTTAACATGGATAACGCTTCTTTGTGTTCCGTCCTCAAATTTCTTAAAGTCAGGGTACATTGGCACCTCCCTGAATCCTTCGCTTTCGTAAAATACGCCGTCGGTGGTGAGCGGCACCTCCTCCCAGTTATCGTAAATGCCAACCGATTTTATAAGCTGATCCGCTTCTGCTTTTCTAATACCAATGTTATACACGGGTACATGATAAATATAAGTAAATGGCTCGCTGCCTACTTTGCCTTTAACAATTTCGCAAAAGCTATTTCCAAAAGCATCATAGTCAAAAGCAAGTTGAGCCAAAACCTCCTGAAGATTTTGACCATGTAAATTAACCTGAGATATAACATCCTCAATTTCGTTTAAAGAATCGTCGGTGATAACCTCACCCTTCATTGACGTGGTAAGCAAAGTGTTTGACTTACCTTTCATGGGAATGAAGCCATCACCGACAACCATGTTTGTTTTATCTTCTATTATTCTTCGTAACGTCGGCGAATTATTTACAATGGCGATAAGGCTCTTTAAAAAGTCGTCTTTTTGTGTAAAGAACCGCACCCATTTTGCCCCCGTGAAATCAAGCCTCTCCCGTGACGGCTCATTAAAAATATCCTCCCTTACAAGCATTGTATTGGAGGTGTCTAAGGTAACCGAGGCAAGTAAAGGGCTTTGACTCCTTTTACTTACCCTGTTATTCCTGTTTGGGACTGCCTGTATTTTCTTTAATTGTTGGCTCATAGCTTTTTTTCTCGGGGGTATAAATGACGTGTTGCCCAACGTCCTGAGGGCTTGATTTGTACCAAGCCCTCAATTCGTTTTGTGAAAGTTCGCCGATAGTTTTTCGAATGATTCCAGCTTTGCCCGAAAGGTCTGCACCCACGTAAAGCATTTGTTTGCTTTTATCTCTAACTATCATATTCAAATTAATCTAAGGCGTTCATCACTGTTTCGCCGTTAACGATAAACCTCGCTTTGTTCGTGGTTCTGCAAGTAATGGTAAGCGTTTCTTGGTTTGAATCGGTAAACAATGCACCCGATAAACCTTCGGCACTTGTCAACCTTGCAACCCTTTTCTTACCGCCAACAAGTTCAACGCCCCAAATCCAATAATTGCCCGTGTTTTCCACGTGAACACAAACCAAGCCACACGCCTGATTTGCCATGTCTTGAATAAGGTTTCTTAATTCCTGGTCGCGGCAATTAATGATTCCAACCAAACTTTGCTCAATGGCTACCGACAAAGTATCTGGATCTTGCGTCACCGTTTCCGTGAATGCTCCTGAATTGTCCCTAAATTCAACCTCGTAAAACACGGCAGCCGTGGAAGCCATTGTTATTGCCGTGGTTGCTCCCGATGCGTTATTGGTAATGCTTGTTACCTGATTAGCATTGGCAATGTAAAACTTGCCAATACCACCAGCGCACGTTCCATCTGTACATTGATTAAGCCAACCGCTTGTTATTGCGCTCATTCATTATTGATTAGTAGCCTAAGCTGATTAATGATGGGTGAATATAATTTACGCCCATTTTGAAGCGTGCCTTGATATACACCTTTTCGTCCTTCTGGTCATACCAAAGTTCCAAAGCCGTTTCAGGACTTAACACGTCCGTTGCAAGTACCTTGTTTTGAGGCGTGGTATATTCAACATAATGCGGCTTAGTTGTTCCTAAACTTGTTGCAATGTCATCCCAACGGAATTGAGGAATCACGGTTACGCCACGGAAAGTAAATTGTTCAACGCCGTTAATCAACTGAAGTAAACCGTAGTCGCCGCCACCGCCGTTTTCAATGTCCTCACGAAGCTGAGAATAAACACTTTGCGTCACATTGAACACCTTTTGGTTAGCAGGTAAACCTTTCAACTGCAATGGTGCCTGGTCATACACCGCGCGAAGGATCGCGAAGCCGTCACCAGCGCCAAGGTCTGAACCTGATCCCGTGTTGCAACGTGGAACTAAGTCACTTGCAACTAACTGAGGGTAATACACCGTCCAAAATCCGTCTAATGAATCAAAGTTTGGGTTATTGCTTGACTGGTCACCGAAGTAAGAAAGACGGGTAATGTCGTTTCTTATCGCCTGTTGTGTACGGGTCAAAAGAATGTTTTCAATTAATGTTCCCGAAACATCTGGCAGCCTTGTACCTGTTTTCAATAACTCCTCAAAAACTGTGTCTTCAAATTCGTCCCAACACATTTCAAGATCCACTTTCATTTTTTCAACGTCGATGGTACGCTGATAAATGTCAACCGAACCCACGGGGTTAAATCCGCAGCCTGAGTATTTGCGTACAATGTTTTCCAACTGTTGTACGAAAACCATTTTCTTTTTATTGGCGACGTTACCAAGAACGCGAAATTGTCCGCGAAGGTCATCGTCAAAAAAGACTGGTTCTAAAAAAATGTTATTTGCCTCCGTACCTCTAAAGGATACGTCAAGTTGGCTTATTTCAACTAATGCCATTTTGTTTTAATTTTAAAGATTTGGGTAAGAAATGGTTGCAGACGTATTTGTTAAAACAAAAGCATCCTCAATACCAAATGAAAACTCTGTTTTTGCACCTGCGGTTGTTGCCACTGCAAACAAAACCTTCCAATCATTACTTGCGTTTAACGCCGAGGTATTGATTTGTAAAATTGCCGTTGGTGCTGAGGACTGCCAATTTGCATAAGCCTCGTTACCTGATTCATCCATTACGGTAACCTTATAAAAATCACTTGCACTTGTTACACCTGTCAACGGTGCAAAGTTCAAACGCTTTCCAGCCGAGGAAGTACCATAGGTGAAGGAAACGGGAATTCGATCCGTAAAGGTATCAATACCGTATAATTGCTCCGCGTTTATCCCTTGCTCGTTGGCATACGGGTTGGTGCGGTTTAAATTGTTTTGCCCGACGTATGTATTTGAATCGAGAAAACCATTAACGTTTGCTGTTGCCATTATCTTTGTGAGATTTTAGATTGAACTAATGAAGCGAAAGAATCAAAGTAACTCGATTTCGTTATTGTTTCCTGAACCTTTTCGTGGGCTGAGCCGCCGGAAGGAAGTCCAACGCCTTTTTTTACTTGCGCCCTGAGTGCAACCAATTCGTTGCCCAATGTTTCAAGAACCGTTTCAATTTCGGTTATTGACGTACTTTGCTCGTTTGATTTTTCAGATAAAGCGGTCATTTCTTCGGCATTTAAAACCGTGTAACCTTTTGCCTTTAAAACCTCAATAGCCATTTCATCTGTTATAACTACCTCGTCCGCTTTTGAATCAACTGCCGCTGGTGCGTCAATAACCTCATTGGTTTCGGTTTGGTTTAACAAAGATTTGATTTTTTCTAAAATGGAATTACCCATGTCATCGTTATTTTTGTTTTTTATTAATAATGCGGCTGGAACATTTACGAACTTGCTTAAACTGTTTTGCAACGGTAATAAATCTATATTTTTTTCGTCCGTTTTAACAATTTCATCAATGAAACCGAATTCTAAAGCTTCCTGTGATGTCATCCATGTTTCGGCTGCCATCATTTTTTTAATCTTTTTTCTAAGGTCTTTTTCTTCCCCTTTGCGTTTGTAAACAGCTGACAAATAAATGTCAAGTAACTTTTCTTCCATCTTGTCTAACAAATCAGCCGTTGCCTCAAGTTCGTCGGAATTACCGAAAGCTTGTGACCAAGGTCGATGAATCATTAAAAATGAATTTTCGGTCATTTTCACTTTGTCAGCCGCCAACAGTACAACCGTTGCAATGCTTGCTACCAAGCCGATTCCTGTTGCCGTGGTTTCGTTTGAATAAGTAGAAATTAAATCAGCCATTCCCATTCCTTCGGTAACTGAGCCGCCACCTGATGAAATAGTAAAATCTATTGACGCTCCATTTGCCTCATCTATTTTGTATTTTAGATAAGGCATTGAATTGTACCACTCTGAAATTTCCCCTATAATATCAACTTTAACATTTGCCATTTTTGTAGATTAATGTGTAAATTTATTTATTATAATTTTTTATCTTTTCTTTTTTGCTTGATTTGATAACCAAACCTTTCAGGGTGCTGAACCATGTTATAAACGTGCTTCTTTGAAATACCCGTGCGTATGCTTATTTCCATCATGGCATCCATCTTTGAATCATTTGAATAAAGGCTATTTGGATAAAGGTGCATGACCATGTATTTCGCCACCGTCTTTTCCTTTACCACGTCGGTTTTTACGAGGAAGGAAATCAAGTGAAAAAAACTGGGTGTAATACCTTCCTTATGACAAAAAGCACTGTATTTATTCAAGATTTCATGGGTAAAATCCTGCAATAAATCCTCATTAATCATTTCAAATTCATCCATTTTCGTTCCAATATTGTACTATCTGCCTCATTTTACCGACTACTTTTGTCCGACACGCGGGACAATTTCGCCGCTCAGGCTCATAATGATTAACAAAGTTGTTATAAATATTGAACAAATAATCCATATCGTTCGGGTCAATGCTTAAAACCCTGTAAGTCCTATTAACCGTGGCGGTAACTTGCGCCTTGTATTCCTCGGGGATGCGAGAACCAAGTTCTCCCCAAATGCTATCTGTCTTCATACAATTACACATTTATAAAGTGGCGTTTATTTTTAACTTGTTTCCCTCAGCAAGATCGCGCGCAATATCCTCACTCACAACGTACGCCTGCAACCTGTCTATCCTGTTGTTTATCGCGTCGGTCTTTGCCTCCATGACTTGTAAGAATTCATTCATGTTCCCCTGTAAACCCAAGCCTTGTATTGGTGGGTTAATAGGTGGAACCATACCACCCTCTGCGAAACCTTTGATACCAAGTTTCCTGAATGTGGGAGAACCGCCTAATAAACTTTGTTGGCGTTGGTTCAATACAACCTCACCGCGTTTAACGTATGCAAGTACATTGTCACCGTTTGACCGTGTTGGTATGTTTTGCTTTTGATTTACCCGTTGCCCTGTGACAACGCCGCCCTCGGCAAGTGGCTGGGCTGCAATGGTTGCAATCTGAGCGCCAGATGCAATGCCAACGGCGGCGGCGTTTATAAAATTAATCGGAGGGGCTGAACTTGCTAAAGCTCTTTGAATAGCTAAAGCACCTTGAATGATTGCTTGAATAATGGCAATGCGTTTTTCTTCTTTTGCGGCTTTGATTCTTATTGCTTCGGCTTCGGCTTGTTGTTGTTTTAATAATTCCTTTTGGGAGGCAATATCCCTTTCAATCCTTTTCTTTCTTATTCCCGATGCCTTTTCCGCTTTTGCCTCAAGTTCTTCAATATTATTTTCAGTTGTTTCAATTTGATTATTAATAGCATCGACTGCCTTTTGGTTTGCAATACTTTGTATAGTTCCAATAAAATTTATTAATTCATTGACACCATTTGCAATAGAATCTGTTAATTTTTCTCTATCCTCTTTTTCTTTATCCTCTTTATCTTTTTTATATTTATCCTGAATATCTTTAATCTCCTGTTCTGTCTTGTCGGTCAAAAGTTTTCTTAACCTTGCTTTTTCAGTTTCAGAAGCAAAAATTAAATCTAATTCTTTATTTAAATTATCAAGGTCATCTTGTGCTTTTTGCTTTGCAGCTGCAATTTCTCTTTCTTCATCATTTTTAATTCCCTCAATTTGTAACTTATTAATTTTATCGTAAAATGTTTTTTCAGCCGAAACCCTTTTATCATTAATATCTTTTTCCTGCTTTTCAATACCCTCTTTGCTTTTTATATAATTTGCCTCAGCCGCACGGCGTTCAACCAGTAAGTTTTCCATTTGCTTTGACCCTGCTTCTTCAAGTGCAATCAACGCATCAATCCTTTGTATTTCGCTGTTGTAATCATTGTCTAAGACGGTGCGCCGTCTGTTAATGTTTTCTATTTCATCTTCCGTGGTATCTTGTTTTGAGCGTGCAAGATTGACGATGGATTGAGCGACTTTAAAGTTTTGGTTTATTTCCTCAATGGCATCTTGCTTTTTCTTTTCCGCATTTAGCCCAAGTATTTCATTTTGTGTTTCAACCGCCGTTTTTATCTGCGCGTTGACCTCATTTAATTTAATGGCTATTTTCTTTTGAGCATCTGAGCCAACCACGGCGTTTGAAAACGCGCTTTGTAATTTGCTTCTTTCGTCCTCAAGGGCTGCAAGGGAACCTTCGGTAAATGATTTAGCTACATCCTTGCCTCCTTTGTTTGCGGCTTCACTTAACTCTTTGTTTTGGGCTTTTAATCTTTTCTTTTGTTCTTCGGCGTTTTGCTTTTCAAGTGCAATCCGATCCTTTTCAGCTTTCTCAATAGCTAACTTATCCTCCTTATCTATCTTTTGTTTTTCGGCTCTAAATACATCTCGATTTGCTTTTAATGCACCGCTGATGCTTCCTGTTGTAAAAAAGGTTGTTAAACCTGCCCCCATGGCTTTTAAGGTTGCAGGAAACTCATTTGCAAAATCAAGTAAACCGCCTAATAAGTTATTAAAAAATATCTTTGCTTTGGAGGATATAATTGTAAATTCCCCGCCAAACTTTGTGAATGATTCATTTAATTCCGATTGACTTGCTTCTAAATCTAAGTTTGTTTGATAAAGAATTTCCTGTTGTGTTTGATATTGGTTTGTTGACTTTGTTACATCGTCGGTATTTTTTAAAATCTTTTCCAACGAAAGAATATACGCCAACCCAGCATCTTCACCAGCCGAACCGAAAACGTCTGCAATAACCGTTTGTAATTTGTCGCCCGCAACCTCGGTATCACCCATTTTACCGCTAACCAATGATAAGGCTTCGGCGGTTGTAATTGAGCCGTTGTTTAAATTCTCAAATAATTCACCTGTAAATTCTTCGCCAAATGCACCCACTAAAGCATCTTTTGAAGTCTTTGTTTGCTCCCTAATTCTTAATCCAAATTCCTTTACAACATCCAAGCCTTTATCTGAATAAATACCCTGATTTGCCGCCTCGATTGAAATGGCTAAATAATCTTTAATACTTAATCCAGCCGCCGCAAATTGCGCTGGATATTCTTTTAGGTTATCTAAGAACTCCCCATTACTATCCGCTCCCTTTCTAAATCCTGCCTCAATCGCGTCTAATGCCTCATTAAAACCAATGCCTAATGATTTACTTGCCGCGTTGGCTGCAACGGTTATGTCGTTTACATCTTTTTTATATGTTGTTGATATTGCTTTTGACTTGCTTACAAAGTCGGTTAAAACGTTTCCCGTCGCACCCGTAAACGCTGCCACCTGATTAGAAAGTTCTTTTGTTTCGGCAACCGATTCATTTATACTTTGAAATATTTCAGATATGCCACTAAATAGGGTTAATGCTATTCCAATGGCGCCAAGCGATTTATTAAATGCTCCTGTGGTTTGAGTTAATCCATTTATTCCCTGAGATAAACCGCCTATTGTACCCGTCACTTGTCCCAATGTTCCCCCAAGTTTTGGAAAGAATTGCCCCAATGCCTCAGTATAACCGCCGACGTTTCTTTGGAATTGCCCAACCGTGGCATCAATGCCTTTTAGCTTTTTATCAAGGTTATTGATACTTACCAATAAATCTTTTGCCTCCTGACTTGATTCCTGCTCAGCCGCCGCCAAGTCCTTGTATCGGTTGCGCTGATCATTCAACTCCTTGCTTAACTTGCGATAAGCTCCATTGGCTTTGTCGGTTGCGGTTATTTCTTCGTTGCGGCTTTTGATTTGCTCCTTAACAACTTTGTTGACTTCCATTTGCGCTGCCTTCAAGTCAACCAACTTTGTTTCAAGTTTCTTGATTTCTTGAACGTCCGTTGTTTTCTTTAGCTCCGCGTTAACGTCGGCAATGGCTCTTTTCAACTCCGTTGCCGTTTCAACCGTTTTTCCAAGCCCGTCTATTTGTATTTGAAAACCTATTACTTGTGCCATTATCCTTTTGTTACTCCGTTTACAATAACTTCATAATTTGCCCCATCGTAATGGGTATCAATGTTTATTCCAATGGTTGAACCACCAATAATATATTGAATCGTTGGTATCAACTTTTGCCCGTTCTGGAATACAAGTACATTTGCATTCGTGTTACTTACCTGCGTTATGCCTGAGTTAACCGGTAATACAAGTACGTTTGTCATCGAGTTAAGGAACGGCGTATAAGATAACTGAATGTTTACCGTTGCCCCATTTGCTCCAACCAAGCCGCTTCCCGATCCTGTCACCGTGCCACCCTGAGGCGGTGCGCCTGCCAAAGTAATCGTATTTGAAACCTTGTTAAGGTCATTTACATTTGGCTTTTCGTCGTATAAGATAACCGTTCTTGCTGGACTATTGGATTTGGGATTGTATTCAAGTTCTTGAATGATGAAATTAGAACTTCCAATCATTCCCTTTCGTCTGAATGACAGTTGCGTTATGTCCTTGTTTTCCCATTTGACAAAGGTCGT
Source organism: uncultured Pseudomonadota bacterium (assembly GCA_964527595.1). Classification (GTDB taxonomy): domain Bacteria; phylum Babelota; class Babeliae; order Babelales; family RVW-14; genus GWF2-38-10. The sequence continues at coordinate 11,337 of CAZGPI010000010.1, forward strand.
ATATTGCTTTCCAAGTTCAATGCGTTTATATGTTTGAAGATGGAAGGTTTTAAAAACGCCTTGCATCACATTTGTATAATTTGTGACTTCGTCGGAAAAAGAAAGGTTAAAATCACCGCCGCTCGGGTCATTGTAATTTACCATGAAAGCCGCAGGAAAATCAAAAGCCGAAGCCGCTGAACTTGCTTCATCGTACAAACGAACATATCCGTCTAAGCCGCTTCGCCTGCCTGCGTAATAAAGCAAACGAGGTGCCAAGTTATAATTGGGCTCAGCATCGGGAACGGTATTGTAATCGTCACCGAAAACAAGTGGCATCTGAGCCCCGTATGTTCCACCCGTGGTAATTGTAACGTCGTTTATATGAATGGCTTTTGCAAAGAAATTTGTATATAAAAATTCAATGCCATTTGGGAATCTATCCTGGGGGAAATTATAACCCCCTGAATAAATGTTAACTCCGCGCCTTGCTTCCTCTTTGTTCGTCGTGTCATCGTCCGTGGCATACGCCAGTACCTGACTTGATTTGTAATTATCTAAAATTGTCAATTCGCTTCCATCAATGTCACGGGTATTTAAGTCATACTTATTCGTATCCTTAAAAAAGCCGTCAAAAGTTGTAAGGGTAATCGCTCCGCTTGCGTTTGCCCTGTATCTTACCGTATAATTGTCCTTTGGGTATGCATACACTTGTTTACTTAGTACGTCGGTCTCCCATGCAAGATTGAAAATGGTTGTAAGGTCCACAATTATATCTTTGACATACCATGAATTAGGAATGATGTATTCCAAATTTACCGTCTCTCCTTGCTCTAATCCTTCCTTTTGTGCCACCACGGACAAAGAACCATCAATAGTAAGACTAAAGGTTACGTTCTCATACCTCAGCCGCATTTTAACCAAGTCACCTGCCACCAAGTCTCCCAGAAATTCAAGGGCAATAGAATCATTTAAAGATGTTTCATTGGTTAAATCATACGTTGAAACGTTGTTTCCGTTGACCTCAAAGAAAAGAATCAGTTCTGCGAATTGGTTTAAGTCACCAATGGAAGCCGTTAAGGTAACATTTAACTCAGCTATCAACTCGTATAAAGCATTAATCGGGACCGTGTAAACGCCACCTGAGTAATTGCCTCCTGTGTCAAAGTTGGGTGACGTTGTTTCATTTGTGAATGCAATGTCAACCGTCCCGTAATCACCTGAGGAATAAACAAAGGATGAAGGCGAAGGATTGGAAGCTCGAAGATTTACGAAGTCTGCAATGTAATCAGCATCAAGATTAAGTCCCATAGGAATAATCAAGCGGCTGAAAGGATCGGTTTTAAAAATACTGTTTAATTGGTATCCCTTATTTTGAAAAGCCTTTTCCAAGATTTGCCAAATGAAAATTGCGGGCGTCAACTCATTGTCAACAATGTACGTTTCGTTTTCCCACGCTTTCCATTTCATCAAGATGAAACAATGTTCCGAAGTCAATGGATTATAATTGGTTTTTACCGTCGCCGTGGATACGGTTATGTCTTGCCAACCCAATGACCTGACTAAGATATTACCCACGTCGGCGAACCAATCCGCATTGTTTCCAATCAATGCGACTTTGTAATTATTCGCCTTGAATCCGTGGTTCATGGCGTTTAATTCCCCTGAATCCAACCGTGCTTTTCCCGTGAGTATTGGAACGCCATTTGCCTCAAGCCGTGCAGGAAGTAACTTGTAAGCATTGGTGACAATGACATTTGGCGTCTCAATGTTTTCAAAGATTTCAATGTTTGTCTTTGTTCCGGGTAATGTTACATTCCTTTTAGAATGCGCGCCCGATATGTTTCCAAGTTCAATATTTTCAATAGAGTAATCAATGGTTACATTGACATCCTTTTGGTTTAAATCGACTTCTTGATTATTTATAAATAGTTTTATCATAGCTGAGCGACTGGCGTATTTTGGTAAATGATTTCAAAGGAAACACCAATATCCGTCGCCCTGTTGTTATCCTTGTTTATCTCACCGTTGGCAATGGTAACGTTAACATATTTGCCATTCTCAATGATGTACACCTCAGGGGAGTTAAACATTGTGGCAATGTACAAAGCATCCTCATGACTTACCGCCACCGTGACCGTCTTACTTTTGTTTGACCTTTGATTAACCTTGATAACATTTTTATCAAACGTGTTAGCCTTTGGACTTGCGGCAATGTTCCACCGTTGCGCAAGGTTAATCGTATCTGCGTTGCTCGTTTGCTTATCAATCATTAAGCCTGTAAACTGGTAACTTTCCGCGCCACCATGTTTTCCGAACCAATGAAGCTCAATGTTATCGTTGCAATTTGGGTAAATGTAAATGCGTTGCCTTTCGCTTAGGCGCGTGTATGCCCCGTCATAAGAGCCAACGGACACGTCGTAATAATCGTATAAATCTGGATTGGTTGGAAAATTGCCAGCGTGAAATATGGCAGTGTTTCCAAATATATTTGATACACCAACGGACAATGAATATAAATCATTGTTTGCCGTGGAGTTTAAATTGTCAACAATGGTGACGGCTGAAGAACCAGACTTTAAATAAAACTCAAATTGAGCTGCGTTTGTTCCACGTCCGAGGTAACTTAAAAATATGTTACCTGAGGAATTGCATTTAATAAAATCATTCCTTTGTGTTAAGAATAAGAAAGGATTTGCTGAGGGTTGGTAAAAATCCCCCATGTCATATTCCCCATCGACAAACAAGGAAGGTAAAACGTATGCCGTGGTGCTGCTTTGCGAAGCCGTGGAGGTAACGACAAAACCCGATGAATTAACCGTTTGATTAAACGCCGTGCAATACAAAGATGAAATAACGTCGGTATTATTTGTAAGGCTGAACCCATAAAGGTTTCCGAAGAAACTTGTTTTGGCGTTTGTCTTTGGTGCAAGCTGAGTAATCAAGAACGATTGGACATTTGTGTCAAACACTGCCGACGTTCCACTTGTCCCCGTTTGCGCTGCCAAGAAAGAACCTTCCAATGTTTCATCAAGGTAAACATTGATTTGTTGCTGAATAACTCCCGACGGTTCAATGGAGCGAAACGCCACGGGGTAAAGGCTGCTTGAAATTGTATCGGGGTTTATCGTGTAACTCATCTGTTTAAAATTGATTTGTAAAATGTTTCAACCGTGGTTTCAATGCTATATGTAATCGCCCTGTTTATCAACTCAGCCATTTCAGCCTCTTTCTTTTCCAACGCCTGTTCAATAAAGCCCGTGCGCTTTCCTGTTTGTGAATGCTTTTGACTTTTAATCGTTGGCATTCCTTCTTTTTTATGTTTACTTGCAATGGCGAAGGCTATTGATTTAGCTTCTTTATCGGAAGCGCCAAACCTTTGTTTAGCATATTTCATTAAGCCTTTAATGTATTCGCTTTCCTTCCGTCCGCTTCCTGGGTAATACGGAATCTTTGTTGCAAGTACCCCTTTGTTATTTATTGCCATGTAATCAGGAACAAAGCCCTCAATGATTAATTCATTTGTTTGGAATCGTATTACCGTTTCCATATTCTTTATGGCTGCCCCTGTCAAGTTATGCCCTTGCGATTTCCATTCATTCGCCACGGCGTCAATCGCCATTTGCGCAATGTTATCCGCCAACTTTTGCAATTCTTTCTCCATAATGAAAAAGGTAACCCCGAAGGGCTACCGTGTTTTTATGCCACTGTCAAAGCCAATGCACTCGCGTTAAATTTCACCTCATCCCCCGTTGCAATGGTCTTACTTGCCGTCAACGCGCCTGCAAATAACATATTTCCACCCGTGATGGTATCAAACACTGCCACGTGCGTAGCCGTTGCGCCCGATGCTGCACTTGATGTAATCGTAATCGCTGCCGTGTTCGTCAATGTCCCTGCGCCACCTGTTCCCCGTGTCCATCCACCTGCTGCAACGGCTATGCGTGTGTACAAAGCACCTGTGGCAGAGCCTGCATCAGTTGGGTCTTGTGAATACAATTGGACAAAGGTAGACGTGGGAGCGGAAGCGAAGGTTGAGCCGTTTATCCACCCTGTGATTTGGTCTTCTAAATAATTTGAAAATGCCATGATATTTATTTTTTGTTTATTAATTTAATTCTGGGTAAATCACTGTAAATTCAATTGGTTCGCCCAAAACAGGAAGCAAGGTTTCATCGTAAATAATGTACCAAAATTGAGGGTCGTTTAATTCTGCAAATTGGTAATCTACCCAATTTTGAGTTACATCATTTGGATTCAAAGGAATGCCATAGTATTCATTGCATTGCAACTTTGCCTCAATGGCTTGGTTCTCCGTTGTATATTTGTAGCCTTTAATAGATTGCATAATATGTGTTTATATTTGTTTCTATTCCTGTTCGATTTGTGGATTGGTAGCTATCCCATATAATTGCTTCGTTGGTTCTTATATCACTACCGCTTGCATTATTAAGCATAATTGAGTTAACTTGTGAATTAGTAGTTGGTGATATGGTTAATGATGTGTTTTGAGCATTTAAAGCACCGTTACGATAGTGCTGTTGTTGTACAGAACCTTGAATGTATGCTCCTAAGAGAAAATAAGCATTATTGGCGGTAGCGTTTACTCCAATTGAATTACTTGATGCTCCACTACCAACATTACTTTTTATTATATTGCTATTATTAAATTGTCCAATTAAACCATTTACTAAAGTATCTGCACCACCAGCCAGAGCTCCTAAGTATACTTTATAACTTGCTATGGCATTTGTCACATTATATAAAGTAATTAAATAAGTCCTATTTGCAGATAAAGAGAATGATGGAGTATTTAAAACCTGAGCGCTTGATGTGAATCTCATAATCGGTCTACCGCCTTGGGTTAGTAATGTTCCGCTTACTACTATTTGCGGCTGATTTGCCGCGGTTGATTGTGTTGCGTTATTTGCATTCCCACTTTGGTCATACCACGTTGTTACAAAGCCATTACCAACTCCACAAAAGGTTGTTAATGCTGATTCATCCAAATTACCACTTACAAAACCAATATCTTGTTCTGTGTTATCACTTGACCTCCTAACCCTTATTGCACTTCCTGCATAAGCCGTGCGCAATTTACGCAAAGAATAAGCCGCTCCTGCATTTGGATATAAATCAAGTAAAAATGAAGCAGATGAAGTCACCGTCAAATTCGCTGCCGTTGTCCCTGCCCCTGTCAAAGATGCACTTGCTAACTTTGATACTAAGGCACTTGCAGCAAGGGAGTTAGATGAAGTGAGTGAGGATGCTAAGTTCTTTGCAATGGTTGCATTGGATACCAATGTGCCATTTGCATTTAAAGATGATTCAAAAGTCTTTGCAATTTTCAAGTCACTTACCAATGTTCCATTTGCGTTTAATAAAGATTCAAAAGTCTTTGCTATTTTTAAATCACTATTCAATAAACTTGATGCCATTATACTTGATTCCATTGTCTTTGCAAGTTGCAAATTGGAAATCAAGGAAGAGGAAGTGTCTAAACTTGATGCAACTTTTTGAACGAAGGAAATGTCAGCCGTCACCGTTGCCCTGCCTTCCAAGCTTGCGGCAAATTTCAACACCGTGGTCAATGATGCGGTTAAGTTGCTCGATGTTACAATGTTGGCAATGCACTGAACCAATGCGATAACGCCTGGCTCACAGTTGGTCGGTACAACCAAGTTGAAGCTAAGTTGCACGGTAATCATTCTTTGAAGCCCCGTAAAGGAATCAAAGGTAATCGACGGCGCTTCGGGAATAAAAAGGTAATTGGGTAAAATGCTTTGTTTTATCTTGTTCAACCTTTGTACAAAGTAATTTGCATATTGTTGAAGATTTGCCCATTTGTCAATTTGTAACGTCGGGTCTTCGTCGCCTTCATTATCATATCCAAGTAAATCGTCAAAGAACAAGGTCACTTGATACGTGTCTTGTTTCCTTGTTTGGTCTGAGCCTGTTATCGTTGGCACGGCAAAGAAGACGCGCGGGAACTCGTTCAACTCCTGAAAGTCCTCAGTGTTTCCTTGTCGAACACGGTCGGAAGCCCAACCGAAATTGTAGCTTTTTATCGCCGTTATATTATCCGCGGTATCCTTGAAAATGTCGCTTATTTCCCTAATATTCATTTTTTACTTTGCTTTTGTATTTCATGATACAAGTTATCCTCAGCCGCTTTGGACGCAAGGTATTGAAATACCTCGTACAAATTTGCCCTTTCGCTTGATTGTAAGGGCGTCAACCCTGCCAAGTTAAACAAGCCGCACTCAGCTATTTTTTTAATCGTCAAGTACCAACCGTATTTGTCATTCAATTGTCTTGAAGCGCTGGCATACTTTCCATCGCCTTTTTGAGCATAGAGGTCTGCAAATCTACTTGATAACTCTCGCTTAACTTCGTCAAAAAAAAACCAATTTCAAAGCCAACTTGTAAAGGCAATTTTAAAAAGTCAAGACAATTCCTTTGAAAAACCTCGTCGCTATATGCCTCGTCCTTCTTCCTGAGCAACACGGCTATAACATGAAGCAAGCCCTGTGCGTCATTGTTTTCAATCGCCTTGCGCCCCTTGTCAAATTGGGCTGCTTCCGCGAATTCAAGTAACGTGGACTTTGCCATTAGCTTATCAGGAAGATAATACAAAGTGCCATTGAAGTCGTAAATCTGTTTATACTTAAGTTCTTCGGGAACGCTAATCGCATTGAGTATCTTTGAAAACATGAAGGTTAAATATTTCAGCTCCAGACTTTCCGCAACTTTGCCATAACAAGCATCTAAAGGAATGCCCGTGAAATAGTTTACCACCTTTGCCATGTACGGGTATTTTACCTGAGCCTCCCAGACTTCGTCCATGATTTCAAAACACTTGTCTAATGCCTTTTGATTTACGTTGAATTGGTCAATCAATGCTGGAAGGAAACGGCGCACATTGTCTTTGACATTATCTGTCAAAAGGATTATTTCACATTCTTGAACCACGTCCGCCCACAACTTATTCAAGTCAATGCCAATTTTCTTTGCATACGGTTTAATTTTTTCATACGCCGCGTTCATTTGCTTTTGTGCAACAAGGGCATCAAGTTCAACCTCGGGGTATTGAGGTAGGATAAATTTATGGAAGTAAACGTATTGTTCCAATGTTATATCAGCTGCGGTCTCAGGATAAAAATACTTTGTATCGGAGTGGCTTAAATGAAATTGTACCATTATTTTCGCTTGCTTTTTCTTATTGGTTCTGGAATATTATCTGCGATGCTTGCGCTCGGCTCAATGTTCTTTTGATTTTCATTAACCTTTGGGGTTAATACTTTTTCATGGCTCACCAATGGCAATGATTCAGGTCTTTTTAATTCCCTGTACCTTCCTGTGCCAGTCAAACGAACCGCCTTTTCCAAGTGAGAACGAAGCAAAAGAAGTTGTTTCCTTTTCATTGGGTGTTCCTGTATCTCTTTGGTTATTTCCTCAATCAAGTGAATGATGTAAACCGCCTTTTCGTTGTTTGTCATTTCGTTATGATATTTTTTAAATGCAATTCCACTTCGCACCAGTACGCCGTGTTTTCGTCCACGTCTGAGCCAAGTTGTCCGCAAATCGTTTGATTGTTACTTATGATTATGTCGGTCAAAAGCAAAGCTATTTTCTTTGCCTCAAGCCAACTGTCGTATTCACCCGTTACCACGTGTCGATAAGGCAATGTGTCGTAAATTATCAAATGCAATTCCCTTGCTTTTTCCTGAGCCGTCATATATTTTCTATTTCGTGTTCAACTTCTTCCCACCAATAATATTCAGCTTCGCTGCCAGGTACCATAATTCTCCACTTTTGTTTCAAGACCTCCCGTACCGCATACAAGGCGCTTTGCTTTGCAAGGATGGAGACAAGGATCTCTTGCCCAAGTTCGCCTCCGATGCTTTGAATAAGGTTGTGATAATGGGTAAATAATTCGTCTGCTTTTTCTTTCGGGGTCATAATTTTTCAAGTTCTTGTTTAACTTCTTTCCAATAATTAATGGAAGGGGATGTGTCATGTGTAGCCGTTAAAAGATAATGGATTTTTATTAACTCATCCACGGCAACCAAGGCGCATTTTTTAGCATTATTTTTTTTCATGTTATCGCCTAAAAATGAGGTTATTTCATTCCTGAACTTATCAATTAACTCCTCTGCTTTTTCTTTTGGTGTCATAGTTTTTTTAGTTGTGCGCAAGTGAATCCGAGCCTTGCATTAAACGAAGCGAGGCATAGCGAACTCCGTCAAGCCCGTGCTGATGCATATCCATTGGCGTTGAAGATTTCTTGTCATTCCAAATATAATTCCTTAATTCAAACTTTAAATTATACGATTCCTCAGTAACCACAATGGTAAAATCAAGCATTCGTTTTATTCCGTCAACCACGCTGCCAGCGTACTTTTCCGTCTTATGTACATTGATACCATTTGAGATAAGCGCGTCAATCAAACGTGGTTCGCTCGTGTCCGCAACAATCATGGCATCGGTTTCAACCTCATTCCTAATCTTTGTTACAACCATGTCATACGAAAGGCTTTGTTCGTAAATGATTTCCTTCACATAAATCTTATTTGCCGTGTTATCAACCGCAACTTTGACAAGTGCCAAGGGGTCTGGATAAAATCCGAAGTCAAGCCCGTAGGCAAAAGGTAGGCTTGTATCAAATTCGCCCTCCACCCAGTTTGGAAATATTACGCCCTGTTTCTTATCCAGCCACTTCCCTAAAAACCTGTGCGCGTATGCCTCAGGTGACTTGCTTTTAATTGCCTCAATCTTTGCAATGTAATCCTTGCTTATGTTATGGTAATTATCAAGGTACGTGGTATGAATGTGGGTTATATCTGGGTGCGTACTTATCGGGATCGAATGCCCATCAATCGTCTCCATGCGATGCGACTTTTCAAACCACCTCTTCCAAATCCAATGCTCCACGTCTTGCGGGTTCATGACAAGGATAACAAGGTTAGGAGTATCAGGCATACGAATGGATTCGTCAATGGTATCGAAGTCCTTTTCGCTTACAAATTCCTCAGCCTCATCGACAATGAAAACATTTAACCCGGGTATCGACTTTAACTTTGCCGTTTGATTTCCTGAACTTGTTTTAATACCGGAAAAGATTATTTCACTCTTTGTCACCTTGTGACCAATTTGCGTGTTGGTCATATTGAACTCGTCACCAACGCCAAGCAAATCAATCTTTTCACGGAACTCAGGAATCACGGAAATATTTGCACTTGATAACGTGTAACGGGTAAACAACACCTTCCAATTCTTGTAAGCAAGTAACATATTGCAAGCCCAAAGCCCCACGGTGAATGACTTTGCCGAACCACGCCCACCAGTGATGAGGAAGTAACGCGTCTGCGGTTGCCAAAGGGCTTGATATTTGTTACTAACTTTTATCTCCATTTAAAAGCATCCTTAATTTCTGTTTCTTCAAAAACGCCTTTTGCACCGTAAAGGACAAAGCCAACAATGAACAAAAGAAAGAGGCAAACATAACTTAATGGATTAAAAGGATTCCAACGTCTTTTTTCAACCATATACATTTTATGATTTGGCAATTCTTTTGTAAATTGAATTACACTTAAAAACATTAAAATTTTTCTAATATTAAACATTATACTATACATTATTTTCCTTTGTAAATATAATCGTTGGCACGGTCACCTTTTCCCCCTGTGTCGTGATGTCAATGTTTTGCTTGCTTTTCCCGTATGCACGGTCAAGGAGCAACTGAGCCGCCTTGATGTCACCCTTTGCCGCCTGTTCACGAAGCTTCATGATAATAGCTTCGGCTGCCGTGATACCGTCCTTTTCCTGTCCCATGACATTTGCCATAATCAAGTCAAGGGCTGGGAGTTTCTTAGGGCGTCCGTTGGGGTTGCCTGTTTCTCCTTTTTTCCAACGTGGTTCAATCTTTCCTCTTCCTCCCATTTCGTTGTTATTTCGTTGTTTTGTATTCAAAAGATACTGTAATCCTATTTTCTGAACCAGATGAAATATTGCCAACATTTCTTTTTAAATCTCCTTTATTAGGTTTGCTTCTTCCAAAAGTTTTACAAATCCATTCTTTTTGTTTTTTCAAAGAATAAATTAAATTAGGTTGAGATGTTGAAATACTAAATCTATGTTTTTCTTTATTGTAAACTTTTGCAATCTGATTTAAAATTGTACTTCCAATTCCTAAACCTTGATAATCAGGAAGAACAACAAGTCTATGAACCTTTTTCATATTTTTTAAAAAAGGATGCGGAAAATGTAAAACGCTAATAAATCCAGCTATTTCATTATTTACCATGCAGATAAAAACATTTGCTGCATTATTATGACTTGAACTTAAATAGTGATACTTACTAAACATTTTCCATATTGATTTATCTGTTGCTTGAAATAATTCAAATTTAATGTCAGGTCTTTTTTTTTATCAGAATGCTTTATAAAAGTCATTGTGTCGGTGTTAAAAACCCAATCAGGCATCAACCATTCCTCTATATCAAAATGACATGATACCGCTATAAACTTTTTATCTGTTTTCCTGATTGCTTTCTGAGTGGCAAATGACCCAATCTTTGCAATCTGTCTATCTACAACGCTCGTAAATTCATCGAATACAAATAAATCATTCTTTTGCAATATCGCGTTGGCTAAATCCACCCTCATTTTTTCTCCATTACTCAAAACATGATAAGGTTTTAACCAACTTGGGGGCGTACTAAATCCAACGCTACTAAAAGTGTTTGTGATTTCTTCGATGGAACAATCTTTAGGCATATCGTCTAATATGCTTTCGCTTTTATAATTAAAATTAGTAATATAACTTTCTGGAAACAACTGTTTTGCAATCGTTGTTTTTCCTGTTCCACTTTTACCAACTATTAAACCAATTTGCCAATCATCATCAATATCAATACTACCTTTAAACCTTTCGGTTATATGGTTACTTTGTAAATCAAATCTTCCGATTACACTTGCAATGCGAAAAGATTCTTTTGGCTTGATTTCTTTTATAATGTCAAAAGTCGGCATTCGTAGTTCTGTTCAATTAGTTTATTATAAGTTCTTTCTTGCTCTTGTTCATCTTTGCAAATAACTTCAATCTTAAACATTGATTTTATTTTATCAGATAAATCTTCCATTTCTTGCTTCTCCACCGTGTCAAACTGCGGTATATCCAAGCCCCATGCCTCCAAGTCCACAACCTCCCAATCGTTCGCAAGTGTGTCCCAATCCCATTCGCCAAAGGCGACGTTATCCGCAATAATAAACCGCTTCTTTTCCTCCTCGGTTAAATCGCTGCTTCGTTTTACCCATGCCTCGTCTATGTCATTAAATCCAAGTTCTTGTAAAACCCTGAGCCTCATGTTTCCACCAAGAACCACGTTGTTTTCATCAATGACCATAGGGCGAAGCGAAAGCATTTTTGGAAACTCCTTGATACTTTGCTTTAGCTTTTGAAACTTGTCATCCCTGAGAACCCGTGGGTTGTTTGGGTTTGGTTTTATGTCTTTTAGCTTCATATTTTCTTCAGCAACTCTTTAATTAATCGCTTGTAAACCTTTGTTTCAATTTTCTTTTCCAACCGTCTTTGTGCGTTGATTGCAGCCGCCCTTTCTTTCCAACGTCTTTCGGCTTCTGGATCCCAATAAGCGCCTGAGGATTGTTCCTGATTAGCGTTAAACTCGGCGTTTGATTTATACAAATCTTTTGACGTGTTTTCTTTTTCGTTTGGGTCAAACGATAAATTATTATTTTCTTCTGCTGTTACCATAATGTTATTTGGATTATACGCCGTTACTTCAATGGTTTTAAATGTTAAGTCCACAACCTGAGCCGTCGGAGCAATTCCAGGAATTAATTTAAATTCATATAATGATTTTTCGTTTACATTTCCCATCATATTCCTTTTAACACTTGTTTACGTTTGTTGTTGACGGTGAGCAAATTTCGCTCAGTCAAAAGCCATTTCCTGCCTGCCTGCAAATGATTAAAATAATTCCCATCCTTTTCCAAAGCCTTTTCAAATTGATAATACAAATCGTCTGAACCCTCGTACAACCGAACGCCTGGAACATTGAACTCCGTTATTTCCTTCGGTGCATAAGGCACGCAACCTGTGACAAGCATTTCCATAGCAAAGTTATTCGACTTACTTTGATTGAAATTGTCATTTGTCAACGGAAACACGGCGTAATGAGCCGCACTGTTTTTGATTAACTCGAAATATTGAAATAAGGAATTGTTCCACGGTATGACCTTGACATTCGGATACAATGTTTTTCCCAACCACTCAGGGATTCCAATGAATGCCACCTCGGTGTCCTTGCGGCTGCTGACATAATGCCAAAACGTATCCACAGTTTTCAAGTCCTCAATGTGCGTCATGCTTCCACGCCACAACACGCGTTTTACTTTTGCCTCCAGCTTATCAGGTGACACGGGACAAAGGGGCGTTACTTGGAAGTCAATGGCATTGGGAATAACCATTATTTTACTTTCGTCAAAGAATTGCTTGTAAAACTCTTTGAGGTATGGCGTTGAAACGATGATATAATCAGCGTACTTGAAAGCCTTTTCAACCGATTCTTTTACCTGAGGTTTCCCGAAGTGTGCCGACGCTGGATTCGCGGCGTTAACCTCATGCAAAAGATCGTCATGGTCAAGGATGATTTTCTTACCCATCTTCTTCGCCTCAGCAATCATTGATAACATGCCGTCACCGTTTGGGCGTTGAAATAAGATAACATCAACGTCGTAAAAATCGTACCACTTTACCGTCTCAGGATTGAGGTAAGTAATATGAAGATTTACCATTTGAGAACGAAGCCGCATAAATGGATTGACCGACCGATAATAATCAGTCGTTGGGCTGGTTAAATTGGTTACAATGCCTAGCCTCATTTATTATTCTTTTGGTAATTATCCAATAAAAGGTTTAAAACCTCTTCCATCGAGTGCTTGACGTTGGTTTCCTTCCACAACTGAAATTGCAAATCAAGCAACTTCTTTCTTATTTTCTCATCCCGATAGCTTACCGAAAACACGGCGGCGGCTGTTTTATTGACATTCATTTTTTTGTTCTTTTAATCTGTAATAACGTTCCATTTGGTATTTATTTACCCTCTCTTTGTTCGCTTGATACCACGCTTTATTCCTAATGCTTTTCTCGGCCTTTTTCTCAGGTGATTGATTCTGGTGATAAAGCCTAAAATATTCCCTTAGCTTTTGCTTCTGGTACTCGGTCATTTTCTCCCGATACTGCTTTTGATACTCAGGCGTCATAATTAAAATGGGAGTGATTCGTCTTTTACCGTTGTTTCATTTGTCATCTTCGGGTTATTTTCCCCAGCCGTTGCCTTGCCTCCAAACTCGATGTTGTTTACCATGCAACGAATTACGCCCGTCGGTTCTCCGTTCTTCATGTACGCATTCACGCCGCCCGTTCCTTCCACGACAACATAAGTACCTTTTAGCAAGTGAGGCGCAAGTTTGGAGCCACGCTCACCCCACATTGAACAGGTGACCCAAACCGTCTTTTCAGTTGGATTGTTTCCAAATGTCTTTTCCGTATGAGCTACCGAGAATGAACAAACGGTTGTATCGCCAACGGACTTGATTTCAGCATCTGTACCAATGCGACCTGCGACTATTAATTTTATCATTGTATTTTTTCTTTCTGCAAAGATAATATTTTATTTGTTATCAAATTTAAAATATTTTTTAAGAATATATTTGTAACTTTGTGGCGCAAGTTAGTTTAATGTTAAAATGTTTTGCGACGGCAAAAAGACGAAGATTAGATTCCTTCACTTGCA
>CAZGPI010000010.1:25235-30822 GCA_964527595.1 uncultured Pseudomonadota bacterium
CCCTTGTACTTACCACCCGAAGGTTGAGCAATGCTGGCACCGTGCGTTGATAAAGGGATGGAACGGTGTAAAAAGCAAGGTGGCGAAAGGTATCGCCAGGGCTAACCGTGTACGCAAGCTACTCAACGTTGAGCGGTGCACAAGCGGGTTCGATTCCCGCCCTTGCTACTAAAATTTTAATTATGGAAATAGCAATGATTGTAGGATGGGTAATTATCATATCGAGTTGGACAATACCATCTTTTATTAAAGATGTACCTATTAAAGATGTATCTAGCAGAAGATTTGTAGGACTAGTGTTAGCAACTTTTGCATTAGGTATTTTCTTAGGTAATTTATTAAGTTAATTTTAAAATTAATTAGCAAGGTGGCGGAATTGGTAGACGCTTAAGGGTTGGGTGGATGTTGCAACGTAAAACAGAGAAAATAACCTTATAAAATCCACCGTGCAGTTTCGAATGCTGCCCTTGCTTTTTTTAAACCTCTCTTAAATCTCTAATTAAATCTCTCTTAATCTCTCTTAAAATTACACCATTTCGTTGACGTCAACAAAATGATAAAAACAAAACAAATGATTGATAACAAATTCTTTTTTGACAAATCCGTGGAACTTGGTTTTACCACCACGGATTACGAACCCCTTGTAAACTTGCATACCAACGGTGCAAGGGTTTTGCAAATCATGGGGTGCGAATCCGTGTTTGAATTTGGCTCAGGACTTGGATTCTTTTTATCCGCCTGCCAGCGCGTGGGCTTATATAAACACGTTGGGTATGACATTAACCCGTATGAAAGAGAATTTGCGATAAGCAAGGGCATTGACCCAGGGAGATATTTACTTGCAAAATGGGTGACAAAGTACCAACTGGGCAGGTATGAATTAAAAACGTATGGCAGTTACGATGCCATTTATTCCACGGAGGTATTTGAACACATGACCGACCAACAAATATCCTTTGTCATGCCGATACTTTACAAAGCTTGTAAGAAGTATTTTTATTTCACATCCACGCCTCATGCCTCAGCCGATCCTGCCTTTGACATTGAATGGGGACATATCAACTTGAAGCAAAAGGATGAATGGGTTGCCATGTTTGCAAGGCACGGTTTTGACTTGCTGAGGGAAGCGACGGAGGTGACGCCCTGGGGGCTTTTGTTCGTGAAAAGGGAGAAAAAGTAAATTATGGCAAATTTCATAAAAGAAGCATTGGACAAGGTTTTCACAGAGGGAAATTAATTTCCGTCTGTGACATACGAAACGCCGCCAGCCGTGGTAAAATACATGGAAATGCAAAGCGCACTGGGGAATCCGCCGTGGAAAAAAAGGAGGAGAAAGTAAATAATATTTTGTATATTTGCTTAAACTTTTTGCAGGACGCACTACCCAGCAAAAGGTATTTGAGGAAACCATTTACCTCATTAAACCCATAAAGAGTAGTGCCTTTGTGGGTTTTTTTATTTTTACTATGAAAAGGAATTACTCCGATTCAGAAAAAGCATTTTTATACAGACTTGCTGACGGCAAATGCCAGTTGTGTAAATGCAACCTTCCAAGGTTTTGGCATGCTGACCACGTTATACCTTTTAGCAAAGGAGGGATAACTTCATTAAATAATGCCCAGGCATTATGTCCAACTTGTAACTTAAAAAAATCTAATAAAATGTTTGAATTTAAACCGAGACAATGGCAAATAGAAGCCACTAAAAAATTCTATGAGGAAATTAAATCTAACAAAGTATTTTTACTTCATGCTGGAGTAGGTTCAGGAAAAACTTTGTGGGCTTCGTCAATTATAAAAAATTTCGTTGACGATGGATTTGATGTTGTTATTTTTAGTCCAAAAGATGCTATTAAAACGGATTGGGCTATTGAATGTAAAAAATTTAACCTTGAAATTGATGCAAATTATTTGTTTAAATATCATTGGAAACCTGACTTTCATGGTGTTTCCCTTTGCTATCAAATTTTAAAAAACAATACTAATTCATTAAAAAACAAGATAACAAATAAAACCATTGTAGTTTTAGATGAACATCACCATGCTTCTGATTCTGGAAGCTGGGGTATTGAACTTGAAAATATTTGTGAGAATGCTGGGGTAATTTTATGTTTAACAGGAACTCCTTTTAGAAGCGATAATAGTAAAATACCTTTTGTAAAATATAAGGAAACAAAATCTAATGATATTGATGGTTGGGAAATTGAAACAGATTATTCTTACACGTATGCTCAAAGTGTAAAAGATCGTATATGTTGCCCTACTTCATTTAGACCTATTGATGTAATTATTAATGGAGAAGGTGGCGTTATAATAGGTGAGGAGAATAAAAAATATTTAAATCAAATAATAGATGCCTCAAATGGAAATAGTAATTTTATTGACATTGCTTTTAATCAAGCTAACAAAGAATTAAAAGGAATAAGAAATACTTATTATCCTGAGGCAAAAGGTTTAATTATTGCCAACACGATTGAAGATGCTAAAAGTATTTTTAGTAATCTACAAAATCAAAATATAAGCTGTTCTATTATTACAAGTGACGCGGATTCAACTACCGAAACAATAAAAGAATTTAGAAATAATAATAAGCATTGGGTTGTGACTGTTCAAATGGTTTCTGAAGGAGTAAACATTCCTCAAATACGTGTTATCCTGTATTTAAACAATATTACAACCAGGACATACTTTGAACAAGTAATGGGTAGAGGTGTAAGAAATTGCAAGGTTTATCAAAATGCAATAGACCATTGCTATTTTTATTATCCTAATTTTTCTTTATTTACTGAGGTTGCAGAAACTCTTGAAGCAGGCTATAAGCATTTTGTAATAGACGAAAATAAAAGGATTAATACTGGACTAAGTGAAGGTTTAGAAAGAAAACCTAAAACAATACAAACTTTATTCGACGATATAATAGCTGGAAATCATGGTATTATAAACAATGGATATAAGTTTACTGACCAAGAAATAGATGCTTTAAACCAAGTCAAAGATTTAAACTATGCTTTAGCAAGTATTTTTGAAAATATGATTGCAAGGAATATTCAGAAAGATGAACCTCAGGAAAACAATAAAATAGATGAAATTCCTAAGTACGAAAAAATCAAACTTGTAAAAAAGGAAATTCACAAAAGAGTTGGATATGCTATAAGGTTAGGTATTTACACTGAGTATCAAAACGCTCATTATAAATACAATGAAGCTGCAAATATTAAGGATCATAAAACTTGTATGGACTTAAGATTATTAAATAAAAAATTACAAATCATTAACGATGACATCAGCAATTTCACTAAGCACTAATCCAGAGGAAGTTTACAATAAACTTATTGACATAAATGGTATAAACAGTTTTGGTTTAGCCATGACCTATTTTGATTCTTTATATTCATTTAAAGACTTTTGGAGTAACAGACACCCTTATGGTTTGTCTCCTAAAACTTTTACAACTTATGTAGAATTTGCAAGGTACGAAGTGCCCTGGGGATTAGGCTGGGACATTGATGTTATAAAAGCACATTGTAAGCGAAAACCTAATATTTGGCAGGAACATGAAGAACAAATTAATGCAATGCCTAAACACGGCATTAATCAACACAATAAAGGAGGTTATATATCACCTCCTCAAATTGATAAAGGTACTTCAAGACAATACCAAATTCAACGCCTTAAACGTGATGCCCCTGACATTGCCACTAAGGTAATTAACCGTGAAATAAGCGCAAAGCAAGGCATGGAAATAGCTGGGTTAAAAGATAGAACAGTTGTTGTAAAATGCAAGGCTGAAGATTTTGTAACTAAGGCAATAAATAATCTTGAAATTAATCAGATTGAAAAATTAGTGCAAGACCTTACTTTATACCTGAAGGAAATGAAATAAATTCTTTATCTTTAATCATTCTTTTGAACGAGGTGCAAGTCATTCAAAAGAACTTCGGGACAATATCCGCATTGTTTCATCTAACCCAGTAGCCTTGCACCTGCTGGGTTTTTTTATAAACTTATGATAAACATTGATACAAGACTTTTGCCGCAGGTGACGCCTGACCAGTTGTTTCTCCTTTGTCACATTGTAAATTTTATGAATGAAAACCGTATGTGTTTCCCTTCAAACAAAAAATTGATTGAACAATCTGGATTCAGCGATTCAAAGATTTTACGGGTTAAAAATGAATTGGTAACACGGAAAATTATAAGCGTAAAACAACGCTTTAGACCTGATGGAAGCCAAACAAGTAACCTTTATAAGATTACCACGGAGTTAATCGGCGTATTTGTAACGGGTAAAAATATGTCAAATTTGGATACCTCCCCCTTTAATGATGAAGAGGGGGGGATATTCATCCATGAAGGGGGGACGCCTTCACCAATGAAGCCCCTTGAAGTATTAGCCAATTCAAGTATTAACCATATTCAAGTATTAGTTGAAAATCCTTCAGATTTTACCGACTTTACAAAAGTTTCAAATGATTTTCCAAATGTCCAAACCCCCAAAGTAAACCCCTTTACCGTTGTTGCTAAGTTGCAAAGTGAAAAAGAAAAAGAAAAAAGTTCCGCGAAAAAAGAAAAAGAAAAGACGCCCTCCCCCACTTACGCCGCCTTCACCGTGTTTTGCCAAACGTTTGAATCCTTATCCGGTGCCGCGTATCCCACGGATCAAAATGGACATTATATTATGATGCCCAAAGATGCAGGGCAAATGGGAAATCTCCTGAAATACATTGACAAAATAGACAGGCAGGGCGATAGCCTTGAGGCATTGAAGGTGTTTATACAAGCCGCGTGGAACTTGAATGACAAATGGCTGAGGGCAAATTTCACCATAGCAAACATTTATGGACAAGCCTCAAAGATATTTACGGCATACCAAACGACAAGCCCAGCGGCAAAGGACAAAGCGTATAATGACAGGCTTCAAGAATTGCTTGCCGAAAGGATGGCAAAGTTTCAAGATTAAAAAACCAACCAATTATGAACAACTTACCAATGATTGCCAATCGCGTGGAAGAAAAGATACAAGACGTGCAGCTTGTTATCCAGAACCGCGAATTAAGGATTTTTAAAACGGGAACAAAGGAAGCCATCCCGAAGATTGCCCAAACCTTAAGCCACTTGCTCCCCGTGTATGGCATTGAGCCAAAGCCCGAACACTTGATGGAGGTCACCGACTTTATTTCAAATTACAAGTTACTTGCCGTTGATGAGATTAAACTTGCTTTTGAAAAGTTTGCAAAACAAGAACTTGATATTAATGACCATAAATTTTACGGCAAAGTTGACCTTCATGCGATTGGAAGAATCCTGACCGCGTACATTACCTGGAGGCAAAAGATATATTTCGCGATGGATTCCGATATTCAAGCGAAGAAGGAAGAAGAGGATCGGATTAAACGCCTGGGCAAAGTTGCTGAGGAATACGATAAGGACTTTGATAACAAGTTGAAAAACTTTCAAAAGCCGCTGGAAGAAATACCCGTATTTTGGTACGACGAATGTGTGAAGCGTGGTTATATCAACGAATGGAAGGAAGGCGAAAAGGAAGCCTTGTGGCTTGAGGCTCAGGAAATGGCAAAGCAGGAAAAGCC
>CAZGPI010000010.1:30922-43205 GCA_964527595.1 uncultured Pseudomonadota bacterium
GCGAAAAGGAAGCCTTGTGGCTTGAGGCTCAGGAAATGGCAAAGCAGGAAAAGCCTGATTCCGACAATATGATTGATCGCAAGAACCACATGAGAAAAATTGAGGAAGGAAATATGCCACGGGCCCGCGCACTTGCTTACAAGTTAGCCGTCTGGCGCAAGGTGTTATTAAGAGATTAAAAAAATAATATGAAAAAAGCATTAATTTATTACGCAGTCATTGATAATGAATGTAACGGAAATTCTTTTATTTTAAATTCCAATGAATGTTTGCCAAAAGAACTTTGTGGAGATTCTGATTGGTATTTTAATGTAAAAACAAAAATGTTTTGTAGATTTTTTACTCATCACCATGAAATTTATGGTTTACAAAAAGAATATGAGGAAATAAAAGGACATTTATTGAAGGAATAAGTTTCATAATTTGGTTTTGTTTTGGTGGGGTATAGAAATTATACCTCACTTTTTTTTAATTTATTTTTGTAAATATTTTTTTATTCAAATAATTATATTTAAATTTACGTATTGAAAATAACAAAAGCCAATTATCATGATGACAATGAATGAATTAAAAAACCACTTTGACAAGGTTCACGAATTAGTAGCCGATGCAGCATTTGTAAAAACTGTTTATCACGCGGTAAAATCTCAGGGTTGCACCGATGAAGAATGGGAGGCAAACAAAATGCCAATAGTTGCAAGAATGGCAAACGAGTATCTAAACAAGTTAGACCAGGATATTAAAAAAGTTCAAGAATCATGGAGCTAACAACTCCATTTTTCCACCTTCAAAAACTTACCAAATGAATATTACAAAATACACCTGCAAATGTACCCTTGATAAAAAGCTGGGTCACTTTGTACACGTTATCTTCTCCCACGGCTTCGGATTGTACGGGCAAACGTCGCCGCATTCGCCTGAAGATAACATGGAGATTCACGGCTGGACATTTGAGCCGCATGACATTGACCTTGAATTATATCCACAAATCAACAGTCGAAACCTCATGCCTCTTGTTGCTGAGAACGAAATGGACTGGACAATTTTAACAAATCAATCACTTTAAAAACAAACCAAAATGGAAAACATTGAAAGCACTTTTACAAACAACGCTCTTACCCGTTATTACGAGGAACGCATCGTGTATCTTGAAGGCGAAAACGAAAGATTAAGAAACGAGGCTCGCGCCGACTTTTGGATTGTTCTTGATTTTTGGATTTACTCTCAAAGAATGATTCAGGCTTATGTTAGTTGGCATAATGAAGCGAAGCACGATCATTACCTTGATTGTATAAAAACGATGCTTGAAACATTGGAGGCTCATGAAACAAGGGTTTTGGATACTGCGATTAATAAACTAAGAATTGAAGTTATTGCTTGTTGCAAAATCGCGATTATTAAATGCCAACAAATAACCGAATCAAGATGATTAATATACAAGACTTCGCGCTCAATGCCTCATTAAGCATTTGTCCCAACCATATCGTTGAACCAAAGCACTTGCAAAAATGGTGGAGGCAAAGGGGAGTCGGTGAACTTGAAAAATACTTTTACACAGGAAATAAGATTAGTTACGCTCAGGAAATAGACTGGAAGGCAATAAGTGACCACAAAAAACAAATGTGGTACGATTCTCAAAATTTTCAAATTCAAGCAGGAAATGAATATTCTAAAAGGCAGGGTTAAATACACGGCGGGAAAAGTGTTCGAGGGTCAATATGGACCATCCATTAACGCCGCAATCACATTAGACAACGGTACGGACATCCGCGTTTACGGAAAACCAGACGATACAAAGTTAATGGCTTTGAAAAAAGACGACACCGTTACCATCATTCACGACGGCAAAAGTTACAAGGTCGCATTTGACATGGTCACAGCCGACGAAATACCTGAAAAGGTACAAACACCCACCGAAGGCGCGAACGTGCAGCAGGCGGCAAATGTACCCCCTAAAAGCAACGGTAAGCTAACACATGATGAAATCACGGAAAAGGCGACGTTAATGACTTCGGTTTATGCTGACATATTTCACCAGTTGCAAGCATCAGGCTTAGAACCTGCCCAGGCGCAACCTGCCGCCGCCACGATCTTTATTCAAATCGGAAAATATTTTTAATCAATTTGGTACGTTTTTCCCCAGCCTGAAAAATGGCTGGGGTTTTACCGCGCCGCAAAAACAAAAAAAATGAACGACAAATATTTAGAAAGAGCATTAGATAATATATCGACTGAAATTAATGATATTTTTATTATGCTTAAACAAAAAATTGAAGAACTTGAAAATGATTTGATTGAATTAGAAGAGCAGCATGAACAATCTTTAAAAGTTGCTTTTGAAAAAGGTTACGAAGAAGGTGTTAAATATACCGACGGACTTATTAAAGACGAAAAATTCCCATTTTAAAAACAAAAGAACCATGGAAAACCAAGAAGAAAAAGAAACGTCGTTGGAATACTTTTACGATAAGGTATTGGACGCCTCCGAGTTTTACGAAAGCGAATACAAAGCCATTGTCGATGCTTTGAATGAGGCAAAGAAAATGTATGCTGAGGAAATTGCTAAGGCATTTGAAAAGGGTTATATACAAGGGGCTAAGGAGTGGCTTGAACCATTTAAAAAACAAATATGGGAAGGTGCAAAAAATAGATATTTAAAGGAACAAAAGGAACAATATGATTATGAAACAAAATTACGTCTTAATATAAATAAATAATATTAACCATGCTCCTTCCAAAAAAATATATATCAGTCAGCCAAATCAACCTTTGGTACAGTGACCGTCAAAAGTACATTAATCGTTACTTTTTAAACCTTCCTGAAGAACCATCCATTTACATGGATTTTGGCAAGCGCTTTGCCGAGGATACGGAGGCGTTTATCAAAAATGGTATAATCATGGAAACCTTTCCCGATTTTTACATTGATAAAATACAAGGCTTCAAAGGGCTTGAAGCTGAGAAACCAATAAGCCTGAGTATTAATGACATTCAAGTCGTTGGATACATTGACGCATGGGACAGGGAGAACAACCGCGTTATTGACTTTAAAACCTCAGGAAGACCGTGGACAATGGAGACCTTGAAAACAAGCCTTCAAATGAAAGTGTACGCCCTGGCAATGTTTGTAAATGGGGAAACAATTCCCGAAAGTCAAATCAACTGGCTGGGGACAAAGATGACGAAAAACGGCTTATCTTTTACCGGTGAAAGTTATGAATTAAACCATACCTTTGAAATGGATGACTTACTCAAAGCCATTGTTTTAATTGAGCAGACTTGCAAGCAGATAAGCGAGGTTTACAAAAGTTTTTTACATACCCATTAAAATGGAAGTTATGACCGACGATTTGGAAAATGAATTGAAAAAGATAATGAAATCAGATACAAGGGGACTGAGGTTCAACGATGAAAAAATCAGATACGACCTTATTCCCCCGTTGGCTAACCGTGAATGCGCCAAAGTTTGGACGAAGGGTTTGGACAAATATCCAGCTGGCAACTGGGAAAAGGGAATGCCGTGGAGCGAGGTGATTGCCTCCGCCTTACGTCACCTTGAAGCCATTCGCCTCGGTGAGGACATTGACCAGGAAAGCGGTTGTTTGCACGCGGCGCACTTGCAATGCAACGCTCAGATGTTGACTGAATATTTTTACACAAAAAAGGAATTTGATAACCGTAAAAAATACGACAAATGAAAATAAAAACGGCAGTTGAAATTTTAGAAACAAGTTTACTTGGCATTGTTTCTTTTGATTCAGAAGTACTAAGAGATAAATACAAAGAGCGTTTTAAAATTGCCAAACAAATAGAAAAGGAACAACACGAAATTACTTTTAATGAAGCACTTGACGAAAATTCAAATCGTTGGTTTGAAAAATATTACAACGAAACTTTTAAAAACGAAACAAAATGATTTTAACAGCCAAAGAAGAAGCAAAAGAATTAGTTGGACTATTCTATATGACAATGCCTAACGACACTTTGATTCATGAGCCTTTAGGAGAATTTCAAGAAATTTTTGCGGCTTTAAACCATGCTAAACAATGTGCTTTGATTGCAGTTGATAAGATACTACAAATTTTTAATAACGAATGGACAAAATTAGATTTTTGGACAGAAGAAATAAACGGAACAATTAATTTTTGGTTAGAAGTTAAACAAGAAATAGAAAAATTATGAAACAAACAGCAAAACAAAAAGCAGAAGAATTGTTCAATAAAATGGATATGATAATTTACACTGACCAAGACAACGCAGATAGTCAATGTATTAGATGTGCGTTAGTTGCAGTTGCTGAAATATTAAATGTAATATGGAATACTGATATTGATGAATATGATTTTTGGCAAGAAGTAAAAGAGGAACTTCTAAAACTTTAAAAACGAAACAAAATGATTTTAACCGACAAGACAATTAATGACGAAATTAACGAAGGTAACATCGTTATAGAGCCTTTTATTCCTGAGAACCTTGGCACCAACTCGTATGATTTGACCTTGTCAAATACTTTGGTGCTTTACACGGAGCGCGTGTTGGATGTGCGCAAGAAAAACCCATCCGCACCAATCATTATTCCAGATGAAGGGATAATTCTGCAACCTGGCATTGTTTACCTTGCATCAACGGTGGAATACACGGAGACGTTGAAACACGTGCCAATCATTCAAGGCAAATCAAGTCTCGGGAGGCTTGGTTTATTCGTCCACGTGACAGCAGGATTTGGCGACGTTGGATTCAAGGGACATTGGACGTTGGAGCTTTTGACGGTTCAACCGCTGAAGATTTACGCGGGAATGAAAATTGCTCAGCTGACTTACCAGGACATAAGCGAGATGCCAAATGTGTCGTATGATAAAAAGCAAGACGCAAAGTATTCGAATCAAGGCAAAGATCCAGTAGCTTCTAAAAACTATCTTAATAAATAGCCTATGACCGAAGAAGAAAGGGAAAAGCAAAGGGCGTATGACCGCGAATATTATAGAAAAATGTTACCTTTTCAAAAGGATAAAAGAAGGGAGGCAACACGGCTCAGGAATAAGGACAATTATTGGAAGTTGACGGACGAACAAAGGCAAATAAGAAAAGACAAAAGTCTTGCTTATTATTATGCGAACATTGAAGCATTGAAAATTAAAGCAAAAGCCTATCGAGAACGAAAATTAAAAAGTAAATATGAGTGAAGAAGAAAAGAAAGCCCGAAAATCGGAATACATGAAGGCATATTATAGAAATATGTCCGAATACCACAAAGAGAAAAGGCGCTTAAGAAATTTAGAAACCAAAAAAATAAGGTATTACAAAAACAAGGTGGAAAAGCCTGAGTTATTATATGACAAACACAAAAGATTTAGGCTTAAAAATGCTGAAAAGATAAAAGCCTATCAAAAAGAATATCGTTTAAAACAAAAAGAAAAGAAAAATCATGAATGATAAGAATTTACAAAGGAAAGCGTATGATTTATATGCCGATGCCAAAGAAGTAATTGATAATTTGATTGAAAAAATTGATAATTTAGAAGACGATATGAATGTTTTAGACACAGAAATTGAAAAAATGTCTGATAGAATTATTGAACTTGAAGACCATATTTTAAATTTAGAAAAAGAAAAAAAATGATTACTGAAAGAGAAAAACAAAAATTGATTAAAGATGCCGCCAGCATCTTCGTTGCAGCTGGAGGTATTATTACCTTGGCTTTCGCCATTTACTTTATTTTTGACCTTATAAAAAAATGGTACTGATGAAATACGAAATAAAGTACAATGACAAAAGAATGATCATTGAAGCCGAAAGCGTTGAAAAGGCGCTTGAGCAATTCAAGGAATTAAAAATTGACGTGAAAAACTTTGAGATTAGTATTTCAAAGTTTGGCGAGTACAGGAAATAAAGTGTAAGTAGTAAGTTGTTAAAAGTGTTCTAATTCATGTCCGCGTTTTTCGATGCGGACATTTTTTTTTATTTTATTATTGTAAATATTTTTTTATTCAAATAAATAATATTAAATTTACGTATTGAAAAAAAACAAAAACAAACCAAATGACAACTTTAGCAAAAACAACAGAAAACAACGCAAAAGTAAAAGCACTTAAAAAAATAGCTGAGACTAAATGGACTGGAACAACTATTCACACAAATTTAGATGCTTGTTTAACAGGAATAAATTTAGATAGTACAAATTCAGGATGGTATAAACCATCGGCATCAAGAATAGATGGATTAACTGGTATTTTTATGATAAATCAAGATGGTTCAATTTTTTGCGAAGCAAGAGTTATAAAAATAAGCGAAAAAGAATATAAAATAGAATATATGACAATGGCAGGATGGAACGAATTTGAAAATCTTTTTCATCAATTTATGGATGAAAACTAAAAATAAAAAAAAACAAGAGGGGGTAAACTCCCTCTTTATTATTTACCAGTTTAAAAACCATTTTTATGAAAGACAAAATCATTGATTACGTACCTCAGAACAAACGCCTCCCGTACCAAGTTGCCGCAGGCGTTGGCGTTGCCTTCGTTGTTGGGTTGATTTATTCCCCAATAAATACCCAGTACCATTATACTTCCTTCGTGCCAGTCATTGAGCGCGACACGGTGTATGTTCACAAAATAACCACGCTTACTTTTCCTGCAAAGGAAGAAAAAGGCGAAGTAAATGAAATGGCTTATGGCTCAAGGTCATACGGTTGGGAGATAAGGAAAATGAATATTCATGAATTAAGAAAAAACCTTGAAGGCAAAGGATTCAGAAATCTTGATAAAATTGACCTTTTTAAAATTCGTCGTATATGGCTGGCGTATTCTTATGAATCCATGTTGATGAATGTACATCATTTAACCGATTTCCCCGTATCCATGATTTATTCCTTTTTCATCATTGAGGCGACGACCTCAGGGGTTGAAACCGAACTTTGGAGAAAACACGCGAACGCTGGGGGTGTGAAGGCTTTGAAAAATCAAAAGTCGGTGACGTACAAAACACGGGAGGTCATTCGCGGACGTGACAAATACATACGCGCCAAATTTATGAGCGCAAGCACCACGGAAGAAGGCATGAAACTTTGGGCAGGTGTTTTGAACTCAGGAAGATACGCGGAATGTAAAAAGGCAAATTACAAGATGAAAGGCATACGGTTGTACGAATCCATTTGTAAGTGCGTTTACAAAAGCGGGTATCACACGGATCGAGATTACAAGTTTCGCGCTTCGCTTATGGCTGAGTTCTGGGAGTTGAAAAAGAACCATTACCCATTGAAAGGGAAAAGAGATGAATTTTAAATTATTTTGCATTTATTTTTGTAAATATTTTTTTGTTTCAATATTTAATATTAAATTTACGTATTGAAAAAAAACAAAAACGTATCAATCATGACAAACGAAATGCAATCTTGGAGATTTTTATACACTAAACATTTAAGTGTAAAGCAAGCCGTAACAAAAACAGGCGCATTGAAAGAAGGCAGAAATAGTAAATGTTCTTTTATTGTAACCGATGGCAAAGATTATTCTGAATGCTTAATGAAGGCAGTACAGGAATGTAAGTTTAATGAAAACCAATTAGTAGGCGCAAGAAAAGTAAATTATTAATTACCTCACAGGGCAGCTCCCCCAGCTGCCCTAATTTTTTACACACAACAAAAACAAAACCAAATGGAAAAGAATTTTAACAACCTTCAATTCAAATGGACATTCGAAAGTATTTCGGATAACATTCCAACCATCATGCTTTTAACAATCGTTTTAACGTATGGCATTAACGCCTACCTAACCGCCATTTTTCTCCCCATTGACTTTTGGCTTGCGATCATTGCCGCCAGTATCTTGCAACTCGGACGCTTCGCCGTGGTTTTCATGGACTTCTTGAATCCAACCAAAGGGCGAAGCACATACCCACCAAAGATTGCCCTGGGCGCGACACTTGTCGCCTTGGTTGAAATCTTTTTCGGCTTGCAGGAAAAGTACGAAGGCGGCGAATTTATCACAATGTTTTTATTCGTTGGCACCATCGTTGTTTTCGGTTACCTCCTTGAAATCAACTTTGTTGACAAGGGCGTTGAAGCATACGGTATCAATGTACCTGAGCCAAAGCCAAAGCGCAAAAGGAAACCACGCGTAAAGGTTGAGGCAAAAGAAAACAATGAAACCACGGGAACAACGGCAAAAAACTTTGTATCTTCATTTAAAACAATAACACTTTGAGGACACTGATAGGCGTTGACCCAGCGTTAAGAATAAAGGGAATGGCGGTTTGCATTATTGCAGACCGCACCATGATTTTTAAAAGGTATAAAAGGTTTGTCGATTTTATCGGCGACGTTATAACCTGGGTGACATACGAAAACCCCATTGTTTTAGTGGAAGATTCAAGCCTCCAGAATGTGACCTTTAATAATTCAATCAACCGCGCGATCCTTTCTCGAATGTCCCGCAACGTTGGCATGAATCAAGCCTCTTCCAGGATTGCTTATGAATGGATAAAGGAACATGACATTGAAGCCTATAATATTAGCCCTGAAGCAAAGGGTAAAAAGTTTAATAAAGACGTCTTTATGCGAGTTGTCGCAAGTGAGCGATTGAAATTTGAACCAGATTTTAAACCCGCCAAAATAAGTCAAGATGAAATCGACGCTTTCTTTCTTGCGCTTATGGCAAAAAATTATATCAAAAGATGAAAAATCTTGAAACAAAAGCAAACGATCCAATACACAACGTTATTAATTCAAAAAAGGATTATTCGGACGATAATATTTATAAAAGTAATGGTCTAACCAAACGCGAATACTTTGCATCAATGGCAATGCAAGGAATAATAAGTAACAAAGATGGACTTGATATTAAAATTGAACGCATTGTTGAAAGTGCGGTCGACACGGCAGACGCCTTAATTGAGGAACTAAACAAAACAAAGTAAGATGAAAAATAACGAAATAACAGACGGATTAACCAATGAACAATGGAAGGAAGCGCAAAGATGTTTCAACGCTCGCCCAGCTCCGATAAGATTTGCCGACACGGTAAATAGCAAACAATCGGTAATAAATTTTTACCTTAATCCTTTGATTCCTGAGACCATGCCCACCTATCAATCAATGAATAAAGAAAGAATGGTTAGCATTTGTTACCAACTTTATCACTCAAAGGAAACCGATACTTTAAAAGAATCAGCCGCAAAGCTTATAAAACTTATAATTGATTGATTACTAATTTGTTGAATTGTTGATGTGTATATCGGGGCTGGCATTTGAACCAGCCCTTTTTTATTTAAAAGATTACCCCTTGCGTCTTCGCGTAATCCACGACTGCCCGTGCATGAGACAAAGCCAACGTATTTTGAAACACAGGGTCAAACATCATTAAGGCATCATGGTAATTTGTAAAGAAGCCGTTTTCGCTTAAGACCGCTGGCATATTGGTTTGGGTAATGACAAAGAAACTTTCCTCCTTGTCCTTATCGCCATCCGTGGTATCCATGCGATAAACCCATTTTGGAAAAGCCTCCTGAACCTCTTTAAAAAGAAACTCCGCGTAAATATCCGAACGCGTTTTGCCCTTGCTGGTGAACACCTCGAAGCCCCTTGCATTGGGCGACGTTGCCGCGTTGCCGTGGATGCTGAGGTATAACGAAGCCTCATAATTCTGGGCGTTTATATTTGCCTTCGCCACGCGCTTTGTCAATGATACGTCCAAGACAGGATCGTACACGCGAACCACGGAAAACCCCCAGTCAATCAAATACTGCTCAATCTTTGCCGCAACGTCACGGTTAAACACGCCTTCAAAGAACCATCCGTAACCGTGGAACTTTGCGTTGTTATGCTGAGCGCACTTTGAAGGATACGTGGTATAATTGTAAGGTAATTTTTTCTTTGCGTCAATGCCTCCGTGACCCGCGTCGAGGAAAACACAAAATTTAGATGCTTTCATATTTTGATATTTTTAAGGGCGATGCAAGTCAATGCACCGCCCTGTAAAACGCATAAGGTAGCGAATCCTGCTGCGCCTATTTCTTACAAACGAAATCCAATGAGTGAAAAAGCTGCAGAAACCAAAGAAAACTTAGGAGGTAAATTTACAGAAATTTCCTTCCCAGCGCACTCCCTTGATGTCTCCTTAATCTTATCCCAAATTATTTGAGCAAGTTGGATATATTCGCGCCAGGTGAACTTCACTTTATTGCCTTCAAGATGAACGTTTATCTCCGAAGCCAGCTCCGCAAAGTTCATTGAGTAACAAGCCACGTCACCCATTGGTGACTTTATCCCATCTGCATTTTTCAATGCCTCTTTTAAATTAGTCTGCATATTATTTATTTTAACGATTAAAAAAACGTGTGATTAAAACGCCAAGGTTTACACCTGTTATGCGTTTAATATTTTCCGAAATAGAATAAAGCTCCACCGTTGCAATTAAGAACGCCGCCATGTACGTTATGTTGAACGGAAGGCTAAAAGTATTTCTTGCACCCTCGAATATCAGGATGCCACAAAAATATACAACTATCTTTTCCATTGTCCGATATAACCCTTTGCTATTTATCTTTTGTTGCTCCTTCTTTGCCGCGAGGATTCCCGTTGCCATGTCAGCAAAAACAACAAATACCGTAAAAATCAAAAATCCCTTTATTGGTATGAAAAAAGATGCCACCCAGCCAAAACAAATAGCGTATGTTATCTTCTCCCATCCGAGGTGCAAAAAGTTTATTAAGGTTGTTTTCATCGAGTTACTTTTAACTGCCTCAAAATTATTTTACCATCCTGTGAAATATACCTATTTTTTGCCTCCTCCCAATATAAATCAATAAATTGCCCTAACACTGGATAACTAATTAATCTTATGGCAAACTTTGAAAATACAATAGCATTTTTTGGCGTTGAACCTTCGACAATGTACCTGAATGCACTTGTATTTTTATTGTAATTAAAGTCAACGGCTAAGGTTGTTGTAAGTGCGTTTATCTGCCATTTGTTATCTGTGTAAAATGCCTCATTGTTTTTTAAAATGGTATCCAATGGATTTTTGCCTGTTAATTCTTGAATGTTATTATTCTCTCTTATGGCTGCTGTTGTTTTCCTTCCGAAGTCATAATAAGCAATTACCTTGTCAGCAAAGTTATTTGCATTGTTTTCAAAACTTGCCATAGCACCATTATATAGTTGACTTGTATCACCAATAATAGAAGCCTTTTCATAATATCCACCTTCGGTATAATCTGCACGGTAAATAAGGTAATAAGCATTGTCAATAATTTTAACATACGATGTATCAAAAGTGATAGATTGTGCACTTAATTGAGATACAAATAATAAAAAGAAAATGATTTGTTTCATGTTTATTTTTTTAAGTTTATTAATACATTGGAGCATAGGATAAAATATACCATTTAGTGCCATCGCTTTGTATAGTAGTACAATAACCACCAACAATGTCAACACTTGAATTTTCACCATCAGTTCTTACAAATAAATTTGACGATGGAGTAACTAATGTTAACGCCTCATTACCTTCAGGTATATCAAAAATTGAGATTATAAATTTAACACCAACTGCATCAGACGCATTAGGAATAGTCAATGTTTTATCCGATGTTAATGTTGTATAAATAATTGTATGATTATAAGTTGTAGCTGTATAATCTGCATTACTTATTTTTACAATAGGTAATCCCATATTTTTTTTAAACAAAATATTTCCTTCAAATCTTGCAGAATCATTTAAAATAGTTTTGCCGTCAACTGTTAAAGTATTAGATAAATTTGTTGCACCAAATACACCTAATGTTCCATTCACATCAAGTGTCTTTGTAGGTGACGCGTAACCAATGCCTACCTTGCTTGTTGACGCATCCACGAAAAGCATGTGTGCGTTTGCTTCACTTTCCACACGGAAGTCGGAATCAGTTGCGGCTTCATTGAACACGGCGGAGGAATTGACGGTAAGCGGTGCGGATAATGTGGCGTTTCCTGCGATTGTTGTCGAGTGTGGACCGTATAATCCGTCGCTTGCGCCAATAACAAATCCATTTGCAGCGGAAAATCTTATATTAGCTATTGTGTTTCCTGCGTCGTGAAATCCAATACTTGAAACATCATTTGATTCAAGCCTTATATTGTGATTTCCCCCTGAGGTTGGAGTATTGTCGGTAAAATTTCCAACAAACGTTTTATTTAGCAATGTGGTTTCGCCTGTTACGCCAAGCGTTCCATTTACATCTAATTTATAAGCTGGGTTTAATTTACTTATTCCAACCCTGCCTCCATCTTGATTTGCCACAACGGAT
>CAZGPI010000011.1:0-41704 GCA_964527595.1 uncultured Pseudomonadota bacterium
AGTATTAATATTGTTTAAAGATAAAAAATAATCGTTACTATTTATGTTAAATAGGTTTCAGAAGAGGTCTAATATATCAAACGCTTGTTTTTCAAAAAAGATCTGCATGCGTTCCTGTTCTAATCAAAATTAGTTCGGTTGAATTTTTTTCATAATTTATATGCCGAGCTTTTTAAAAAGGTCAGCTGCGTTTTTTGCTTTAACCAAACC
Source organism: uncultured Pseudomonadota bacterium (assembly GCA_964527595.1). Lineage (GTDB taxonomy): Bacteria > Babelota > Babeliae > Babelales > RVW-14 > GWF2-38-10. The sequence continues at coordinate 211 of CAZGPI010000011.1, forward strand.
CTTTCTATTGCTTGCATTTTTGATTGCGGTGCGTGTTGTTGGATTCGGTGTTTTTGTAGAAAGTACGTGTTTTTCAAGAGATTCAATGACAATTTCTCTCATGCTTTTGCCAAGAAGAGCGGCCATTGCTTTGAGTTGTCGATGGCTTTCCTTAGGGAGATCTATGGTTATGCGAGAGCTGTTGCTTTTTGAATTCATGGCATCCTTTTGGTTAAGCGTTAAATCATGATAATGTAGTTTGCCATAAATACAGAAATAAAGAAAACGGCTAAATTCGTTTCTTCATTTCCCACAATATATCAAACGCTTGTTTTGGTGAAAGATTATCAAAGTCGATGTCGCGAAGTTGGGATAAGATGGCGTTGGGTACATGCTCAATCGCCGCACGGGCTGGAGTGATTTCAATGTCAATCAGGAAAGGTTTTGCGTCAGCATTCCCATAAATTTTTCCGGGAGCCTCCATCGACAAAAGAAGTTGTGCCGCGCGCGCCGTAATAACATCCGGAACTTGTGCCAATTTTGCAACCTCAACACCAAAGCTGCTTTGCGCAATTCCAGCAACAATTTTGTGCAAAAAGATAATTGAGTCGTTTACCTTTTTGCAATCGGCGTGGAAATTGGCGATCGATGGAATAGTCCCACTTAAGTGGGTTAGTTCGTGATAATGGGTGGCAAAAAGGCAACGAGCGCCAATGTATTGCGCAATATATTCAACAATTGCCTGGGCGAGTGCCATGCCATCAAAGGTGCTGGTGCCGCGCCCAACTTCGTCCAAAATCACGAGGCTGTTGCGCGTGGCCTGCGTACAAATAGTTGCCGTTTCTTCCATCTCGACCAAAAACGTACTTTTACCTTCGGCCAGATTATCGCCAGCGCCGATGCGGGTAAATACGCGGTCGAGTATTGGGAGGTCGGCGTGTCGCGCCGGAACAAAACTTCCGCATTGTGCCATAATGCACGAGAGCGCAACTTGGCGTAAATAGGTTGATTTACCGCCCATATTGGGGCCGGTGATAATGAGCAATGATTGTTGATCATGCAATTCGGTATCGTTAGGGATAAATGCAGGACCGAGGTTTTGTTCAACAACTGGGTGCCGGCCATCTTTTATGGTGAGTGCGCGTTTATCGTTAAAGGTTGGGCGTACGTAATTGTTGTGATAAGCAAGATGTGCAAATCCAAACATACCATCCAAATAAGCAAGTGCTTGAGCCAGTTGGCGCAACGGGCTTAGGTATGCGGCAACTTCTTTTTTGACGCGTTCATAAACGGCGCCTTCAATGGCTTCGATTTCATTTTGTGCTTTGAATAAATCGGCTTCGAGGTTTTGTAATTCTTGGGTAATAAAGCGCTTGCGATTAACGAGTGTTTGTTTGTGCTTATATCGCTCGGGAACTTTATGAAGGTTGGGGTTGGTTACCTCGATGTAATAGCCTGAAATATCGGTAAAGCCTATTTTTAGGCTGGTGATATTGGTGGCTGCAATTTCTTGATTTTCGAGTGCTATAATGGCTTGTTTTCCGCCAGAGAGTAAATTGCGGAGCCGATCAAGTTCGTAATCAAAACCTTTTTTGATGGTTCCTGTTTGTGATGAGTCGTCATTAAGGCTGCTTTCAAGGAGGCCAAAAAGTGCGTTAAAGTCGATCATTTTTTCGTGCAAGGTGGTGGCCAACGCGGCGGTAATATTTGTATTCAAAACATCTTTAATGGCCGGGACCAGTGTAAGTGAGTTTCTGAGTGCCAAATAATCGAGTAGGGTTGCGCGGCACAATGCAATTCGGCCAATAATCCGTTCAAGGTCCGATAATTGCGAGAGTAATCGGTCAAGCTTTTGGAGCACATCAATTTGGGTGACGAGTGCGGTAATCATATCAAGGCGTTGCTCGATGCCCGATTTTTGTACCAAGGGGCGGAGGAGCCATTTTTTTATGGTTCGTGAACCCATGGCGGTTCGAGCGCAATCCATAACGGCAAAAAGGGTGTTGGTTGTTTTGCCTTCGTTGCTGTTTTTGACAAGGTCCAAATTTTTTTGGGTTGAAGGGTCGAGAATCAGATAATCTTCTGGCTCATAAAAATGGATGGTCTTAAATTGTTCAAGTGCTTTGGTTTGATTTTTATTGAGGTAAGAAAATAGTTGTTCAAGGCCGGCGTATACGGCCGGTTGTTCATTAAGTTTTTGGAGGATATGGGGAGGGAATTGCGATTCGATAATGCAGGCCGTTCCCTCCTGCACCTCCCTAGGGAGCCCAAGAGTAGACGTACAATATCCCAACTGCTTAAAATATTGTTCAAATGTTGCATGACTTTTAACCTGCGGAATAATTATTTCATCGGGAAAAAATCGCGTTAGTTCTGCTTCAATAGCCCTATTTGCGCCATGCGGAATCGTGGTGGCAAAAATTTGCGCCGTGAGTAATTCCGAAAAAATAAGGGCCCAATGATCGGCAAGAGGGTAAAAAGAAAGCAAATATGATGCCGACTTTTCATCAAGCAATGAGGCATCGGTTAATGTTCCGGGCGTGAATACATTGGTAACGCCGCGTTGAACAACGGTGCCTGGAGTTGGTTTTGTAAGTTGGTCGCAAATGGCAACGCGAAACCCACCTTTAATGAGTTTGGTTAGATAATGATTAAGGGCGTGGACGGGGATGCCGCATAATGGTACGTCTTCACCTTTGTTTTTGCCACGTTTGGTAAGGGTGATAGCTAGATATGATGAAGCCGTTTTTGCATCATCAAAAAAGAGTTCATAAAAGTCGCCAACTTGGAAGAATAAAAGGGTGTTGAGGTATTGAGCCTTGACGGCAAAATACTGCTCCATGAGTGGCGTGTTTTTTTCCATATGCTTTCTGTGTTTTCCTTTTTGTCATTCTCAATCAGTTTTTTCTTGCTTGTCATACTCGGACTTGCTCCGAGTATCCATCCTAATATTTGGTTAATTTTAAGATGGATGCTCGGGCAAGCCCAAGCATGACAAATTAGGTAATTTTTTATCTAAAATTATTAAATTTATAATTCAGTAAATCGACCATCAGTTTACTCAAGATTGGTATATGCGCCAAGTTTTTATTAGGATGGATCCCGGCTCGGTGGCCGGGATGACAAAAACTGTAGTTTTTATTCCGAATCACTCAACGAGAAACCAAGCATGACACCAATCGCGCTCAATTCACTATCGCTTAATGTTGAATCACTAGAACCAAAACCCAGATCTTTCATGCTCGTAATTTTTCGCAATTGTTGTTGTGGGGTTGTATACGGATTTGCAGCACAAGGAATTCGTAGGTGCCCCTGCTTTTTACGATCAAGGTTAGCCGGCTGATCATCAAGAACGGCCGCTATTGTGCAATCATAAGTTTCTTCGATATAGTCGTGTTGCGATTTTTTCCAGTCACCTATAATTTCTGCGCATTTATATATATTTTCTGGGCGAGTTGCTTCTTGGTATATTTCAACGGGCATACAGATAAGGAATGTTTGCTCATTATCAACCGGATAACCAGCCGCTTCAAGCACATCTTGGTGGTCTGGGGTCCAGTCGACGGTTGGATTTCTTGGATCATTTTCCGGCCGAGCGGTTAGGAAGATAACTTTGACTCCTTCATCCATTGCAAATTCAAACAAACTTAAGATTGGTAAGATGGGCGATGGTTTGAAATGGCTACGAGTTTCTGCTTCATCAAAATAGGGGCTTGCTGGGTTTTTTATCATCAATTCAAATGATTCTGCTGTGTGTATGCACGTATCGTCAATATCAAGGATAAGCGCTATTGATGACCGACTTTTGCCAGCATGGTCAGCACTTGCCATTGCATACAACAAATGTTTTTGAGCCTCATCAACCCGAGTATTGATATTTTTCACGAGCATTTCGATTTCTGGATCATATTCAAGGCGTGGCTTTTTTTGTATATACCCAGCTTTTGGCGCGGCTGCGTCAGTTTCTGGGCGCGAGCGTTTTTTGCTTTTCATGCCAAAACTAATGAGCGGGGTTAGGAGTAGTGATAATAAAACAATACTTACCTTGTTCATAACCGTCCTTTTTATAAATCTATAATTTATTATATTGCGATTAATTAAGAGAAAATATTCATTACGATAATTATAGGCTGTTGGGCGTTTATTTGCAAATGGGATAAAGTTCCGGCGGTATTGTGCAAAATTATGCATTTATTGGCTGTTTATGGTACGATGAGCGTGAATTGTTCTTTTGAGTTTCAAAGCAACTTAATTTGCTGAATCAATGCCTCCTTTGTCATCCTCGGACTTGCTACGAGGATCCATCTTAGTATTTTCTTAATCTTAAGATGGTCTGCCAAGCCAAAGCCTTGGCGAATGATGGATGCTCGGCGTGCCCGCCATAGCCACGAAGGGCGACGGCTGGGGGCAAGCCCAAGCATGACAAAATATGAAACCGGAGTAATGATTTGAAATAAGCATAATGAATTGATGATAGATACTATCACAGGAGAATATTATTTATGATTATTACTATTGATGGTCCAGTGGCCAGTGGCAAGAGTACGGTGGCAAAGTTGTTGGCCGACCGCCTCGGGTTTTATTGCGTTAATACCGGTTTGTTATATCGAGCGGTTGCATATGTTTTACAAACATATCGCGGGGTAACATCATTTGATCAACTTGCTACCCTTAACAGCGAAGTTTTTTCGTTTATTCATGATATAACCTATACCATCCAAAATGGTGAGCCGCGTGTGAGTTATAAAGGGGAAGATATTACACCGTTTTTGAAGTTGCCTCAATTTGACCAACCAGCATCATTGGTGAGTGCTAACCCGATTGTGCGTGAACGATTATTGGGCGTTCAGCGAACATTGGGGCAGATGTATGATATTATCGCCGATGGCCGCGATTGTGGGTCGGTTGTATATCCACAGGCTGAATATAAGTTTTTTTTAACGGCCCCCATTGAAGTTCGTGCGGCGCGTATGGCCGAATATTTTGAGAATAAAACGGGTCAACGGCATGATGTTGCAGAATTATGTGAACATATAGCCGAACGTGATAAGCGAGACGCTGAGCGCGCGGTTGCTCCGTTGCGGGTGCCTAAGGGTGCGATTGTGATTGATAATGCGACCATGGATATTGATCAGACGGTTGAGAAGATTTTGTGGTATGTGAAAAATTAAAAGGGGTGTGGGATCAATATTTGTCACCCCGGACTCGATCCGGGGTCCATCCTGATAATCTCAGACAAGGTGACCAATTCTTGAGCAAAAGATGGATCCCGGGTCAAGCCCGGGATGACAAATATGGCATTATAAACATGTTTTGAAGATAGCGATCTCTACAAAATTTCGGCGGCAATTTTTGCCAATTCGCTACGCTCGCTTGTCTCTAAAAATACCGATCCAAATAACGCCTGATCCTTAAACTTTTCGGTAGTAACGGTGAGCCCGTTGCTCGTGAAATCAAGGTATGGCGAATCGATTTGATAAGGGTCTCCGGCCAGAATAACTTTGGTCCCTTCGCCAGCTCGGCTGACAATTGTTTTAACTTCATGCGGCGAAAGATTTTGCACTTCATCAATTAAAACAAATTGAAATGGAATTGAGCGGCCGCGCATATAGGTAATAGCGTCGAGGCTGACCAGCCCTTTGCGCTGCAATTGTTCGACGATATTTGGTTCATCGATGCTAACGTGATGTTCGCGCTGGCGGTGATCTTGTGTGCGCAGCGCTTCTTTTTTACGGCTACGATCGCTTTTGCCGATGAGGTTGTAATAAGCTTCGGTTCCTGGGCCCATTTTACTAAAAATAAATTCAAGATTGTCGTGAACCGGTTGCATCCAATAATGGAGCTTTTCGTCAAGCGATCCGGGTAAGAACCCAACATCGGCACCAAGTGCAATAATGGGCCGCGTGATGAGAAATTTTCGATACATTCGTTCATAGACAACTTTATAAAGGCCAGCAAGAAGGGCGAGGAATGTTTTACCCGTTCCGGCTGGGCCAAGAAGCGTTATCAGTTGTACGTTATCGTCCATCAAAAGATCGAGGGCCATAAGCTGTTGAACATTTTTTGCTTCAAAGCTATCAAGCAAGCGAATGTTTTCAACCTCTTTGAAATGGTTATTTCCAAAAAATCTAAAGAGGCGATAATGGGTTGGCTTCTCTTCGTTTTCTAAGATAACAAATTGGTTTGGGAAAAGATCTTGCCCGTGCGTAATTGATGTGATGGTTTTTGCGGTAACCGTCTTCAGGTCTATTCCAGGCATGGAAATACGAGTCCAACCTTTGTAGAAAGTTTCATAGCTAACTTTGCCTTTGGTATAATCTTCGGCATCCAGGCCAAGCGCATCCGATTTGACGCGGACATTTATATCTTTTGTAATCAGGGTTGCTTGGTAACCGTCTTTGACTAAATTGAGGACCGTTTGAATAATAAGATTGTCTTTAACTTCATGGATATCTTGGCTTGGCGTGGCCGAAAAGGTTATTGCTGACGGATTAGGCAACACCATCAAAAGTGAATTGATATTGCTATTAATCATAACGCCGGAGCTCAAGCATCCTTTGGCGCGCAGATCATCAAGCGTTCTAATTGAGTGGCGAGCATTGAGCCCTTTTTCGCCCGGTTCGCGTTTGAATTTATCAAGTTCTTCGAGCACGATAAAGGGGATGCCTATGACAACGCCCGAAAATGAAAAAAAGGCATTTGAGTCGTGAAGTAAGACGTTAGTGTCGAGTATGAATATTCGTTTGGGGCGAAAGGTCGGATCTTTTTGCGAGAGTTGGCTAATTAATTCTTGGGTCTGAGGCCTACATTTATCTTCCATCTTACACTCCTTTTTTACGTTTTTGTTACCCCGGTCTCTCCAATTTTGTCATGCAGGGCTTAGTTTTTGTTATCCAAGCCCATCAAACTTTGTCATCCCGGCCATCGAGCCGGGATCCATCCGATTCTTTTAAATTTCAATTCACGGGTTTATTGTATCAGGGTGTTTCTGTTGGATGCAATAATGTTGGTTTTTGCGTTTGACGAGCGGTTTTATTTATGACAAAATGCACCAGTTATTTATGTCAGTTGGTAGCGTCGTATGGTTTGATACATTTTTTTCGCATATAAAATATGCCCAAAAAATACTCACCACGAGCGACGCAAAGAAAAATCGTATCGAATGGGGTTTTGTTAATGCAACAAATTAAGAAGTTATTGTTAAGTGTCAGCCTCTGTGTTATTTGTCTTTATCAAGTAAAAAGCATCGACGTTATCGAACAAGGTTTGGATGTTTTTACTGAAGCATGCGGGCAGCTGAAAGCTCAACCTTTATCTTTAAGTGATCGCATGAAAATTGCTCAGGCTAACCGTAAGGTAAGCGCAAGCGAAGGAACCGCGTTTACTGAAGAAGAACTTATTGCTGCCATGGATGGAATGCTTGAAATTGTTGATCATAAACTTACACCTGAAATGAAGGCTAAGGTGAATGCTTCAATGGAAGATTTGGCCAAGCATTTAGCTAAATTTAAAGTTACCGGATTTGCAATGGCCGTTGATCCTAATATTGCTCTTATTTTCGACATGCAAAATCCTGCATTTAATGTTGTTTTTAAAAATAGTGATGGAGAAATTAAGACAAAAAGATTTCAAGCTAATATTAAATCTATTGGGACCAAGATTCAATTCTCGCTTAATTGGAACTTCATTTTTTTCATTGGTACAGACTTTAATTATTTGGGTGCTCATGAGGTTATTCAATTGGGTGTTGGCGGTGAAGTTTCATTAGGATCTCTCATAAGAATAATTTTTCCTGAATTTGCACAGAGCGTCGATCATCAATTTAAGGTGACTCGGGTTGCTGATGTTTCAATTGCCTATGCACCGCTTAAAGAACAGGCGGGTGGGCTTTTAATGATATCTGGTTGCGGTTGATTGCCCTATTTGTCGTTGCACAAAATGCACAACTTTTTTCCAAATTGGCTACCATCGATGAGCATTGTCACCGGTGGAACATTGACCCCAGTTGCATAGAACTTCTTCACGATTTTTCTGTTCTGTGGTACCATCAGACTTTGTAAAAACAGTGGTTTTTGTAAGGAGGATGCGACATGGAAGAAAATAATCAGATGCTCGATTTGGTGTATCAAGTGCGCCATTCGGCAGCACATTTATTAGCTCAAGCAGTTTTAGAACTTTTCCCAACCACAAAATTAACCATTGGCCCGGTAAATGAAACTGGCTTTTTTTATGACTTTTTACCTGAGAAAAATTTCAAAGAAGAACAACTAGAACTGATCGAACAAAAAATGCGCGAAATTGCAGCGCGTAATCTCAAAATATCCGGTAGAGATGTATCTAAGGATGAAGCCCGTAAACTATTTGCAGGTAATGAGTTTAAGCTAGAATTGATTGATAAAATTCCTGATGAAACCGTTACCATTTTTCAGCAAGGTGATTTTTTTGATTTGTGTAAAGGTGGGCACGTTTCATATACCAGTAAGGTTAAGCATTTTAAGTTGACCGGTATTTCTGGTGCTTATTGGCGCGCTGACCGTGAAGGCATTGCCTTGCAACGTATTTCTGGCGTAGCGTTTCCATCCAAAGAAGCATACGATGTTTATCTTAAGCATATGGAAGAAGCTCTTGCGTATGATCATCGCCGATTAGGGCAACAATTAGATCTTTTCACTTTTCATGACGAAGCTCCAGGGATGCCATTTTTTCGCCATAAAGGGCAAGTTTTGTACAACAACATGATTAACTTTACGCGTTCTTTGCAGGAAGATTTGTATGAAGAAATTCGTACACCAATGATCATGAGCGAAGGCTTATGGAAGACATCCGGACATTATGATAACTATAAGGATTTGATCTATTTTACTTCGACTGCCGATGGTGATACCTGTTGTGTTAAGCCAATGAATTGTCCCGGTGGCGTGCTTATGTATAAAGAAAAATTGCATTCGTACCGCGATCTTCCGTTGCGTGTTGCGGAGTTTGGCATGGTCCATCGATTTGAGCTTTCGGGCGTTAGGCACGGCCTATTCCGTGTTCGCCAATTTACTCAAGATGATGCGCATATTTATTGCACCCCTGAACAAACGCAGCAAGAAGTTATTGGATGTTTAGACTTGGTCGAAAAGGTATATGCACCATTTAATTTCAAAAAAATATCAATGGCCGTTTCAACGCGTCCAGAAAAATCAATTGGCACCGACCAAATGTGGGAAATGGCGACCAGCGCTTTATGTAAGGCCCTAGAGTCTCGTGGGACACCGTACATTATACAACCGGGCGAAGGTGCTTTTTACGGACCAAAAATTGAGGTTCGGGTTGAGGATGCAATGGGACGTGAGTGGCAATTAGGAACAGTTCAAGTTGACTTTAACTTGCCAATTCGTTTTGAACTTGAGTATATCGATTCTGACCAATCACGCAAAACACCGGTTATGATTCACCGCGCAATTATGGGTTCAATTGAGCGTTTCATGGGTATTATCATTGAACACTTTAAAGGCAATTTACCATTCTGGATTGCTCCGGAACAAATTCGCGTACTTAAAATAACCGATCAACAAGCCGATTATGCAAAATCGGTATTGGCACAATTTAAGACGGCTGGATTACGAGCAACGATTGATGATTCGTCCGACCAAATTTCTGCTCAAATTAGAAGAGCACAGATGGAAAAAGCTCCATGGATGGTGGTTGTTGGCAAAAAAGAGGCTGAGGCTGGAACGGTGACCTTGCGTCATCCTGATGGTAAACAAGAATTTGGGTTGACCGTTGAACAACTTGTTGAACGTGCAAAGAATATGATTGAAGAAAAGAGTTTATAATTACTTATTTTGGTAGAAGGAGACTTGTATGAAGAATTGTAAATTGGGAATGTTCGTGGGCATGTTGACCGTTGGAACCATGCTTCCATCATGTCAAAGTGAGCCAAAAGAAACAATCGTTGAAAAAACAGAAATTCGGAATCAAGCCGCTGCTGAAATTAAGCCGGCACCAGAAAAGGAAATTAAGATGAATTGGGTAACAATTAAAGATGGTCTCAAATATCAAATCCAAAAACCAGGTGCAACCGATGCTAAGTTTGCGACCGATGGTAATGCCGTTACGGTTCATTATACCGGTTGGCTGGATAAGGGCGGTAACGAGCCAGGGCGTAAATTTGATAGCAGCCGTGATCATGGCCAACCATTTACCTTTAACCTTGGCGCGGGTCAGGTAATTTCTGGATGGGATAAAGGGGTAAGTGGCATGAAGATTGGCGAACAACGCCGCTTGGTTATTCCTGCATCATTTGGTTATGGCAAGCGTGGGGTTCCAGGAGCCATTCCAGGCGACGCAACATTGATTTTTGATGTTGAGCTACTAGAAGTAAATTAACAATAAAAAGAAAAAGGCCGGCACATTGTTCAAACAATGTGCCGGCCTTTTTCTTTTTATTTAATCGGCCAACGCTTCTAATGCCGGCAGGTCTTTTTCAGGGTTATGGCAGCCCAAAAAGGCGAGTGTTGCACCGCCACCGGTTGATATGAAATTGATCTGATCATGAAGGTCACAGGCATGAATTGCCGAAGCGGTATTGCCACCGCCAATGATTGAATATCCAGGAGCTTGAGCAATTGCGGCTAAAATTCCACAGGTTCCTAATCGGCAGGCCGTTTGTTCGTAAATTCCCATGGTGCCATTACTAAAGATTATTTTTGCCTTTACCAATTCTTCGCTAAATGCTTGCATCGTGCGCGGTCCAATATCAACGCACGTTCCATGTTCGGGGATTTTGTGCGTTACATCGACGACCAAAAGATCTTGATCACCATGTAAAGCAACACGATGGTCGAGCGGCAGCATGAGTTTGATTTTATTGTCTCCGGCCAATGCCAAAATTTTCTGGGCAAGGGAAATGGTGTCTTCATCGATTGATGTTTGGCCGGTTTCATAACCTTGGGCCTTAAGGAACGCCAATCCAATACCGCCACCCAGGCAAATAGCTTTGAGATTTGGGTGCCGTGCTGGGTCCATAAAATGTTCAATCATGGGGACTTTATCTTTAATTTTGTTACCACCAACCAAGATAACCAAATCATCAGTTTTATTTTCTCTCAGTTTGGTGAGTTCTGCAATTTCCTTTTGCATAAGCATTCCAATGCTGCGATGGTTGCGATCAAATTCTTCTGGTAAAAGAGTTACCGATGTGTCGTGCCGATGGACCAGAGCAAAAGCATCGTTAACATAAAAATCACCAAGATATGATAAAAGTTCGGCAAAATGGGCATTTGATTCCCGTTCACTATTAAAAAAACGAAGATTTTCTAATAAAAGTATGTGATTAAAATGTTGTTTGCTTTTGTGATGGGCTGCGACGAGATCAGTTTCATGATTGATTATAAAGCCCTGGGCTTTGAACCATGGTAACAAATGTTTCGTTGATAATGCTTCATCATAGAGGTGTGCCCGACCAACGGCCGACGGTCTTCCGATATGGGTCACCAGAATTACCTTCCCCCCATTTTTTTGGATATAATTTATTGTTGCTAGGATTGAGCGTAAGCGAAAATCTTGTTCAATGGCGCCTTGTATGAGTGGGACATTCAGATCGGCTCGCAAAAGGACCCTTTTTCCCTTAAATTGACAGTTTTGGATGATTGGTAGCGCCATATGATTCTCCTTTTTGGTTTAAATCAGATCTAATGTTTAATATTATCATTGAGTGCGTTTAAACGTAATAATTTGAAAAAAAGAGAGAAAATTAACGGCTAAATCAGAAAAAGCTGAACAAAATGGTGTTTTTTGGTTCAAACGTTCAAATACGAAGCCTTGAAGGCATTTGACAGATTTTGCGAAACTGGTAAATTTAAATAGTAATTAAATGGTTTTTTACTATGAATTGATAAGTGTAATTTCTTGAAAGGATTTAATATGAAAACAATGAAATTTATTGCATTCGCTGTTGTTTTAACGGCCGTTGCCGGTCTTTATGCAGCAGAAACAGATGTTACAGCTCAGGTTGCACCAGCTTCTGTTGTTGAAGCTCAAGTGCCTGCTCAAGATGTTGTAACACCGGTTACCCCTATTGCTGATGTTAAAATAGAAGATGCGCCAAAAGCCGAAGTTGTAGCTCCTATTGCTCCAACATCTGAAGTGGCACAAGCTCCAGCTGGAACATCAATAGAAGAAAAAGTTGCTCAAACAGTAGAGCCAAAGAACAATGTAGAAGCTCCAGCTGCTGATGTTGCTAAAACAGAACCTAAAACTGAACAATCAGCTTCAGCTCAAAATGAGCCAAGCGATGCAGAATTAGAAAAGTTTTTTGAAATGCTTGCTCAAGAGCAAGGTTCAGAAAAGAAGCAATAATTAGATTTTTACAATAAAAAAGCGGGTGTGATCGTTTGATCACACCCGCTTTTTTATTGTGTCTATTTTAGTCTTGGCGCAAAACCTGCGCGACATTAATACCTTTGGTTCGTTGAGCTGGTATCCAAGTTGCCAAGAACCCTAAAAGGATGGTCACCAAAAAGACCACCACAAAAATTTCACTGTCCATACGCGCAGGAAGGTATGAGACGTAATAAACATCCGGTAGCTGAATAAATGGATAACGTTCGAGAAAGTATCCAATAAGCGCAGCGCATCCAAGTCCGCTTAATGATGCAAGTATGGTAATGGTCATGCCAAGCGCCAAAAATATAGAGCGAATTGGTTTATTGGCAAGTCCCATTGTTTTCATGATGGCGATATCGCGTAACTTGTTTTGGATTTGCATAAATAAAAGTGAAATCATATTGAGCGTTGCAACCAACGTTATAAGCGCAAGGATGAAGAACATAACGTACTTTTCAAGCACCAATGATGAAACAAGATCTGGGTATAGATCTTTCCAAGAATTAATTTCTAAGTGCGGAAAGCGTTGCTTAAGTAGTTTTATAACTTCTTTATCATAATCAAGCGGAATGAAAAATTGTTTAATGCGAGAGCCAATTGCTAAGGCCGTTTTTTTCCACCAGTCAAAGTTTATAAGATCATGCCAATTGGTTAGATTTATGACCGTTGGTGGGTTATATGGTCTTAGTCGAATGGTGAGATTGTCAACGCCTTGTTCATCAAAAATATCATTCAAATACGAGAGCGAAGTGAATGCAAAATTGCTATCATATTCATCAAGGCCGATACGAAAAATTCCGGCAACTTCAACCGTTTTTTGATTGAGAAAAATCTTTTTTTTACCACCAGCTTCGGGGATAAGGATAGACAATTTATCGCCGACTTTTATATGCTGTTCTTTTGCCGTTTTATAGCCAATCAATATTTGGTCGTCACCCAGAAGATTCGATAAGACGTTGGACTTCAACCTTTTTAGGTTCATGGGCTGGATAATTTTGCTAACCAGGGTTGACACATCTTCTTCCCGTTCAATATCAACACCTTTAATGAAAAGTATCGAACGCATATCGTTATGTTCAACGATAACCTGCTTTATGCTATTACCGCTTACTTGCTGAACAACCGGGGCAAAATCTTGTTTAAGGGTTTTGCGTAAATCATCATAATTAAGGCGATTGCCAGGACTTGAGATAATGACTTGAGCGTTAATTCCCTGCATTTTATCATGAATAACTTTTTCAAATCCATTCATAATAATGAGGGTGAGCATGAGTGAAAAAGTGCCGATAAAGATACTCAAAAAACATATCTTTACCATAAACGAAATATTCTTATCTTTACCTTTGAACCACAAAAAGCGCCATGCTAAAAACATAGATAAATTCATAATCAATTACTCCTGTTTTTGTATAAGAGTTTTTTCATTTCTGTGTTAAGGATACATTATCTTAATAAAAGGTGCAGGTGATTGTGTAGCATTTGTTTGAATGTGGGTTATTCAGTGGATAAAAGCCAACCGCTTTAAATTTAAGGACAGTGTATATTTCCAAAGTGGATTTTCTTTATACTAATAACACTAATGTTAATGGTTTATTGGAACTCTTTTTATTGCGGGGGGCATATGATAAGGAGTTTGGGTTATAAAAGCTTTTTGGTAGCTATGATTTTTGTGATAGGCGGAGCTTCGGTTCAAGCGTATTTTTATGAGGATTTTTTGCGTGCGACGCCACATAAAAGTATGCAGGAGTTAAAGGATACTTTTTTTGCTAATGCAAAAGAGTTTGCGCGACCACCGGAGGATAATGTGGTTGGTGAGCGTGAAAAAAACAAGCCAAAAGCATTCATAGAAAAAGAACAGTTTATCGATTGTTTGGCGGCATTTGTTGAACGTCAGAGTCTTTCGTTAAATAATCACGATTTATGGTTGCGCGGGGATATGCCGGCTATTAATTTGCCGGGAGAGTCGGCCGCAGGACCAATTTTTGCCGCGGCTTCGTTAATGAGTCCATTCGTTCAAAAAAAGGTCGTTGCTTCAGATCAAAAGGGTTATTTTATCGGTGATCTTCACGGAAGTTTGCACGCGTTGCTACGAATTTTATCCTACTTGCGCATGAGAGGTGTTGTTAATGATACCTTTGAGTTGCAAGGGAATCATTTTTTAGTTTTTACCGGAGATTATATTGATCGTGGGCACTATAGCATAGAGGTTTTATATATGGTGCTTCGGTTAAAGCTAGCTAATTGGAATAGTGTCTTTTTGATAAAGGGAAATCATGAAGATCAAGAGATAAAGGCAACGAAGGGTTTTGGACTTGAGTTGGTTATAAATTATGGCACTGAGACGGCAAAGGTGATTATTGACCAATACATGAAGAAGGTTTTTAGCTATTTTCTTTGTGCGTTATTTCTTGGTTGTGCGGACGGTGATTCTTATTCTTTTGTCCAATGCTGTCATGGGGGAATTGAGTATGATTATGACCACAATTTTTTGTTAACGGCTTCCGGTGATATTAATTATGAAAAATTGGCGAAAAAGGATGGTTTGGTTAAGGCGCTATTTTCTCAAGACAATGGTCCAGTAAATGGTGGGAAAAAAGTTTGGATTGAAAAAGAAAAAAGCTTTATGTCCGATATTGCAACCGTTGATGCATATTTAGGGAGTCACCCTAAAATTAAGGCATTTATTCGTGGCCATCAAGATCAACATTTTGGGTTGAAAATGTTTTTTACCCAGAAACAGTGGAATGGTTTATCAGAAGAGCGCAGGATCGGTCTTGGTAATGGGCCCTTTAATTGGCGTGAAGTTGTGGAGCCTGATGATCAAGGAGACCGCACCGGTTTTATTATGAGCAATTATTCTCCTATTTTCACTATTTCAAGTGCAACAGAGGGGAGAGAGGTTCCTTATGATAGCTATTGTTCTATAACATTTGGGCATCTGTTTACCGATTGGAGACTGCGATTTATTGAGGTTCCATTACCTGCTGAACGGCATGGAATGCTCGTTGAACCTGTCGTTAGCATTAAAACAGATCACGATTATCGGGTTGCGGCCCCTCTGTAATTTTTTATTTTTGCCCCAACAGCTTGGTTAGAGTATACTAGGGTTACGTTTTGAATGAAAAAGGAAATATAAGAAGAGGTGCGATTCATGATGAGTCCTATAGTTTTCAGGTACAAAAACTATAGATTTTTCTTTTTTTCTCGAGAAGAAAATAGAATGCATATACATGTTTCTTCTCCTAATGGAGAAGCAAAATACTGGGTTGAACCTGTTGTTGCGTTAGCCGATTATAGTGGTTTTTCGGCACGACAGCTTCGAGAACTTACAAAGGTGGTGGAAGATCATGCCAAAGAAATTACAGAAAACTGGAAAAAGCATTTTGCCAGACGTTGAAATACAAAATGTATCGAAAGAAGGCTTGTGGATTCTTGTTAAAGAGCGGGAATTT
The DNA here is from genome assembly GCA_964527595.1 of uncultured Pseudomonadota bacterium. Taxonomy (GTDB): domain Bacteria; phylum Babelota; class Babeliae; order Babelales; family RVW-14; genus GWF2-38-10. Next base: position 16,014 of record CAZGPI010000011.1, read on the forward strand.
TTTCTTTCTTTTGCCAAATATCCATGGTTTGGTAAGGCAACAATCGAGCAAATTTATGATTTTCAATTTCTTCATGGTAAACATTTGCATTGGCCTACATTGGATGTTGATATTGAATTAGAGGCTTTACAATATCCCGGGGCATATCCTTTAAGATATAAGTAAAAAAAGGAAATATAAGAAGAGGTGCGATTCATGATATTAAAAGATATTCAGCAAAAAATGATTCAAGCAACGGCTATATTACTCTTGCTTGTTTTTGTTCCCGGTTGTATCAAATACCACAAAACATTGCCGACCGAATTTCCTCAAGGAGAGATAACGCAAAACTATAGCGATATAACGGCTAGTTATGTTAAATCAACACGTGTTTACGATCAATTTGTAACGCGCGCGATTTTCGATGCATTATGGTTATCTGATGATGTGCGTATTGCTTATTCAAAGTTTCACTGCGCAAAGCGGGGTACGTCGGTCGAGGATACCGAGGCATTCATTGCGCGCCAACGTGAAGAAAATAACCATTGGACAACATTTTACGTGTTAGCCGATGTTCGAGATAGGCAAAACACTTCCCTTTCAGATAAAAATGCTCCATGGACATTCTATCTCAAGGTTGGGGATAATAAGTCGGCGCAATTGAGTATTAAAGAAGTTGACCTTGAACCAGAATATCAACGATTCTTTGGTACGCAATTTAATTTATTTAAGACCGCCTATATCGTCAAATTTCCTGCTCTGGACATAGCAAGTGATCAAAAAGATAAAGCCGTACATTTGATTATTGAATCGGTTGATAAGTCGGTTACCTTAACCTGGCCAATTGGCGTAGCAAAAAAGGCTGAAACGGCAAAAAAAAAGGTGAAGAGTGATGAAGATTTCTATTGGGGCTGATCATCGAGGTTATGATCTTAAGCAAGTAATTATCGAGCACTTTGACCAATACCAATTTATAGATGCCGGTACGTTCAGTCATGAACGTACCGACTATCCAATTTTTGCCCAAAGAGTTTGCCAAGATATACTTAATGACTGTTCGAAATTTGGAATTCTTATTTGCGGTTCTGGGGTCGGAATGTCTATTGCCGCCAACCGTCACAAAAAAATCTACGCGGCGTTATGTTGGTCGCCCGAGGTGGCTCGTTGCGCCAAAGCTCATGACAATACTAACGTTTTAGTGCTTCCGGCCGATTTTTTAGATTCTGAGGTAGCCATAGCGATTATATCAACATGGCTAGAAACACCCTTTAAAGGTGGCCGTTATGAGCAACGTTTATCCATGATGGATTAGCCCTATTTCCCATTTGTCATTCAGGCCTATTTGTGTTAGTATTTAACCATATAAAATCATGGTTAAATACTAACACGTTTTGTTTATTGGGGGTTTGTTATGAGCAATAAGCTTTTTCTTTATTCATTTTTATTTATGAGTTGCGTAGGATTTGTTTCCCAAGCTGTTTATGCGATGGGTCGAGGTTTTTCGCCAAAACGTGAAAGCGTTCGTCAAGTGTTTTCATCGCCAAATACGCGGGCGGCGGTTAAATTGACGCAAGATATTGAACAACGAGTTGATGCTGCACGGACAACGATGACTGAATATCTCGAGCACCGCGACGAAACAGGCGAGAATTTTTTCATAGCGCTTGATATTGATGGCGTGATGTTGATGTCGACCGAGACCGTTGAATTGTTTAAATCTGCAAGTGCGCATGGGATTAGGGATTTGGCGTTGGGGAAAGTTAATGCCGTACCAGCCGTTTTGGCATTCTTTAATGAAGCAATTGCAAACGATGTCGATGTCTATATTGTTACGGCACGGCCAGAAGAATTCTTTGATCAAGAATCGCAAGCAATGGTCAATCTGGTTAATCGTCATATCGAAAGCCTTAAGGCTGCTGGTTATAACGGGATTGACGAATCTTTGTTTATGGGTATGTCATGGGATTCGTATCAAGATGTTGTTGCGGCGGTTAATGATCCTGATCGTTATGATAGGCTAGTTGGGGACTATAAGAGAGATGTTTTGGCCGATATAATGAGCAATCCGAAATATAAGCGTTATATTTTTCTTGATGATTCTCCTTGGAATTCACCAACGCATCGCATACCAACGGTTGAACAGCCTATAACGCCAGAGCGAGTTCGCGTTGTTAGGCCTGCGGCTGAGGCAGCTGCAGCATATCGATTTGAGTCGGGTCGTTATGGTTGGGTAAAAGAAGGGGAGCCCGCGGCGGCTGCGATAAGCACGAGGAATGTTTTTGACGAGCTTAATGCTTGCATTAACCGAAAAAGACCGGCAAGCGGGGCAGTTGAAGAGTCTGAGCCTGCTCACAAAAAGCCGTTTATTATGGGTGTTGTGAAATAATGCAGACCTGAAAGCGCCCTATCCTGGCTCTAAGTAAGAGCAATATTGCAAATTGGCGGAGCAAATGCCATAATGAGTCTCATTATGGCATTTGCTCCGCCAATTTGCGTTTAATTGTTGAAAAAGAAGGGTGATATGAATTTTATTAAGCGTTTTTTTAATGAACCAACTCAAAGTTTTTTTCTTTTTGGTCCACGAGGAACTGGCAAGTCAACGCTTGTTCGGGCGTGTTACAAGGATGCTTTATGGGTAGATTTATTGCATCCTGAAACATTAAGAAGTTATAGCGCCCGGCCTGAGCGGTTATATGATTTGGTTGAAGGAAATCCAGGCAAAAACGTTATCGTAATCGATGAAGTTCAAAAGGTTCCATCGCTGTTGAGCGTTGTACATGATTTAATTGAAAAAAATAAAGCATTGCAGTTTATCCTTACTGGTTCAAGCTCTCGAAAGCTTAAGCAAGCAGGGGCAGACTTATTAGCAGGGCGTGCACTACAAAGACAATTACATCCGTTTATGGCGGCAGAATTGAAGGATGCGTTTAATTTAGAAAGAGCGCTTCAGGTTGGCCTTTTGCCTGTGTTGTTGGGTGCGCATAATCCACTTGACGCACTTCAGGCATATGTTGGCCTTTATTTGAAGGAAGAAATTCAGGCTGAGGGTTTGGTACGTAATTTGGAGAGCTTTTCGCGCTTTCTTGAAATTGTTAGCTTTTCTCATGCGTCGCTGCTGAATGTTACGAACATTGCTAGGGAATGCGAAGTTAAAAGAAAAACGGTAGAAAGTTACCTTGAAATATTAGAAGAATTGCTTTTAGCATATAAGCTGCCTGTTTTTTCTAAACGCGCGCAGCGTTCTCTTAGTATGCATCCCAAATTTTATTTGTTTGATGCTGGTGTTTTTCGAGCCCTTCGCCCCAAGGGATTGTTGGATAGAGCTGAAGAAATCGATGGTGGGGCGCTGGAGGGCCTTGTTGTTCAGCATTTGAAGGCGTGGAATGATTATGGAGCCGAAAAACACGATATAGCCTTTTGGCGTACGCGGTCTGGATTAGAGGTTGACGTTGTTGTTTACGGCCCCCTGGGTTTTTGGGCAATCGAGGTCAAAAATTCAACAAAAATTCATTCGGCCGATACAAAGGCACTCGAAGCCTTTTTGGTTGATTATCCGATGGCAAAGGGTATTTTGTTGTATAGAGGAAAAGAGCGATTGTCTCAAAATGGCATTCTCTGTCTTCCATGCAATGAATTTCTTGTGGCGGTTGAGCCGGGGAAATCATTGTGGAATGAATAATCGTTTTTTGGTAAACTAACGGCTTACTCTATCATTTGATAATGAAAATTTAATATAAAGGTTATCCCCATGAGTAATAATAAAGCTGAAGAAAAAAATAAAAATCCGTTTCAACATACGCTTAATTTACCAAAAACCGATTTTTCGCTTCGGGCAAATGCGCAAATAAAAGAACCAGAAATTTTGGCAAAATGGGAATCTGAAGGGTTATTTGAAATGGCGTCTCGTGCAAATAAAGATGCCGAACGTTTTCTATTACACGATGGTCCGCCATATGCTAATGGTCACTTGCACATGGGGCATGCGCTTACCTATTTACTTAAAGATTTTGTGTGTAAAGCAAATCGCATGGAGGGCAAATATGCCCCCTTGGTGCCTGGGTGGGATTGCCATGGATTGCCGATTGAGCTTAAGGTTACAACTGAACGTGGAATCGAAAAAGATCGTCAAGCAATTGACCGTACAACATTCAAAAAATATTGCCGCGAATATGTGAATAACTGGATCGAAGTTCAGCGCACAGAGCTCAAAAACATGGGGAAACTTGCTGATTATGAGCGTGCATACAAGACAATGAATCCTGAATATGAGGCCGATATTCTGCGTGCATTTGCAACCTTTGTTGAAAAAGGATATATCGAACGAAAAGGTAAAACAATTCCTTGGTGCCCATCGTGCCAGACTGTTTTGGCAACGGCAGAAATTGAACACAAGGATCGTAAAGATCCTTCCATCTTTGTTCTTTTTCCTTTTGAGCAAGAGGCAGCAAGGCTTACATTCCCTTATTGTTTTGAACAGGATCCTGAATTACAGATCTCATTTTTGGTGTGGACCACAACTCCTTGGACATTGCCACTTAATAGGGCAGTGGTGCTTAATCCAAAAGCTTCATATGTGGTTATTGCAGGTAAAGAAATTCATCAGGCATATATTCTTGCAAAAGATTTGGCCGACAAAATTTGCGCTGATTTTGGGATAGAAAAGAAAATTTTATGTGAATGTGATTCGATTGTTTTTGAAGGTAAAAAAGCCAACCATCCATTTATCGATGGTTTTACGGTTCCCCTTATATTGGATGAATCGGTATTGGTAGGCGAGGGTACTGCATGCTTACACTCCGCGCCTGGGTGCGGACCAGAAGATTATCTTTTGGGTGTAAAAAACAATCTCGAAATTTTTTCACCGCTTTCTGGTGACGGAAAATATACGGTTGGTATTCAACCAAAAGAACTTGAAGGCATGGCTATTACCGATGCGCTTGGGTGGGTCATCAAAACATTACAAGCAAAGGGCGCACTTGCTCATAAGGCAAGTATCATGCACTCATATCCTCATTGTTGGCGCTGCCATAATGGGTTGATGTTTCGTGCGACTGAGCAGTGGTTTTGTGACTTAAAATGTCATGATCTTGTTGATCGCGCATTAGCCGAAGTTGAAGGCATTCAATTTGTTCCCGAGTGGGGTAAGGCACGGCTACATGCGTTTATTGGCAATCGTACCGAGTGGTGTATTTCGCGCCAACGTCAATGGGGTGTGCCAATAACTGCCCTTATTTGTACGCATTGTGATACGGCGCACCTTGATGCAGGCTTAGTACGTAAAGTTGCCGATCGTGTTGCGCAAGAGGGTATTGAGTTTTGGGACCGTGTGACGGTTGACGAACTTGGGGAATTAGGTTTTTTACCTGAAGACTTTGCTTGCCAAAATTGTGGCAATGCCGATCTTGAAAAATTTAGACAAGAACGCGATATTTTAGATGTTTGGTTTGATTCTGGCGTGAGTCATTATGCGGTACTTGCCAAAGATCCTGAAAATCTGGGAACACCGGCCGACCTCTATCTTGAGGGTTCTGACCAACATCGCGGATGGTTTCAAAGCTCTTTGCTTTGTGGCATGGTACTGAACAATAAGGCGCCGATGAAGGCTATTCTAACCCACGGTTATGTGGTCGATGAACAAAAACGAAAAATGTCCAAATCGGTTGGAAACGTTATGGCACCGCACGAGGTTATTGCCAAATACAGCCGCGACATTTTACGTTTGTGGGTTGCTAGTGCCGATTATGAAGGTGATGTTGTTATTTCTGAAAAATTGTTGGGCAATATTGCCGAGATGTATCGCAAGATCCGTAATACTTGTCGTTTCTTAGTTTCAAATTTGTATGATTTTGACTTAAATAAAGATGCCGTTGATATCAAGGATATGCTTACCATCGATCAATATGCTTTAGCAAAATTGCATGAAGTTTCGCAGAAGGTGCGCATTGCCTATGCCGAATATCATTTCTCAGTCGTTGTTCACACGCTTAATAATTACTGTACTAATGATTTGAGCGCCAAATATCTGGATATTCTCAAGGACCGTTTATATGTTGAAAAATCGGACGGGAAATTACGCCGTTCTGGCCAAACGGTGCTTTATCATATTCTTGATGTTTTGACGCACTTAATGGCACCAATTTTATCGTTTACGGCCGAAGAACTTGCCGGATTCTATCAGATTGGTGGCTGTGCCTCTGGGGAGGCGCAGGAGGGAACGGCCTGCGATTCAATCCATCTCCAACCATTTACCAACACCTTTGAGGTAGATAGTTTGCCGCAAAATACCTGGATTTTACTTGAGCAAGTTCGTGACGCTGTCCTTAAAGCAATCGAACGCAAACGTGAAGCATTGGTTGTTAAACATTCACTCGAAGCAAAAATTACTATTCATATGGATAAATCAGCTCAAGAGTGTGCATCGATTAACGAATTGATAAGTGCGTTGCGCGGACGTGAAGACGTTACGCGATTCTTTAAAGATTGGTTTATCGTTTCACAGGTAGTATTTGCCGATAGTCTAACGGGACTTGGCGCTACCGACTTGCCATGGCTGGCCATTACGGCTGAACATGCTGATGGTATTAAGTGTCCTCGCTGTTGGCAATGGGAAGTGACCGATCGGGCAGATCAATTGTGCTCAAGATGTGCTGATGTTTTAGGGACTAACTAAAAAAAAATAGAAAAATAATAAAACAAAAGGCGCCACGTTTAGAGATAAACGTGGCGCCTTTATTCTGATGTTAAGCTTCTATTTCATCATGTTCATCGTTCGAATAATGAACAAATTGCTTCGAGCGATTTCTCTTTTTTTGTTCAACGGGTAGAAGTTTATTTTGTAGTGTTTTAAGTTGAATAATCTCATCCCTAGTAATCTGTTGAACATAACTTGGTAGCACCAACCCCTTTTTTGCCGTTTGCTTAATCAAGTTCATAATTTTAGATTGTAAAAAGGCGCGTTCTTGGTTACTTAGCTCTTCTTGGGCAAGTCTATTGATAACCATGTTTTTTGCTTGAGCAATAGGGATTCGGCGTTCAATTTCTTTGCGGCTTCTATACGGACGGCTTGGCTGGCGGGAGCGGCGTCTACTTTGTGGCGGTTTAACCGTTTGAGCGTCTTGCTTTTTTGGTTGAGTTAGTTTTTTTTGCTGATTAGCTTTTTTTTGTGAGACGATCCCTCGACGAGCTAATTGATTATAAGCCATTTGGATTGCTTGACCGACAATTTTTTGTGGAACAATTAATTCATCATATTCTGAACGATAACTAGCAATATCTAATTTTTTGTCGACCGATGGTTTTACCAATTTCCACATCGCACGAACCTCTTTAGGGTCGGTAATGCCGCAGGTATTGACCAGATGATCTTTAATAGTTTCTCGAATTGTTCTTTTGGCAATCTTTCGCGGTAATTCATATGATGCTATTTTTTGGGTTCGTTTGTTTTTTTGGGTGACAAATTTTTCTGGATGAAACATCCGTAAGTGACCTTTGAGGGATTTTTTAATTTTGTATAAATCACTCACTTTAATTGGGGTCGCGGGCTCTTCGCTGCCTGTTTTTAAATAAACCATATGAGTTGCCGTTGTGGCGAGACCCTGTTTTTCTTTATCCAACAGTTGCATGTTATATTTTGTATCAAGGTGTTGAATGTAATTAACAATTTCCTCGCGAGCATCTTGAACGGTTATCGCCAGATTAGTCGTTTTTTTGAGCACTTTTGACTGCCGAGAACGCTTCTGTTTTTTTACCCCTTCAGCAGATTCAGTGTTAACGGTGAAAAGGCCATTTGAGGCACCAAAAAGAATGATGAGTAATAAACCCTGTATTAGGTTTTTTGATATCTTCACAAAATCCCCCTTTTTTAACTAATTAACTAAAACCAAAATATTTAAGGTCATCTTTATTTTACGGCCCATAACTTCAAATTGTCAATTAAATAAAAAATACCCAATAGGATTCATGGTTGGGGGAATTTTTAATGCATACTTGGTTTGCGGCGGATGTGCATCCTGAGTAAGGTGCGCCGTTCGCACCCATTCGGCTACGCCCTAAAAAGGGCTTCGCTCAGGGCGAACGAATTTTACCTATTTTCATTCCGCGTTAAGAATTAATGAGGATGTTCTGCAATAAATTTGGTATGAAAAGGGACCCTAGACCTTGAATGTTTTGGCCAGGGTAAAGACAAAAAAAACGAGGCCAATAAGGAACATAACCTTAAGGACCAATATTTGAATAAATGCTTTATGTTGCGGATGTGAATGCTTCATTTCCTCTTCCCTTTCGCGATTTCTTATTTTTAATATAGCAAATGAGCTTTTGATTTCGCAAGAGTTGGGAGAAGCCGGAGGATATGTATTGATTGGATCTGTTGTTATAAGGGTAGTTTTGTTTTTTCCAAGATGTGTTTAAGTAAAATGCAATATCCGGGGATGCTACTTATGACACGTTCGGCTGTTGGTTCGTGATAGGTATGAGATGTGAGATTTCTATGCTCAACCATACTTAGCGCTTTTTCAGTATCTGTTTCTGATAATAGACGAGCCTTGAGGCATTGCCGAAAAATGTTGGAAGGGCCAACAAACTCAAGCTTTATGCCAACTTCTTGCTCAAGATACAATTTCACATATTTCCAGGTAACATCAAAAGAGTATTCAAATCGTTGGATAGTAGCATCACGGAGATACTTAACAAGTGTTGCCTGGTCCATGATGTGGTAATTATGTGGAGTTTTTAGTGCTTCTTTATGATCATGGATTGCGCATTCAAGCGTTTTTACCGCTTGCTTGGCTGTATGGTATTTTACTTTTAATAATTCCATTCCATTTTCTCCTGAATAAGGATTTTGCGAAATTCACTAGAAAGCGGTTGGGATAGGTCTACCAGATCTATACAAAAAGGGATAGTCGTTGCTTCAAGGGCTTCTCGCAAAAGTGTCATCGTTGATGCCTTTATCTCTTGGCCACAATCAAGTGCAAGATCAATATCCGATTCAAGCGAGTGCGTTTTACGTGCTCGTGATCCAAAAAGATAAATTTTTGCCGTCGGTAAAAATTGCTTAATAATGTCCAAAATTTGTTTTTTGAATCGTAATTCATTACTTGGATTTGAGGGTGTATGGTTCATTATATTTTTTCTCGTTGGCTTTGCCGGTTCTTTGGCCATTTTCGCTATTAGCTCATTTTAGATTGTTTTGTTGAGCAACTCAAGGATTTTATGAGCCCAAGAGTTGGGAGGAAAAAGAGGGAGAAGGTCGGCGCATTGCACCGACCTTGCGATTTTATGATTTTGCCTATAGGGCGAAAAACGATTCTACCGATGCTTTGAGGTCGATATATTCGCGGTCGCTATCATCAGCTTTGGTGGACGACTCGGTAGCTGCTTTTGTTGCTATGGGTTTATCGTGGCTAAAAAAGGTGGCCCACAATCCTTTTTCTTTGCTTTCGATATCTTTTTGTAAGGTTATAATTTCTACTGGTGGGATTTTGCCTTCGGTCATTATTGCTGCGCGTAAGTCAAATGCATTTTTTAGGGCTGCGATGGCTCCTGTTTTTTTTATGTCTTCAATCGCGAGTGGCTTGGTTTTATCATCCAGCTTTGCAATACACGAAGAAAGTTGTTTTTGAATAACACCAGACAGATTTAAAATCTGCTGTTTTTTTGAATCTAATTTAGCCTGTTTTTTTCGTTCATCTTTGGTTGAGCTGCCGGTTGATCCGTAGCTTTTTTCTTTGTCGGTTGATGTTTTGCCTAATGAGCTTGATGGTTCGGTTCGTTTATCGGCGTCAAATTTACTTGTTATCGAATCGCCTAGTCGGGTTGATGCATGGCTGCTCCAAGGTGATGCTGACGATGAGGGGCTCCAGCCACCTTGGCCAAATCCGCCACTTCCGCCATAACCCCTTCCGCCATAACCTTTGCTGCCACCATAACCCCCGCCATATCCGCCTCGCTCGCCGCCTCCGGTTGTGGTATAGCGTGGTTTTGCCCCAGGACCTCTTCCCATTTTTCCCGCGACAATTTTTTCTAGTTCAAGGCGTTTTTTCTTTGACGTTTCTATCAATTGTTGCGTTTCTTTGCTTTCGACGAGCTTATAAAGCTCTTGCGCGATTGGCGAAATTGTTTTTTCAAAAAATGCCATTATGCGCTGTTCGCGTCTGCTTTCAGTTTTATATTGGCGTGGTTGATATGGTTGAGGCGCTTGTTCTTCTGACCGTGAATAAAGAGGTGATTCTGCTTTTGCTTTAGTTCTTGGTTTGGTGTGTGCTTTTTTCGCCTCAGGTTTACGTTCCGCTTCTTTAAGCTGTTCTGCAAAATTATCAAGATAATCTGCGTTGCACGGTGCGTTATGTAGCCCAAACAAGGAGAGGAGTGCGATGTTTATAAGCTTTTTAATGTTCATAGTGCCTCCGCTGGCAATGGCTTAATTACTGGTTTTATCGGAGCCCTTTTTGGCGTTGGTGTATGTTTTGGACCTCGGCGTTTTTTCTTGATCGATTTCGAGCTGCCGTTTTGGATTGGGTGCGTTCGGGGCCTTCGGGAAAGTTCTTTTAAGACTTGTTCGTCCGCTTCTTTTTCTTCGTCAGCCAGCGCGGCGTTAAGATCTTTGTCGATTTCTCGTAGCTCTTTAATAGCTTTAAGAATGCTTTGGCGCAGGTTTGATAATGCTTGGGTTTGAGGTGGTTTCGTTTGGCTTGATCGGCTTGTCTCTTTGCTATCAGGCGTTTTTTTGAACGGCATAATGCTGGCATACATTTTCTTGCTGACCATGGTTCCGTAGGCTATTGCGATTTTATCTATTGCGTCCCGATATGGTAAAAATTGTTCCTTGAAAGGCATCGAAAATATACGAGAGTCCTCGATTTTGGTGGTAACCGAATTGAGGAGTGTAATAAATTCATGCATAACTTCTTTAAAGGCGTTGCGTGATTCTGGTGAAAGTACTGTTTTGGGTGATTTGCCTTTTTCTTGGATTGTTTGTGTTATTGGCGTAAGGAATGATTCTTCGATGGTTTGGGGTTTCTGGTCTGGTATTTGTGTGGTTATTGTTCTTTCTTTTGCATTTGGTGCACCCATTTTTGATGCTGGGCCGAATGTTTTGCTATCAGCATCTTCGTCGTAAGCTTTTTCCATATCTTTCAAAAATGCATCAAAGTCAAAACCCTTAAATAAATCATCAAATGGATTTTGGGCTGACATTTTATTACTGCTTATCGTTAAACAGCAAAACAGTAATAAAAACCGAGATAAGTGCTTCAGTTTTTCCTTCATGCTCTCCTCGCATCCTTTTTTTGGGTTATAGTGTTACGATTGTTAATTAGTACCCTCATTGTAGAAAGGAGCTAAAACGAGAGTCAAATATTTACAAAGTTCCCCTGGTTTTTTGTTGATCGAAGTGCTTGTTGCATTTGGGGTTTTTATGGTTATGGTTGGTTCATTTACCTGGTTTATTGCCGTATGGATGAATGCAGATATTGAGCAACGGCGGCGGCATGAAGCTTTGGTGGTTGCAAGTGACTATCTCGAGCGGGTGGGTGCCGGGGTGCCGACAATCAACAATCAAGATGATGGTGGACAAAGAAAAACCAATCTTCAAATACAGCAGGTTAATTTACAACAATTTTGGACAACCGTGCCCGGTTGGGTTGGACAACTTAAGCGAGATGAACATCCGGTTATATCTCGGGTGATTGTTACCGGGCAATTATATGGTGGACGTCAAATAACAGTGCAGGTGACAGGATGAACGCTCGACGAGCCTTCACTCTCATCGAACTAATGATTTATCTTGCATTACTTGCCACCTTAAGTTTATTTGTATTCAGTTTTTCGGCACGAACGTATCGATTTATTATCGATGGTACGCGCGCTCAACAAGTTTTTGTCAGATCGGTGGTGACCGGAGACTTAATTCGCCGTGATCTTCAGATAGCTAGTCCATGGCCGGCTGATTGGTGTGTTACCAAAAACATATTCAAGCAATTGACGATGAATGCGAGCGGTAATCCAATCGAATTATGGGTTGGTTATGAAGTTGATGATAAAGGGTTAAAGCGGCGCGAGGGCGTCTATTGTCCAACCACTGGAACATGGAGCGAATGTTCGGTGGCATTAGTCAATGCGCATATAACAGGTATAACCATGCAACCAATAATAGACCAACGGGCGATAGTTCCACGTGGTACGATTTCTGCCGTTACGATAACAATGAAAATTAAAGATACTGAAATTGAGAAAGAGCATGTCTTTACCGTTGCTTTGCGTAACCGGGTATTATCATGATTAAGCAAGGATCGGCACTACTTGTTGTTATGTCAGTTATGACTGGATTAACTCTGTTGCTAACCAGTTTGTGGCAGGCGGCGGGGTGGACGGGCGATCTTGTGCTCGTGCGTCAACGATATATTGCCAAATTTTATGCGACCGAGGTTATGCGCAATTATGCTGTTACTTGGGTGAAAAAGGAATTTGACCAAGTGAGTGCTCAACTTGATAAAACGAAACAACCACTGATTATGGATGGCGGAACGATATCGTTTGGCTTGAAACAGGAATATAAGTGTACGTTGGTGGTCGACAAAATACCTGGCGATAACCAAGCCAATATTGTTCGCATCGTGGTTTTCTTAATGCTCGATGGTAAAAAGGTGGCATGTCACCGCTGTTTACTTGAAGAAGAACTTATTGCCGGAGTTCCGCGGTTTACAGTTCATCACGTTTCATTTTAATAGAATTTCCTTTATCGATACGTTACATTAAGCCCTAATATTTTAATTGGCTTAAGGCTTACACTATGGATAAACGTGTGGTATAACATTTTTCTTTCGGCCGTCTTTTTCAATCTCGCTTTTTTTTGGCCATCTTTTTTTGGCTTTCTGATTTTGGGGTTCTTGGTGTTGTTACGACCGAAATGTTCCGGGGGGTTAGCCAAGGGGGAACGCCTTGGCCAATACGGCCTTCGCAAAGGTTTTATCTGGGGCTTACTGGTGTTCGGGCCACACTTCATTTGGTTGGTGGTTTTATTGATGACCAAATCGCAAGCGCCATTATCATTAGCAATTTTGGGATATTTGGTTGTTGTTTGTTATTTTTCACTGACAAGTGGCGTGTGGTTTTGGGGAGCTGGTCTATGTCACAAAATTTTTCTAGGGAGGGGCGGGAAGGAACGGCCCGCTATTATGCTTAATAAATTATTTTTTTTTCTAATTTCTATAACTTACTATTATTTTCTCGAAAATTTTAGCCTCTTTATTTTCGGCCGCCTGGAAGGCTACCCATTCCTCAATCCTCTTATCCCTTTAGCCGAATATCGCCCCATGTTATGGCTTGTGGCAAAAGCCGGAGCATTAGTGCGTTGGATAACATTTGGCGGGGCGGTTGCCCTAACGCCATTAACGCCAGGCGACATTAATCTTATGTACTTATCGCCGATCAAAGGCGAGCAGAATAGTGCGGTTGCGGTTGGACAGCGGATATACCATGAATTGGCAAGGAATATGGAGTGGTTGTTAAAAAACAGGATCGGATGGATCCCGGATCGAGTCCGGGATGACAAAAAAGAAAAGCAAGCTGAACCATTAATTGTTGTTGCCCCCGAAAGCTTTTATCAATTTTCCCTCAACCGCCATCCAGAGCAAGTGGTATTATGGTCAAGCATTATGCCAAAAAACACCCATCTAATTATTGGAACACAAATGAGCTTAGGGCCAAAAATTTATCAGGCCGCTGCACTTATACAAAAAGGTCTGATAAATAAATATTATGTTAAGCATCATTGCGTACCGTTTGTTGAAAAAATTCCAAAACTTTGGAAAAGAGTGGACTCGCTTCGCGATATGTTTCTGCAAAATGCGGATGAATTTTCACGGGGCCGATTGCCCTTGAGTGAAGGTGTTTTTGATGTTGGGCAAGATGTTAATCTGATTCCGCAAATATGTTCTGAGTTCTTTTTTAAGCTACCAACACAAGAAATATGGCGTATAAGCCATGAACAGCCAACAAAAAAACAGGCCGTTTTGTTTCTGATAAATGATAGTTGGTTTATTGAATATTTGCAGCGCATTATGAAAAGGGTTGCCGGCATTAAGGCCGCGTATCTTGGTCTTCCGGTTATTTATGTTGGGCATGGGGATTTGACGTGGTATCGGTAAAAAGCAATCAAGCCAGGATGAACTCCTGGCCTGAATCGTGTAAAATAGTCTAGCTTTTAAAAATTATTGAGTATAAAACCAAGCGGCATGAGCAGCGGAATCGTACGGCTCGGCTGCTGTTAGGCATTCCTGGGCCATCGGATAGTATATTTGTTCTGCAGGATAGTATGCTTGAGCAAAACTTTCGCGCTGTATTCTGTTATCTTCAAGCATTTTTACCAGTTTGGAAAAACCATTTTTGCTTGCGCAGAGTGATGGATGCTCGCCTTCAGTATTTATAATCGTACTGTCAGCGCCAGCAAGAAGAAGAGTTTTGACTGCTTCAACGTGACCAAAACGTGCGGCAGAGTGTAGGGCAGTATTGCCGTAAGTGTCTTGCGCATTAATATTGGCACCAGCGGTTATTAGTAAGGTTGCAATATCGGCGCGGCCGTTTCCCGCGGCAAGGTGCAGGAATGTTAGTCCATACTTGGCTCGGTACTTGTGATCATTTATTTTTTCATAGACGTCTTTTACGAGAAGTAGGTTAACGATTTCTATGTTTCCGCTCGATACGGCAAAGTGTAAGGCCCTCCAGTTGTAGCGGTCAGTACCCGCGATTTTTGCTTCAGCACGAATAAGGGTTTCGACTGCCTTTATCGCATTATGGTTTCTACTTTGTGCGACATAGTGAATTGCTCTTCTGCCAAGGGTATCTTCAGCATCAACGTTTGCTCCTGCGGCAAGCAAGGCACTAATTGCATCAGCATCGGCAGCGGCTGCTGCAATTAATAGATCACCGTCAAGCTTGATGAATTGGGCCGCAATTTCTTGGGAAGCATATCGTCGCAACATGTTTATGGTTATTTGATGTCGGTTTATTATGGCAAGATCAAGTGCGGTTTTACCATTAATATCTTCAATCTGTGCGAAATCTTGAGCTAATAATTGATCGCCAGGGGTTTGAAGTATTCTGTGGGCGATCGAAAATTGGTTGCTGATTGCTGCAAGATGAAGAGCTGTTTGGCCGTCATTGTTTAAGCTGTAGATGTTTGCTCCAGCCCGAATGAGGATTGTGACAATTTTATTTGGGCCAAAACAAGAGGCAACGTGAAGAGGCGTTAATCCTTCAGCATTTTTGCTATTAATATTGGCACCGGCGGCAAGTGCATTTACTACGGCTGTCGAATTGCTAGCGCTAATAGCATTCCAAAGCTGGTTGGTTGCTTTGTAGTTTTCTTCTTCTAGTAATTCTTCTATATGGGCAGCCATGGCAAAGACGTGCGAGGTGCCTTGGGTAGCAAGACTAATTGTAAGTGAGAGCGTAAGTAGTAGTCGTAATGATTTTTGCATATTCAAACTCACTGTTATTTTTGTTAGCAAGTGGGATTCCAAAAAGGAATTTGCGGTATTCGTTTTATGGGTGAAAAGCGAGGAAGCATTCGTGTTTCTGTCGTGAAATAATTAAACATGATTTCGAGGTTTGTGTAACCTCTTTGTCTTGCAATATCTGCCGGCGTATAACCCATTTTATTTGTAATCGTGCCATCAGCGCCAGCGCCGAGCAGTGCGTTAATTGTGTCGACATGGCCAGCATGTGCTGCAAGGTGGAGGGCGGTCAAGCCAAAGATATCTTGATGGTTAATTTGTGCTCCAAAGACAATTAGGGCGTTGACTACCGCTGTGTGGCCAAAGTGTGCTGCAATGTTAAGTGCGGTAGCGTCCATTTCGGTCCTGATATTAATACCCGCTCCTGCGCGGAGTGCTGCGCTAACACCGGAAATGTCACCTATTGATGCTGCTTGCCAAAGTTGCTCATTTGGGTTTTTTTTTGGTGCTTGTTCTTTAAGGCCATCATCAAGCAATTTGATCAACGAGTCTTCAATTGATCCATGCAGAAGGCGATTGGTTTGTGTAGGTTGAGTAATTGGTTTTTTGAGGTCATCATCAAGTAATTCGGTTGCGAATTTGTTAAACGCTTCCATTGCCGCTAGGTGTGATGGTCCTTGTGCTGAAACTATGAGACTGAGTGAAACGGTAAGTAATAGGTGTAAAGACTTTTTCATGGTGATCTCCATTAGTTGTTGTGTTGTTGAATCAAATAATCTTTGATTATATCAGCTAAATCTTCATGGCCATCGATTCTTGCGCAATTTTCAGGGGTTAGTCCATGCTGATCAGTAATCGTTTTATCAGCGCCAGCGCCAAGTAGTGCCATGGCAGCTTCGTCATTGCCAAAAAGCGCGGCTTTATGTAGGGCGGTTTCGCCCATGGCATTTTGAGCATCGATATCGGCACCAGCGGCAAGCGCCGCATTAATTCCGGCAACGTTATTTTCTGCGGCCGCTTCAAGAAGACGTGCGTCAACCTCATTTTGCATTAAAGCTGGTGCTGCATGTTCTTGATTATTTTCGATGACGGGTGGAATATCCCTAGCCGTAAGACCGACCGTAAAAAAAAGCGCGAGCAGTAATTTTACCGTTTTTTTCATGATAGTCACCATATTAAATTTAAAAAAAATATATAATAATTAACCACCAGGGGCGCGTGTTGGAATTTTAAGCATTCTGACATAATCTTCAATCTCGTTTGCAAGTTCATGATGGTTGGCTTGTCGTGCAAACCATGCAGGAGTCCGATTGTTATGATCTACCGCGAGACCGTTGGCGCCAAGATGAAGCAGTTCGAAGGTAATATTGTTAAACCCAAACATAGCCGCGAGGTGTAGAGCCGTTTCGCCGACATTATCTTGAGCTTGTATAAGCGCCGGAACGTTGACATCTGGTGCGTTGAGCAATATGGCGACAATTTCATCATTACCGTTAAACGCTGCAATATGTAGGGCCGTTCTATTTATTCTGTTGTCGCGGGCATTATTAATATTTGCACCATCAGCAATTGCGGCATTCAGTAGATCAACGCTATTTGAGTCTACAGCTGTTAGAAGGCGTTGGTTTGGCGTTGCAACTTCTTGTTGACCGGCCATGGCGACTAATTGCGAACCATTCTGGGCCATAAGGCCGAAGGCTAAAGAAGCGGTGATAAATAATCGTGATAAATTTTTCATGATAATCTCCATTAAATTAAAATGTTTTTTAACTTTATTTCAATTCTGTCTTTTCTTGTTGAAGTTCTGCGTATTTTTCAAGTAGGTTTGCTAATGCATCGTTTCCATGTTCTTTTGCGGCTTCGGCGACTGTTTGATTATTATTGTTTTTCATAGTGATGTCGGCGCCATCTTCAAGAAGTATTGCCGCTATATTAGCATGTCCAAGCAATGCGGCTATATGGATTGGGGTGTCGCCATAAATGTTTTTTGCATTAATGTTAGCGCCAACGGTGAGAAATTTTATGACATCACGAGCACGGCCACCGATTGTTGCGCCAAAAAGACGCTCATTGAGCTCTTCTTGTGATATGGTAACAATAGATTGAGATTTGGTTGCTATGTCATCTAAGCGAGTACTCATAGCAACTAAAGGTGAAATATGCGTTGCAGTAAGGCCGAGAGCGAAAGAAGGGGTAAATAATAAACGCAATGATCGCTTCACTATAACCTCCGTGAAATTTTGTTGAAATTGTTAAACATTAACCATGAGTAATTCGTCTTGCGCATATTTCAATTATAAAATATCACAAAAATGAGTCAAGTTTGCCTTAATTTTTGAATAATTTAAGTAAAATAACAAAAAAAGCCCCGATTTTTAAGAAAATAACCTTAAAAATCGGGGCTTTTTTAAATAATCTAAAAAAAGAAAAATCTAGTCAAGTTCTGGCTCAGGTGATATTTGAGCCCCTTTTTTGAAATGGAACGATAACCAGCGCACCATACGTTCACTAATGCTTCCGCTTCGACCTTTGTTTTGTATTTGCATCGCTTGACGCTCAGCTTCAAGCTTTTCGGCATGTTGATTAAGCATGTGTGTTAAGGCACTTGCAAGAACTTTGTTTCTATAACATTTAGCAACATCGGCCGATGTTTTACCATCATTGTCTGTAATGGTGCTATCGGCTCCAGCTGCAAGTAATTCGTAGGCGGTTCTCATACGGCAGTTGGCCGCAGCTTTATGCAAAGAGGTTTGGCCCATATTATCTTTAATGTTGATAAAGGCTTTTTTGTTTAATCCATGAGCATTTATGAGTAAATTGACGATTTCTGTTAAGTCTTTTGCTGCTGCAACGTGAAGAGCTGTTTCACCTTTAATGTCTTGGACGGTTAGAAGGGTGTACAGATTAATTTTTGGTGTCGCTAGGATTATTTTGATCATCTCGACATTAGCCTTAGTTGTTGCAATATGTACCATTGTTTCGCCATTATCATCTTGAACATTAAGCACCACGTCTTTATCGCGTGTTGGTGTTTTTAGTAAAGCCTTCATAATCTCGACTTTATTTACATCAGCGGCTATGTGGAGGGCTGTTTTTTTTGCGAAATTTTGATTTTTCAGGAGTGCATCGTGGTCGCAGTCTGGTTCTTTTAGGATCCTTTTGATAGCTTGGATACTTCCATGAAGTGCAGCGACATGAAGTGCCGTGTTGCCATATTTATCTTGGATATTAATAAAAACATCTTTGTCATCGGTTGGGATTTTTTTCAAGAGAGCCTTAATGATGCTTGGTTTCTCATATTGTGATGCAATATGTAGTACGGTTTTGCCATCTGAGGCGATGGCGTCAATTTTGGCCCCAGCGGCAAGTAATGCAATGAACGCTTTTTCATTGCCTTTCATCGCAGCAAGATGTAATGCATTCACTTCTTCATAAATCCCATTGGCAATATACACCCTAGCCTCAATATCGGCCCCAGCCTTAAGCGCATCATTAATACCGGAAATATTGCCTTCTTGGGCAGAATCAAAAAGGAGCTCGTTGGCTCCGCTTTGATCTTCTTCTTGCAGAGATTCCTGTATTGGTTTAAGGGCGCCGCCCTGGGCTTTTAAGCAATAGCAGAGCGAAATAGTGAGAAATAATTTTAGCGACTTTTTCATCATAAGACCCTCGTAAATATTAGATTTGATCGAAATATCTGTGTCCTTATTTTATTATCATAAAACAACGGGCAGAATTAAAACAAGAAATTAAGCGCTGGCGTAAATTTTCCATAGAAGTTTTGCATATGCAATTATTCTGCAACCTGATATACTTAACCCCGTAATTTGGTGAGAAAAATAAAATTTAATACTTTATAAGGAAGGAGCTCCGATGCGCGTTTATATGCTCAAGGACGTTGAAAAAATTGGAATGGCCGGTAATGTTATTGAAGTTGCTGATGGATTTGCAGCCAATTACCTCTTGCCTCGCAAGTTAGCAACCGTGGTTACATCTGGTAATATGGTTCTTCTTCAACAAAAAGTTCAAAAAGAAGCTGTTGTTACTCAGGTACTTAATAGCAAAGTCGCCATGCTTGCTGAACGCATAAAGACGATGATTTTGACGGTTAAAGAACGTGTACATGATGATGGCAAACTTTACGGTGCTGTTGGTGCCGACGAAGTTGTTGAATTGTTGCGCGCAAAAGACATCGTTGTTAACCGCAAACAAATTGAATTTGATAAAACCATTAAAGCTGTTGGCGAACACAAAGTAACCATTCGTTTGTCGTCAAAGCTTAAGCCACAACTGACCATCAAAGTTCTTCCACAATAATAATCGACTTGAGGGCGCATGTTTGAAGAATCATCTGGTTTTAAGCCTCGCAAAGGTAACTTTGCTCAATCAACCGATCGATCATTAAGTAGAAATCTTCCAGCCAATACTGATGCCGAGCGCGCGGTATTGGCTGCAATTCTTTTGAATGATGAAAATTTAACCCTTGTTTCTGACGTGCTTAAGCCGTCAGATTTTTTTATTCGGCAGCACCAGCTTATTTATCAAGTAATTCTTGAGCTTGCCCAGGCAAACCAAAAGGTAGACTTAGTTGTTTTGCAGGATGCATTAGCTAAAGCACAAATACTGGAAGAAGTTGGTGGGTTGATGTATTTGATGGAGCTGCAAGAAGATATCCCATCGCTCGGCCTCATTTTACAGCATGCTCGCATTGTTAAAGACAAAGCTGTTTTGCGTGACCTTATTCAGTCGGCGTCAGATATTATCACCACATGTTATGACCAAAAATCTGATGAAATTGACGGTGTTTTGGACGCAGCAGAAAAAAAGATTTTTCAAATTTCTAGCAAAATGACGCCACCAACATTTGTTCAACTTGATATTTTGCTCAAAAAAACCTTTCAACATTTGGCGCAAATTAAAACCAACCAAGAGGGTGTGACGGGAGTTCCTTCCGGATTCTATCATTTTGACAAAATGACCTCGGGTATGCAACGTGGCGATCTTCTTATTTTGGCCGCTCGACCATCGATGGGTAAAACAGCTCTCGCGCTTAATATTGCGCTTAACGCGTGGCACTCAGGGGCAACCGTTGGATTGTTTTCGCTCGAAATGTCATCGGAGCAATTGGTGCTCCGTATGCTTTCTGCCGAAGCGCAAATTTCGCACCAAAAAATTCGTAATGCTATGGTTTCGTCCGATGAATGGATGGAATTAACCAATACGGCGGCTCGATTGGCCGAGGCAAAAATTTTTATCGATGATTCGCCAACCCTTACCATTCTTGAATTGCGTGCCAAAGCGAGAAAGCTTAAAGCACAAGCAAATGTGCAATTGATTATTGTCGACTATTTACAACTTATTAGTTCGCACAAAACGCATGAAAATAGAACTCAAGAAATATCAGCAATTTCTCGTGGGCTTAAGTCACTAGCCAAAGAACTTGATATTCCAGTGCTTGCATTATCTCAGTTGTCGCGTTCGCTTGAAAACAGGATGGATAAACGGCCACTGCTTTCTGACCTTCGTGAATCTGGAGCTATTGAGCAAGACGGCGACGTTATTTTCTTTATTTATCGCGACGTGGTCTACAACCCCGAGACCGAGTATCCTGACAATGCTGAGGTCATTATAGGAAAACAACGTAATGGTCCGGTTGGGTCATTTCAGGTACGGTTTAAGGGTGAAATTACGAGATTCTATGATCTTGGGGATTAGGATTTATAAGTAAAAAAAGATGGATCCCGGATCTGGGTCCGGGATGACAAAAGGAGCTTGGTAATAGTATCTTTGTCATCCTGAACTTGATTCAGGATCCATCCTAATCTTTAGAAAACGCATTTTTCTGAGATGAGGAGTGAGTAATGAATTCGATTATCTTAGGCGTTGACCCAGGCTTTTCTGTTACCGGTTATGCGATTTTAAAAAAGGATGGTTCTAAAGCATTACTTCTTGATTACGGCTATATCAAAATGAGTTCTCAAAAATCATTAGTCGAGCGGGTAGGGATCTTTTACAATTGCTTTCAATCAAAAATTGCCCAACATACTATTACCGAAATTGCGCTTGAAACCTCATTCTTAGGCAAAAATGCCCAAACTTTTTTAAAGTTAGGGTACTTGCGCGGTATTCTGTATTTACTTGCTGCGCAAAACAATCTCGTCGTTAATGAATTTGCTCCGCGTGAGGTAAAAAGTACCGTGACAGGTTATGGCGCCGCAAGCAAGGATCAGGTTGCGGCAATGATTATGCGGTTGTTTCCAAAACTAAACGAACTTGGAGCTATCGAACGGCAAGACGTTACTGATGCCATGGCTGTTTGTTTATGCGGATTTTGGCAACAAAAGTCTCGTGTTTGACATGATTATACAAGGCGCAGCATTTTGTTGCTGCGCCTTGTATAAAAACAGATTCTTAATTGAGATATTTTTCAGCGGGGTCAAATGCAGCTAGTTTTTTTTGGTCTAAGCGCGACTTGGCCGCATCAACAATGGCGTTGATTGCTCTTTCGTTATTATATTCAATAAACAAATCAAGCGCTGTTTTATTATCGGCTGTTTTTTCATTAATAAAGTATAGAAAACCACTATTACTCAAATTGGTTTCTGCTGCGGTAATAATTGGCAACAATATTTCGGTGTTATTGTTTTCAGCAGCCAAAATAAGCGCTGTCTTGCCATATTTGTTACGGGCATTAATAAAACGGCCAAACTGCTGTCGAGTTAAGTTTTCCTCGGCGGCCTTGAGCAGGGCTCGTATTGCAGCCGTATTATTTCTTTCAGAAGCAGACAAAAGCGCCGTTTCGTCTTCATTGCTACGGGTATTAATGATTTGTGCGAATTGTCCCCTGGTTAATCGGGTTTGTGCGAAGGAAAGTATTTCTTCTATCGCAATAAAATTATTACTGAAAGCCGCAAAGATAAGAGCTGTTTGTCCATCATCAGAAGTTTTTTCATTAATAAATTGAACAAAAGCTTCGGGATCTAACCGCCCTTCTGCTTGATCGAGAAAGCTTTCTAGCATTTCATCGGCGTTGTCGGGATCGGTGTACACTTTAACAGCATCAATAAGCGTTTCCATGTCGTGTATCACTTCGACGACGTCGTCCACAACATCATCTCTTGGCGCGATGTGGTAGCGTGTGACAATTTCGCTTGCAGCGTTAGCATTTCTACACATAGGGCAAGATTTGCCTTCTATTAGTCTGCCATGAGTGTCCAATATCCATTCAAGGATGCATGGCGTATAGGTACGAGTGATTACAGGAGGTTGTTATTACCGGGGGGATTTGATTGGTAATCGTAAAAGAATTGGGCATTTGGGTTTCGCATTTTGCTGAGAGTTCAGCAAGACAAATCGGGCAGACCGGCTCCTCTATTTGTGTTTTTTTAGCCTGGCCAGGGTTGCCATCATCCTCACTTAATTTTCTTTTTACTTGAGCCTCTCGGCCTTGAGGTTTCTCCCCTTGTTCCATCCCAAAAGCAAAGCTGCCCAAAGTCGATAGGGCAATGATTAGCAAAAGAGAGTATTTAGCAAAATTTTTCATGAGCAAATCCTTTATTAAAATTGGTTTATAAAAAAACAAAAACTAATTAAGGTTTATTGGAGAATATAATAGCGTACGATTTGAGCGAGGAGATAACAATTCAATGATCCCATCGTCGTGATTTTCTATAGCAATATCACGAGCAGTAAAGCCACGGGTGTCTTTGATGGTAATATTTGCACCGGCGCCAATAAGCGCTTTGGCTATATAAAAACTACCGTTCATTACGGCACAATGAAGAGCCGTTCGGCCTTTTATTGTTTTCGCATTGATAAATTGAACGAAAAGATCCGGGCTTAAATCTTTTATTGCCTTGCTAATCAACTCATCGACAACATCGGGCAATTTGTTTTTTGTAGCTAAAATCAAATCGGGATACCCATCTGAGACCGAAATCGGGGAGGGTGTTAGTCGGTCAAAAGTATCAAAAGCGTCTTCCATGGAGTCAACATCGCCACAATGAGGACAATCGCAGGAGGGCGTCTCACTTCGAGACTGAAGTTCTTTAAATCTAAAAAGGCAGTGTGTATGAAACTTATCGCCACAACGGCCTGTTATCCATGATGGAACGGCTCCTTTTAGCGAAACATCACTTGTGTCGGTAATCCCAGAGAGACAAAGAATACACGGTCCGGCTGGCTTTTTGAGCGGTACAAAATCCCCGCGCGACATACCAAAAGCAATCGAATTCGTGACAAATAAGACAACAACAAACAAAGGTAGAAACTTAGTGTTTATCTTCATAATAAGAACTCCATTTAAATTAGAAATTGTATGCATTCTACAATAAAGATATCGCATTAATTGCTATTAGTCAAATGGGTGTAAGATTAGGTAAGATGGTTATACATGGTACGCTTCAACATACCATGTATAAGAAAAAAGAAGATTTCTAGTTAAGGAATGCTTCGGCGGTATCAAAGAGACCCAATTCCTCAGGGGTTAATTCTGCGCGTGCAGCTTGAATGAGAGCGGCCTCTGCATCTTGGTCGTCGTTTTCAATAACGAAATTAAGGGCCGATTTGTTATCTTCGCCTCGTTCGTTAATAAAGTAAACAAAACCCTCATGGCTCAAATGCTCTCTTGCCGCGGCAATAATTGCCATCAATACTTCATGATTGTTGTTACGAGCGGCCCAAATTAATGCCGTTAAGCCACCATCTTCATTGCGAGCATTAATAAACAATGCAAATTGGTGTGGATTTAATCTTTGTTCTGCAGCGTCAAGCAAGGCCAATATCGAATCGGTGTCATCAGATGAAGCTGCAAAATTTAAAGCGGTTTCACCCTCTATGTTGCGGGTATTAATAAATTGGGCAAATTGGTCGGGATTTAAGTGTGTTACAGCCGCTGTTAGAATGACTTGTACAATTTCACTTTTCTCATCACCGGCGGCTTGGACGAGAGCCGTAAAATCTTCTTCATCTTGAGCCATAATAAATTGTTCAAACTGTTCTTGTGTTGAGTGGGCAAGAGTCTCATCAATGAGTTCTTGTATTTCTGCGGCAGTAGCACCGCCTTGAATAGCACCTAAAAGCGGTGGGGTATCAACAAAATCATCACCAACTGGACGTTCATGAACGTCCAGGCCTAAAATTCTGGCCTCGAGGCCCATAGATTTTTGGTTTCTGCACAACGGGCATGTTGAGTTTTGTCGTTGGTGTGTTATCCATTCACGAATGCAGTCAACATGAAAAGTGTGTTGGCACGAAGTTGTCATAATGTCGTCAACATCAGTAAAGCTGGCAAGGCAAATTGAGCATACTGGCGCCTCTATTTCTTCAGTGCGTGCTTTCTTTTGTGGCTGAGCGCCATCATCACTACCGCCACGTTTTCTTTTTAGTGAATTATCAGATTGTGCGGCTGAGACCCCAATGTCGCCTTCAGTATCCATACAATATGCAAAAGTGCCTAACGTAGACGCGGCAAAAAACAGAACAAGTATTTTTCCCTTAAAATTCTTCATAAACAAGTCCTCCATAAATATGAAAAAGTATTCAAAAGTATGCATCATTCTATAAGCATGCCAATTTAATTTAGAATGGTCAAATGAGACATAGAGCAACCAACTAGAAGTGAATTAATCGGCTAGGAAGGTTCAATTTGAACCTTCCTAGCCGAAATAAGTAGTCATTTGTTCTGGTAAAGTTAACGTCCGATAATCATTATTATGTAAACAATACCCACCTTGGGTTATGCAAGGAGAGTTAAAACAAAGATATGATTAAAAATTAAGAACGAGTGGAAAGAAACCAAAAGGTATCATAATACGTCGGCCGGGCCTAGGGGGTAGAAGTTGCGTTCTGCTAAGAGTTTAAGATTCTGTACCATTTGGACGAAGCCTTAAACACCAGCAAGCATACCAACACCAATACACGCCCAAACGAAGAAAATATCCTGATCCTGACCCCCAAGATTAAAGAGTATCAACAAAAAAAACCGCCATGTAAGGAAATTACATGGCGGAAAAAGGAGAAAGGAGAGTAGTAATGAAGCTTTTTAAAATCTTTAATAACTATATCTTGAATCGCATCGTCTATGCAACAATCTATTACTATATTATATCTTTTCAGGGAAAAGGCAATACCTTTTTTACAAAAGATCTTACAATCGGGTATTTTTTGTAAAAAAATTTCAATTAATAATGTTGCCGCTAAGTAAAAACCGCCATGTAAGGAAATTACATGGCGGAAAAAGGAGAAAGGAGAGTAGTA
>CAZGPI010000012.1:0-36043 GCA_964527595.1 uncultured Pseudomonadota bacterium
GAACTAGGATCGGTAGATACCCCAATTTCTTGGTATACAAAGTCTTTCACGATATCTATCAAATATTCGCAACACGCGCTACCAGAGCCAATTGTGTGTAGACTTAATGGCCGTACTGGGGATGGGCGCGCAATTTTTTTTAGGTCTCCAATTGGATTAGGCGTAAAACGTGTTGGTGTTGCCTTGAGCGTAGGTCCTGGAGGCGTTTTTTTAGTTTTGACACCAGGCGTGGCTTCGTCAGCCAATGGTGTTGGGTCAAAACTTTTATATGCTTTTTTATATACCTGAAAAATGGTTGCATTATTTATATCAATATTTGGGTTTCCTGCAATATCACTTGTCCAACTACCACCAGTACTAACAACTAAATAGCCGCCAGAATTTTCGTTTAATAGTGCAATTCCGTCGGCGTGGTTATGGGCTATCCAAGACTCCCATGTTCCCCCTCTAAAGAAATGTTCCCCTTGGACACTTACTTTGTATGGTGTATGTGGCGCTTTTGCTCGTGGATCAGCAGCCATAATGCTTTTTCTGAAAACAATTGAATTGAATCCGAGCTCGCCTGTTGCATTGTTACGTAATATGATGAATCTGGTTTTCTCGCTGCCTGGGCCGAGGTCTCTGGCGATAAGTTGATTGTCGCGAACAGACAAGAATTTTCCACGTAATCCAGCCCGAGTTGGATCCTTAATTATTTGTAAGGCAACAACATCAGCTATAGAAAATTCACTCAGGTTGGTTGCCATCATTATTGACTCAACACCAAAAGGCACCGCATTCCACTGATCTTCAGATGGTCCTGTAAAGCAATCAAGCTCGGTAGGGTATGCGGCCGCGGCAAAAATAGAATTTGAGGTAACAATAAGGCCTAATAATAACGTATAGGCAATCTTAATAATTTTTTTCATAAACCATCCATTTGTAAATAAGTGTTTAGTTTTAAATAAAGAAAAACGTATGATACAAAATTTGATTATTACTAATGTAACATAAAACATGAAAAAGACAATCGATGTGGCTCTTTTTATAAGGCGAACAAACTGTTTTATTTGGCGGATTTGACTATGTAATGCTAAAAATGTATTGTATTCAGTGTATGCGTTTGTTGTTAATGAGAAAATAAATTCAGTTTTTCAGTTTTTTTGGAGATTTTATGAATATTAAGAAGCATTTTTTTTATGTGGGTGTGAGTGTTTTAATTTTGTATTTATCTTTGGGCAGGGTGCATGGAGATACTCCGTTTGTTGAGCTACAAGATGAATATGTTGGACATCCATATACAATTACGCTTTATAACATCAATGATGCGATAAAGCCATATTTGCAGATCAACGAAAGAAAGAAGCCTGCGCCAGATTCTTTGTTTTTTTTATCAGCCAAAATGGTTGATGAGAAAAGGGTGCGTTTTTTTACGGGTGAGTATATTGATGGGAAAAGCTTTTTCCCTAGAAGAAATATTACCTATGCTGGTCGTGTTTTAGAGTCTTTTTCCCACCTGGATCAATATAATGTAAACACTCATCTGTACACTGTGGGGATCTTTGAAGAAACAAGAGATGGGATAAAAGACGATCTAAATACTGGTGCAAAAGTACTCAATAAAAAATATTGGGGCTTCATCCCTTCTGTGTTTTACAAATCTACTGGAATTGATGTTCATGAGCGTGCGCAATTATTCGAACAATTTTCGCGATCAGTTGATGGTTTTGTACTTGATTATGGAATTGGTGAAGAGGTTAGCCACGAAGTTAGACGTCTTGTTTATGAGAAAAATGACCAGATTTCTATTTTTGGTACCATTCAAATGACTATTGACGGCAAGCCATATTATTTCATGGGCTTTTTTCAGTATACATTTGGTGATGAAGGCAAGTGTTATCATCGAGTATTCAAGCCGTGGACGTCGGCCTGCCTGACATCACTCAGTAACTCTCAGACTCAACGCGTGATTCGTTGTGCAATGCTTCGAGTCTTGAGTAGTCTTTACTCAGATTATTCTGAAATTGAAGGACCGGCGCGCGAGAGCTTGATGAGTTTTTTTAATAAAAATGGTAAGCTTGCTAAGAGTATCACTAGCTTGGAAAGTGCAGCCAGCAGTGATTGGTGGGTTGAAAATCATTATAGAAGATAAGTTTATAAGGAATTATATGCAAATAAAAAGCATGGATATGGCGTGGGTTATTGTAGCCGATATCAAAAAAGCAAAAAAGTTTTTTATTGATACGCTTGGGTTAACGACAGCTTGTTGTGTTGATGAACACAAGTGGATGGAACTTCGTGCTCACGGTGGTGGCGTTGTTTTGGGTGTTGGAGAATGTGGTCCAGAGGATGCTCTGGTTAAGCCTGGGCAAAATGCAATTGTAACGATGACCGTTGATGATATCGAAGCAGTTCGTGCTGATTTGACTAAAAAAGGGGTTGTTTTTAAGGGTGAAATTATCGAAGTTCCTGGTCATGTTAAAATGATCTTTTTCGTGGACCCCGATAATAACCTTTATCAATTAGTTCAGGATCTTTCTAAATAAAATTTAGGCGGCGTTAGCCATGAATAGGTGATTGCTCACCTCCTTGTTTTGTGATGGTTTCAATTAGACTGGATGGATTCAATCGTTTATTTGAGTAAGTGTTTTTTTAATATGATCCAGGTGCTTTTGAATATTGCTTTGGTTTATTGTTTCAACGCTGGTGATTTCATAAACTTGAATGTTCTTTATGCCGATAAATGAAAATACTTTTTTAATGTATTTTTTTATGCAATTACCAGCCCAAAAAACCTTGGCGATCCACGGCATTCCCATGCTAGTAATAGCAACGACGGATTTTATGTGGTGAAGAGGTTTAGGAAAGCTTCCTGCCTTTTTTTCATAGGCAAATTTCGTTAACATATCTATCCAGGCCTTTAAAATTGCAGGAACCGAAAAGCAATAAGTTGGAAAAACCAGAACAATGGCATCGGCGGCTAAGAAATGCTTTTTACATGTTTCAACAAATGGGTAATTGTCAAATGACGTATTGGTTGTTGAATTTCCATTTTGGTCTTGCAGGTAAAATGGTATTTCTTTGTGGTGTTCATAGAGGTCGATGATTTGAATAGTATGTCCTTGCGATTTGAGCGTTGTTGTAACGTGCTCAAATAAGAAGTGATTGAGAGATTTCTTTTTGTCGTGCGCAAGAATTGCTAATACATTCATACTGATTCCTTTCTCCATGTTTTTAAACGCTCGATTATTTTCTTTTCATGGCCTTGGTCACTTGGCTTATAGATTATTGTTCCTTGCAACCCATCGGGAAAATATTGTTGGTCAACCCAATGCCCAGGATAATCATGGGGGTATTTGTATATTTTATTCTGGGTTGCATAAGGATTTTTGTTTTTTATGGGACATGCTCCACTTCTTATCTGCGGTGGCACCTCTGTTTTGCCTTCTTGCTCAACTAATTCAAGAGCCTTAAAATAACAATTCATCGAATTACTTTTGGCGGCCGTTGCTAGATATGTGGTTGCATGAGCCAAATGATATTGCGCTTCTGGCAAACCGCACCATTCTAGAGCTCGGGAACACGAAGAGACAACAACAATTCCTAATGGGTCAGCCATTCCAATATCTTCTGATGCAAGAACCAATAAGCGACGCATAATAAACTTTGGGTCTTCGCCGGCATAAATCATTTTTGCTAGCCAATATAATGCAGCGTCCGGATCTGAACCTCGGACCGATTTTATAAAAGCACTAATCGTATCATAGTGTTCGTTGCCAGCGTGGTCATAAAGTAATGCTCTTTTTTGCATCGCTTGTTCAGCGGTTGCTAGATCAATTGTTATTGTTCCTGATTGGTCCGGTTGTGTTGATTCAACTGCAAGCTCTAGGGCATTAAGTGCTGATCGGGCATCGCCTCCAGCAAGATTTGCAATATGTGCGAGGGCTTGCTCGGATATGGTTATTTTTTTGAGGCCATATCCATTTTCAGTATCGGCAAGGGCTCGAAGCATGAGTATAACAAGATGTTCATTGACCAATGGCTTAAGATTAAATATGCGTGAGCGTGAGACGAGTGCGGGTATAACTTCAAATAATGGATTCTCGGTCGTTGCGCCGATGAGTATAATCGTTCCGTCTTCAACATGTGGCAAAAGAGCGTCTTGTTGAGCTTTGTTAAAACGATGAATTTCGTCCACAAGCACAATGGTTTTTTTATCAAAAGCTGCATATTGGCGAGCTCGCGTGATAAGTTGGCGAATGTCTGGAATGCCTGCCGCTACGGCGCTCATAATCTCAAAGTGAGCTTTAGCTGTTTTGGCCATAATGGTTGCAAGGGTTGTTTTTCCAATGCCGGGAGGTCCCCAAAGAATAATCGACGAAAATAGGCGGTTTGATTCAATAGCTTTTCTTAGGAGTTTGCTTGGCCCAATAATATCTTCTTGGCCAACAAAATCATCAAGCTTTTGAGGGCGCATTCTAACGGCTAATGGGTGCTGGGTGTGGGGCGATTGTTTTGGTTGTTCTGGTTCTTGTTGATCAAAAAGATTCATTCGTTCCTCAAAGATATGTCTGTTTAATTACCAGAAGTTTATCAAAATACGGTTGCTTTGTATGATTTTTAAGCAAATTGTTCTTAAGCCCATCTTTTTTGCGCATGAAAAGCCTTATAGTTTAAGATAAAAGTATTCTTTATCAGAGACCGTTTATTTTTTATGGGTGGTTTAGTAATCTAAATACATGGGATATAAAAGTGGGTAGAAGCTAGGAACGCATCTGGGCGGGGCATCTTAGGGACATATTCGAAAGAGCAAGGTACGTGTGAGTAGTTTGCAAGATGTGAATGAAAAGCGTTTTGAGTTCAAAATTTTAAGCGAAAACGAATTGCCATTATTGTACGATTGGGTAAATCAGCCGGAAGTTGTGCGGTGGTGGGTAGACGTTGGGCTTGATTGGTCTGATTTTAAACAAAAATATTTAGGCAAATTATCTAATGGTATCGAATTTCCATACATTGTTTATTTTGATGAGCAGCCAATTGGCTACATCGAGTATTATTTGGCCAATAAGGTTGGTGGCGGTTGGTGGCTAGATCAGCCGGCTGGCGTTTATGGCATCGATGTTTTTATTGGTGGGGCTGAAATATTAGGCAAGGGGTATGGAAGCATCTTTTTGAGAAAATTTGTCGATTTTTTAATTGCAAAACCAGAAGTTAAAAAGATTATTATCGATCCCGCGGTTGATAATAATCGTGCGATCCGTTGCTACGAAAAGGTCGGGTTTAGTCCGGTTGGACAAGTCAAGACGCCGTTGGGAATTTCATTTCTTATGGAAATTCAGGTGGAAGCATGTTCTGAGATTTGTCAGCAAGAGTCTTTGCCGCTGCCATCAACCCAATTAAGCTTATTCGGTTCATGATTTTTATGTATTAAATGGAAAGAGGCGCTTCTTACGAAGCGCCTCTTTTTAGTTCTAAACTAAATTGACAGGGTCAATTTACCAGGATGAACCACCGCGATCTCCACCGCGATCTCTGCCGCCGAAGCCGCCACGGCTACCGCCGTTGCTGCTACCACCACGGCTACCGCCGAAACCACCACGGCTACCGCCTGAGCGATCACCGAATGAACGAGGACGGCCACCTTGGGCTTCTTTTGCAAGTGCTTCGTTGACACGGAGCTTACGACCACCGACATCATTGCCGTTCAAGCCATCAATAGCTGCTTGTCCTTGGTCTTTATCGCCCATTTCAACAAAACCAAAACCACGGGCTTGGCCTGTGAATTTGTCTTTGACGATGTTGACGGTTTTAACTTCGCCATAAGGGGCGAAAAGGTCTTGGAGTTCTTGTTCTGTGACTGTGTAAGCTAAGTTTCCTACGTATAATTTCATCTGAATATTCTTTCTCATTAACAAAAAGCATGGAAGATAATACAACAAATTAACACATGTGCACATTGCACACTGGTTAAACAACTTTATCTGATCAAGGCACCTCGCAACATAACTAGTGAAACCTATACTTATACGTAATTTAATCAGCCCGTACATTCTCTAACAGATTAACGAAAGCAAAAAACAGATGCCTTTTGTTTGAGAATAATGCCGAGGTTCTGAGTCATTAACTAAGATTAATCTTCACAAGACTAGCACAAAATTCAGGTGAAGTCTTTAGATTTATTGTTTTTCTCCGCGGTAATATATAAGGGGAAAAAATCTTTTACCTTTGGACTTGTTTTAAGAAAATAGGAATAGTACGATAATGGTGTTTTTTAGCTAAAAATATGCGAAAAAGCTTTAAAAGGAGCGTTTTATGAGGAAATTAGCGCAGGGTACATTTACACTTCTGGTTCTTTGTTGGGCAAACGCTTACCTATATGCAGGTTCTTTTTCAAAGACATACTCCCATCAAGTCAGTGCAACTAGTAATAAATTGTCTTCTGTTTGGCATGAGGATGGAACGTTTCCCTTTAATGAGCTTATTGTTTCATGGAATGCATTACGGCCTAAATCGGGAAAATATACTATTTATACTCGAGTTAAGGGTAAAAGGTGGTCGAATTGGATAAAGTCCGCCGAGTGGGGTGCCGGGCGGCAACAATCATTTTCTTATACAAAGGATGAGGTTGCTCAATTGGAAATCAACTGCATAACCCTTAAGCGTAATGCTTTAGCAACGGCATTTGAGGTAAAGGTTGATGTTTCTGGGGGTGCTGATTTGGGGAGTATGCGCCACCTTTATGCCTGCGCATCAAATCTCAATAAATACGGAATCATTAAGCCATCGCGTAATCTTAGGTCGGGTGTTATTGAGCATGTTCTCCAACAATCACAAATGGTCCTTAAGCATTCACGGGCAAGGGATATGTGTTCTCCAACGGCAACAAGTACCGTGGTAAGCTATTTACTTGGAAGAATCAATGATTATTGGGCGCCAGATAATGGAAAAGAGCTGCGAGCATTGTTTGATGCGGTTGATTTTGCAGCGCTTGCTCATGATGATACCTTTGATCTTTATGGTAACTGGGTCTTAAATGTAGCGGCTGCATATGATATTTCAGGTGGAAAAGTGCCTTGTCGCGTTGAGCGGCTTGCCAGCTTTGATGCATTACACCAATATTTACTGAATGATCGCCCCGTGGTTGTCAGTGTCCAGGGTCCATTAAGGGGTAGTGCTCTTCCTTATGCAAAAGGGCATCTTATGGTTGTTATTGGATGGGATGCGCAAAATCAGCTTGTTTGTTGTATAGATTCTGCATTTGGGTCTAACAAGCGGACAAAAGTGTGGTATCATAGTGATGACTTTTTGAAGGCGTGGGGGCGTCGTAAAAATCTAAGTTATGTTTTTATGCCGCTATCTTAATGGCGTTGTTTATTGCCGGGAGGTATAGGGGATTAACATGAATCGTAAATCAAAGGAGGATCTTTTGAAGGCTTGTACAAAAAATACCATATTCTCATTTTTCGGTGCTCCCGGTTCTGGTAAAGGGACCGTAGCAACCGAATGCGTAAAATCATTGGGCTTTAAGGTGCTTTCGACCGGTAATTTGTGTCGTGAGGGCATTGCTCGTGGTGATGAACTCGGTAAGTCGATTGAAAATTACATTAAAACTGGCCAACTTATTCCTGACGAAATGGTTACGAATATGGTTGAAGAATGGTTGAAAAAAGAATCAACCAACGGTTCTCCAATTATTTTGGATGGATATCCTCGTACCAAAAAACAGGCCGAATTGTTTTTGGCATTGCTTAAAAAGAGTTTCTCTCAGTATTCATTACGGGTTATTTCACTCGCTATACCTGATGAAGAGATTGTTAAGCGGCTTTCAGATCGTTTGCTTTGTGAAAACAAAGCTTGTCAGGTACCAACATCTAGAACCATGGTTACCGATTTAGAAAATCCAAAGTGTGCGTTTTGTGGTGCAAAGTTAATCAGAAGAGAAGACGACAAAGAAGAAGTTGTGCGCGAGCGCTTACGTGTTTATGCGCAACATAGTGGTGAGCTTTTGCGTTATTATCAACAGCTTGGCCAAAAGGTTGAAGAGCTTAATGTTTCCGGATTGAGCGTTGCTCAAGTTTTTGAAGCATTTAAACAAAACTTGAACAAATAACTATTATTGTAAAAACAATAACTTATAGAAAAGGCCCCTTATGTTAAGGGGCCTTTTCGACGTCTATTAATCTGAATTTTTGATGATTAAAATTCTGCTTGTTTAGGTGCTCGAGGGAATGGGATAACGTCGCGGATATTTTCCATGCCCGATACAAAACGGATAAGGCGTTCAAACCCTAATCCAAAACCAGCATGAGGGACGCTCCCATATCTGCGTAAATCAAGGTACCATTTGTAATCTTCTACATTTAGGCCAACTGCCTTGATTTTTCCTTCAAGAATATCAAGCCGTTCTTCGCGCTGACTTCCACCGATAATTTCACCAATACCAGCGACAAGGATATCCATCGCGGCGACGGTTTTACCATCTTCGTTTTCGCGCATGTAAAATGCTTTAATTTCTTTAGGATAGTTAATGAGAATGACCGGTTTTTTGAAGTATTCTTCGGCCAAATAGCGTTCATGTTCCGACTGCAAATCCGCTCCCCAGGTGACCGGATATTCAAATTGTTTAGGTGCTTTTTTAAGTAATTCAACGGCATCGGTATAGGGAAGGACTTGAAATGGTTCGTTAACCACATGCTCTAATTTTGAGATTGTTCCTTGGGCGATATGTTTTTCAAAAAATTCTAAATCTTGTTGGCAATTATCAAGGGCAAATTTGATGGCCGATTTAAGATAAGATTCGGCACATTCCATATTATCTTTTATGGTTGCAAATGCCATTTCAGGTTCGATCATCCAAAATTCTGCCAAATGGCGCGCGGTGTTTGAATTTTCTGCGCGGAATGTTGGCCCAAAAGTGTAAACATCCGATAATCCGCAGGCATATGTTTCAGCATTTAATTGGCCGGAGACGGTGAGAAATGTTGATTTGCCAAAAAAATCTTGATCAAAATCAACCTTGCCGTCTTTGGTTCGTGGTGGCTTTTCCATATCGAGGGTTGTTACTCTGAACATTTGGCCAGCGCCTTCACAATCAGATCCGGTAATGATTGGTGCATGAAGGTACAAAAAACCGCGTTCTTGGAAAAATTTGTGGGTTGCATAAGCAAGTGAATTGCGCACGCGGGCAACTGCACCAAAGGTATTGGTGCGCGAGCGAAGGTGTGCAATTGTTCGTAAAAATTCAAAGGTGTGATGCTTTTTTTGGAGTGGATATGTTTCTGGGTCGCAACGGCCAATGATGGTTATCTCGGTTGCTTTAAGTTCAAATGCTTGTTCTTTGCCAGGGCTTTGAACCAAAACGCCAGTAGCGCTAACCGATGCACCGGTGGCCAAATCTGGAGTTAATTCGTCATAATTTTTAAGTGATGGTTCGAGAACAACTTGTATACCCTTAAATTGGGATCCATCATTAACATCGATAAATGAGACATTTTTAGATGCACGGGCTGTTTTAATCCAACCGCAGACCGTAATGATTTTACCAAGGTCAGTGGCGCTAATTTGTTTGATTTTGATACGCATATGAACTCTCCGATACTTTTTGGACAAATAAAAAATGGGCTGCATTTAATGATAAAGATTATGGTTAGTTGGTCAAGTTTTTGCTGGTCACCAAATTGTAGCGATGTTCAACTATTTTAATGAGGCTTAGCGCGATGGCTGTAATGCTTGCAAAGCAAAATCTTTCAACGGCAACAACTGGAATAAGTGCGAGCCAAAATATTGGGGTGGTTGGTAATGCGTATAACCACAAAATACTGCCAAGTGCGTGGGTGATAAAGGTAATGCGAATTGATGGGTTTAGAATGCCCTCCCGCCCCTCCCTGGAGGCGAACAATAGCATTGGTGGGATGAGCCAATAAAGTGAATATGCAATTGCATGGTTTCCAACTGGATGAATTGCAAAAGCAATAATACAAGCAAGGGGAAGCATAACATTGAGGAGTATTTTTGCTACTTTGGCGGGCGTTGTGTTTTGGCGTTCAACAATCCAGCAAATGGTTGCAACAAGTGTCGGAATTCCAAATGTAATAAAATAGACCGATACACCATTTTTAAAAAGTAGCGAAATACCAACGACAAAAAGTGCTAAAAATGGGGTCAAAAAAGTTCCAAGTAATGGCGCGCATAATGAAAATAGAAACAACATAGATTTCCTTTTTTGTTAAAATAGTTCTTTGGGATAACCACAGGCAAATGCCAAGTTACGTTCTTTAATTGCGGCATCTGTTACTAAATCAAGCCAACCGTACTCTGCTCGTTCCCATTCGGTATAGGCAGCGTCGAGCTCCACCTTAGAGATATCACCTGTTTTAAATTGTATTTTTTTTAGGTTTAAGTTGTTGCGTGTATAAACGAGATCAACTTTTTTTGCCTTAAGATTAATGAGCGCCTGGTTGAGTGTATAATAAGCAGTATCAATGGCAAACTTTATATCTTGGATAGCTTGATCCTTCGTGAGCATTTCCTTAAGCATATTTGCGTGGGCTTCTTTTTCGGTATAGCCATTCAAGAGGCCATTAAATATTGGCCATGAAATTTGAACGCCAACGTTGTAAAAATTACGTGGGGCCTGCTGACCAAGTTGTCCGGCAAGCGTGCCAATGGGCGTGCTACCTTGGCTTTGATACCCGGTGCTGGCTTGTAGTGACGCGCTTGGCAAAATTGATCGTTGAGCGATATGGGCTTGATCTTTGGCAATGCCAACACTTTTATCAGCAATTTTGAGTTCTTCGCGATTTTTCATAGCATATTTATAGTACGTTATTAGTGGCAGCGGATCGATTTCTTTTGGCTCTTGCCATTCGAGAGCAAGCGTTACAATGTGCTGCTTTTGGGCCGCTGGGTTGGTGGTTGGTTTTTCAAATTTTGTTAAAGTAAGATCGATTGGTTGCCCCATGAAAAACTCGAGCTTTTTTTGTGAAAGCTCAACGCTTTGATAATAGTTATCCACGAGCGCCAAATTTTGTGCGTGATCGGTGTTGCTTTTAAGCCAGTCGCTCTTATCCAATAACTGAAGTTTGTTTGCATGAGCTTGCTTTTGATAGGTCGTTGTTGATGATTTGTGCATAGCGAGGGTTGATGTTTGTTGTTGTTGCGTTTTCCAGCACTCAAGGAATGCTATTTCGACCGCATTTTTAACCGCCTTTTTATCTTTATCGCTCAGTAATTGGACGATATTTGTTTGTTTTTTGGCAAGCTTATATTTTTCAATAGGACCGGCAAATGAGTATATCAGTTGTTGAGCTCCCAAGCCGATTGTTGTTTGTGGGCTATTTTGTCCGAGTCCTTGCGCGACATTGGTTGTTAAATTAACTTGCGGTAAATAATCGGCCCAAATTTGCATGCCTTTTGCTTTACTCGCTTCGATGGCATGTTTATATGCTTGGAGGTTGGGTTTGTTTTGGAGCGCTATTTCAACCGCTTCTTTGATGGTAAGCGCGGTTGCCGGTACATAATTTTTTGCTGGTTCTGCACATTCTATCGAAGCGTGAGTGAAAAAAAATAAGAAACACACAAGAAAGATCATAGAGGTCTCCTTACAAGAAGTTATTTTTGCCCGCTCGTATAATTTATAAAAATCGTTTTCATTGTAAAGTTTTTTTGGGTGATTTTTCAAGGTAGCGTAAAACTTGGTCAAGAAGTTGCTGTGGTGTAAGTGCTGCCATACAGTTTAATGTTTTATCAGGACCGTGAGTTTTTTGGTAAAAATGTGGGCAAGCTATCTGAAGACTCAATTCTTTATTTATCGTGGTCAAAAATGGCCCATGTTTTTCTTTATGTGTTGGACCAAAAATTCCAAGAGCAGGTGAGCCTAAAAAGTCGGCAATATGCAGTAGTCCGGTATCGGGCGCGATTACTAGCGATGACTTTTTGATGAGATAACTCATGGTCAAAAGATCCCACGCTGGGCAAATTACGATTGGAGTTTTTTGGTGTTGGCAAATTGCTTCAATTTGTACCGCCGCTGGGCCGAAGGTTGTACCAACAAGTATTGGCGTAATGTTAGGATTAGTCTTTGAAAATAATTCTATAAATGAGACCCAGTTTTCATTTGGCCAGTGTTTTGATTCCCAGGTTGTATTTGGGCACAAAAGTATATAGTTGCTTATATTGTTATTTGCAAGCCATGCATCAACGTTGTTTTGTTTATCCGATGGTGCGGTAAGTTGAAATGTTTGCTTGAGCGTATCAATACTCTGGCTGCTTGTTGTGGCACCAAGATGGTGAGCAACGGCGCTCGCCAGTGATAAGTTTTTTTGTATGATATTTGTATAGGTTGGTGAATCATGATGATGGGTAAACCATGCGTTTATTTTTTCGCGGGCATGGGGTGCCGAGAATCCATATTTTTTTCCAGATAGTGGTAAAGCAAGAAGAGCGGTTTTGAGTAATCCCTGAAAATCAATAATCGCATCCCATTTGTATTGACGCAGGCCCTTAATGATTTTGATGGTTTGGGGTAATTGCGCAAAGCGCAAATATTTATCTGGTAAAACCCATACGTGATCAAGAAAGGGTTGACCGATCAAAAGATGTGCCGCTTTTTTTTGTACAACCCAATGAATATGAGCATGTGGGAAATGATGCTTGAGTAGAAATAAGGCTGGCATGTTGTGTATGACATCACCAATAGCAGAAACCCTAATGATTAGAATATGCATCGCGATCCCCTGTTAGGTTGGTAAATCATGAAGAAAGTTGTAAACTCTAGGTTAAGTTGTTTAGGTTATGGTAATTTTTATAAAATTTCTAGTCAATAAACTGATTTTTGAGGGGAGATATCTTATATGTTTGAGTTAACAAAAATTAAGACCATGGTTCTATTGCTCGCGGGGCTTGCCATATTGGCCGCGGTGTATTTTGTGTTTTTTAGGGCAAAGCGTACGACATTTTTTAGAGGAAAACGTTCTCAATTTGAGATTGCTACCAAGAATGTCAAAAAGGTAACGTTGGCAAATGGCATGACCGTTTTGTTGTTCAAATCTACGTCAGCGCCAAAAGTTTTGGTCCAAATTGCTTATGACGTCGGTTCTTATGTTGAAGATTCCCATGAACGCGGATTAGCCCATTTGATTGAACACATGATTTTCAAAGGGACCAAGAAATTATCCGAGGGTGATATTGACGCTATCGCGCGTAAATACGGCGCAACTTTTAATGCGTTTACCGCAATGGACGTAACCAGCTATTATTTTGAGACTGACAAAAACAACTGGAAACCATTTGTTGGAATACTTGCCGATTGTATGCAAAATGCACGCTTTGAAGAACAACATCTAGCCTCAGAACTTAAAGCAGTTATCCAAGAATTACGTATGCGGAAAGATAATTATTGGTCAATGATGCTTGATAAAGCTCTTCAAACAATTTTTCCCGCAAACCATCCATACCATTTTCCGGTGATTGGATACAAAGAAGAGCTCTTAAATTTATCGGCCGATAATCTTAAGCATTTTTATAAAAAATATTATCAACCTGCTCACGCAACATTGTTTATCGTTGGTGATTTTGATGAAAACGAAGCAATTGCTTTGGCCAAAGAACAATTTGAATCAATCGCTAATGAGGGCGTTCGGGAATATCCATCATTTCCGGCGCTTGTGCCCGAAGCCGCTTGCCATCAAACGCGGATGTACGAAGATGTTAAAAATGAGCAACTTGGTTTTTATTGGGTAATGCCTGGATTGAAGGCTGGCAATGAAGTATTTTCTGCTCTTGCCGAGTTTATTTTGGGTGAAGGCGAAGGGAGCCGATTACACAAATTACTGGTCGACCAAAAGAAGGTTGCTTCATCAATTTGCGTCAAAGCATTTCAGTTCATGGAAGCGGGTATCTTTTTGATTTTGGTTGAACCAATGAGTGGCAAAAGCCTCGAATGCCAATCATTAATTACCCAAGAATTAGAACGTTTCATCAAAGATGGCGCGACCGAGGTTGAACTTGATCGTGCGGTGCGCAATAAAGGACGCGTGTTTTATGAACGATTACAGTCGTATCAAGACTTTACCTATGCGTGGTTACAGTCCTATTTTGCTACACGCAACGAGTTGGATGTTTTTGATAAGGTCAATCGTTACGCCAAAGCAACTTCTGCCGATATTCAAGCCTTTTGTAAGACATATATAGATCCATTTTTCATGAACCAAATCGATTTGTTACCACTGCCAAAAGACCGCCACGAAATACATGAAAAAATAAAAACGATGTCCGATGATCTTGATAAAAAAATCTTAAGTAAACATGTTCGCACATTGCCTTTAGAGGAAGCGGTCTATGCAAATACGTTGGCTAATCCAGAAAAAATTCAATTTAACTTTCCTCAGCCAGATCGTGTCATAACGTTACCAAATGGACTTAAGGTATCGTTGTGTAAACATGGCGATCTTCCCCTGATAAGTCTTGCCTGTTTATTTAAGGACCCCGATTATTTTGCATCATCGCGCGAAGGAATCCGCGTAAACCTTATGATGGATATGCTTATGGAGGGTAGCAAGGAATATAGCAAAGAAGATAACGTGGCATTTTTTGAAAACCATGGCGTTTCATATCGCTTTGATTCATCGGGTGCAGGGCTTGCTTTGCTTAATGATGATTATGAAGAAGTTTTTAAACATTTTTTATATGTTTTGACTAATCCAGCATTTCCAACCGATGCACTCGATAAGGTTAAAAATATTTTTGTTGATGGATTTGAGCGCAGCAAAGACGTGCCATTTAGTATTATGGAACGCGAGCTCAAGGGCGTTATTTACCAAGACAAAGAATATGCATGGACATTTGATGAAGCAATTGCGTTAGTGAAAAAGTTACAACGCGTTGATTTGTGCAAATTACATATGCAATTTGCGTGCCCAAATAATATGATCTTGGCCGTTGTCGGTGATTTTGATCTTGATGCTATGCAATCAACCATTGAACGTGTTTTTGGCCAATGGCCATCAGGTTCAGCTACGGTGGTTACTTATCCAAAGGCAAAATTTACACCGGGCAAACAGGTTGATAAATATATGCTTCGCGATCAGGCTATTTTGACGTTATGCCAACCTTCACCATTAACGATTTATGATGAGCATTTAGTTCCAATGCGTGTTTTGAATATCATAGCCTTCAAAGATCTTGGGTCGCGTTTATATGCATTACGCGAACAGACGGGCATGTTCTATATGGGCTTTGGCAATTTTGCCGCCGCAGCCTCAAAAGAACCGGGCTTTGATTATGTTGGCGCCTTGTTAAGTCTTGATAAAATGGATGAAGCTGAGCGTATGATGCGTGAATTTATTAAGGAGTTGGCCGATAAAGGAATAACCGAACAGGAACTTGCTTGTGCTCGCCAAATATATCTTAAGAGTATTATCGATCGAGCAACAAGTATTAGTACGCTTGCCGGAACCTTTACATTGCTTGATGCCCTTAATTTAGGTTTTGATTATTACGATAAAGTGTTGCAACGTACACAATCTATGACCGTTGAGGATTTGAATAAAATAGCGGCTCAATATTTTACCGCCGATCATATGGCCCGTATTCGTATCGGGCGAATAGGTAAAGCATAAAAAACAAAAAGCAAAACGGGGCGTTGGTTTTTAGCCAACGCCCCGTTTTGCTTTTTAGATTCGATAGTTTATTTTGTACGTGCTTTTTGGTGTTGTATTTTTGCTAATTGTGCCTGGGCTTCTTGAACAATATCGTCACTGAATCCTTCTTGTTGAAGAAGTTCAAGTGCGATTTGTTGGTCGGTTGCACCTTCGGCCAACTTATAAGGCATCTTAAATGACCCATCTGCTTGCTTGACGACTGTAACCTTATAGTTTTTGAACTTACCAGGAATTGCGCTTTCAAGTTCGGTAAGCAATTTAAAATGTGTTGCTAAAACGCACATGCTGTTATCAAATTTAGCAAGGCTTTTGGCAATACCATACGCTCCAGATTGTCCTTCGTCTGGATTAGTTCCGGTAAATATTTCATCCATAATAATGAAGCTGAACTGATTTTTATCAAGTGCTTGAATTGATTTGATAAGCGCTTGAGCTCTGCGCATTTCAGCCTGATAAAGCGATGCTGTTCCGGCTGCATCAGAAATATTGAGATAGGTGCTAATTTGAGTAAACGGTGTAAGCACCATGCGCGTTGCTGGCGCAATACCAAGTGTTTGAGCAAGCATAATCGATACGGTTAATCCTTTGAGGATTGTCGATTTACCGCCCGCATTTGGACCGGTAATCGTTATGTTTGATGCTTTGTCTTGTCCACCAAATTCAAAGTTATTGGTAACAACCGTGTCTTGATTAAGTATTGGATGCCAAAAATCGGTAAGTGCAACGTGTGGTTTATCGGCAACTTCATATTCGGCAAAACAGAATTGAGCGTTTGGATTGGTCATCGTTGCTTTTAATCGTTTGGCTACTGCAACAAAAGCATCAATTTGACCAACCTCTTTCAAGAGTGGTGCGTATTGATCTTTGATTTCAAGCATAATATTGAACGCGGCTAACGCTTTTCCTTTAATCGAAAACACAGAAGGTTCGCCTTTGAAGGTGTTTGTCGCTAAAAGAGCTTGAAGCTCTTGAAGCTTTTCCGAGATATTTGTTCGTGCGCTTTCTTCGTCACTAAAGAGTTCTGCAAATGCCGTATTTTTATGTAATGTTTGTGTTATTGTTTGGAGTGTATTTGAATAATCGGCGGCATAAATCATTTTTTGTTGAAAAATATTTGTTTCTTTATTGTGTTCAACAGCATTAGAAATTGTTGGAAAAAAGTATGTTGCGGCCAAAGAGGCAACATATGCTGACATGTAAGGATGGTCTTTAATCGCGATAAAAGCACCCTCGGCGTACATTGGAAGATTGCCAAAAAAACTTGCTACATTACTTGGAATTTCATAAATTTCTTGTCTCATGTGCTCTCTTTGGTATTCACCACCCTGAGCATACTCTTTGGCCCAAACAATTGCCAGAATGCCGGCGAAGCATGTAAATGGAAGCGTTGGGAGTCCTATAAGATTCCATAGCGTAGGAACTTCGATAGCCGCTTCATTTTGATTTAATTTGGTGAGCCATGTAAAGAAATGTTTATCATAAAGCGCAGAATTTGCCGAATCAACGGTTTTCCAAAAAAATAAAAAATCAGACTCTAGCTTTTTTAGGTTAAGAAGGTGTTTTTCTAGTTTGCTCAAAAGCGCTGGATTGCTTATTAGCTCTAAGATAAACGTTTGGCGCTTTTGAAGGGTTTCGATATCGGTTATGGGGAGCGCGAGTAGTTTTTGAAGCTCTATGCTTCCCATGGTTGTTGTGGTGTCAAATTGAGACAATATATGATGAGTTGGATTTGAATTATAACCACAGAAAAATTCAAGATCTTGATAAGGTTGGGTATTTATTGCGCTAGCAGGTGTTTCATTATTGAGCGCGAAAAGCTTATAGGTGATATTAAGTTTTTCAACTTGTCCTATTGGGATTTGCTTGAGTTCATCAATGCTTGGATGAAGTTTGAGCCTGAATGCCTTTTTTTCATGCGCTTTAATTACTGCTGCGTTATATTTTTCAATTTCTTCCAATTCAGCTTTTTCTTGTTTTGATTGTTGAGCAAGTGAAGGAAGATAAAGGCTTGATAAGACATCATAACAAGTTTTGGGTTGTGGTTCCGAATCACCTGCGGCGACCATTGGCGAAACCGCTAAGAGTGTGAAGAACAAAAATGCCGTTGAAAATTGTTTAGATAATGATGAAAATGACATAATACCTCGTCTTTTGAATTCATGAAAATTACATATTGAAACTGACCCTTATATTATAATCTTTGGCGGTTTTGTTAGCAAGTGGGGTACTTGGTTGATTAGGCAAAGCGAGTGGTTATTGCATGGTTGAAAATAATTGCAACGATCAATAGAGCCCAATGCGGATGCTTTGGGCATAACTGGCCGAAGTGTAACATGAACCAGTTCTCTTGCTTGTCATACTCGGACTTGCTCCGAGTATCCATCTTAATATTTGTTTAGCCTTAAGATAGCCTGCCAAGCAAAAGCTTTGGCGAAGGATGGATGCTCGGGGCAAGCCCAAGCATGACAAAATGGGAATAGTATTAGCCCTTAAAAGAACGAAACAATCGTGTAATTGGGTTGCATTTCAAAACCCGGAATAAAATTTGTGGTAACGCCTTGTATAAAGGCTGGGTTACCAATTGATCGTGAGCAAATTCGCGGCACGTGATTGGGTAAATACAGCATCCTTGCGGGCCCAAAGCTGGGCGAATGACATCGATAAATGCCATGATAAAGCGAGCAATAAGCTTCATGGTAATTCGATAGGGGGTGTTGGGTGAGCTTGAGTGGTTGTTACCAAAAACTTTTTTAGGGCATCAAAGCTGATGGTCTTTGCCTTAGGGCTTACAATAACAATCCATATAAATGGTGCAAGATAGCATTGTTCTTGAAAGAAAATGTTTTTAAGCTGACGGCGGATAAGGTTGCGTTCGTGTGATTTGCCGGCCGCTCTGGGGGTAATAATGAGTAATTTTCCGTGGGGAAGGTCTACTGTTGGTGGCGATGATTTGAGTAATTTGAGGCCACGATAGTATTGTTTATCTAGAATATGATCGAAAGTAAAAGATACTTCTTTTTGTGAAAACCTGAAAAGGTTTCTAAATGAAATCATAATGATAAAATCTGCCGGTTAGTTGTTACCAACCGGCAGAAAATTTTTAGGCGCCTAAGCGCTTGCGTCCCTGGGCACGACGACGATTAATGGTTTTACGACCGTTTCTGGTGGCCATACGGTTTAAAAAACCAACTTTTTTCTTCCTGCGTCGACGGCTAGGTTGATACGTAACTGACATATGAGACTCCTGTATACGTTAAATTAATCAAATTTTTGCGCCAAACGCTATTTGAATGGGGCATTTCGAACGGTTCAAAGACCGTGGATATTTCTAAGAAAGATCCATTGTATCCTAGAAAAAAGTAGAAGGCAAGGGTGTTTTGTGGTCAGGTCCTTGGTTTAATGGGCTAATGCCATAAAGCCCTAGTGGGTTAGCGTGTGCAGGATGTAATTAAGGGTTTTTTCTCGTATAACCGCTTGCGCTAGAACACTCGCATTTAAGGGGGCGTCAATTTCTTCAATTTTTTCAAAAGTTGGCTTGAAATAGATAAATTCCTTAAGCCGTCTGTTGTTAAAGAGATTGAGATAGCTTTGCATGTCGCGCATGTCTATTTTGATGTTTTCTTGATAGGC
Source organism: uncultured Pseudomonadota bacterium (assembly GCA_964527595.1). Classification (GTDB taxonomy): domain Bacteria; phylum Babelota; class Babeliae; order Babelales; family RVW-14; genus GWF2-38-10. The sequence continues at coordinate 19,269 of CAZGPI010000012.1, forward strand.
GATTTGGTCAACCAAAATTTCTTCTTTGAGCTGCTTTTCTGCCAATGATTCAATTTGATCAACAAAGTCTTTTTGCGATTTGTAAACATGATAGTCAGGTTGTTTCATGATCACGAGCAGGATATCTTCTTGCCGGCGCAAGACTAAGTGCTTAGGAACTTCGAATCGATTTTTAGCCAAAAATAGATTAAACATTTCTTCAATGATGGTTTTTCTTTGAGAAAGGTCGTTTCTAAATGAAAACACTTCCATGAGTTTATTATGGATCTCGATTTTATTTTTGAGCTTGAATGTTTGTTTAAATGTTTCGAGCGAAAGGCATGAGCCCTTGATAACCGTTACGATCGAAACAAGGAAGTTGTAATAGGGTGAATCGATATTATTTGAGTCTTCGTCAAAATCCATGTGATTAGTGATGAATGATTCACCTGTTTTTTTGCCTAACAGTATTGTCTTAAATTGATCGGGAAATTCGGTTTTTTTAATTTTGATCCAAAAAAGGCTAGCTAATGGTGCCGGGTGCGGTACGTCGTTTTGGTCAAGGAGTTTGATTTCAATGCATACCCAGTCAGATTCTTCTATCATTTCTAAGTTGTGCTTTTTGTATGCAGCAACTTCTTGTTCAATAAATAGTAGGACTTGCTTATCTAGGTCTTTATAGCGTTTGCGGCGCGGAATCTTGAATGCAAAATGCTTCCATTCTTTGAGTTCTATTTGGTCTGCGAGTGATACATTAAAGTGAAATATGGCTGGCGTGTTTGGTGAAAATTCGATATCGGCCAAGCGTGGATAGTTGGCATAGGGAATTTTTTGGGCAGTAAGTTCGGCAATTAATGCATCGATAACATGGTGCCGAAACAGGTAAGCCTTAAGCTTTTTAATAATTTCTGTGTTAAAAGCTTCTTCAAGATATTCATTGGGAACTTTATTGAAATCAAAACCATCAAATTGTTTTTGTTTGAAAAAACGGACCGTTTCGGCATAAACGTGCTTGGTTATTTCGTCGTTTATTTCGACTCTGATTTTCATCAGATGGGAGGATATTAGCGTGAACTTAAAACTCATGATCTCGATTTGTGCTTGAGCTGGGGGTATTGTGACCGGTTGATCGATTCGAGATTCATTGATGGGTTGGGGGATATTATTTTGGATTTCCATGGGCAACTCCTTTTCCTTTTTTTTCCTTTTTTCCGGAGGTTGCATGGTGCAAAAGAGGGGACTCGAACCCCTACCCTCTTTCGAGGACTGGCTCCTAAGGCCAGCGCGTCTACCAATTCCGCCACTCTTGCAGGTATTATCTAAAATAAGATAATGTACTTCCTCCTGGATAATCACTCACCTTACACAAGATGCGATAAGAAAATCAAGCTTTTTTTCTAAGGAGAGAAGATACATGGTGGGCTGCCAGGGACTCGAACCCTGAACCTGCAGATTAAGAGTCTGTTGCTCTACCAATTGAGCTAGCAACCCAGTAACGAAATCACTTATTTGATGCTAAAATTTTAGCATATTAGCCGAGAAAATAAAGCTATTTCTAAAAAAGAAAAAATAGAACCTCATTCAGCCGTTGATAATTCATGTTCTCTTTCATATTGGGCAAGTTGTACAATGTTTTGAGGCCACGTTGCTTGGATATCGATTATTTTTGTGGCATCGCTTGAATCTTTGACCGTAGTAAAGAGCGGAGACAATATTGCACTGACCTTGAGGTCGCCGACCAGCGTATGAAGATTATCTTTTAGGATGGTTATATATTGTGGATTTTTGAGTTTGTTGCAGCACCCATCGATGAGTTTTTTTGCCGCTTGCCCATCGCCGGTTGATTTAATACGTTGAACTTCTTGCATGAGTTCGGTAACGATTTTAATGGTTTTTGGGGTATCGATATTTGCAACATCGATTACCGTTTTTTGTGTTCCATCAAAATTGATTTGTTGTTCGACTGGTGTAAAGCAATCATGATTGAGCAGGTAGGTGTAAATGGTCCAGTCGGCTTGCGCGTGTGCGCCAGAGACTTCGGTTGCATTATCGGTTTGTACCAGTAAGCGCCTGAGGCCATCGTGTAACATCGTGTAAATGATCCAATCGGTAAGTTCTTGATGCGAAAGTATTTTTGCCCATTTTTGCAAAAATCCAATGGTAACAAGTTGATCGAGATGAACTAATGAAACATAAAGACTTATAATTTCTGCCCTTAATTCTTCGAGCGTTGAGTCATAACCTGCGGGAATTTCACCTTCACTTTTTCCGCTTCCATGTCCAATGGTTTCATGCAAAATGCAGTGAATATCCCATATATCATCTAAGATGGTAAAGTCTGGGGCATTGTCTTTTAGCCATTGGCCTCGAGCCTGGGTGAAAAACAGGGTGCGATAACCGGCTGGATTTATGAGCGCCGCAAGTTGCTTGGTGTTTGTATACATAACTTGCTTTGATCCATGAGTTGCCCTCATATCGGTGTAATTGGGCAAGCAATAGGCCGCCGTGATAAACAATGGGCCAAGGTCTCCGGTGCCAAAAACCTTGCAATTTATGCTTGCGTTAGGGAGCGTATCGATGTTTTCTCGTTTGAATTCTTGTGGGAAAGGGAGCTGCCGCTCAATATCTGGAAGTATTGCATTAAGTTTTGAAAGATCAATGCTCTTGATGGTGGCATCGCCTTGGAATGTACCACGGATGCCTTTGGGGTCTTTGTAGGTTTCAATAAATCCTAGCGTATATGAAATACGGCTTGCGCTTTTGAGCCATTCGATGCAATGATTTTTAAATATTTCTTCGTTGCCGGTTTGAAAAAAAACATTAAGTAGTTCAATGCTTTTGATTAAATGTTGATCAAAAAAAAGTGGATTTTTTTGCGCGTGTTCATGTGCTTTGGATAGCCAGTGGCAAGCAACCGCAAGTTCTTTGCCGCATCGACCATTAATGCAATAAGCTTGCGTTTGTGGAATGCGTTTGCCATTTTCATGACTTACAAAAAAGTAATTATTGAGCTTGCTACATTCATTTGCTGGGAGTGTTAGATAATCTTTTGCGGTAAAGTCGGCCGAATAAAAATTGACCGCACTGTTTTCAATATCATCTTGAATCGTTGCCGTTGGGTCATCTTTTTGATCAAAAAGAGATTTTTCCAAGACTGAAATTGTTTGCTTTGCGTTAGGATATTCTAAAGCATTAAGAACGGTAATAAGATTTTGTGGGGTAAGTAGATCAAGTTTGAGGTACGCCGGCGTACGCTTATTATTGATGTGTTCTTTTTCAAAGTATTGGCCATGATTTGTCCAAACATATATAAAATAACATTCGGCTTGCTTGATAAAGGTTGGCACATCAAAGCCGGCTATATTGAGACTAAGTAACTTTGTTTTGTTGTTAACAATTGCATAGAAAATATCAATAATGCTATTGGCGTCTTGATGCGTTTGATCGGCAAGAATAAGATTGCCGGGCAAGCTAGCTCGATATAAATAGTACAAAAGAATGCGTTCTTCGGGCGAGATATTGTTGTATAGCTCTGGGAGTTTATCGTCATATTGGACTGCAATTTCCTGAAACCGTTCCAATGTTTTTGGTGCTGGTGGTAGTGGTACGGTCATTGCAGACTCCTTATGTTTGTTGTGGCAACCAAGTAACGTGCTGGTTAAAAGTAGTAATGTGAAAATAGTTTTCTTCATAGCAACTCCTTTTTTTAAGATACTTGCTATGTAGTATACCATGAATTGCTTCCTAGCCCATGGGGATTAAGTGCGGGGTAAAAACCCAGCCAAATTTTTCTGAGGCATACAGATCTATATATGCATTACTATATGATTGAAGTGCTGAAGATATAACCGTAAATACCGGTACCAAGCGTGAGTCTAAAAGAATGCTTTCACTATTTCTCATAGGCATTCCATTCATCGTAACCCCAAATAAGTGGTGTTCATGGCCTCTGATCATGCCAACAAGATTTATATTTTCAGGCTTTGGTCCTATCCACCCATCTTTTTTGGCATATGTATTTAAATCATCATAATTATGCATAAAGCAAGCCGTTACAACCTGTCTTGCTTTTGGTTCAAAATCGCCCCATAGAAATCCGCATATTACTTGAGCATCAATTAAACAGTAATCCCAGGATGTTGGTAATAAGATTGAAAACATAGATTCAGGGCGTTTATGTATATCATCGAGAAAGTTGAGGGCGAGTGAGGTGACTGTTTTTGTTATAGGATCTTTGTTGCGTCCAATTCCGCCATGGCAACATTGAATTACTTCGTGACTACCATCTTTTAATTGAGAGCTTAAGAAAAGTGCTTGCGGTAGTTGCTCAAATAAGTCTTGCAAGGCATCCCATACTGCCATTGAATGGCTTCCTGCGCCAAATTTTTCACACCATTCTTTTTTGAATCCAAGGTCTGTGGAAATTTGTCTTGTTTCGTGGTTGCCTCTGAGCAAGAAAACTTGTTGCGGGTGTTTGATTTTAAGGGAGAGCAATATTTTCCAGACTTCTGTGCTTTGCTTGCCTCGATCCCCATTATCACCGAGAAAGATGAGGTTTGTCGTTGGGTTGTTAATGGTAATATCAAGAAAATTTGGCCGGCCCCATTTGGTCGTTTTTATTTTTAGGTAATTTATATCTGAGTCATGGTCAATTTGATCTGAAAGGTTGAGCAAGTTATACGTTAACGATTTTTTTGTGCCATGAATATCGCCCATGATAAAATTGTGGGTTCCATTGGTACATTTTCTTGCAAGGATCGACACACCCATGCCATCAAGATTTTCTTGCCCTTGAAGGATTTCGCTCACTTGAAGAATAAGTAGATTGATTTCTTCTAATTCGTTGTGTGCAATTGGAAATTCTGGTTTTCTTGCTGGTGCTTTGGTGTATATAGGCTCAATTGATTCATGCAGTTCCGGCTCTGAGTATAAGGGTATTTCAGAAAAACCGTTATAGCTGAACAAATTGATAAAAAGAAACGAAAAAAGAATATTTTTTTTCATGAAAACCCTAGAATGTTGTTAAGCCAAGTCGTATACATTAAGAATATAATGTTAAAAAGAATAGATTGTTTAACAGTTATAACCTATTTAAGGTTACTGGACTTGTCTTTCTTAGTCAAATGGCTAACTTTCGTGTTTTCGTCGTTCGTGCTTTGTGATAGAATGGTTTGGCTAAAACATTCTGGAAAATTTGAAAAAGGGAATGCGTGTTGATATGACCATGAATAATCCATTGGATGCTCCCGTTGAATTACTAAGCTTGCAGGAAACTCCTGAAGATATCGTAACGGTTTTCGAGCCAAGTTGTTTTGATGAATATCTTGGCCAAACAGAAGTTAAGGGCAAACTTAAAGTTTTTGTAACTGCGTGCAAAATGCGTGGTGAACCACTTGATCATATGCTTTTATTCGGGCCCCCGGGACTTGGTAAAACAACGTTGGCAAAAATCATGGCCAAGGAATTGGGAGTTTCATTTAAAATTACAAGCGCTCCAATTCTTGAGCGTGCCGGTGACTTGGTTGCCATTCTGTCAAGCATCGCCCCGCGAGAAATTTTGTTTATTGATGAAATTCATCGCTTGCCTAAAAACGTTGAAGAAATTTTATATAGCGCCATGGAAAATTTTTGTGTTGACGTGATTATTGGTCAGGGAGCCGGGGCAAGATCGATTCGTTTGCCGCTTAATCCATTTACCCTCATTGGTGCAACGACCAAAACATCGCTTATTTCTGGTCCTTTACAAACACGCTTTGGTATTGTTGAACGTTTAGATTTTTATGAGCCAGAAGAATTAGCTCAAATTGTTGTGCAAAATGCACAGTTTATGGGAATGCCTTATTTACCCGAAGCGGCGTTGACTATTGGGCGGCGTGCTCGTGGTACTCCGCGTATCGCCAAGCGTATTGTTCGGCGCGTGCGTGATTTTGCGCAGGTAAATAATTACACAATTGTTGATACTCAAGTGGTTGATCAAGCGTTAACTTTTTTAGGCATTGATGAAGATGGGCTGAATAAATTAGATCGTGCGATATTAACTCACATACTTAAAGATTTTGATGGCGGACCGGTTGGGCTTGAAACTTTGGCGGCAATGACTGGTGAAGATAGGGAAACAATAGAAGAAGTTTGCGAACCATTCTTGTTACGCCTTGGGTTGTTGCAAAAATCTGCGCGAGGACGCCAAATCCCGCCTAAGAAAATTCCGATGTTGCGACGCAAATTATTGGGTGAATCGATTATTGAGCAATCACCACTATTTTAATCTTGCTTTACAAAAATGAAAATCCCATATGGCATGATTACTTTTGTTACCTCCGATTTTGTCATCCTTGGGCTTGCCCCGAGGATCCATCTTATAGGATAGCGCATTATGAAAACATACGTCGTTTATATTTTGGCTAGTAAGCCTAGAGGAACTCTTTACATTGGGGTTACGGGTGATTTGAAGCGTCGAATATTAGAACATAAAAATGGACTGGTTGAAGGATTTTCTCAAAAATATAATGTGAAAAACCTTGTATATATTGAACAATATGCTTGTGTTTATAAAGCAATTGGGAGAGAAAAGCAGCTTAAGCATTGGCTTCGTCAACGGAAGATTGATTTGATAGAAGAGAAAAATTTTGAGTGGATTGATTTGTATGAGACAATTTTTGGGCCAATGGCAAGCTTGGAAGATAAGATGGATCCTCGGGGCGAGCCCAAGGATGACAAATAATGAAAATTTTACCCATAAGAAATAAGAAGAAATCTTTTGTAGAACCGCATTTTTGACTGATCTTCTTTGTCTTCCTTGGGCTTGTCCCGAGGATCCATCATAAAAAAAAGAAAATTTTACTCACAAAAAATAAGAAGAAATGTTTTGTGGAATCGTATTTTTGACTGATCTTGCTTGTCATCCTTGGGCCCGCCCCGAGGATCCATCCTAATATTTACTTAACCTTTCCGCGCGAGCCAATTCTAATATTTCAAAATGTTCTGGATTAACGGCTTGGATAAGTGCAATAAGATTGCCCGGAACCTGACTAAGCACTATGCCATGCCGTTGTGCAAATGCAACAAGTTTTTGTGTTGCCAGCCTAATTTCTTCCGGTGTTTCAACCATTGTTTCAATTTCTAAAAGATCAAAAATGAGATCTTCAAATGTTGCATGATCAATATCAATGATAAAGCCTTCTTTGGTGTATTTTTTACGATTTTTAGCCAGCGTGTAAAGGGGGTTGTAACCGGCAAGTATTGCTGCTTGCTCCAAGGTTCCTTGGTCTGATAATTGGAGTGTTTGTCTTATGATTTGTTCATCTTCAAGTTCGTGTTTTGGTGTATTAGATTGCAATGCCAATAATGGACACGTTGACGCGGGTATTTTCAAGACAAATTTGTCGTTACGTGTGCGTAGCCAAAAGTCTTTGGTTGAAAGTGCATAGTCTGCCGAGTCGTAATAAACATCGATAAGATGCTCTTCGCTTACAAATGTTGCATCTTGTAAAAGTGCAGTTTTTTGTTCAAGCGTTGGCTTGCATTTAATTTCTACTTCTATCATCAATAATCCTTATTGTCACATGGTATTTGCTTTGTGTTCAACATTATTTTATAGAAAAGACAGGTTTGTTGCAACGTGGCCCTAAACGCTTAGTAATATAACAGGTAAGTTTTGCTGTTTTTTGGTCTAATAAAAAGGAGCGCGAGATGTTTATGCGCGGATTGGTTTTGACATTGGCATTATTGGGAAATATTTTCGATCTTGGGGCAACAATAATCGATGGAACCTCGAGTATGAAATATTTTCCCCAAAATTACGTTTTTCATGATGGCGATAGCGCCCAAGGATTTGTTCGATTTAGTAACGGGGTTACCATTCTGCCGGGTGCGACAGCAAATATTGATCTTTGGAATTCCGTTGCCGGTGGGCTTGATTTACGATCGTCGGGTGTGCTTTCCCTGCAAGGGGACTTGAGGCTTGATAGTAATATAACGTTAACACAAGGGGGTTATCTTAATAGCTCTGGCTCACAATTAGTTTTGGGTGGTGATTTAACCATTGCTCAAAACAAAACTCTTCACTGCGGTGGGCAATTGGTCATCGATGGAAATGGACACAATTTGTATCTTAATCCGCATGCGCAAATTATTTTGGATGCGGGCGCAACCGTTACGTTTCGTAATATGACGATTTGTACTACGCGTAATTCGTCAAGTGAGCCAGCGATTAAGCTTGCTTCATCATCAACAAAACTTGCTCTTGATGATGTTGAGTTTATGCTTGGGAATGATTTTAATTTTAGCCAAGGCCAGTTTTATATTCACAGCGACGTGGCAATTACTGGCACTTCGATGTTTACTTATAGTTCAGCTGCGCCAAGTTACATAGCATCTCTTGGATGCCTTTATTTTGATATTGATTCAGTGTTTTTATATGCACCGGCAAGTACATCTAGAGATTTGTTGGTTATGAATGATAGAACATCAGCACTTTTTCTGAATGGTTCTACGCTCGCAACAACATCTACCGGGATGCGCCTAACAAAGGGAAGCATCTATTTTGATAATTCGGTTACGATGAGCAGTGTTGGTAACTTATATACTACATATCAATATGTAACACCAATTGTTTCTACAAATGCCTATGAGCCTCAAGTATCTTGTGCTTGGTCACCAAGTGGGGCATACCTTGCAAGTTACTCAACCAGTGGACGTCTTAACCTTTATTCTGTTCAGAGCGGCGTATTGACCCTGATCAATTACTTAACAGATTGTGATTTTAGTGGAGAGCTTATATGGTCAGCCGATGGTACAAATATAATTTCCAGCGATAGTAATGATATAGCTTTTGTTGTTAATGGACGGTTGGCCAGCAATTCCTCTATGACCCAAATACTTGGTGATGGTGCGATTTCGGCGTCTGGAAATTATGTGGCACGTATTTTGTATGGCGCATATCTAAACATTTCTTCTTTAGGTAATGGTAGTTGGACGTTTAAAGACTCTGCGGTTATTGCGACGCCTAACACTTATTATTCGAGTATAGCTTTTGCTCCATCCTTATGTGCTTGGTCGCCAAATGGGCAATATGTGGCAGCGGCTAGTCCTGGTGTTAATGGTTATATTAATACATATGCGATAAATACTTCTGGCATTATAACTAATGCCGCCGCGAGAGATGGTTATACTAGATATGCACCATACACAAGCAATGTTTCAACAAATAGCGTGACAACTTTTACTCCAGAGTCGATAAAATGGTCACCGGATGGCAATTATATTCTCTGTTGTGGTCGCACAAGTGATTTCCATAAAGTGTTGTCTGTTTGCCATGTTTCGAGTGGTGGAGTGCTCAGCTCTCCCCAAAAAATTACGCTTGATTTTGCAACAGATGGTGGTGCTAATGATCCACTTTCATGTTCTTGGTCGCCAGATAGTACTCATATTGCGGTAACGAGTTATGGCAAAAATAATATTGAAATTTTTACGGTAACGGCGGGCGTTCCTTCATTGCTTACGAGTTATAATACTGGTGCGGCACTTGCCGGATTTTCGTGGGATAGTAGTGGCGCATACATTGCTACATGCATTGGTGATGCGATTGAAACGTATGTTATTAGTTTCCAGTCTCATAGAATTCATGCAAGTCCAACGCTTTCCAATTGTATTACGTTTGGAAATAGTACCACTGGAATTTCTGCAGATGTTGTTATTTATAAGTTGAATAATAGTACTATTAACGTTGCTGGATTAGCATATCATGATGCGCCAATGCCAACGTGGCGATCATTGAACGATGTTAGTGTTGATACCGTAACATATAGTCTTGTAACCGATCTATTCTTAGACGCTGATCATAAATTAATCATTAACGAAAATTGTGAATTTGATGGGGCTGGGAGTTCGATTTGGTTTGCAAGTAATAGTTCCAATGTTCTTCAAATTGCAGCTGGTAAATCGGTTACTTTCACCAATATAACAGTTGAGAATTTTGATGATGCAGCAATTTCACTTGGTGATGCAACATCATCGATTACCTTTGGTGACGGAGCTATGCTTAAACTTACCGGGGCAAGGCAGTTGACAAGGGATTGGCATTTTATGGGTGGCGCAAGAGTGAATGGTTTTGGCTATCCGCTTAACCTTTCTTCTTGTACTATTGGTAGCGTTGGGCAGGGATCTGTAACGTTAGAAAATATTATATTTACAGGTGTTAAAAATAAAAACATTCATTGTATTAGTGATGATTCATCGATAACGCTGCGTGATTGTAATTTGGCATTAGCGGATGATTTTGTTTTTGATTCAGGTGCTTTTAATGTTGAAAATGACGTTAAAGTTACTGGGGCAAGTGGTTTTTGCTATCAGCCATCTGGGTTAAGCACTTCGACTATTACCGCAAATTCAATGTTATATTTGGATTCCGGAATTACCTTTAGTTATGCACCACAAACGGCAAACAAGGATCTTCTGGCATTTACTGATAAATCATCAGTGCTTTTTTTAAATGGTTGTACTCTTAAAACGAGTGATACCGGTATGCGCTTGACAAAGGGAAGCATCTATTTTGATAATACGGTTACGGTGAGCAACGTTGGGCCTATTGTTAACTATTATGATTGTTTGACGTTGGTTGATTCTAACGTTATAGATTATTCGTCGACATATACCTATGCAAAATTATCTTCTTTTTCTCCAAGTGGAGAGCGACTTGTTGTAAGTACGGCGGCAGGGCTTTCACTATATTCTTCTGATACAAGTGGCTTTTTACATCCTACTGGTGTTCGTGCCTATGCTCAGAGCGCATTTCAAGTCTCTTCGTTTTCATGGGCACCTAACGGAACGCGCATAGTAGTTGGTTCCTATGCCGATCAAGCAGAAGATCTTATGATTCTTAGTGTTTCAAGTGGCGGAGTATTGGGTTATCCAGGTCAGGCCATTAATAGTCGAGGAAAAGTTTATTCGATTGCATGGGCGCCGGATGGTAATAATATATTTGTGGTTAGCCCTTATCTAAGCATTTCTCGTACCGATGGGGATCGCATATGGCGGACGGTTTGGACCGATGTTCACTCACCTGAAGGGTTGTGTGATTTTTCACCAGTTAATAATTATATTGCGGTGACATTAAACTCTGCTTATGGTAGTCGGCCTGCTAATACTCTTAATATATACAAAGCTTTTCTGACCGATCACACGGCTCTGCCGGTTAGTACCATTGCTGTAGGTTTTTCCCCAACAGCTCTTGCTTGTTCGCCTAACGGGCAATATATTGCATGCGGTGGCACAAATCAGTTGTCAATTTTCCGTTTTGTAAATGAAGCGCTCGAGCTGATCTCTTCAAATGTAACATCAGGTTCAGCTAATTGTTCTTGGTCGCCTGATGGAAATTATATGGTAACAACTGGCGGTACGAAAATTAATGTTTTTGCCGTTAATGATGGTGTACCTTCGTTGCTTTCGAGCCTTGATATAGGAACACAAGCGTATGGATGTTCCTGGAGTGATAATGGTTCATTTATTGCTGTACATGCTGGCAATACCATTAAAAGCTTTAGGGTTAACGTTCAGCCTGTTCGATCGGTTCAGGTTTCGCCAACTATATCCAACAGTATTACGCTTGGCAATAGTGCCAATGGATCGTCTGACGATGTCAACGTTCAAGTACGAACTGGAGCAAGTGTTAACGTTTATGGATTAATAAACCATGACTCGGCATCATATCAATGGCAAACGCGTAATCAATTGGGCAGAGAAGTTAATGCGACAAACTACACTCAAAGCGATGACTTATGGTTAAGTAAAGATCAATCATTAATCGTTAACGAAAGTTGCGTATTTAATGGCGATGGCCATTCCATTTGGTTTGCACGAAGCCAGTTAGGGTTGATTCAAATTGCTGCAGGAAAATCGGTTATTTTTACGAATGTTATATTAAAAGACTTTAATGATGCAGCAATTTCACTTGGGCAAGGTTCTTCGGTTATCTTTGGCGATGGCGTGGTAATTGAATTGTCAATGCCAATGAATTTGACCAAAGACTTAAGATTTTCAGGGGATTCAACGATTAGTGGATTGGGCTACGATTTTGATCTTTCTTCGTACTATCTTGGTATTTTACAACCAGGCGTTTTGACGCTGCAAAATATTGTTTTAACCGGTGTTAAAGAGCGCAATATTCGCTGTATTGGGGACAATGCTTCTATAACATTGCGTGATTGTGGATTGGTTTTAGAAAGTGATTTTACGTTTACAACAGGAAGATTTTCTATTGAAAAAGATGTTGTTTTAACCGGAACGCATACTTTTAGTTACGAAGGATCGGGTAATAAAGTTTCAACGATTTCGGCAAATTCAACATTGTTTTTGGATACAGGAGTTACTTTTAGTTATGCTCCGCGAGCAGCAAATCAAGATCTTTTGGCGTTTACCGATGCAACCTCTCGATTATATTTGAACGGTTGCACCCTCAAAACAACAGCAACGGGCATGCGATTAACTAAAGGAACTATGATGGTTGATAATCAGAATAGCGTTTACAATTATTCGTCATCTATGTCCGGAGCTTTTACCATTGGTAATGGAGTGGTCGCCGATGATTTCATCATACAGATAATGCCTAATGCTAACATTGAAATAGTTGAAGGTAGTCTGGTTTATAATAACCAAGAATAAGAAACGGAGAATTAATAATGAAGATAAAGATTAAAGCATATGCTGCAATTATTGTGTTAATGGGCTATGCGGGCCCATTATTGGGTAATGTTATTTTTGGAAGTAAAGAGTCGACGCTTAAGTTTGGTGATAATGCAAAATTTTTTGTTACCAAAGATTTAACCATTTCCAAGGGAATGCTTGATGTTGGATTAGCGATGGTGTCCTTAAGAAACCCAGTAGAGCTTAATGATGCGATTTTTTCTGATGGTGTTAGGGGATCATTTACTTCATCGGGAAGTACTAATGGTGATGATAAAGTGTATTTATCGAACAATCAACGATTACAGAGTTTGATTAGTTATAAACCATATCAATGTATCGTGTCTGGAACAGTGGGCAATGAAAGTTGGTTTACTGGCGAGGTAGCATTTGAAGCATTTGATAGTGATGTTCCGTTTCTTAAATTTGCAAATGCAAGTGCGGCTCTTAGATTAGGGCTTAATTCTACCGGAGCATCCGATATTGAGCTTAACGGCGGAACGCTTATTTTAGAAAACGATTTAGCATTTGCAACGGTAAATGCCAATTGTCTCTTGGGTGGTGGAACAGTTGAATGTTGGGGTTCTACCGTTTCATTTGGAGGTGATGGTTTTATTTGGCCAACGGGAAAAATTGCTTGGAAGTGGCGCCCGGTAATAAATTTAATAGGCAACGTCATTTTGCATGGACGTTGGGATTTTGGAGTTCCTGAAAATGATCCTGCATATGTGCCAGGGTCCCCTGATAAAATTTACATCAATGGCAATGGTAACACATTAGACATATCAGATGGTAAGTTGCGCGTTGTTGGCAAATCAACCTTGATATTGTCTAACGTGAAAATCAAAGGGCTTAATGTAACAAATAATGGACAGAGTAATGCAGTTTCTAATATTGAATTTGGTGATCCTGATGCAAAAATAATATTTAATCGAGTCGAATTAGAAATGGATACCGATTGGACATTAACAACCGGTGGAATTTATGTTTCTGGTTCTTCAACGATCGTTAATAAAAATCATACACTTACTTTTGATTTGGGCAGTTCATTGACCGTTGATGGTTGTGCCTTGTGGTACGATACCTTAATATTCTCTGATAACAATGGTATTAAGCCATTTGAGGAGGCCGATCCGGATCATCATATTTTAACCCTTCTAAATAATGGGCAAATAAAACATATAACAAGTTATCAAGCCGGAACAGTTCTTATTAATGAAACATTTGAAACCAGATCGCCTGATGATTTATTGAGGGCAACGACGCCGGTTACTTATGATATAGCGTCTTTTAGGGATCTTTCACCTACCAAGCCATATGCAGTTAATGTTGATGCCATTATTAATGGTCACACAAATGCTATTAATTTTGCCCAAACAACAGATTCGGTGATAAAAATAAAAGCAGGTAAAACGCTAACATTTCAAGATATCGTTCTTAATGATTTTATGTTTAGCCATGTTGGTTTATTGGGTACAACCTCACATGTTATTTTTGGTGATGGGACCAATGTTTTGTGGGGTGCTAATTATGCGTTAACCCAGACCATGACGTTTCAAGGTGAGTGTATATTGGATGGAAAAGGTAAAACAATAACATTAAGCCGTTTTGGAGGTTTTGCCATAGCGCCAGATTCGTCACTTTTATTGCAAAACATTACCATAAAAGGATTATTCAACGAGCATCTGGAGTGTCTTGATAATACATCAACCATTTCATTTGGTGGTAACGTAACATTGTTTTTGAGCGATGATGTTTTCTTTAGAAAAGGTCATTTTGAGGTAATGCCGGCGGCGATTCTTGATGTTCGAGGAACAGATTCGTTTGTGTATCAAAGTGATCAACCAAGCTTTATTAATTCTGGCGGTACATTGCAATTGAGCGGTGGTGCGATTTTTTATTATGATATAAAGCATTCATATAGTCGTGATTTAATTGTTTTCAATGATGAAGACGCCAATTTGAAGCTCAATAAAGGCACACTTGCATCAACATCAACTGGCATGCGATTAACTTATGGCACATTACAAGTAGTTGGGGATGAAAATTATATTCGTGCTGCAGATATAACCTCACCAACGATGTCAGAAAGTATTGTGTTTGGCGATGGGGTTGATGTAATGAACAATTTATTTGTTGAATTTAGTAATGGTACATTGATGCTAGAATCAGGGGCGTTGGTTTGGGCAAATCTTGAAGATAATTTATAAAAATTGGAGTTGGCATGCAAAGTGGCAGGTATTTTAAAATTACATTGATGCTTTTTGTTTTAACGTTATCAAATAATACAAGTGAACTGTTTCCAAAAAACAAAAAAAAACAAACACATAAAATGATTAATGCTAATATTATCATCAAACGTCCACCAGTTGGCTCAATTAGGGCCATCGATGAAGGATTCGCACAATTTAATAACAGAGGAGTGTTAAGCTTAAGCGGAAAGAGTATCATCACTAAGCCTCCCATCGGATCAGTAAGAAGCTTTGATGCTGACCAGCAGATTATAGGGAATCCCATATTTCTTAGCGATCAATCGGCGCTTGGTGAAACGAGTGGGGCATCTACGCAATTTACTGGTGTTTATATACCTAGTAGTAGGCAGGTGGCGCCAGATGCTGGAACCTCCATTAATCAATCGGGGAAGCCTTCTGTGTCAATTCTCGCACCATCAGGGACAATAGCGACCGGTGAACTTCATGATGGTATTTCTTTGGCTGAGAATGCGGCAATAACGGTTAATTCGTCCTTTGTTGGTGGTAATATTAATTTAAATAATGGTACTGTTACTCTTGAACGCAATCTTAAGTTTGCGGATAATAAGCGCATGGCGCAGGATGGAACGGTTTATTTAAATGGAAACTCATTGAGCTTTGGTGGTCAACCATTATCATGGGATAATCATATTATTTGGAATGCGGCGAGCGATCTTGAGTTCTATGGCAAAACAACGCTTAATGCAACATGGTATTTTGATGGTGATGCGCATATTACTGGTAATGGTAATATTTTTGAACTTGGAACAAATGGCAAATTTATTATCGGTGCCGGCAATACCCTTTATTTATCAAATCTAAGCTTAACGGGACTTGGTAATGGTGATAATGATGGTCGTATTTATTTTACCGATAATCAGTCACAGTTAAAATTATCCCATGTTGATATTGGGTTGAGCAATAATTATACCTTTACGGTTGGTGGTATTTATGCTGAGGGGCCAACGACGATTGTGACTAAGAATTACACGATGACGCTTGATCAAAATGCTTCTTTGACCGTTGATGGTGTTACGTTATGGTATGATACGCTTGATTATGCTGATGGTTCCAATATTATGCCGCTTGCTAATTCGTTAACCAACATCAACAGTAAATACGTAACCTATTTAAATCATGGCATTATACGTCCGGCCACTTTACATGATAATCTTAGGACGTGTAGTAATTCCCTCAACTATTACGCTCCAACCATTAGAGCGAGCAGCTATCAAGTAGAAATGAACCGTACAACGAGTAATTCAGTAAACTTCTATGCTCCGATCATTAGGAATAACAGCTACATATTGCGTGGCACAAGCCAAGCGATGAGCTATTACGCTCCAACAATTAGAGCAAGTAGCTACCAAGTAGTTATGAATCGAACAACGAGTAATGCACTTAATTTCTATGCACCAACAATTAGAAACAATAGCTACATATTGCGCGGCACAAGCCAAGCGATTAACTATTACGCACCAACGATTAGAGCAAGTAGCTACCAAATAGAGATGAATCGAACAACCAGTAATTCAGTTAACTTCTATGCACCAACAATTAGAAACAATAGCTACATATTGCGCGGCACAAGCCAAGCGATGAATTATTATGCTCCAATAATTAGAGCGAGCAGCTATCAAGTAGAGATGAATCGAACAACGAGTAATGCACTTAATTTCTATGCACCAACAATTAGAAACAATAGCTACATATTGCGCGGCACAAGCCAAGCGATTAACTATTACGCACCAACGATTAGAGCAAGTAGCTACCAAATAGAGATGAATCGAACAACCAGTAATTCAGTTAACTTCTATGCACCAACAATTAGAAACAATAGCTACATATTGCGCGGCACAAGCCAAG
>CAZGPI010000013.1:0-32132 GCA_964527595.1 uncultured Pseudomonadota bacterium
CCGCTGATAACCATAAAAAATATGGCCGCACCTAAACTACCGATAAACTTCCTCACGTTCTCTCCTTTAAAAACAACAGCCTTACCAAAATTCTCCTATGATTTTTATTAACATTTAGAGCATGTTATTGCAAGCAATTAAGATTGTTAAACAAGCACTCAATAAAAGGCCCAATTTTTGAAGAAAAGAAATAAACTCTTTACTCAAGACGTCAAAAGAGCCCCGGGGTTTATTCCGGGGCTCTTTGTTTGTTTGCTCGTTAATATCAATTACTCAGGCGGAAAACGCGAAACAAGCGCATTGCCACTCTTACTGCAATAAAAGACTGTTTCTTGCGCCATCCAATCACCATTCAATCCCTCACGATCAGGCTTAAGTGCACAACTTTCAAAACCAGCCAAATCGTGGCCTAGACCAAAATATATGCCAAAATCCCCTTGCGTTATATTTTCTAGTACTGAACCTGACGGCCAAGAAGATAATTCGGGCTGACTCGTTGGAGGATTATAGCCACCAGGAAAAACAAGAGTCCCAGATAAATCATTAATAGGATATGGCGTTATCGAAACACCATTGGCAACCAATCTATCAGCAAAATCTGCCGAACCATGTCTTCTTTTGTGGCACCAAACATAATCGGCAGCCGCTTGAATCGATTCATCTGTTGCGGGATCGATCACTTCATCAATTTTTGTAAACAACGGAACTTGAAACAAGGCAAAACCATCAGCCGTTAATTTACTGTAAATAGTTGCTATAACATTTTGTTCTACGGTTGGTGATGCAAGGTGCTCAAGTATATTGGGACAAATAACGGCATCGCAATCTGATGGAATATCCTGAAGTAAAGCCACTACATCGTTGGCGTAGTTTATCGTTGTAATCGGTATTGAAGCAACAATTGTATTATTTTTAATAAAAACTAAATTGTCATGCGATAATGTATCTTTAACCGTTGAGGTTGAAACATTTTCTATATAACTCGTAACCGCATCCTCCTCAGTGGTGCCGAATAAGCGTTTCGATATTTCTGGGTATACATAGGCAAATAACCATAAAGCTCGGTGCCGCTCAAGCGATAAACACGTTGGACAACGAACACCTTTGCGGCGAATTTCGCTGAGACGTTCAAGATTACAATCACCAAAATGATTAAATGTATCAGTTGCTCTGCAAATAGGGCAAGTGTGAACAACCGACGCGGTTAATAATTTTTTAGCAATATAATCATTCTCGTTTTCGATAGCATATGTCAAAGCAGTATATCCATCCTCATCTACTGGATTAGCATCAGCTCCGGCAGCCAAAAACGCATCAACAACATCGTTCTTATCATTAGACGCAGCTGATAATAAAGGACCCCAGCCAGATGTATCAATCACATTAACATTTACCCCAGCCGTAAGCAGGGCCGAAACTATATGAAGGCTACCACCATTAGACGCATACACGAGAATTGAACGCTGGCGTTTATCCAATTGATTTTGATTTGCCCCGCTAGCACACAAAGCATCAAATATTGTATCATTTCCATTGTCAGCCGAAAACATCAATGCCGTCTGCCATCTACTAGTATTCGTAGCATTAAGGTAAGCATTCCAAGAAGACAATGCTAAGGTTAAATCGAGTGTGGTATTAGCCTGATCAAGCAAGGTTGTCACCGTGGTTGTGTTATCATTATCTGCAGCATGCATCAAAGCAGTATAACCTTCCCCATCCACATAGTTAACATAGGCACCAGCATCACACAAAGTGGTAACGAGGTTAGTTTTATCGTTCTTGGCAGCCGAAATTAAAGCAGAACCACCAAAATCAGATGCTGGATTGACATTAACACCAGCCGCTAAAAGTACCGCAATAATGGCGCTATAGTCGGGAGTAACTGAATCGTAATATTCAACAGCATAATGTAAAGCCGTTAAGCCATAACCATCAACAGCATCCTTATCAATACCAGAAACAGCAAGCAATGCATTGACGGTATTCAGCCGATTACCAACAACAGCATAGAGTAATGCCGGCTTATTGGTTGTTCCATCTACCGCATTAACACCAGCACCGGCAGCTAAGGCCTTATTTAAATTTGCTACATTACCCATTAAAGCCGCACCAAAAAGCGCTGGTTGTCTTATAGCTTCAATTATAGATGTACGACTAGGCATTGGCGGCAAAATTGACGCCCAATCTAATGCATTACCAATACCATTAGTAGCATTAAGAGCAACCAAAGCTAAAGATGATCCAGTCAACTAAAAATTCTCCAAATTGCTTAACGCATCCACCAACCCCAAAATGACACCGGTTTGCGCAGCAGCAAAAATAGTCGTCATGTAATCTAAAATCTTATAGGTATCTGTATCCATCCCAGGAGTACCTCCAAAATCTCTACTACCAACCCATTGCCGTGCTGTTTGGTTAAAAGAATCGGTATGCGCTAAATTTGCCCCGGCGCCAAGCAGATACACAACCTGATCCATATTATTATATCCGGCCGCTATCTGCAAAGCAGTCCGACCATAGTTGTCAGTTAATTCGATGTTTGCCCCAGCCTCAAGCAATAGCATAGTTGGTAATTGCAAACCACTTGCAGCAGATACCATCAGAACGGTTTGCCATTGATACTGGTGCCCAATAGGATATACATAATCGATATTTGGACTTGGGTTGGCAGCCAATGCTGCTTTAACCAATGTAAAATTATTAGCTAACACCGCATCCAAAAGGGTTTGTCGGCCGCTGAAATGCCATCAGACTTGGCATTAACCACGCCACTCATTCCAATGGCGGCAACGCACGCAAATAGTACCCCATATAATTTCTTCACTGCATCTCTCCCCTGTTTTTATCATCATTATTAATCGACACCTATCGAAAAACAATGATGATATGCAAATTAAAATACCATAATATGTTATTCATACTTTCCAGTGCGAGCTTTTTGAGTAAATCGACAAAAAACCATTATCGCTAGCAGCTTATTTGTTTTTCGTAAAAAACAGGCTCCCACCTTTTATTATCCTGAACTTAATTCAAAAAAGCTGAACTAAAAAAGGGCTCCTGTTTTTGCAAGAGCCCTTTTTTATATCCTATTTTTTACTAATCAATAACGTTAATCGGCGTCAACCCCAAGGCTCGGCATCGCACTGCCATTAGCCCCAACTTCCGCTTGATCGTCCTTTTCCGCTTCAATACGTTTCAAGGCTTTTTCTTTTGCTTCAGCTTCAGGATCTTTTACCTCGGCAATTTCGCTCCCTAATTCGCGTAGTTTTTTATCCTTCTTTTTCAGGTCGCGCTTTAGCTTTTTCAGCTCGCGTTTATCTTTTTTGCTTAAGTCTTCTACTTTGATTTTTTCACCCAAACCTGGTTGGACTTCCGATGGACGATAACCAGGATCTTCTTTGCCAACGTCAATCACTTTGCCCGATTTATCTTGGTGCATACGCTGAGGCAATTTATCTTCTGATTTTTCTGCAACAATCATATAATCGCTGTCTTTACCTTTAGGTAATTGCACCTTAACTGCTCGGCGGCCCTGGATAAGCATTGGCTCGTCAACACGGTATAAATAATAAACATCACCAATTTGGCGGCGATAATAAACCCCGTAATAAAGGTCATCATCAGAATCATTATCAACGTACATAATGCGATCTGGCCGCGAGGCGATATAGGCGCCGAATTGCAATCCTGGATAATACCAATATCCCAATGTACCAAAATGCCAGCATCCCCAATACGAGTAATAGCTGCAGCCATAAGGAGCATAATACCACCAGCCCCAACCAGGATAAAAGGCACAACCAAATGGAAACATTAAGCCATAACCCCACCATCGTGAAGGACCCCAATAATGGCGGCCTCGATAACCTCTCCATGCTCGATTATGCCCGTATCCGCGAACACCTCTATGGGATCGGCGCAGAGAGCGCTTTGAACGCATAGGCCTTGAAGCTCGCACCGACCGAGCTGGCTTTGCTGCACGGACCTGGCGAGCTTGCCTTGAAGCGCGGACCGAACGTGTTGCGCTTGAGCGAGTAACACTTGCCGAGCGAGTTTGGCGATAAGCAGGACGGCTTGCTGGGCGAGAAGAACTTCGCGCACTATTGCGATTGGACCCACCGCGACCGCCTCGATGCATTGCAACCAATGTCGGTGATTTGGTTACATCATTTTCTATGTAATTCATTGGCATGGATAAAGCATGAGATGATAAATCTGCACATGGAATAAACAACACCGCTAATAGCATCCAAATTGGTCTCATCACAAATCTCCTTTTTCAAAAATCTAGCATTTGGTTAACTGTGAATCAATTGCCAACTCAAAAGCAATAATTTATTTATTTTGGTTTGTTTTTTTTTGAGATTTGATGCCCGAAGGCCAAAAATGACTTTAAAGCAACGACTGAAACAGCTCATCCTATTTTGTCATGCTTGGGCTTGCCCCGAGCATCCATCTTAAGATTAAACAAATATTAGGATGGATCCTCGGAGCAAGTCCGATTTTCCCTCTTCCATTTTTCCCCATGTCACAAAAAGTCGGCCAATATTTTATATATAAAATATTGGCCGATTAACTAACCATTTTTATTCTTCACCAAAATAAAAAAATGTATGAGCCGTAATGCGTTACCGTTTAGTGTTGATAACAGTAAGTCAAAAGCGATCATCACTTTAAGGCGAAAGGAGCAAACAAAAACACCCCCTAGTAAAAAAACATCTAAATATTATCCGGGAGTTCTTTTATGAAAATATTTTCTATCGCAAAGCTAGCTTTCTTGGGCCTTATCCTCGGATCACTAAATCTCTGCGCCGCCACAAAAGATCTTGACCAACGCTGCTTATTCGACTTTCTAAATGGCACACAAAAAGCGGCAACCAAGACCAGTGATGTCATCCTAAGAGTTGATGATAGCCTTATTGTCGAAGAATTAGAAAGCAAATCTGGCAAATATGGCCACGATGATGATTGGGGTTATTGCCCAAAACGCCGTATCAAAGCATTTGAGATGTGCGCCCATAACATGCATGCTAAAAACCTATCTACCGATCACGCAAAAATCAAAGAACTTTGCGTCAAAAAAGAAAAAGCTGAAAAACTTTGGACCGACCTTCTTGTCACCGATGCACTCTTTGCCGAGAAAGCAAAAACAGACAAACTTTGGGCTGGACAAGCGTGTGCTTATATGCTCTGCGCACACAAAGGCAACATCAAAGAATTACTTTCAGACCTACTTTACACCGACTCACTAAAAGCAGAATGGGCAGATTTGGACAAAATATCAGCATGTGAAATTGACACAAAAAAACTTTGTTCTCATAAAGCGAATATTGATCACCTAACCACAAAAACATTGTGCGCAAGTTGCGACTCAAACCTCAAAAACCTTGAGTGGTCAACCAAATACAAGCTCTATGCAAAATTAGGTGTTAACCAACCTGGCTATACCCTCGGCACGCCAATTACTTACGATACAATCCTTGAAGATCCAAATAACAATTTTACCGATCACACCAATTATATCGCGCCCGTAAGCGGCTTTTACGTTTATGCCATTGGGATGGATTTGTCCAACTTAACCGGCACTCAAACCATTACAGGCATTCCTGTAAATCATCCAGAGCTTTGGATTAATGGGACAGAAGCGTTTGAAGCACATAATGCATTTTTAGCTTCAGCACCAATACAACACGTTCATTTTGCCGGACTTGTATATCTACAGGCTGGCGACAAAGTTTCAGTGGCTCACCACGTTCGTTATGTAGACCCTATCCTCGGCGACATGTATTACAATGGAAACGTTGATTTAATCGGATCCGATAATACCTACAAATCAAACTTGACCTTCTTCATGATGCACTACTTATCATCTGATAGTATCTGTTGCCATCCTTGCCATCTTGATTGTGATCATTTTGACGTCGAAAAACCATGTGTTCCTCCTTGCTGCCCATGCGAAATGCATAAGCCTCCATGTGAAGTAGATTGTCATGAAGGCCATTGTGGCGATCACGACGACCATGGACACCATGACGAAGACCATGGCGGAGATCATCATGGCCACCACGGCGATCACGATGACTGGGATATGGACGACGATAACGGTTAAAAGAAATTTCTTCTGACCGTGGAATTTTTTTTAACCTGAAAAAAGCATAAAAAACGCCCCATATTATATATATATAATATGGGGCGAAAAATTACCCAATTTTCCTCCGCCCCGAAGAATTTTAAAGTATGCAAGTCAAAATTTAACCGTTTATTCTTGTTAACAGATAATTGAAAAAAAACACCACCAAATTAATCATCAAAAAACGAAAGGAGATAATCGATTCAAAAAACCCCCACAAAAAAATTATCTTAATCTTATCAAGGAGTTCTTTTATGAAAATGTCTTCCATCGTAAAATTGGCCTTTTTTGGCCTTATGCTCGGCTCGTTGAATTTGTCAGCGGCCACACCAAAACAAACTGACGATGAACGCGGCTTATTAGATTTTTTAACCGGTGCCACAAGCCAAGTACAAAAAGCTGATGTCGCCACATTAAGAGCTGATGATAGCCTTATTATCGAGGATTTGGATACCAAATGCGGAGACTGGGATGACTGGGGTTGTTGCCCAAAACGCCGTATTAAAGCGCACGAAATATGTGCACAACACTTGAAAACAAGCAACCTCCGCGCACATCACGCAAAGATCAAAGAACTTTGCTCACAAAAAGCAAAAATCGAAAAGCTTTGGACCAAGATGCTTGCCACCGATTTATTGTTTGCCGAAAAAGCAAAAATCGACAAACTTTGGGCCGGACAAGCGTGCGCTTATATGCTTTGCGCACACAAAGGCAATATTAAAGAATTGCTCTCAGATTTGATGTACACCGATTCGCTCAAAGCAGAATGGGCACATTTTGATCACGCTCACGCCGAAACTTTTTGTACGCCACACATCTGCGCATACGAGGGTAATATACAAAAGTTTTGTGCGACTGAAGGCATAATTGAAGATTTGAAAGCCATTGGAAACGTAGAACTTCAAACACAATATCGCGCATTTGTTTTTGATGCCGTCGACCAACCATACACCCTTGGCAGCGACCTATTATTTGACACAGTTGCCGACGATCCAAATGGCAACATTACCCAAGGTGCATCAACAACCTATACAGCGCCTGTTTCTGGTTATTATATGCTTTCTTATGGCATTAGTGCTCATGATCTTCAAGGCCCATTCCCTATTGCCGGCCAACCTATAAACCATCCATCAGTATTGGTAAATGGCATACACAAACTTCAAACACATCTTGCCTTCTTATCATTCTCTGATATCCAAAACAACATCTTAAGCTCGATTGTTCACTTAAATGCGGGCGATGTTTGCACCTTTAAATATGAACTGAAATATATCGATCCTGTAACGGGCGAACAACCATATCCTGGCACAATGACCTTAATCGGCGTGTTGCCAAATTATACACAAGACACGTTCATGGCCATCCACTATTTATCATCTGATAAAATCGCTTTTGAACCATGCGAAATGGGTTCACCGTTTGAAATCGGCAAGCCTTGCATTCCTCCTTGCTGCCCATGCCCAATGCAAAAGCCTCCATGTGAAGTAAATTGCCATGGCGGACATTGTGGCGATCATCACGGCCACGGCGAGTGCGGCGATCATGATGGCGGACCATGTGGCGACCACGATGACCATGGACATCATGATGGACCATGCGGCGATCATGACGAAGACCACGGCGGAGACCATGATGGTGGTCATTGCGAAAACCATGACGGTCCCCATGGCGGCGACTGGGATGGTGACGATCACTAATAACACATAATTTTTTTTATAGCTCTCCCCAAAAATTTCCACGGTCAGAAGCGTATCTTCTGGCCGTGGAAGTGTGTTTACGAAAGAGAGGAATTAATGGCACGCAAATTTTCTTATTTTTTATTCTTAACGTTCTTATTTTTTATCACTTCAAGCCAAGCACAAGAAGCAACACCCACCAAAACCTGTGACCATGATACACCAGAATATTTTAGCGTTATCGACCTCCTAGCCAGCAGAATTTATGGAGATTACGCTAAAATTGAAGCACTCAGTTCCAAAAAGATAAAAACAAATCATCTTTGCTCCGACCTAATAGTCACCGATACCATCGTGGCAAAAAATGGTAGCTTTGAAAATTTTTCAGCCGATCTTTTTATGACAACCACCCTAGAAGCAGAATGCGCAAATATACTTCACTTATTATCTGACTTTATCATAACTAATTCATTATCTGCAGAAAATGCAAACCTCAAAACACTCTTGTCCGACATGATTATCACCACCTCGCTCACCGACCTTTACGGCGAAATAAAAAACCTTATTAGCGAAGAAATAGACACCGAAAAACTTAAGGCATCACTTTCACAACTCGAACTTATTCTTTCCAGCACCATTTTTGTAAATTTTATTGATTCAGAAAAAGCATGTTTTGAAAACCTCATAGCCGATTCGATATCAACCGGCACATTACACGCCGCGAGCCTAGATATCAGTAATCTCGTGCTTGAAAGTATTACAACCCTAACGCTTCATAATGATAATTACATAACCAATTTAAGAGCAATGGTATCAAATCGCGCCGATTACCCAGGCTATACACTTGGAACCGATATCGATTTTGACACCATTATTGATGACAAAAACTTCAACTTAATACCACACCCAACAGCATATATTGCGCCACGTTCAGGTTATTACGACGTAACCGTTTCGGTTAAAACAACCGATGTTAATATTATCCCAGAATCACCGTTATCCGAACACGTTGATATATTTGTCAATGGAACAGCTCAAGCACAAATGTATAAAGAATTTAATAGCGCAAGAACAATGCCTACCATTAAAACGGTTTTATTAAGCAGTCTGATACACCTTAATCAAGGCGACTTGGTAACATTCCGTTATTTTGCAAACGAAAATGCTCCGGGAACGGCAACGATAATGGGGTCACCGTTTGATAATGCAACATGGATGATCATGCATTACTTATCAACCGACTAGGACCAAGCATCAATCAATACGCCGTCCGTGAGCCGACACTTGGGACGAGTTTTATTGGTGCTGAACACACTTAAGATGGATCCTGAAACAAGTTCAGGATGACAAAATAGGAACTTCCCGCTTTGTCATCCCGGCCATCGAGCCGGGATCCATCTTTTTTTTTATGAGAATGGTTATATAAAAAGAGGGCCAAACATGTTCCTTACCACAAAAAAATTCGTTTTTTTTATTACCATATCCATCTTTCTTACCCTCATCCCCCATGAAATTTTGGCAACCACCCATCAATGGTTAAACGAAATAAGCAGAATAAACCAAAAAATTTGTATTATTAAAAGACAAAAAGACGCATCGCCTCAAATCACCCAAAATGTAATTGAATCATTGCAAGCAATGATCGAAAGCATTATTTATGCAACAATGCAAACCCAAAAGCTATCGCGAGCCCCCATTTCTCACAACGAAGTGAGCGAGGTCGTCTCGCTGCTAAAACAACTAAAAGATCGAATAGAACCTTATAGTAAAATTCAAGAAGCTGTCCCTGAATATAAAAAGGCGGCAGCAATTGTCAGTATAGCGTCCGAAACACTATTTACCCTTACCGGTGTTGTTTATTTGCTTTATCGCATGACTCATTAAGCATGAAACGTAGGCAATTACCCCTCGATACAATTTTTTCGCTACGCTCAAAAATCACTCGGGGCGAGCGGGATCTGTCTCGTGTCGCTCGTGGTGAGTGTTTTTCGAGCATTTTATATGCGAGAAAAATGTACCTGGGCGCCATAGCCTTGGCGACGGCGGCTCGAACCATGCGACGCCCCTAATTTTCTGACCAACGCTAAAGATAAATGTGTAGCATCTTCAAATTACGACCGCATCTTGGCGTTCATCACCTAACCACAAAGCATAATCCTGTTCATAAGGAGCCAAGCAGTGCTCAACCAAAAAGTTTTTTTTGACCAGCTCTTTTACCGCCACGTCGCCAGAAGCAATTTGGGGGTGCTTTGCCTTAACCCATGGTTCATACATTAAATCAATCTTTTCGCGGGCTGGTTTTGATAAGCGATAATAACGCGCATATGCTGCATTTTGCAGAAATAAGCCATACTTTTCTTTATCGTTATGCATTCCCAAAAGATCGTCTTCATTAAGTGTTTCCATATGCATTTTCTTCTTTAAAATGGATACCTTAAACCCGACAACAACCGCCCCTTCTTTTTCATATTTTATCGAAACAACCATAGGAGTCTTGCTGTTAATTTCGCAAATAGCCTGCGTTATAATGCTACGATGCAACGTTTTAACGTCAGTGTATTGGTAAGATTCAAGACCAAGAAAATGACGAAATGCTCGCAATGAAACCGGGTGAACAGCTCCAAACATTTCGTAATACAAAAAGAATTCATACAAAAATAATGAATATTTTGATTGAAATTGGAGATGTATCAACTTCTTACTCACATCCCAAATACATGGGTGAGAAAGTAAAAGCTTTAAATGCGCCGGATATGAATAAAATACAGTATCATCAACAATGCTAATCTTTTCGAAATAATAAGAAAAAACATGGGAATGTTCGGCCGGCCCCATTTCAAGAATCTTATTTCTAATCTCATAGGTACTTTTTACGTTGAGAAAATTCACCAATCGAGCTAGTGATATTTTATGTTCATCGGCAACGCATAAATTTTTCGCTGCAAAAAGAAGCATATAATGCCAACTCTTTTGCTGAATTGCGGTAAATTGGTGTGAAATATTAAGAATCGCATAATCACTATGTGTATCAAAACTTGAGAAACCATTATTTTCAATCTTCATGTTCATCACCACATCTCTTTTTTTACTTTTTATTATTTTTTCCACCAATCCTCAAATTAAACAAATACTCTTTCACATTTTAATAATCCTAAGAAAAATTAACCTTTTTTTCACACAATTAAAAGCTGCACCGCCATGTTTTAAAAGATAGAATTTTTTCACGTCACCATCATGATGTAATATGCGGCTGAATAATGCTTTTAAAATAAATATGGCCGCATTTTGTTTTATTACTTTTTAAAACTATCTATCAAAACATTATGGGCAATTTAACTTTTTCTCATTGCGATTCAAACCAGTTATTTACGGTTTTTTAAAAAAAAGGCACTTTTCCGTACACCTTCTAAGATGAATTTACTCCCTCAATCGTCAATCTCAAAAAATGCTCGCCGTATTTTTTAAAAAAAAATACAAAACTCATAAAACTTAAAAAATTTTCTACAAAAAAACCGGAAGCCCTCATTTTATTTGAAATTTAACCATATTTCTTAATAAAACCTCCAAAATTAACGGCTAATGGCAATTTATTGATAAAGTTTTATCACTTTTCAAAACAAGTATAGAGAACATGATTTTTCTTCATAATTGGTTGATCACCAAAAAAACTAATCTACACCAAGAGACTGAAGCCATCGATAAACAAATATCACGTTATCGGTAGTTGTCTTATAGTTAATCACCGTTTGTTCAAAATGATTTTTTGTAATGAAACAAAAGTCCTTAACGATTCTCCGTGCGCTTTTTTCAGGAATCGCAAAAGCTCTTAAAATATCAAAAAAAAGTTTCGGATCTACCTTGCTTTCATCAATCAGCCCAACGTGTTCTTTTACACGACCAGAACAAGCACTAAAGAGTTGTCCGCATTTTTTTGTTTTAATTGAACAATGCATGGAACGATTAATCCTGTCACTCGTCTTTGAAATAACGATCGTCGTCTTCTTGTTAATCTCAGCAATCGCCTTATTGATAACACGACAATATAAATACTTGAGCCGCATGAAAACTGTTTTCTCTAAATTAAGCTGCGTTAAAATTCTATCGCAAGAAATTGGCGGGGTTTTTTTGTTGTTTTTAAAATTATAACAGAGCAAAAAAAAGAAAAACGAATACCGACACGACAAAGCCCTTACAAAAAAAGGATTGGGCAGCGGATAACTTGAACGCATAATTTCGATTAATGCTGGGCTTAATGAATATGAACACGATGATTTATTGATGCAAAAAAGGCTAAATAATTCGCCCTCTTGATCTTCATTAAACACTGATTGAGCAGCCCCAGCAGAACGAATATATTTAGTAATTTTGGCAGTGCTGGTGGTATTTAAAAACTTTTTTAAGATAGTCAGAGGAACCTGATAATCATTTTTTTCAAGATGCTTAGAAGCAACATATAAAAGGAAAAAAAGCACGTGATTCTCAACAAGCGTCAAATGGCACGGCATATAAATAATTTCTTTGCTGCCCAATTTCCTAAAAACCATTCAGCCCTCGATTTAAAGTCGATTTAAACTGTTTTTTTTAAAAAAAGCTCGTTGAATCTACCGCGTTTTTCAAAAAACTCCAACCGTATTTAGACGACTTTTCAACCTATTTATTTTTACGTTCACTTTTTAACCTAAAAGCAAGATCCAATAGCGTTTTCAAAAAAAAACGTAAAACAATCACTAAGGACCAATAACCAAAAAAGGCTTTTTATAAAGGGTTTTTTCGCCTCATGGTGAACGGAATTACGGCACATTATCAAACAGCCGCGTGAATTATAGATATTTATCAGCAAAGTCGATACGCTTTATTTAAGATGGGTTTACTTAAAGGCTCCTATGAATCGATTGATTAAATGGTTTTTAGAAAATCCGGAACAAAAGAATTAGTATACTTTGCATGTAAATTGAAACTAATTGAACATCAAATAATAAACTTCCTTTTGTACGTTGCCTATAAAGACCGAGAAAAAGATGTTTATTCAGTTCCAATTGGAGTTATGCGGAAATATCTAAATTCTTCTTGTAGCTTAAGCAAATTTCAGGAAACAGTTGATCGTTTAACCAACCTTCGCTGCATTGTTATTCAAGAGGATGGAAAAACCTCAACAGGATCTTTTTTCGATTCAATAAAACTTAACCGAAGCGCAGTACTTTACACATTAGCCAAAGACTTTAAGCCCATTTTCAAAACCATTAATCAACCAACAAATCCCTTTGTTTTAAAATGTTTTTCAAGCAAATATGCCATCTCGCTCTACTCAATTTGTTCATATTTTAAAAAAGAATGCAAAGTCCCACCGATGCATTTGGAAATCCTTCTTGAATATTTTATTTTGCAAGAAACGGTTTTTAAAAATTCAAAATATTTTGTTTATCGAATTATAAAAAAATCGATCAAAATGGCTAGTGAAAAATCTGATTTGGCCCTATTGCTTGGTTGGGACAAGGCAAATAAAACAATCAATGTTTCTGTCGGCAATAAAGGCTATCATAATTTTTTCAGCGACCAGACGCCTTCCAAAGTTTTATTACATACACCGGTCGATAAAAAGTTTCAAAAAGATTTTTTTGAAATTCTATGCGCAATCGGCATTCCAAAATCACGAGCGCTTTCACTTGTTCGCGAATATTATTACCTTAATGAAGAATCGTTGACTAAATTTACCGCTCTTTTCAAAACAACACCTCAAAACATATTATTTGTTTATCGCTGGCTTCAATAAAAAACGCGCTTGTTTTAACGTCACATAAACTGTATTCAAATCATTACCCTTTTTCTTAATAATACGCGGTTGACAAATGTATGCCAAAAATAGATTTTGGAACAGATAAAAATCCGCATCCTTCGATACATTTTGCTTCGCAAAACACTCCCAGCCTACGCCCTTCGTGCTACGGCGGGCAGGCAGGACGAGCGGATTAGGCACATAGATACAAAACAAACGTATTTAATTAGCCCGCTCGTGGTGAGTGCGCACTTTGTGCGCGTATCGAACCATCGCCCGAGAGGGCGACGGGCCAAGTATGAAAAATCTAATTTTAAAAAAAGCAGGGGAATAATCATGAGTACGGGTGATTCAAAAATAACTATTCAAAATCTCAAAGAAACCATCAAAAAATTTCGTCAGGCTCACGCTAAACACCAACTAAACAAACCGAAAAATCTTGCCATGTTTATTACCGCGCAAGCAGCCGAATTAATGAAGCTTTTCTTATGGAAAAGCCAACAAAACATAGCACTGTTACATCAAACCGATCCAATGTTTAAGGAAAAAATCAAAGATGAATTGGCTGGGATCTTTTTTGCTAGCCTTAACTTTGCCGAGAAACTTGATATCGATCTTTCATCGGCGCTCCTGGCTAAAATAAAAAATTGGGAAAGTACAAAGACATGCCCTGTTTGTGCCATCGCCTGTAAAAATTGTGCCGATTTACACGATATTTACAATCTGACGCGTGAATCATCCGATACCTGCAAATGTATTACATGCCAATGCATACGCGAAGCACAAGAAGAATGCAAAACACCGTGCAGCGCTTGTGGCGGCAAACCATGGGAAAAAACAAAAAAGCCGGCTAAAAAAAAGACCCCTCGAAAAAAAAATTGAATGTTTTAACCATGAATTTTTTCTTCAAGTTTCTTTAGTAATGGCTGTAGTGGAGCTATCTCTTTAGACCGCTTTTCCAAAACAGTAATAACTTTTCTTATTGATTCAATAACCGATTCACACATCAACCTGTCCTCAAACTTCAGTCCAACATTCCCAGCGCTTGTTAAAATCGCTAAAATCGCTCTAAACGAATAATCATTCCAATCAATTTGTTCATCAAAACAAGTAACCCAGGCCGTCACAATTGATGACATTACCGTAGAATAACGTTGAGCATCTTCTTGAGTTACATCGCTCGTTAATTGATTGAATAATGCGTCAAGACCGCGAAATTCTTCCAGCCGGCCCCTAGCAGATCTATTGCTAATGCGGCCAAGCATTACGTCAAGCGAACGCGTCAATAAATCAATGCGCTCAGCTGCATTAAAATCAGTTGAATTAATTGCACAGTCGACACAAAAGCGAGATAAATTCCCCTGCGCAAAATGTTTCCAGAAAATTCTTTTAATAAGCCCTACTAGCGTATTATATCTATCTAAAGCCTCTAGCGAACCTTGAATGTTTTCACTCTTCAAACTGGCGAATAACCTCTGCCACTTTTCTACCTGATATCCGGCAACCAGATCAAAAAGAAGCTGTTGGGGAACAATATCCAAATTCAAATGAGTCGTAAATGCTTCAAATAGAGCCGAGGCAAAAGCAACACATTTTGTTTTAATTGGCAGGCGCATTGATTCATCTTTAATAACCATAGACAATTTATAAGACAATATATCGTCCAATGCTTTCATTAAAAATTTAAACTGAGACAAATCAACGTGCGGAACATCCTTAACAAATCGCTGCAATCTAGCCAAAAAGGCATTATATAAATCGCTTGGATTTTCAATTTCAGGCGCTTGAATAATTTTATCAAAAATAGTAACAAGTGCTTCATTAAATTCATTACTATCACGTAATTCATCCATAAAGCGATTAATATAGAGCTTGAAGACACGCATCCCGTTGTTATAAGAATCTAACGCAACATCACCAACAATCATATCACGCTTAATCCAACCAATATGGCTTTGAAAGGAATCGATATCCCAGGAAAAAATTTGGCTGCGTGTGGCAATGCTCGCCTCCATTTTATCACAAAATGCGTTAAAAACAGCAAACGCCTTGCCCTGAATGTCTTTGCTATTGGGAAATTTTACATCTAACGAAATTCCATGATAAACGAAGCTTAAGACCGTTCCTTGATCTTGCAAATTTATTGATTCTGGACCATTTACCATACGTAAAACATCATCAAGCACAGACAACCACAGATTGTTACTATAATCGCTTAGTTTTTCATAGCGAGCCATACAATTAAAAACATTATCAACAAAATTCAATTTTTCCAATTTTTTGGCTGATTTAAAAAAATTTATCATTAATTCAAGACTCTTATGCACAACATCCAATGGCATTTTTGAGTCATCATAACTAAATACGATATCATTAATTTTTGAAAATATTCTGGGATCTACCATTGCCCCAGCATCAATATCTTTAGCTAATTGGCCAAATGTTTTAATCCATAGTATTTTTATTTTTTCAGCAATCGCCAAATCTGCATATTTCCAAGAAGAAATCGAATGAGAAATACCAGCAAAACTTTCATAGGTAACAATTCGTCGAGCAAGCCAATCTGGTGTTTTTTTGTTTAATTGATCAACCAAATCATTAACTTGTTGTTTATTCGCACGGGACAAAGAATAAGTCCATCCGTTACATGCAATATTTAAAAAAATCGCCAACCCATTTAGATCTGGTTTATCAGTATCAATATCAGCCAAAAGTTTTTTGCCAAAACTCATTAATAAAGCACCGTCCTGGTTGGCTGTTTTTGTAAACCATTTCATAAATAAGCCATCATCACCATAACGGTCAAAAGATTTTAAAATTATTGGCAGTACCAACGCAACCAAGTCTTTGATTTTAGTTGGTTTTTTAAATTCAAAAGCATCTATCAATACAACAAATTTAATCACTTGATCAATTAATTTGTTTTCTTTTACCTGCTCCACCAATCGATTGCATGCATCGTCAACCAGTTTTTCTAATTTATTCTTAGATGTAAAAGGTAAAGCCAAAACGTCAAGTAACAATGCTAAAGATTCAGGCTCTGTAAGCTTTTCTAGAAAATCAGAATATGGTAACAAAAACATCTTGCGATATTCCCAATCAGTCATAAAGCCAAGCGCTTCGATTATTTTATCGATGTTTGTATGTTCGTTTACTTCCCATGTAAACTGAACCTCGCAGTCATTCTTTTTTCTCGAGACAAGCTTCACACCAAACAATACTTGGCAAACGCCAGCATAACTATAAATTTTATTCCAAACATCATATTCACCAAATCTCCCAAAGAAAAAACAATCTAAATACGTTTTATCATTTGGTTTATCATAGCGCAAACTAAAAGCAGAACTATGTTGGCGTAATGGCATATTATAAAAAAATGACAACATGTCTTGCTCAACTGAAAAACCAAGCAAATATACCTTATGACAATCTTCGCTTGATTGAACGCCTTTAGATAATTTTTCTTGTAACAGTCGCAGAAGCGGTGGCACATTTATTTTATCAACATCGACAACCAATGGCATAAGAGCACTTAAAGTAAAGAGCAAATTTTGATGAATAAGCGTAAAATAGTCTTCAAGCATGTGCGGTGCGCTTCTACCAGCTTGTCCTGCACTTGCGATTGACGCTGTTATCACACTAAAACCATTTGATGCTTGCAGCTGCACTTCACCAATAAATGAGGTATCTTTGAATGTACGAAGGTTAACAAGATATGCACCAACATCAAACACCCCACGACTAGACGCTCCTGACTCCTTAAATGTCCCTTGTGGAACTACTGCAACCCATTGTTCAAACAAGTCCCAATAGAGGTCAAGCATAATCTTAAAATTTCGAACCTTATCATCAACTTTGCTATATTGCGTGCTTCCCTTCATCGTTTTTATCGATTTATCAAAAACATCAATAATATTATGCATAACATTGAGCGCCGTTAATTGAGGCAAGCTATCTTTCTTCAGTCCCTCACTAAAAACGCCTAAAAATCTCTCATCCATAAAATAAGCCAGAAGGACTTGAAAATCTTTCCATAATTTATTAAATTTCTCAGGCTGCTCAAATTGCGTTATATCAAAAGCATCAATTGCACGTTTTTGATCAAGTAGTTGGCTAAAAAAAGAACCTGATGCATCGAGTTCTTTTACCAAATCTTTTAACACCGCTGCCATATTTTCAGGATTTTTCTTAATGGCAGCCTCAAATGAAACATTCAACCATAAGGGAAGCATATCAAGTTGCCCAATCTGCACAATTCTTGATGCCAATCCCCTGACAACCTTATTTCCATCGCCTGAAGAACCACTATGCTTAAGCACCGCTTGAATAAACATCCCCCAGTTATCGGCCGTTGCTGAACTAAATGCTGCATCGGCAAGCTTAAGTAGATCAAGCTCTTGTTTTGTCACACGAACGCCCCTGCTTCTACCAAGAACACGGATATCTTGTTGCATCGAGCCAACAACATCGGCCAATGAATAAGGTGCAACAATTTGTTCGTTCCGTGCTTGATAAAACAACGCCCACAAAAAATGAATCGGATATAACATACGTAAATCACGCGGCTCAGTTATCTTTGGGGCAATACTAAAAACTTCACCTAAACATCGCAATGCATTATCAAACAGCATACTTGCGATTACGCTTTGGTCTGTCATTTCATCATTAACACCAAGTAGTTGCCAAGCTCCATCTTCAACTTTTTCCTTACGAGAAAGTTTTTCAAGAAAATTCATAAACAATGTTGATTGTTTTTCTTCATGCGGAAGATTACGCCATAATTTATAAAGTAACGCAAAACCGGTAACGCCAAGCATCCTCAAAGCTTTTTCATCATCGCCTGCATGCCATGTTTTTAATTCTTCTAAAAGAACATGAACCGGTTCTTGTATTTTATCCGCTACCTGTTTACGCATACGATTACCAGACTCGCCTTGCCACAAATACAAACGGCGAACCGCTCTAATTTGTGCCATAAATGGATCATCCCCAAGCCCGCGAGGTCTTGAAACCACCGACATTTGGCGCGGCATTGGAAACTCATACCATCCAGCAATAATATGCAATGCCTTATTGTCGACATTGTTAATTAACATTCCTCGTTGCACATCAACAACAATTTGAACCGTTGAGCTTCTCAACCACGCTTGAACTTTTTCAAGGTCATCATACTGAATAATCGACATGTTTTCGGCCCTGAATGTGGTGGCCTCGTGAGACGTTGCGGCCGGCATCTCCTTGACAACCACACAAACAATCGCCGCTCGCTCAGCCGTACCTTTATTAAGATAGTTAGTTAACGCATCAGCCAACCGATCAGCAACTAAAATATCCGCCTCGTTATGCGCAACCAGGACATTAGCACGCCCAACACCAATTTTACTACCCTGAAGAAGACTGTTTTTATCAAATTGCTTCAGCCATTCATCAGCCACATAATGAGGATCCTTAGTACCAAAAACAATTGGCCGAGCCTGCACTAAATAAATTGTGTGCGATTCTGGCATAAAGACAAATTCAATGTCCATCCCATTTTCATAATACTTTTCAACACGATCGGCAACGGCTTTAAGTGCTCGCGCATCGACGCCGGTAAGTGTTTGACGCTCAACGAAGGATTGACCTTTTCCATATGTATTACTTTTTTTGACAAGACCGCCCGTCTCCATTGGAGTCAAACGCTGCCATTTTTTCCTCACCACCGGGTAAACAACATTATGCGGACCAACATACCAGGTATCAACCGGGACAAGACTATTAACAACCCCTTCATTATGGCCAAAGGTTGTTTGAATGTGCGTTAACCCAGGCGTTTTTGCCTCAGCTTCAGTGGTAAACATAACACCAGAAACAGGAATTTTTGCAATATCACTTTCGGCCGTTATTAATTGACCACCTTGCTGTTCACCCACCATCACCTGCAACAATATGGGAATAAAAGGGAAGGCCAAAACTTCTGTCACATTCTCAATTTTTTTTGTAATAGCAAGGCGCTGTTTAAGTGATTTTGTTCCTAAATATGAGGCAACAACAATACCCATTGCCGTTGAAATATCGGTTACACCCGGTTCTACATTTGAAACAGTTTCATTGCCACCAGCATTGGCAAGCTCTTGTGTATCTTCTTTACCGGTACTACGTACCATCAAGCGTTTTCCAACAGCAAGCCCAATAAAAGTTTTCTGTTTTTCATCAAAAGCAAAAACCGAATCGACAAATATTTTTTTTATTTTCTCACCCAAAGCTTCAACCGCAACTAAAAACTTATCTGGATATTTTTTTGTTTTTAACAGTTCATCGAGAACTTTGTCGCGATTACCATCGGGCCACAAATTATCACGACAAAGATTTTGCCACACAACATCAAGCGGTTGCCCAAGTTTTTCAGCAACATAAGCGCTAACCATATCGTGCGAAATACCGATAAATGCTGGAACCTCAATCTGGTAACTTACTCCATCAATAGAAACAGGTTGGCAAGCACCCGTTTTTAAAATATCGAGATTCTCTGTCTTATTTCCATACAGATTTGAGCGATATTGTAACGTAGTTCGGTCAATAACAGAAGAACCCTGAAACATCCAACCAAAGCAAACAATACAAGCAATTACTCTTTTCATCGTAACACCTTGCGCGGTTTGGCGCCCTGTGCCGGCGCAACAATGCCATCCATTTCCATTTTCTCAATAAGCCGTGCCGAACGATTAAACCCAATTCTGAAATAACGTTGGATCATAGAAATTGATACTTCGTCGGTCGTTTTTATAAACGCCAAAACATCCTTATAGATTTCATCCTGATAATCTTCCAAGTTCTGATCGCTCGTTGAACGGAGCACTTCATTCAAGTCCAAATAATTTGGTTTTTGCTGATCACGCCACCAAGAGGCAAGCTTATTAATATCTTTATCGGAGACATAGGCGCCATGGATACGCGCAACATCGGGCGAGCTTGCATTTAAGTACAATAAGTCTCCGCGTCCCAATAATTTTTCTGCACCCTGCAAATCAAGAATCGTACGAGAGTCGACTTTTGATGATACGCGGAACGCGATACGGCTTGGAAAATTGACCTTAATTAAACCGGTTACCACATCAACCGAGGGACGTTGGGTAGCAACAATCATATGAATCCCCGAAGCTCGCGCCATCTGAGCAATACGCACAATAGCGGTCTCAACTTCTTTTCCGGCAACCATCATAAGGTCGGCAAGTTCATCAATAATTACCACCATAAATGGCATATGTGGCAACAAATTGCCATCGCGATTAACCGGCGCTTTTGTTTCTTCAAACAAGTGATGATACTCTAAAATATTACGTACGCCCGCCTTGGCCAAAGTTTCATAGCGCTGTTCCATATCCTGGCACACCCACTTAAGCACGGCCGACGCTCGAGCTGGTTCGGTCACGATAGGGAAAATCAAATGCGGAACATCGGCATAAGGAGTAAACTCTAAACGCTTTGGATCAACGAGAATCAATTTCATTTGATCGGGAGTTCTGGCGTTTAATAACCCAGCGATCATGGCGTTTAGCCCAACAGATTTACCTGCGCCGGTTGCACCGCCAACAAGTAAATGCGGCATCCTAACCAAATCTTGCACCACCGGTTTGCCCGAGACATCAACACCAAAGATAAGCGGTAAAATCGCTTTGGCTTCTTGATACTCTTTACTTGCAAGTACGTCGGCAAAATACACATCTTGACGGACCGCGTTGGCGATCTCAAAACCAACAACGTCCTTACCTGGAATCGGCGCCAAGATACGAATACTCGTTGCCGTAAGCGCCATGGCTAAATCATCCTCAAGGGCCGTAATTTTACTAATTTTGCTATCGATTTCTGGTTTGTATTCAAAGAGCGTAATAAGTGGACCGGTCTTAACGGCCGTTACTTTACCCTTTACCCCAAAATGTAATAATTTTTCTTCAAGTAATTTACCGCGTGCGGCCGCATCTTCGGCAAGGCCAACGATTGGGGTTTTCTCTTTAGGTGCCGTAAAAATATCGGCAGATGGTAGCTTGAATGGTACAAAAATATCGGCCGTTGCCGCCATAATAAGATCGGCAATTGATAATTGGTTGGTATTCGTCGTCGCCCATAAATTTTTCTTAACGGCGGCGTTTGGTAAGCGATATACATACCCCTTAAGAATTTGACGAGGTTGGCTTGCGCCACGCAGCTTGATCACCGCCATTTTATCATTAAGCGGTGATTTAACAGGAACAGGAGCGCTTGATGACCCCATCGTTACATGACCGCTGGCAACCGATCCCCAAAATGCAAAATCGTTAGCCAATGCGTCGTCACTCTTTGGTACCAAAACAACCGATGGTACCGGCACAAATGGCTCACTCGTTTTTCGTTTTTTCCATATCATATTCCATACTAATGAACATTGAAAAGACACGGCCGCCCAAGAAGCGATAATCACGGCCTTAATCAAACGCCCAACAAATTTAAATAACGGCATCAGAGGCATATGGGTAAGCATAATGATACCGACCCATAAGGTACTGCATAAAAATATCAGTGATCCCTTGGCTCCAAAAGCCAGACTAAAAAAGCGCTCCAACCAGGTTCCAACAAATCCACCCGGAACGCTCCCCATAAGATCAAAATTCATGGTCGAGCATAAGGTGGTCGATGATAACGTAATCATAAATAATGAGATAATGCGTCCACGTTCTTGCTTAAGCGGAACACCGGTAAATAATAGCCAGGCAAAAATGCCAACACTTACTAAAAAAAGAAAAGCGGCCGAGCCAAACAAAAAGAAAAAAAGTGCGGCACATTGTGCACCAACCACCCCGGCCCAATTAGTCGTTCTGCCATCTTTATTACCATAATGAAAAATAGTATTGTCTTGCGGGTTATAAGAAATGAACGCAATCATCGAAAAAATAAACGCCGCGCATAAAATAACCGTAACCATTTCTCGCTTATAATTTGACTGAACAGGCTGCGACTTTATCATTGATTTTTCATTTTTCTTCCAAAACATATCCTACATCCTCCTGGTAACAAATAGCATGATTCATACAAAATAATAGGATAGTTTAAAAATGATTCTTGGCGATTTACAATAATTTATTATAACACGAACGAATGTGGCGCTTGCCCATCCTCTTTTATATATTGGCGCTTAAGGTTACGAATTACGGCACACCAGTTTTCAGATAAAGGCCGTTCGCTACGAGCACGAAGCTGTATTGTAAATTCGGTAATTGCAGACGTAACATTAGCATCGCTAATCGAAGAAAACGAAAAAAAACAACGATCAGCGCAATAACCTAAATGGTCAATCGTATATTGAAACGCTCCACATTCTACACTGCATGGTTCACCTTTCCGGTCAAAGTAAATAATTTCGCCAGGCAAACTAAAAACGAAATCTTCCTGGTCTGGGCTTAATCGGCTTTTCTGCTTACTTACAAAACCCAATACATCGACGAAACGATCTACGAGAAATGAGAATCCATAATGAATGTTATCACACCAAGCTTCAGGAACTGGACTCGATGGACGATCTAATGATAAAATCGAACGTAAAGAATACCCTTTAATTTCTGAAAAGCCAGAAACGCTACTGCTTTTCATATTGGTTTTATAAAGCCGAATAATAGTAGCGCCTGAAAAACCAGGCATTATCCTTGTATCGAAAATGGCAATATAGTGATCGTCCTCAAAAATGGTATCCAGTGAAAAAAGGGTTCCTCCAAAAAACGCACAAATAGTAAAAACCAACAACATCTGCTTCATAACAACTCCCCAGTATTATAAAGGTTGAACTAGAAAAAAGAGTCGGATAAAAGTGGGGACCTTGTCAATCATTTGGATAATCAGCACAAATAGGACGAGGATCAAGTCCGGGATGACAAATTTGGCAGTATTTTACCTGTCAGAATTCAGCTTTGAAGAAAAAAAGAGTCATCAACCATTCACGATTGATGACTCTTTAATGATTATTGAGTTACATTCTATAAAAAATCAATTTCCATAGCCCTGTTGTAGTTGTTAACGCTGCACAAGACTTCTTTGCACCAATCTTTACTGAAAAATCCACATCTGACACTTTTTTGTTCATCCAAAAATCGACCTATTTGATCGGAAACGGCCGTATGGTCTAAATGCCCGTATGTTTTCCAGCAACGACGAACCGCTTCACCCTTTCCAACAACTAAATAGCTTCTCCCATAAAGAACAAATGAACGAGAAAAACACGCTCCATCAACATCGATAACATATTGGAACGCGCCAACGTCAACGGCACATGGCTCTTTTGTTTCGGCATCAAAGTAGATAATCTCACCAGGAACACTCCAGGTATTACACGTATCTGGATCACGATCGGTACTTGCAATTGCTAACCGTTCAAAAACATACTTATCGACCTCTGAAGAAAATGTTTTATAAAAATATTCCTTACTATTCTGATCGGCTACTAATTTTTTATAGCCAAGAGATAACAGCTTTATACCCTCAGAACAACGTAAGTCACGCAATGATGTCTCAACTTCATCAACGTAAGAAAAACACGTTGGTAAATTTTTGCGAAACCTTGGTTTTACCTCGGCCTTATAAAGTCGAATGAGATTGAAGTTCTTATCACCCAAAAACGTTGCATCGTCAAATATGGTGATATAACTTTCATCTTCCAAGGTAAACGGTGTTGAGAAAAGATTGCCCCCAAAAATGACGATTGCGACCGCAAACAAAATTAAACGTTTCATATCGCCCCCCCAAAAGTTACATGAGAAACTTCTGACCCCTTAAAATTAGTTTTATTTATTTGGCGTTATAAAGTCAACGTTCTTAAAATATCACGCGCTCACGGATCGTATCATAAATACAAGTATTAATTTTAAAAATTCGATTTTATCAACACTACAAACAAGCCTGTTATTATTATTTTTCAAGATCGTTATTTCCTTGAATTAACTGAAGTAAAAGCTTTATGGTTAAATCAGGGGAAGTAAAGCTAGACACGGGATAATCATAAGGGGGGCTTATGAAGATTTTAGGGTCGGGTAACTCACATTTTCATGCAGGCAAAAGAATCGTCACACGATCGTTGGAAATTTTCTTTTTGGCTTGTTGGCTTTTAACCACAAGCGATCTTGCTTCGATATCTACCTCAAGGCTTAAAGAAATTGCATTCGCATATCTGAGTCCAGAAACGCCAGGCCTTGAAAAGGTAATCGCAAAAATCAATAATCCTGATGGTGGATTTGCATTTGAAACCGAAGCGGCACTTGTACTCATGAGCCGTGGCGAAAGAATATTGGGTTTTGAACTGGACCTTACATTATGCAATGAGGCCTTCATCCAATGTCCACTAACCGTTAGCCTTGATGGCAAATTTAATCGCACCGAATTGCGCACCACAGAATTTGACATCATTACCACAAATCACGCCGTAGAATGCAAACGAGGTCATCACGCTAAAATTTTCCAACTCAACAAAGAAAGAACCATGCTTGTTTGGTGCCAAGAACTTGTCAGAGAATTTGAAGCAGGCCAAATTGAATTAGACCTTACGTACTCTCGAATGGGGAAAACATTCATTGTGCTTAATGGGCCCGCAACGTGTTACCAAAATATCTACATAACATCGGCGTGGCTGGAAAAAACACCGCAAAAGGATTGGATCAATCAATTTAAAGAAATCGTCCATGTGCTAGCCAATAAAGAACAAATCACACTCTTTGGCGGCCGCCTTGATAACAAAATGTATCATCAACTAACAAACGCTCATATCAATTTTGTAGATAACGTAAGTCTTGCAATTAGCTAAACTACAAAGGGGCAATGCCGTCATTGCCCCTTTAATTTGCCCTAGAAATCGATAAGAAAACATAATAATTTCAAATTATGTACTCCACCAACGAGTATCGCTAAACTAAAATACGTCGAAAGTATTTTCCCCAACCTTTCCCGCCGAGAAAGGATACTCATGGCCCCCCAAAAAATACGTACATTCTTTGTTCTTTTGTTCGTTCTCTCGTTTTTTAACTCAACCATTAAACCATGGCACACCAAAACTCCAAGCTCGCCCGTTTTTAGCGAAAAGCGCCGAGGTCTTATCAAACTATTACGGCAGATAGATATAAAAGGTAATGAATTTGAAATAGCATCTGCACTAAAACTCGCTTACGATGGAGAAAGGATCGTCGGATTTGATCTTGATATCAATTTTAAAGATGGTTGCGTAACGGTGGTAATTGATCGTGAAATGCATCAACTCCATACAACCGAATTTGATATCGTCTCATCAAATTACGTCGTTGAATGCAAAAGCTCAAAAAATCCAAGCATAAATTGCGATATTGCACAATTCACCAAAGAACAAACTATGCTCCGCTGGTTAAATGCCGTTATGCGTGATCTAGACAAAAGAAAACTTTCGATTAATTCCTACATAAGTAAACGGTCCAACAAACCATTCATCGTGCTCAATGGACCATGCACCAATTATAAAGACATAGACTTTACCTCAACTTGGTTTACGGCAGAAAACGAAGATGAATGTATCGACCAATTCATAAGCATTATTGAAATACTTGTTGATAAGGACGTTCGCGTAATGTTCCAAGGTTTGTTGACGGCAGAATTTGGCAATGAACTTTATGAACAAGGGTTGCCATTTGAAGAAGGTATTCATCTTCCTTTTGAACTTAGTAAGTTTATTGACCCAAGCTTCCTAACCCAAAAAGATCAAATGAATCGGCTTAACGGGCTATTTGAAAATCTAACAATTGATACAAATCCTGGAGAGGATATGCAATTATGAACGTTATCAAATTTTTAATTAATTTTGTTTTCGTCAGTTTACTCTTAGTTATAGGTTTTTATGGGTATGGCAAATTCACCAAAAACCCAACGGCTGCCCCTCTCTATAAAACAGAAATCGCTCAAAAACGAACCATCAAGCATGAAGTTAACACCTCGGGCATTCTTGAAATAAAAAACAATATGAAAATCGGGTGCCAGCTTGCAGGTATCATCAAAGAGGTCTTTGTTAAGGAAAACCAACACGTAAAAAAGGACTCGGTTCTGGCTGTTATTGAAACAGGTAAAGACGATAAAGATATTAAATTTGCGCAGCAAAACCTAGCAAAAGCGGAACAAGAATTTTACTATCAACAAGAAAATTTCAAACGCCAAAAACAACTTTATCAAGCCAACCAAATATCAAAAAACAATTATGAAAAAATAAGATCAGATTACGAAAAGGCACGCGCCGAACGTAATGCCCAAAAGGTTACGCTCGAAAAAGCTGAGCTTGAATACCAATATATCAATATTAAAGCGCCCGATAATGGCATAGTTACTGCCGTTAATGTTTCTAAAGGTACCGCCGTTCTTAACGATTTTCAGTACATTATTTTTGAAATCGCACAAGACATTACCGAGATGAAAGCAACCTTGGATATTGATGAAAGTGAAATTGGTTATATCAAAGCGGGGCAAAAAGTAAAATTGACGATCAACACATTCCCCGACCAACCAATACACACAACGATAAAAGAAGTGAGTTATACACCTAAGGCTCCACCAGGTAGAAATGGCCAAGATGCAGCCCAATTTTATAAGGCAACCATTGATATCGTCAATAAGGATATGCGCCTACGTCCCGGCATGATGGTCAACGCAAAGATAACGGTTGAGAAAATCAAAAACGCGCTGAGTATTGGCGGCCTTGGCTTTCAAATCAACCCCGAAATTCTTGAACATATAGCCAAAACCATCCACCTCGATTATAAGCCGTTAACGTCCGAACAAAAAGCGGTATTCAAAAACACGCACGCCGGAAAAAAATTCCGTTATGTATGGACCGTTGATG
Organism: uncultured Pseudomonadota bacterium; assembly: GCA_964527595.1. Lineage (GTDB taxonomy): Bacteria > Babelota > Babeliae > Babelales > RVW-14 > GWF2-38-10. Next base: position 27,429 of record CAZGPI010000013.1, read on the forward strand.
GAAAAGCATTCGTCCAAAAAGCACTTCTTCTTGGCGTAACGGACAATAACTTCTGGCAAATCATCGATGGTATTACCGAAACAGATAACGTCATTAACGATGTTCAAGAACCAAATGAGATGGATAAATTGTATAAGGTCTGGTTCAAAGGATCGTTGTAAAAACATGAAAACACAGCAATTACTCAAAACATCTTTACGTTCAATTTTTCACCATAAGGGCCGATCATTTCTTACAACACTCGGGATTAATATCGGTGTTGCAGCCATTATCGCCATGCTGGCTATTGGCCATGGCGCCGAAGAAAAAATCAAAAACGAGATCCTCTCAAGTGGGAAAAACCTGATCTATATACAAGGCGGCCATCTGAATTTTATTGCGCAAAACAAAGAGCTTAAACGTAAAAAGACCATGCCGTTAACCATAGAAGATCTTCAAGCAATCCAAAAAGCTTGCCCCTCTATCGCCAAAATATCGCCATCTTCATCTGCGGCCCAAGTAATTAAGTATCTTAACAATACCGTTTCGGTCGAACTTAAAGCGGGCAACCAAGACTTGTTATCAATCCTCAATAGAACAATCCAAACGGGAACATTTGTTACCACAAATCATGTGCAAATGGGTTCACGCGTTATTGTCCTTGGCCATAAGGCGGCGCAGGAACTATTTAAATCACTTAACCCGCTCAACCAAATAGTCACCATAAACAACATTCCGTTTATTGTCATCGGTGTGGTTAATAAACTTCAGCACCAATTTGAAGGCGATTTTTCGGACGCTAATCGCGATAGCTTTATACCTATTTCAGCGTTCAAAAAATACATCGAACGCTCACAACTCACCCATTTACGGGGCATTGCACTCTCGACAAAAACCTATGAACTTATCCCCGATACGGTTAAACAAATCACCAAATATCTTCGTGCGCGCCATCATCTGGACTTTAAAGATCAAAACGATTTTATGATCTTTGACCAACAATCGATGCTCAAGGCGGCAAAAGCATCGGCAAATATCTTTACCTTTTTCTTGCTCATTGTTGCCTGTATATCACTTTTGGTTGGCGGCATTGGGGTTATGAATATTATGCTGGTCTCGGTCGGTGAGCGAACCAAAGAAATTGGTATACGTATGGCACTTGGCGCCGCGGACAAAACTATTCTCACTCAATTTTTAAGCGAAGCACTTATCTTATGTGCGTTTGGCGGATTGCTTGGCGTTTTGCTTGGGGTTACTACGCCCTTTATTGCAAGCATGTTTACTGGATGGACGGTGGTTATCAAGCCACTCAGCATTCTCATCGCTTTTTTTGCAATCTTCACCGTCGGGTTAATTTTTGGCTATTATCCTGCATATAAAGCCTCCCGCCTCAACCCCGTCGACGCTTTACTTGATTCGTAATAGCCCAAAGCATCAGCCGTCGCCCTTCGTGGCTATGGCCGACAAGTCCGCATTGGGCTACCTCAAATCCTTTTGTCATCCTGAACCATGGACTGAACTTGATTCAGGCTTGTTTCAGGATCCATCTTGTCTTGGTAAATTAGTCACCATTCAACCCATTTACCCATTTGCACCAAAACCCATATTGTGTTATTATCACTGAATCAATAAAAACGATAAACAGTTAATAAAGCATTTTTCGATTGATTATGAATTTAAAATTTTTGAATAAAATACTACATTTTTTGTCATCCTCGGACTTGCTCCGAGGATCCATCTTATAGGATAATTCATTATGAAAACATAGGAGTGGGCTCATTGAGGGATTTACACAAAAATATAATGTAAAAAAGCTAGTATATATTGAACAATATGCTTGCGTTTATAGAGCACTTGGAAGAGAAAAACAACTTAAACATTGGCTTCGTCAACGAAAAATTGATTTGATAGAAGAACAAAATTCTGAATGGATTGATTTGTATGAGACAATTTTTGGACCAGAAATACGGTTAGTAGAAAAGATGGATCCTCTGAGCAAGTCCGAGGATGACATATGAGGCTCTATAAAAATGTTTTGATGATAGAATAAACCCTGCGCTCACGTTATTATATGAAAAAAGTTATCCACCCCATGCTACCAAAAGGATTGTGATGAAAAAAATTTCACTTCAAATTGATTCACGAAACCGCATTTGCCTCACCAAGATTTCAAAAAACCTGTCTTCAAGATTTTTTGCTTATGAAGAAGACGGAAAAATAATACTTGAACCAATTGCCGAAATTCCGGCACACGAAGCATGGTTATTCAAACCAGAAAACAGAAAAATTTTAGATGAAGTTAAAAAAGGCTTGCACCAAAAAGGAACAATTAAGCGGGATTCATTCAAAAAACATCTCAAGTGAAATGTGATGCAAAATAATGAACTGATCTTTACAGAACAAGCTGATAAGCACCTAACAAAATTAGAAACAGATCCATCGAAAAAGAGTATTCTAAAAGCGGTGCAAAAAACATTAGCCTTGATGGAAAACAACCTAAGACATCCATCATTAAACACCCATGAATTTACGTCACTCAGCGGTCCAAATGAAGAAAAAATCTTTGAAGCATATGCCCAACAAAAAACACCAGGAGCGTACCGAATTTTCTGGTATTATGGCCCGCAAAAAAATCAGCTTACCATTGTTGCGATTGTCGCACACCCGAATCAAAAACGTTAACTCATTGAAGCCTTTTGTCATACCTGATTACAATTGCCCCCTTGTCATCCCGGACGTGATCCGGGATCCATCATATCAATAAATTATTACGCCTTTTGTTTTGATATGTTTATGGATAAATTGTATAAAGAAAAGATGGATCCTGAAACAAGCCTGAATCAAGTTCAGTCCATGGTTCAGGATGACAAAATAGAAGGATTGTGATGCAAAAACACATTAAAATCGATAATGGTCAAACCATTACCATATCCAAGGCTTCTCCAGAAGACGCTGAACAAATTATTAACTTTCTCAATACCATTGCGGTGAAACCGATTTTTTAACCTTTGGGCTAAATGAATTTCCCATCACCGTGGAAGATGAAAAGACAATAATCACAGAATGCCTCGAACAAAACCGATGCCTGATGTTGGTAGGCAAAATAGACAATAACGTTGTGTCTCACCTTTTTTTGCAACGTTCAGATAAATCACGCCTTGCACATATTGGAGACATTGGTGTTTCGGTATCTAAAAAGTACTGGGGACATTCAATCGGACGGCACATGATGCTTGCCGCAATAGAATGGTCTAAACTTAACGGCATATCAAAGTTGCAATTGCAGGTACGTACCGATAATGAGCGGGCAGTCAAACTATACACCAACCTCGGATTTGGCATTGAAGGTACAATCAAACGCGCACTCAAAATAGATGGTACCTATTTTGATGATTATCTCATGGGCCAGCAGATTTAGAAAAATGTACGCCCAAAGCTTCCGCATTGGGCTACCTCATGGACGCTAGCTTCCGCTAGCACTAAGACCAACCATTTGTCACCACGGAATTTTCGCCGAAGGATTTTGTCATCCCGGACTTGATCCGGGATCCATCTTGCCTTTGTAAATTAATCATTATTTCTTAATATTCAGCCCGTGCGGCGAATGAGCTGCTTAACCAAAGTCTTCCCGCGATGGTAAAGACAACCATGGTGGATGGTGCTGCGGTAACGAAAAAGACGATGGAAGTACTCTGGGAAAATCCACAATTTATTGAAGGCAGAAATCTTGCTCGGGCTGTTCAGGAAGTTGCTGAAGCCACGTGGAGTATGCCAGAGCAAGGTAAAATGATTAATGGTCGGTGGTTTACGCAGCATGCGCTTGAACGAATGGCGCCAGATACATTTCTTGTAAGGGCTATTTTGGAAAAAAGAGCATTGAATGCTGGGTATCCACGCGGAACACCAGATTTTTTGAAATACGTTAACCCTCGAGGCATTCCGCCAATGGTAGTAGAAGATGCTATTCAGCATGGAATAAGATCATTAGGTAAAGAAATGGGAACATTGGATTTTGAAACTAAATGTATTAAAGTTAGCATCAATGAGATAACTGGCGCTGTCATAACAATAAGACCTAAATAAAGGATATGAAGAATATGGTTAATAAATTTGATTTGCTTGAGCTTTTTGAATGTGAACCTAAAATCATTGATAATGAAGCAGGCATGTACGAATATCGAAAAGATGATTCTCACGGATTTTCTCTCAGGCTTTGCATTTTTTTATACGATGAATTTTGTAGTATTACGCTTACACACAGAGATTTGAAAACTCCACTATTTGAATTAGGTTTCGAAAAAATAGAAAATATCAAATGTAAAGAAAATCGGCTTATTATTGAGCAAACAGGAAACCCTAAAAATATAGTGGTTCATTTTAAACCTAATTATACCCTGGCATTTGAAGATCGCCCCTATTGAAAATTTGCTTCTAATCTTTTAACATTAGGGCCCGTTCAAGCGGGCCCTAATGTTAAGCTTAAAATACTAACCATTTAATTTCGTGATGGCGGCTAAATACCTTAAATTGAATTCAGAGATGGCTGATAACGACAGATTCTTTTCATTCATTTTATCTAAAAAAGCCTTCGCTTTTATCTGAAAATCACTAGCCTGTTCACGATTGGCCAGCTTTTCAAAGAATTCACGCGCCCGCTTATCATCTTTATCTACCCCATCACCAAAATAATATATCTCGCCCAGGTTATACAATGCCATTTCTTGA
>CAZGPI010000014.1:0-27204 GCA_964527595.1 uncultured Pseudomonadota bacterium
TGCGCGGTACAAGCCAAGCGATGAACTATTACGCTCCAACAATTAGAGCGAGCAGCTACCAAATAGAGATGAATCGAACAACCAGTAATGCGGTTGTTCAACTTTATGCAGAATTAACGAATCTCGACCTAGAGGCAGATGGAAACATTATAAATTCAGCGCTCGATGACCTTTATGTTAAATATAGAACTAATAGCAACCTCATCTTGTACAATAGTGGAATACAAGCACAGCACTTAATTGTTTCAGAAGAGATCGAAACAATTAGTAATATGCGCTACATAAAAGAAGGATTTACCATACCAACTGGAAAAACCTTAATTCTTAATACTCCGTTGCGTGTATCAGGGAATCTAAATATTGCTGATGGAACCTTACGCCTCGACGGCGACTTAACCCTTGCGGCTGATGCCTATTTGACCTCAGCTGGTGAGATAGATGCTGGCGGTCATTCATTGTTGCTATCAAATAGCTTTGTTGTTCCCTCTGTTGGTTCGCCCCTAAGGTTTAGTAGTAATGCTGTTATTGATGGTGGTGGGAACGAGATGGCGTTTGCTTCGGGTGCATACCTTCTTGTTGATGCTGGCGTTTCAGTAACGTTGCGTAATATGATTTTGCGATTGCCGACTTTTGGCCGTGATCAAGTGATGCAAACGTTGAGCATGGATGCTGGTTCGTCTTGTTTGACACTGCAAAATGTATCGATTTTTCTAGAAGATGATTATGAATTTAGTATTGGTCGATTGTATATTGACAAAGATGTTTTTTTAGGTGGTAGTCATAAGTTTATTTATGCATCAACTAAGCCAATGACTATTCAGAATGATTCGATGTTATTCTTTGATTTGGGGTCTGAATTTGCTTACAAGCCAGGTACCTCCAATCGCGATTTAGTTACGATGACCGATCAAACATCAAGAATTTATCTAAATGGTTGTTCTCTCAGTTCAACTTCAACTGGTCTTCGATTAACGAAGGGTACGTTAATTTTTGATAATAAAAACAAGATCTATGCAAAAGGGTCGACATTATCGAACGCAATAGCTTTTGGGAATGGACCCGACTCTCTTGCCGTTTATATAATGCCAGGGGCCTTACTTGATGTGAAGTCTGGTTGCTTGGATTGTCAGTAACTAGTCCTGGTTGATCACTATGATTCGTTGACGCAAAGAGCCGGCAGTTTAGAAGAACTGCCGGCTCTTTGCCATACAATGGTATTTGCTTTAGGTTCAACATTATTTTATAGAAAGGACTGGTTTGTTGCAACTTGCCCCTAAACGCTTAGTAATATAACGGGAGAGTTTTGATGTTTTTTGATTTAACAAAAAGGAGCGCGAAATGTTTAAGCGCGGATTGGTTTTAGTATTGGTGTTATTGGGAAATATATGCAATCTCGGCGCGGTATTCATTGATGGAACTTCGAATCTAAAGTATTTTCCTCAAAATTATGTTTTTCGTGATGGCGATAGCGCTGAGGGTTTTGTGCGTTTTGGTAATGGTATTACGGTAAAACCCTCAACCGGTTATGCTTCAAATTTTACTATCAATACATTTGCTCCGCTGAGTGGAGGCATTGATCTGCGAACAACAAGTATGCTTACCTTGCTCGGTGATTTAAAAATTGATAATAATATAACGTTTACTAATGGTGGTTATATTAATAGCGCCGGTTCACAATTAGTTCTTGGCGGAGATTTAACTATTGCCCAAGATAAGGATCTTCATTTAGGAGGAGTTTTAACCGTTGACGGAAATGGGCATAATTTTTCTATAAATCCCAATGCTAAACTTTTATTAGACGATGATGCAAATATTACCTTACGCAATATGACATTATCTATATCCCCTGATTATTATGGCTACTCGCCAATTCAACTTGGGACATCTACAACGCGTCTTAATCTTGATAATGTCGATTTCAAAATGGGCAAAGATTTTAATTTTAATGAAGGACAATTACATTTTTATAACAATGTACAATTCTCTGGTCCTTCAACATTTGCTTATAATTCTGCAAGTCCAAGTTATATTGCTCCTCTTGGGCGTCTTTCTTTTGCGCCCGATACTACATTTCTTTATGCTCCAAGTAGTCCATCGCGCGATCTTCTTGTAATGGAAGATAAAACATCAACGCTTTTTTTAGATGGCTGTACACTAAAAACAAGCAATACCGGTATGCGTTTGACCAATGGAAGTCTCTGTTTTGGTGGGAATATTGATATTATAAATGGAAATAACGTAAGAGTAAGAGAACGAACTTCTGGCGCTGGAACTGGAACTTATGCGCTTCTTGATTATACACCAAATAGATGTGAATTTTCGCCTGATGGGCTTTGTATTTTAACAACATTGGGGAACCGCTATCAATATGACGGAATAATAAATCTTCATGCCATTGAAAACAATAAGCTTGTCTTAAAATATAAAGGAAATCCAAATGGTGCTTTTTCAGTCACTCGAGCGTGTACATGGTCTCCTGATAGCGGTTATATTGCAATATTGACGTCAAACAATATTTATATCCTGAAGATAATTAATTGGACTCCAACATGGCAGTCATATACTGATACTCCTTATGGAACGCCAATAAGTTTACGCTCTTTTGCTTGGTCTCCAACAGGTGAATATATTGCGGCAACTAATTCAGACAATGGCGACGAATCACTTAATATTTATCCTGTTTCGGCTGGAATAATTGGAACCGCTAAGTCTGTGCTAACGGGGAGTGGATCTTATCCTCTTTCGTGTTCCTGGTCACCAGATGGTAAATATGTTTCCGTGGTTTGTCGAGATGCAAATGAAATTAAAATATATGCTATTTCGTCTAATGGTACCCCTAGCCTGGTAGATTCTGCTTCGGCTGGAACATCACCGCAATTTGTTTCCTGGTCTCCTAAAGGTGATTTTATTGCGGTTGTTAATGCTGAGAATGATTTACTTATTTTTCCAGCAACCAGTTCTGGTTCATTAGGGACTGTGTCTATAACCACAACCGAAACAACCCCAAAAAACATTAGCTGGGCACCATCGGGCGACATTCTTGCTGTTGCTTGTGCAGGTATAGAAATACATGGGGAGGGATCGGGACTTAATCCTTTACTTCGTGTTTATTCGATTGAAAATGGGATTGCTGTGCCTAATGAAAATCAAGATATAGGAGTAGGAAGCGGAGACATGACGTGGTGCTCTTGGCAAGGGGTAAGAGGCAATTTAATTGCTACTATTAATGATACGTCTGCAGCAATATATATAAATAAAGTAGGTTATCAAAATGCCATGAGAACACTTTCCGACTGCATTATTATAGGAAATGGTTCTCAAAGTCAAGCCGCAGATGTAGATATTAGGTTGCAGCCAAATGCGCAAGTAAATGTTAATGGATTAATATACGATAACTCGATAAATCAAGCATGGCAGAATCGTTATACATCTGATACAGAAGTTAATACAACAAGTTATACATTAGAAAGTGACCTTTTTTTAGATGATAATCATCGATTATTAATTAACGAAAGTTGTACGTTTGATGGTGCCGGACATAGCATAAGTTTTGCACAAAATAGCGGCGGCATTTACCTCGCTCCAGGAAAAATGGTAAAATTTACTAATGTTGTTTTCAAAGATTTTTATGATTATGCAATTTCAAGTGATGATACCTCTTATTCTGCTCCACATTTAAATCCATCAATAACGTTTGGTGATGGGACCATAATAGAAATACAAAGATCGGTAAGATTAGGAACATTTTGGAAATTTTCAGGTAATGTTACCATTAATGGTTTTGGCAATACGATTAGTATATATGATGATTATTATGACAATAATGCTATCGGCATATTATCGCCGGGAACGCTAACATTACAAAACATAAAAATAAGTGGCGTTAAAAAGCACAAGCTTCGTTGCATTGGTGAAAATGCAGAAATAAAACTCAATAATTGCGATCTTATTTTAGATAATAGTTATAACGACGAAACCGAAAGCCTCGATAATAATTACCGATTCACTTCCGGCAGTATTATAGTTGAGAATGATGTTAAACTAACCGGCAAGGGTATTTTTAGCCAAGAAGGAACAGGTAATATAATCGTATTACAAGAATCAACGTTATTTGTGGATTCTGGCATTACTTATAGTTATGCAGCCGATCCAATAGGTTCAGAATCAAGATTTATTTTTGATACCAGAATGACCACAACAATGACAACAGCAACACTCTATTTAAATGGATGCTCGCTGAAAACAACCGACACTGGAATGCGATTAAGATATGGAAACATTTATTTTGATAATACAGTTACGATTAGCACAAAAGGGCCGTTGAGCGACCCATTGGAGGTATCTGCTGTCGATTCAATTACAAGAACATTTGATTTGAGTAATTTTACCTATAATAATGGTGCTTGGTCTCCAAATGGCTCATATATAGTTGTAACAGATAGTGATTCTCAAGCAGGCACCGGACATATCGAATTATTTTCCGTAAGCAATGGTCAATTAACTGCTCAAAATACTCAAGCGGTACCAGCGGTTATAGACTCTTGTGCTTGGTCACCAAATAATCAATATGTTTCTATTGCAACTGATAACGGCATTAATGTTTATGCGATTACTAGTGGAATGATTGGAAGTCTTGTAAGCTCAATTGATAGTGGTAATTATCAAGGAATTACGTGGAGTGGCGATGGTAGTTATATTGCTGTAATTGAAAAAACAACAAAATTATTATACATATATCCTGTTGCAAATGGGGTGTTAGGAACCCCTCAAAGTGCTTCGCTTGATTTATTTTCAACGCAAGGGGCAACGTCGTGGAGTCCTAATAGTGGTTTTGTTGCAGTTTCATATGTTAATCAATATTCGCAAAGTGTTATTAAAACGTTTTCTGTTGTAAATGGAGCGCCCACCTTTGTATCTTCTCCAATGTCTCCCCTAATGGGATCTGCATTAGGTATTAAATGGTCTCCTGCTGGTGGTTTTATTGCTGTTGTTTGTTCCGGACCTAATAATTTGATAATTTATCCTGTTGATAATAATGGTATTTTTGAGCAATCATACGGCGTAGGAATTTCATACACCATTTCGCTTGAAGCAAGCAATCTTTATGGATTTAGTTGGTCACCAGACGGCAGTTTTATCGCAATAACGAAACTCGATGGTAGCGACTATACGTTAAATTTCTATGCCATTGCTAATGGCGTGCCTTCAGCAAAGCAAAGCATTCCAGTAGATAATGGATCACTCGCTTGTTTGTGGAATAACAATGGATCGTATCTAGCAACACTTTATACGAATGAATCTTGGGGCTCAAGTGGCCAACCTCGTACTGTTTCAAATGGAATTGTAACCTATGCTACTAATGCTGAGATGGAAAATCCTCTTGTTGGATTAACATTAATTGATTCAATAACAAGCGAGATTTCATGGATTGGTTCTGGTTCTAATCGTTGTGCTTGGTCGCCAAATAATTCATTTATTGCTGCGATAGATACTAATAATTCAGGTGATAGTAATATACATCTTCTTGCCGTCAGTAATGGACAACTAACGGTCCAAAATACGCAAGCTGTTTCTGGAAATATAGGTTCTTGTGCTTGGGCGCCAAATGATCAATATTTTGCTGTTGCTACTGATCAAGGTGTTAAAGTTTATCCTATTAGCGGAGGCTTGCTTGGAAGTGTTATAAGTTCAAGTCCTAGTGGTACTTATCAAGGCATTTCGTGGAGTCATGACGGAAATTACATAGCGGCTGTTTTTATTGATCAAGTGCAACTAGGAAATGTAGAACTACACATATTTACAGTTACCAATGGTGTTTTGGGAATTCCGCAATCTCTTTATATCGAAAATTATGCAAACCAATTATTTTCAACATGGAGCCCTGATGGAAGTTATGTTGCCGTATCATATTCAAGTATGAGCAGTGGTGTTTATGTTAAAACATATACTATTTCTCTGGGCACACCAACAGAAGCCGCTCTAAAAAATATAACAGGAATGATGAATGCCCCGTCAAGTATTGAGTGGTCACCTACTGGCGATTATGTTGCCTTTACTGATGAATCGGCAAAAACATTAAATATTTATCCCGTTGATAATAATGGAACTCTTGGCACGGGAAATACTATTTCACTTGGAACCAAAACACCAAGAAGATTTAGCTGGACAGCCGATGGAAATTTTATTGCGGTAATGGCAGTTGAGTGGGGTATGTCTGGCGAACAGGATACATTAAATTTCTATGCTATTGTTAATGGAGTACCATCGCTTATAGATAGCATAACTATAACAACTGGCACAAATTCTTGTTCCTGGAATGGCGATGGTTCATACATAGCAACAACGCATTATAATATGATGTCTAATTCGAGCGGGCTTGAAACATATTCATTTGATTATAATCCCTGCATAACACAAGCCGATTCTATAATAACCGAATTTGAGTTGATAAATAACATCCCTAATAATTGTAGTTGGTCACCGTTTGGTTCATTTGTTGCAATAATAGAAAATGATATTATAACAAATGCCGGAACGATAAATCTTTATGCTGTTAATAACGGCCAATTGACAGCACGAAATTCAAAGTCTGGATTTTTAAATATACAATCTTGTGCTTGGGCGCCAAATGGAAATTACTTTGCCGTTGCAACAGCGTTAGGAATTCAAGTTTGTAATATTACTGGAGGAATAATCGGGGATAGCGCAAGTTCTAGCGATGACGCTGAATATCAAGGAATTTCTTGGAGCGCTGATGGAGATTATATTGCAGCGATTAATAAAACATCACGTCAATTGCGGGTATTCCCTGTAGAAGAAGGTATTTTGGGAACGCCTCAAGATGTAGAGCTTGGAACTACATCGTTGGATCGAGGTTCGACCTCTTGGCGTTCTAATGGAAGCTTTGTTGCAGCATCATACATAAATAGTGACTATAAAACATTTATAAAAAACTTTTCTGTAACAGATGGTGTTCCATCTGCTGTATTTTCAACAACATCTACGGTCTGGACAGGTCCATTAGGCATTAAATGGTCACCGTCTGCTGACTTTATTGCCATTGTTAATACAGCGACTCCAGAATTAACTATTTATCCTGTTGATGGTCAAGGTTTGCTTGAAACGGAAAATACTATTTCACTTGGAACAGTTATGCCAACTGGATTTAATTGGGCTCCGAATGGAAACTTTATTTCGGTGTCAGAATATGTACAAGCGGAAGATGGTGACAAAGATCCTTTTCTTAAAGTCTTTTCTTTGAATAATGGCGTTCCATTGCTCACGGGAAGTATTCCTGTATCTACCGCACCAGCTTATCCTCAAGCCTTTTCCTGGAATAATGACGGTTCATATATTGCAGCGACATATTATAAGGGAGCTGGTGGGATTGCGCGGCCTGGTGGTATCTCAGCATCAGCGCCATCAAGTGGTATTATTACATATGCGTTTAGCTATGATCTAGCAAGGGTTAGAGAGCTTCCACCGACGCTTTCAAATAGTATCACTTTTTCAGATACCTTAATTACCAGGCAAGGCGGATCAAAAATAAAAGTATATGGACTTGTTGATCATCGCCAAGATTCGTATTCATGGCAAACGCGAAATCAATTTGGCAAAGAAATCAATACGTCGTCTTATAGCCAAAATGAAGACCTGTTCTTAAGCAAAGACCAATCGTTAATAATTAACGAAAGCTGTGTGTTTAATGGTGATGGGCATTCAATTTGGTTTGCTCGTAATCAATTAAATCTTATTCAAATAGCCGCTGGCAAATCGGTTGTCTTTACGAACGTCGTATTAAAAGACTTTAACGATGCAGCAATTTTTCTCGGTACAGGTTCAGTAATTACTTTTGGTGATGGTTCGGTAATAGAATATTCAATGCCGACAGTTCTTTCGCATGATTTGCAATTTGCAGGAAATGCTATTATTCGTGGCTTGGGTTATTCTATTGATTTATCAACTCATTACTTAGGTATTCGTCAACCTGGACTTCTTACATTGCAAGATATTGTATTCAATAATGTTGATGACCATAAGATTCGATGTATTGGTGATAATGCTTCGATTGTATTCCGTAATAGTGATTTAGTTCTTGATGGTAATTTCACCTTTTCAACTGGTTCATTTACCATTCAAGATGATGTCATTATAACAGGAACTCATACGTTCAGCTTTGAAGGATCGGGACAAAAAACGTCACGAATTGCGGCAAATTCAACATTATTGTTGGATACTGGAGTCACCTTTAGTTATGCTCCGCGTGCAGCAAATCAGGATCTTTTGGCCTTTACCAATGTAACGTCTCGTCTATATCTAAATGGTTGCACCCTCAAAACAACTTCAACGGGTATGCGATTAACTAAGGGAACCATGATCGTTGATAATCAGAACAGTGTTTACAATAATTCGCCATCGTCAATGTCTGGGGCATTTACTCTTGGTAACGGTATAGCAGCAGACGACTTAACGATACAAATCATGCCGAATGCCAATATTGAAATGGTTAATGGTAGTATGGTCTATAATAACCAGCAATAAGTAAAGACAAGGAAACTGAGCTTATGTTTTAAATCAACGGCAGAATTTTTGGTGTTGATTTGGGCACAACTCGAAAATAATTTATCAAGCATAACCAGAAGCCCACGGACTTTTCGTGGACTTCTGGTTTCATAAAAAAAGTCGATAGTTTTATATATCTTGAGGTCGCTTTATTCCACCTTTTTTATATAGAAAATATATTTTTATTGCTATCAGACCATAACTACTTGGTAATATAACGAGTAATTTTTTAAGTTTTTAATTTAATAAACAGGAGCGCGAGATGTTTAAGCGCGGATTGATTTTAATCTTGTTGTTGGGAAATATATATACCATCGGTGCAACAGTTGTTGATGGAACATTGAGTATGAAGTATTTCCCGCAGAATTATGTTTTTCGCGATGGCGATAGCGCTCAAGGTTTTATTCGGTTTCGTGATGGCTTTACGGTTATGCCTGGTTCGACGCATCTTGATCTTTGGAACCCAGTCCATGGTGATATTGACCTTAGGCTTAATGGGATAGTTGAGTTGGATGGAGATTTAAAGTTTGACAACAATACGACGATCACCGGAGGCGGTCGGTTTAATGGTTCTGGAGAGAATATCTTATTGGAAGGTGATCTCATTGTTGCAGAAGATCAGAACATTGTATTGTCTAATGCTATTACTATAAATGGCAACGGGAATACTTTAAAACTAAAGCCACATGCTCAGCTGAAAGTGGATAGTGCTACAACTGTTACATTACGTAATATGACCATTGTCTGTGAACGAAATAATCTTGATAGTCCAGCAATTGAGCTTCTAGCTGACACCGCAAATCTAACGTTTGATAATGTTATTTTAAAATTGGGCAATGATTTTAATTTTAGTCAAGGACGTGTTTTTTTTGAAAACGACGTTAAGATTACAGGAACAGGTATTTTTTCTCAAGCAGGATCTAGCTGTTTGAGTATAGCAAAAGAATCAGCATTACTCTTGGATTCAGGAATTACTTTTAGTTATTCACCAGGATTTACAGATTCATCAACACTTCCTCCATATCAAGATCGATTTACTTTCCATGATAAAACATCAAGCCTTTACTTAAATGATTGTACGCTTACAACAAATCGTCTAGGAATGCGCTTGACGAAGGGAAGTCTCTATTTTGATAACACAGTAACAATTAACACTCTTGGGGCTGTTGGCTTACTGCACCATACGCTTTCTCTTAAAGATACATTTTTGTATGCGGGTGCATTATTTTCTGCTGTAAGCGCGTCTATGGGAACGCGCTACGCTATTGGCTCTAGGGATGGGTTTGTGGTTTTTGATGAATCGACTAGAAAAAGAGTTGATACCAGAGTTTTTGATGGCTTGACAGCTATTGCACCAGCAGTGGGCACGGATAAAGTAGCAGTAGCTTCTTGTGGTGCTGATCCAACCGTTCGCATTTTTTCCAGTCGTTCATCGCTTGTTTTAGATACTGAAATAAGCACCACTAATTGGGGGCCAACCTACTCTATTTCATGGGCTCCAAATAACAATTACCTTGTAGGATTAAGCAAGGGTGAGACACAGACCCTGCATATTTGTAGCGTTGATAGTGAGGGTATAATAAGCAATGGAAAATCAATTGTTATTAATGATGAATCTTTAGGGGTCTCTGTTTGCTCTCCAGGCGAATCATATCCTTATGTTGCCGTTTCTTGCCCAACGGAAAAAAAGCTGAAGCTGTTTTCTTTGGCCGATGGTAGCCTTCTTAGCACTATTTCTCTTGATTTTTCTCCAACCAGTATTGCATGGAGCTATTATGGGTCAAGACTTGTCTGTTGTGCTTTGGGAAAATTATCGATTTTTTCTGTTTCAAGCGAAGGGGTTCTCACATTAATTAAAACTTTTGAGTCACCATATATTGGCAATAAATGCTGTTTGGATAGAAATTACCAAGAGCCTGATTGGGCGGAGAATGAATTTGAAGCAAAAATTGCCACCGCATACGATACAAAAATTACATTTTTTGATGTTTCTTCTTCTGATCTTTCTTGTTATTTAGATTTTGATATAAATACACAAATTGTTGATTTTTCAGCGAACCTTTACTGGGGGAAGTTTGACGTTGTTACTCCTTATGGGTTACGACTTTACGAGAAAATCGATTATAGCGTCGGGAGATCAGGTAATCGTCCTCCATCATTTTCAAATTGCATAACGATTGGTAATGGTGCTCTTGGAGCTTCTCATGATATCGATGTAAATATTTTTCATGGTGCTCAGGTAAGGGTTAACGGCTTGATACGTTATGATACTGCTTTGGCTAACTGGTTTACACATAATCAAATTGGATTAGAGATTAATACAGGAAATTACACTTTAACAGAAGGTCTTTTTTTGGATAAACCATTAATGATTACTGAAAATTGTCTAATTAATGGAGCGGGTAATACAATTTCGTTTGAACAAAACAAAGCAAATGTTATAAAAATTGCCGCAGGTAAATCAGTTGTTTTTACTAATGTGGTACTTAAAGATTTTGATGATAAAGCAATTTCACTTGGTGATGCAACGTCGTCTTTTGCTTTTGGCGATAATGTAACTATTGAATCTTCTCGCCCAAGTACTTTAACGAAAGATTGGATTTTTACTGGTAATAGTTCTTTTGATGGTTTTGGTAATTCGCTAAGTTTGGGTGACTTTAATATCAAGATTTTTGAACCAGCAATGGTAACCTTACAAAATAGTGCGTTAATCGGCGTTAAAAATAACAATATTCGTTGTATGAATGATTATGCAACGATAATATTGCGTAATTGTGAAGTAAATTTAGATGATAACTTTACCTTCACCGTAGGTGGAATTAATTTTGAAAATGATGTTAAGGTCAAAGGGAATGCTATTTTTAGCTATGAGCCATCGGGGGGAAGAATTTCAACTGTCGCAGCAAATTCAACATTGTTTTTTGATGAAGGTGTTACATTTAGTTATGCACCACAAACAGCAGACCAAGATCTTTTAGCATTCACCGATAAAACAGCGGCACTTTTTTTGAATGGTTGTACGCTGAAAGCAACCTCTACGGGAATGCGTTTGACCAGGGGGAGCATTTATTTTGATAATACTGTTACCATAAGCACCATCGGTTCTATTTATACACCATCATTACTAGAAGGAATGGTTAACTTTGCAACGTTTTCTACTACGGCTCTGAATTTCGCTTCTGTTTCACCTGATGGAAATTCTTTAGCAATAATAGATTTTTTACTTATGGGTTCACAGGGCCCGGAAACTAGATTTCGAGTTTTTCGTCTTGCAGATGGTGTTTTATCCGGTGGAATTATTCAAACGTCTTCCTTTGCGTATACATCACTTTCATGGTCGCCAGATAGTGCGTATATAGCTGTTGCCTGTGACGTAGGTGTTAATATGTCGGCCGTTAAAGTATTTCATGTTAATAATGGTATTTGGGATAATAATCCAATCGCTGAGGTTAGTGGTAGTGCCGCTTCGTGGTCTGCAGATGGTTTGTACATAGCGGTAGTAGCGAATATTGAGCTGATGGGGGCGTTTTTACAAGTCATTCCATTTATAGATGGTGAGCTTGGTACGCCTCAATCGATATTAATACAAAATGAAGGTGGCGGCCCAGTAAGAAATGTTAGCATTGTGGCTTGTTCTCCTCACGGAGATTATATTGCCGTTGCAGGATATAGCAACGCTCAAAGTCAATCAGTTGATTATATTAATATCTACTCAAAAAATGGAGAAACACTAACGCTTGTTGGTTCTCTTCCCAGTCTTTCTGGTATAAACAGCCTCTCTTGGGCGCCAAACGGAGGATACATCGGATCTTCTGGCGGGGGTGGCACGTTTGTAGCTTCTGTTTCAGCAGAAGGAACCATCGCATTTTCAAGCGAATTGGGTACTGAAGATTCAAATTGTTCGTGGTCTTCTGATGGGAACTTTATAGTTACAAACGTTGGCGTTTATTCTTTTGCTAATGGTGTTGCTTCATTGATTGAGAGCTTTTCTGGAACAAATATTATTTTTAACGCTCAATTTTGCAACAGCGATCAATATGTTGTACTGATCAAAAATAGTAATGCATTTTACAATTCGGCCGCTATTTCAATAGAAAGATATAAGATAAATGTTAATCAGGATATAACGCCCTCTCAACAGCAAGAAACCATTTCTAATGCATTTTCATTTGGGAATAATTCAAAAGGATCTGCTGAAGATATAGCGATCCATATGCTTAGTGGAGCAAAAACAAAAGTTTACGGTTTAATAAATCATGAAACTGGCTTGCATACATGGCAAACACGGAATCAATTTGGGAGAGAAGTTAATTCATTATCGTATAGTCAGGATGAAGATTTATTCTTAAGCAAAGACCAGTCATTAATTGTTAACGAAAGTTGTGTTTTTAATGGGAATGGGCATTCAATTTGGTTTGCTCGAAATCAATTAAATCTTATTCAAATTGCTCCTGGTAAATCGATTATCTTTACGAATGTTGTATTTAAAGATTTTAACGATGCTGCAATTTTACTAGGAGCTGGTTCAGCTGTTACTTTTGGCGATGAGTCTGTAATCGAATATTCAATGCCAGGCGTGCTTGCGCATGATTTGCAATTTGCAGGAAATGCTATTATTCGTGGTTCTGGTTATTCTATTGATTTATCAACTCATTACTTAGGTATTCGTCAACCTGGACTTCTTACATTGCAAGATATTGTATTCAATAATGTTGATGACCATAAGATTCGATGTATTGGTGATAATGCTTCGATTGTATTCCGTAATAGTGATTTAGTTCTTGATGGTAATTTCACCTTTTCAACTGGTTCATTTACCATTCAAGATGATGTCATTATAACAGGAACTCATACGTTCAGCTTTGAAGGATCGGGACAAAAAACGTCACGAATTGCGGCAAATTCAACATTATTGTTGGATACTGGAGTCACCTTTAGTTATGCTCCGCGTGCAGCAAATCAGGATCTTTTGGCCTTTACCAATGTAACGTCTCGTCTATATCTAAATGGTTGCACCCTCAAAACAACTTCAACGGGTATGCGATTAACTAAGGGAACCATGATCGTTGATAATCAGAACAGTGTTTACAATGATTCGCCATCGTCAATGTCTGGGGCTTTTACTCTCGGTAACGGTATAGCAGCAGACGATTTAACAATACAAATAATGCCGAATGCTAATATTGAAATGGTTGAAGGAAGTATGGTCTACGCTAATCAGCAATAAGAACGGTAAATTATAAACGAAGAGGGTTGATAATGTTTATGAAGATTTTACAATACACATCGATTATTGTGCTCATGGGCTATTCATGCCCATTATGGGGTGGTATCAGTTTTGGCAGTAAAGAATCGGAATTTAAGTTTGGAGATAATTCATCACTTTTTGTTACGAATGGGCTAACGATTTCAAAAGGAATGCTTAACGTTGGCGCTGCAGAATTAGTTTTAAATGAGTCGATAGTTCTTAATGATGCCAATTTTTCTGGTAAAGATAAAGGATCGTTTTCTGCATCAGGAAGTACTAATGGTGTCGACAAGGTGTATTTATCTGACGACGAGCGTTTTCAGAGCTTGATTAGTTATAAACCATATCAATGTATTGTTTCTGGGACAGTAGGCCATGAAAGTTGGTTTACGGGAGATGTTGCATTTGAAGCGTTTACGCCTGGCGATCCATTTCTTAGTTTTGCAAATGCAAATGCGGTGCTTAGGTTAGGGCTTAATTCTACCGGAGCTTCCGATATTAATCTTAATGGCGGAACGCTTATTTTAGAAAACGATTTGGCATTTGCAACGGTAAATACCAATTGTTTCTTGGGTGGTGGAAATGTAGAATGCTGGGGTTCTACCGTTTCATTTGGTGGTGATGGTTTTATTTGGCCAACAGGAAAAATCGCTTGGAAATGGCGTCCGGTAATAAATTTAATAGGTAACGTAATTTTGCATGGGCGTTGGGATTTGGGAGTTCCTGGTGAATCAGATAAAATTTACATCAACGGTAATGGTAACACATTAGATATATCGGATGGTAAATTGCGCGTTGTTGGTAAATCAACCTTGATATTGTCTAATGTAAAAATAAAAGGCCTTAATGTAACAGATAATGGGACTGTCGACGCCGTTTCCAATATTGAATTTGGTGATTCAGATGCAAAAATAATGTTTAATCGAGTCGAATTAGAAATGGATAGTGATTGGACATTAACAACCGGTGGTATTTATGTTTCTGGTTCCTCAACGATCGTTAATAAAGATCACACGCTTACTTTTGGTACGGGAAGTTCATTGACCGTTGATGGATGTGCATTATGGTACGATACCTTAATCTATCCAGATAATAATGGGATTAAGCCATTTGAGGAAGATGATCCTGACCATAATATTTTAACGCTTTTACATAATGGGCAAATAAAACATATAACGAGTTATCAAGCCGGAACAATTCTGATTAATGAAACATTTGAAACAAGGACGCCTGTTCAATTGAGGTCGCCTGAAGAAATCCTGCGATCATTGACCCCTTCAAATTCGGTTACCTATGATCTGGCTGATGTCAGAGATCTTTCGCCTACAAAACCTTATGCGGTCAATGTTAACACAATTATCAATGGTAATACCAATACGATTAATTTTGCCAAAACAACAGGTCCGGTGATAAAGGTAAGAGCAGCAAAAACACTAACATTTCAGGACATAGCCCTCAATAACTTTAGGTTTAACCATGTAAGTTTGGGTTCAGCCTCGAATGTTATCTTTGGTGATGGAACCGATATTTTGTGGGGTGCTAATTATGCATTGACCCAGACGATGACATTTCAAGGTGAGTGTAAATTGGATGGAAATGGAAAAACCATAACACTCAGCCGATTTGGGGGATTTGAGGTGGCGCCAGATTCATCGCTTTTATTGCAAAATATTACTATAAAAGGACTAACAAAAAACCATCTAAGATGTCTTGATGATACGGCCGCGATTTCATTTGGCGGTAAGGTAAAATTGTGCTTAAGTGACGATTTGTTTTTTGACGAAGGTCATTTTGAGATAATGCCGGCGGCACTTCTTGATGTTCGTGGAACGGAGTCGTTTATTTATCGGAGTGATCAGCAAAGCTTTATTAATTCTGGTGGAACATTTCAGTTGAGTGGTGGAGCTATTTTTTCTTACGAGCCAAGATCGAATAATCATGACCTAATAGTGTTCAATGATGAAGATGCTAATCTGAAGCTTAATAGAGGCGCGCTTGCATCAACAACAACCGGTATGCGATTAACGAGTGGGACATTGCAAATAGCTGGGCCTAAAAATTATATACGCGCGGCAGATATTGCATCACCGACGATATCAGAAAGTATTGTATTCGGTAATGGTGTCGATGTTACGAAGAATTTAGCCGTTGAGTTTAGCAATGGTAAATTAACGCTAGAAACAGGGGCATTAATTTGGGCAAACGTTGAAGATAATTTATAACAAAAGGGAAAGGGGATGCTTCGCGTCCCCCACAATCAAATGCTCTTTTATTTGCGCATATTATCATAGAAATACAAATATATTGAAAAGTACACTCTTTTTGTGATTAATATAACAAGCTAAATTGAGCTTTTTATGCAATCAAAAAGGAGTATTGATGTTTAGACGGGGTTTATTATTAACATGTTTAGTATTTGGGGTTATGGGGAATCTTTTTGCTACAACTATTGATGGGACTTCAAGTATTCAATATTTTCCAGATAATTATAAGTTTAATGATGGTGATAGTGCGATTGGCTTTGTACGTTTTGGTAATGGATTTACCGTTGATAATTTTGCGACGGCAGATCTTGATGTTTGGGCTCCTGTGATTGGTGGAATGAGGCTTATTCAAAACTCTACGCTTAATTTGGACGGTGATTTGAAATTTGATGGTAATACAACTTGGAAGGGGTTGGGTTATATTAAAGGCAATGGACATAAAATATTTTTGGGTGGTGATGTAACAATTGAGGCTGAGGCGTTTTACACTCGCTTGGACTGCCAGGGGTCGTTGATTATTGATGGTTTGGGCAATAGTTTGAGTTTTTTACCAAAGGATGATGCACCTGCATCTCTTTGTTCTGATTTAGCTGTAAGTGTTACGCTTAGTAATATGACTATTAGTTTTAAAAATACTTCGGGACTTAGTGGGGGGTTTACTTTTCATAACGATAAACTTGTTTTTGATCAGGCGGCATATCTAAGCAAGATGTTTATTTCTAATAATGTTGAGATGGAGGGTGTCCTGGGTGCTGGCACTTATGATTTTCAAGGTATAGGACCTAAGTCTCGAGTGCTGCTGAGCAATGATTTAACTATAGCAAGTACATCAGATATATATTGGCATGGCCCATTGCAGTTTGATGGGGGTGGTAAGAGTTTATATTTTGGTTCTGATGTTAATGTCTCTTTAGATGCGGGGGCAACACTTACAATGCGGAATTTGATGATATATGGGCCAAATTCTTCCTCAGCTTCAGCGTCAGAATTCTCTGGGGCAGTAATATCTGTTGAAAATGATAATTCATCTCTGACGTTTGATAATGTGACGCTTGTGCCTGGCACGGGCCAGATTCGACTTGTTGGAAATATTTTGTTTAATAATGATCTTGTGTTTACTGGAAATAACGCAAAAATAGGGCCCCTGTATATTGAGACTATAGCCCCTGCTAAGATTGCTTTTGGAAGTGATATGACTCTGGAAGCATCATACCTTCCGTCTGGATGTTACGGATCGACTATTATTGACGGCAGGGGGAATGGTTTGTACTTTGAGCTGTGGGCTTCGCTTGGATTCCATGGCGATGTGGCAACGAGTAGTACACTTCGGAATTT
This sequence comes from uncultured Pseudomonadota bacterium, assembly GCA_964527595.1. Lineage (GTDB taxonomy): Bacteria > Babelota > Babeliae > Babelales > RVW-14 > GWF2-38-10. The sequence continues at coordinate 17,410 of CAZGPI010000014.1, forward strand.
GACCATTTATTCGCAAAATGATTTAGAACTTCCTGACTTAGCGTATGGTGCAGACATAGATGCTGGCGATGGTGGTTCATCTTTGACGCTTGACAATATTACGCTTGTGGCTGGTTCGGCTTCACTTGTTGGAAATATTTTGTTTAATAATGATCTTGTGATCGTTGGAAATAACATGAAAATGGGGAATATGAATATTAAGACTATAGCCCCAGCTAAGCTTGCTTTTGGAAGTGATTTAACTCTGGAAGCATCCCGTACATTTAGATGTTCGGGACCGACTATTATTGACGGCAGGGGGCATACTTGGCACTGTGAATCGGGTTCTACTATTGAGGCGTACGATTCGACAAGTAGTTTTACATTGCGTAACATGAAGATAGATTCGCATGGCTATCTTGAAAGTGCAACGTTTGATCATGTTGAGCTTATAATGACCGATCTTTATTTAACAACTAATTATGTTTATAACGATGTTATTTTGTCGGGGAAAAATGCACGCACAAATATGGCGACTTGTTTTAGAAGTGTAGGTTTGAATTCAAAAATAGTGCTTGGGGACGATTTAACCATAGACAGCCTAACTCTTCAGGGGCAGATGGTTGTCGATGGTATGGGTAAGAATGTTTATTTTAAGGATGCTTCGAGTCTTGTTTGCGATGTTGGATCTAGTGTTACGCTTCGTAATATGACTATTTATCCACCTGGAGATTCGGAATCTCGTGTAGCTTTGATTTGTGCTGAGACTGACGCGCGTATTACGCTTGATAATGTGACGTTTGCGCCTGGACGTATTAGTCTGTTTGGAGATATTGTTTCTAATAACAATGTCATTATAGCAGGAGAAGGTGCAGATATGGGGACGTTTGATATTAGCAATTCTGATCGTATTAAAATGGCTTTGAGTAATGATGTGACGATGGCTAGAAATAGAATTATTACTTGCACTGGGCGGTTGAATATTGATGGGGCTGGGTATCGTTTGTATTTTGAGCCTGGTTCTGGTTTGCTTTTGGATCATGGAGCGACCGTTACTCTGAGTAATATGACCATTAATTGTAATAGTTCTCTTGGAATAAATTTGAATGACGATATATCAAACCTTACGCTTGATAATGTTAAGCTTGTGCTTGATGATGATATTGTTATTGCGAATGGAAAGCTTTTTATCCACAACGATGTTATTGTTACGGGGACGCATAAATTTAATATTTACTCACCAGCTCATTTGGCTATAGGATTAAATTCAACAATGTTTTCTGATTCAGACCTTTTTCTGAATTATCAGGATACGCAAGGAAACATTGAATTTGTTGATGATTCTTCGAAGTTATATCTCAATGGTTGTGCCATGAATATAACGGGTACTCTTGAATTAATAAAAGGGACAATGATTGTTGATCAAAACAGTTATATCAATATAGGGAATCTTAATGATGGCAATGTCTGCGAATTATTGATAGGGAATGATAATGCGGCAGATGATTTTTCTATTAAGATAATGCCAGCGGCTAGCCTTTCTGTCCCTTGGGGGCGCATTACGTATAAGAATCAGCAATAATTATTAAGAGCAGAAAAAAGGAGTTTGTATGGTTATCAGCATGAAAAAAGGCGTACATTTTATAGCTTTAGTGAGCTGTATAAATTTTTTATTTGGTGGGATTGAATTTGGCAATAGAAGTTCAACACTTGCGCTTGGTGAGGATGGATTGACAATTCTTCATGTTTCGCATCCTATTTTAGTTGATGGTGGAACGGTTAGGCATTTTCAGACTCATGAGCCGCCAAGGTTTAGCGTTGATAATCTTTATGGCGGTAGATATCCGGTTGTATATAATTTTACAAAAGGGGCAAGGCTAGGAATTGATTATGCCGATTTTTCGGTGAATGGACAGCTTGACGATCAAGGCAGAGTTCTTATGTGTGTTCCATTCGCTATTGGTTATGCTTATCCGTCTTTTACGTCTACGGCAGATGTGGATTGTCCAGAGATTGTTGTTCCTGATGCGCTTGGGGAGTCTTTTGTTGGGGGTGTTGTTGATGGTTTGGTGCGCTATAATACACGTACTGTTGGTAGCAAAATACAGATTGAGCTTCAAGATTCATTATCACGGTTAGAGTTAGGGCTTCGGTCTAATAATATGGGCATGATTAGTCTTAATGGGGGAGCTCTTTATTTGCTTGATGATCTTTCTTTGAGTACAACTGCTTTTTTGGGTGGTGGCGGTACTGTATTTGGTCAAGGGAATAAAATTACGTTTGGTAGCGAATTATTGAGTTGGCCTGAGGGAGTCATTCATTGGCTGTATGAGACGCATATAAATCTTGTTGGAAATGTGCGCTTGCAAGGGCGGTGGAATTTTGGGCAGGATTTTGGTGGTTTTCCAGGTCAAGAAGATCCGCCAGGTGAGGATTTTGATGATTTTCCAGTTCCAGAAGGTCCGCCATTGGATCCACCGCTAGATCAACCACTAGGTCCACTTGACCATAATTATCTTAATGGTAATGGAAATGTCTTAGATTTGTCGACTGGTAAAATTTGTGTTAATCCTTTTACAAGACTTGTGATTTCTAATGTAAAGATCAAAGGGCTTAATGTAACAAATAACGGGACGGCTGATGCTGTTTCTAATTTTGAATTAGGTGTTGGTGCTGAAGTAATATTTAATCGGGTTGAGTTAGAAATGGATACCGATTGGACGGTAACATCCGGCGGAATTTATGTTTCTGGTTCCTCAACGATTGTTAATAAAAATCACATGCTTACTTTTGATTTGGGAAGTTCATTGACCGTTGATGGATGTGCGTTGTGGTACGATACCTTAGTATATTCTGATAATAATGGGATCAAGCCATTTGAGGAAGATGATCCTAATCATAATATTTTAACCCTTCTAAATAACGGGCAAATAAAACATATAACAAGTTATCAGGCTGGGACGGTTCTGATTAATGAAACGTTTCCAACAAGGTCTCCTGTCCAATTGAGGTCGCCTGAGTTAACACTGAGATCATTGACCCCGGCAAACTCAGCAACCTATGATCTTGCTGATGTTAGAGATCTTTCGCCGGCAAAACCTTATGCGGTTAATGTTAATGCAATTATCAATGGCAATACCAATACAATTAATTTTGCAAAAACAACAAGTCCGGTGATAAAGGTAAAAGCAGGAAAAACGCTAACATTTCAGGACATAGCTCTCAATAATTTCAAGTTTAGTCATGTTAGTTTGGGTGCCGCATCACATGTTATCTTTGGCGATGGGACCGATATTTTATGGGGTGCTAATTATGCATTGACCCAGACGATGACCTTTCAAGGTGAGTGTAAATTGGATGGAAATGGTAAAACAATAACATTAAGCCGCTTTGGAGGCTTTGAGGTGGCGCCAGATTCATCGCTTTTATTGCAAAATATTACTATAAAAGGACTAACAAAAAACCATCTAAGATGTCTTGATGATACGGCCGCGATTTCATTTGGCGGTAAGGTAAAATTGTGCTTAAGTGACGATTTGTTTTTTGACGAAGGTCATTTTGAGATAATGCCGGCGGCACTTCTTGATGTTCGTGGAACGGAGTCGTTTATTTATCGGAGTGATCAGCAAAGCTTTATTAATTCTGGTGGAACATTTCAGTTGAGTGGTGGAGCTATTTTTTCTTACGAGCCAAGATCGAACAATCATGACTTAATCGTTTTCAATGATGAAGATGCTAATTTGAAACTTAATAGAGGTGCGCTTGCATCAACAACAACCGGTATGCGATTAACGAGTGGAACATTACAAATCGCTGGGCCTAAAAATTATATACGCGCGGCAGATATAGCTTCGCCGACGATATCGGAAAGTATCGTGTTTGGCGATGGTGTTGATGTTATGAAGAATTTATCGGTTGAGTTTAGTAATGGTAAATTAACGCTAGAAACAGGGGCGCTGATTTGGGCAAACGTTGAAGATAATTTATAAAAAAGGGGAGTAGGAATGCAGAATCATCGGTATTTTAAAATTTCATTAATGCTTTTTGTTTTAATGTTATCAAGCGATAGAAGTGAACTTTTTCCCAAAATCATGAAAAAGGAAACACATAAATTGAATGATGCTGATATCAGTATCGCAAGTACCTCAACGGCTAAACTTAAGAACTTAGGAAAGTTAAATTTTACGGGAAAAAGCATCATAAAAACGGCACCCGTTGGATCAGTAAGGAGTTTCGATTCAGGGTTGCAGATAGCCGGAAACGCCATAGATTTTAGTGATCTATCTGCGATCGTTGATTCGAATGGAGCATCGGCTCAGTTTACGGGTGTTTATACTCCTGCTAATAGGCAAGTGATGCCAAACGTTGGAACGGCTGTTAATCAATTGGGAGCGCCTTCGGTATCAATTCTTGCTCAACCAGGAACTATCGCGACAGGCGAACTTCACAACGGTCTTACATTGGCTCAGAATGCGGCCATATCAGTAAGTTCATCTTTTGTTGGTGGTGATATTAATTTAAATGGCGGGACCATTACGCTTGATCGTAATCTTAAATTTGCTGACAATAAACGCATAGCTCAAAATGGATCAGTTGATTTAAATGGAAATTCATTGAGCTTTGGTGGTCAACCATTGGTATGGGATAATCGTATTACTTGGCATGCGGCAAGCGATCTTGAGTTTTATGGTAAAACCATACTTAATGGAACATGGTATTTTGACGGAGATGCACACATTACGGGTAATGGTAATATTTTTGAACTTGGAACAAATGGCAAATTTATTATCGGTGCTGGCAGCACGCTTTATTTATCAAACCTAAGCTTAACCGGGCTAGGCAATGGTGATAATGATGGGCGTATTTATTTTACCGATGATCAGTCACAATTAAAATTATCCCATGTTGATATTGGTATGAATAATAATTACACCTTTACAGTTGGTGGTATTTATACCGAGGGGCCAACAACGATTGCTACCAAAAACTATACTATGACGCTTGATCAGAATGCTTCGTTGACTGTTGATGGTGTTACGTTATGGTACGATACGCTTGATTATTCGGATAGTTCAAATATTAGGCCATTGGCTAATTCATCAACGAATGCTAACAATAAATACGTAACCTATTTAAATCATGGCATTATACGTCCGGCCGCTTTGCACGATAGTCTTAGAACGTGTAGTAATTCATTGAGTTATTATGCGCCAATTATTCGGACAACGAGCAACGCCGTTAATTTTAATTTTACTAATAGCGCCAATCCAATTGCACACATTGATGATCTTATTCCTGGTATTCAGGGGCCAACAGGAGCAACTGGGGCAACTGGATCGCAAGGCCTAAAGGGTGATGATGGCCAAAGAGGTATACAGGGAATCCAAGGGTTACAAGGCATTCAAGGAATACAAGGCGAGATTGGGCCACAAGGGCCTAAGGGTGACGACGGTATACAAGGTCTACAGGGGATACAAGGGATACAGGGTAATTTGGGTCCAACCGGTCCTAAGGGTGATGATGGACAACGAGGGTTGCAGGGATTAATCGGTCCAACGGGTCCGCAAGGTGAATTGGGGGCAACGGGTCCTACTGGTGATACCGGGCCAACAGGTGCGACCGGCGTAACGGGATCAACTGGCCCGCAAGGCTTAATTGGTCCAACCGGAGCGACGGGAGCAACCGGATCAGTTGGGGAAACGGGACCGCAAGGGGTGAAGGGTGATGATGGTCCAAGAGGTTTACAAGGCATACAAGGTGTACAGGGCATACAAGGCGAGATTGGGCCTCAAGGTGATAAGGGTGATGACGGCATACAAGGTATACAAGGTATTCAGGGCATACAGGGGGCTATCGGGCCACAAGGGCCAACCGGAGCTACTGGCGCTACAGGGCCAACGGGTCCAAAAGGTGATACTGGATTAACAGGGCCTACTGGTCCCACCGGAGCTGGAGAAAAAGGTGATACCGGAGCAACGGGCGATACGGGACCTCAAGGCTTAATTGGCCCAACGGGCCCCACCGGAGCCGGGGAAAAAGGAGGTACAGGGCCTACGGGGCCAAAGGGTGATACTGGATTAACAGGGCCTACCGGTCCAACTGGAGCTGGAGAAAAAGGTGATACCGGAGCAACGGGCGATACGGGACCTCAAGGCTTAATTGGCCCAACGGGTGCTACCGGAGCCGGGGAAAAAGGAGATACAGGGCCAACGGGTCCAAAAGGTGATACCGGATTAACTGGGCCTACCGGTCCAACCGGAGCTGGAGAAAAAGGTGATACCGGAGCGACTGGCCCTCAAGGCTTAATCGGTCCAACGGGACCTACAGGACCCACCGGTGCAACGGGATCAACTGGACCGACAGGTGCCACCGGAGTTGGAGAAACAGGTGCAAAAGGCGACACAGGTGCAACAGGGGCAACTGGGTCTCAAGGCTTAATCGGTCCAACGGGACCTACGGGCGATAATGGATTAAATGGCGCGACCGGCGCGACTGGTCCAAAAGGAGATACAGGACCCATCGGGGCAACGGGATCAACTGGTCCTACAGGTGCCACCGGAGTTGGAGAAACAGGTGCAAAAGGCGACACAGGTGCAACCGGAGCAACTGGCCCTCAAGGCTTAATCGGTCCAACGGGACCTACGGGCGATAATGGATTAAATGGCGCGACCGGCGCGACTGGTCCAACAGGATCTACAGGACCCACCGGTGCAACGGGATCAACTGGTCCTACAGGCGCCACCGGAGCAACCGGGGTCAAGGGTGCAACCGGTGCAACAGGACCATTAGGTGGGCCCAAGGGGGCAACAGGCGCAACGGGACCTAAGGGCGCAACCGGGGTTGGTGTTAAGGGAGCAACAGGTGCCACTGGAGTAAAAGGAGCAACTGGAGCAAAAGGAGCAACTGGAGCAACTGGACCTAAGGGTGCAACCGGTGCAACAGGGGTTGGCGTTAAGGGAGCAACGGGTGCCACTGGAGTAAAAGGAGCAACGGGAGCAACCGGCGCAACGGGACCTAAGGGCGCAACCGGAGCAACCGGCGCGACTGGGCCAGCTGCAGCAAAAAAAGATGCTGGTGAAAAACCGTTGTTACTGGCAAGTGATTTTGTTGTTGATGCGCCCCTAAAATTAAGTAGAGATACTATCATTGATGGTGGTGGGCATGAAATGGCATTTACTTCAGGGGCATACCTGCTTGTTGATGCTAATGTTTCGGTAACGTTATGTAATATGACTTTGCATGTACCAGCTTTGACGCGAGGCCAAGAGCTAAAACCATTGGGTATGGAATCCGATTCATCACGCCTAACTCTTCAGAACGTATTGGTTTGCTTGGAAGATGATTATGAGTTTACTGTTGGGCAATTGTATATTGATAAGGATGTTGTTTTCAGTGGAGACCATAAAATCATTGATTCAAGTAGTCTCAATCGAGACTTAATTACAATGACCGAGCTGATCTCCTTGATTGACTAACCAATAAAAAGGCCGGCAGCTTTGAATCAAGCTGCCGGCAAAGAAGAAAAGATCGATTAGATTAATCGAACGAATCTCTATTCTTTATGCATATAATAATAAAAAATACTTGCCAATATTCCTCCGGTAAATGGACCGATGAGGTAAATAGGCAAGTATAAATATGACGAACCGCCCTTTAAAAGATCAAAAAATATTGGGCCTATTCCTGTAGCCGGATTAAATGCACCACCAGAAAATGAACCACCCATAAATGCAATTGCTGCAAAAGTTAGTCCAATAATGAAGTTGTTCATATTGGATGGTTGTTGTTTTGGCGAGGTTGTTTCCAAAATTACGGCACAAAAAATAAAGGTTCCAATTGCCTCAATGATCATTGGTTTAATTACACCAAGTGATGCGATCGGTGCAGGGAAAACTATTTTGCCAAAAAGGTAATAATATAGAGCTCCAGCGGCAAATGCGCCTAAAGTTTGGCTGACCATATAACCGGGAACGTGAAGCAATGAGAATTTTCCTCTAAGCCATAATGAAAGTGTAACGGCAGGATTGTAATGGGCTCCTGATATGTTTGCTCCAATATATATAGCTGAGGCGAGCATGAGGCCTATTGCTAATGGGTTGCCTGTTGAAAGAATGGTGAACACAAGGAAAAACGTTCCGATGCATTCAAGTATGTATTGTTTTAAAAACGACATATTCATGAAAATTATTTCCTTCTTGGTTGAGCTTTTAAAGACTGCATAAGCGCATTTACATATTGCTTTTGATTTGGAGCAAGGAAGTTTGATTTTAGCGCCTTTTGAAGAAGCGTTATAAATTGTAAGCGTAAATCAGGACTTAATTGATCGCTTTGCTTTGAGAGTTTATTGAGTACATTGGTGAATTCACTAATGGCCGCAGCGTCAATTTGTTTCGTTCCCTCTTGATCTAATAAGGTGATAAGGCTGGCCATGATCATTGACGCTTTTTTTAATTGTATAGCAGCTTTAATTTTTGCGACGTAGGTTTTGGGGGATATGATAGGTGCCATTTTTGGGATTTGTACCGGCTGCTTTTTTATGGTTGGGGCAGGAGGCGGTTTGAGCGCTGGAACCATCGTTTTTTCAATATGATCCATTTGCGCGCTGGTCAAAAAACTTACTTTTTTCCGATTGTTTGTTATGGCTGAAAATATTTGTTTTCCATGTAAAGAAAGCTGTTCACGTGCATCAAAAAGCGCAACAAGTGTTGTAGCCAATACATTTTGGGTTTGTGCGGCAACCTTTAGGGTTGAAGTTCTAGTGATTAACTCTCTGAGGGTTGTCAGTTCTTGCTCACCAATATTTGTTGGATATGTTTTTGCCCATTCAAACCAATTTAACAGTGTTTTTACATCTTCTGATTCTTGGTGCACTGGATTAATTATGTTTTTAGTCTCTGTCGTTACTTGTTGAGCTGTGGTGCGATGTTGTATTTCTGATTTAGGTTGATCAATAGGTTTTTGCAATTCAGGTAGGTCTTGTTCCTGCTTTGGCGGAGCGTCTGGTAAAAGTGCAATGGCTTGTAGTTGTGCATAAAAACAAGTTATGCCAAACCCTAATGAGCATAGTAATTTAATTGTAGTTTTCATGTTATGGTCCTTTCTTCTTTATTAGGCGGTCATCTTTTTCTGTATACGTTGAATTAAGCTGTTTCTCGCCCAATCGATTTGACGCTCTGGAATCAATGTGGTATTCGTCGAGTTTTGAATCAGTTTCATAAAGAGGATAAGTGCATCGCGATCGCTTTTTGGGCATTCGTTATAAAGGCGCTCAAGTGTTTTGACATAAGCTTTTTGTTGATCTGGGGTGCACGTAATTTCTTGAGCAAATGCTATAAGGTTTTTGAGTGTTGTCATTTTTGTTCTAAATGAAGCATTTCCCGTTAAGTCAGCGATGAATTTGCTAAATTGAGCCCCGATTTTTTTAGTATCGGCTGGAGTCGATGATATGCCTGGGCGTCCACTAAGGCCGCCAGTTTGGTGTGCTACTTGGCCTGGCTTTGGCGCTTGGGTGCCTGTTTTAGGATCGATAATCGGGGTTCCAGGTTGTCCATAAACGACAGGTTGTTTGGTTCTAGGATCGATTTTTGGATCTCCTGTTTTAGGATCGATAATCGGGGTTCCAGGTTGTCCATAAACGACAGGTTGTTTGGTTCTAGGATCGATTTTTGGATCTCCTGTTTTAGGATCGATAATCGGGGTTCCAGGTTGTCCATAAACGACAGGTTGTTTGGTTCTAGGATCGATTTTTGGATCTCCTGTTGTAGGATCGATAATCGGGGTTCCAGGTTGTCCATAAACGACAGGTTGTTTGGTTCT
>CAZGPI010000015.1:0-25986 GCA_964527595.1 uncultured Pseudomonadota bacterium
CCAATCTGCAAAATTTTGATTAATATCGGCAAGCTTTTTCATCGTTCCCCTTTGGCGATTACCATTTAACTAATAATGACCAAATATACCATTAGGACGATAAAATGCAATTATCTTTGACTTAATGAACCGGCGCTACTGCCTGCCCATCCATTAAAAATTGATAAATTAGATTAATCCCTGGGTAAGCGGTGATATTGCGGTTCCAATATGATTCGGCGGTCAAAACCCTAACGCCGCCCAACACCGAAGCATCTTTGATAAACTTAAAAGGAAGCCAATGCCCCCCTGTATTTACGATAAAAGATTGTGGCTGGCTTGGCATTGCGTTAAAATCGGCTCGAGCTTGCTCGCTGCCAGGAACAAAATTATTGTCGATACCAAGATTGATAAGAGCATCCGGATTATCGATGAGTATAGTATTTGCTAGGACACGATTCCTTGCTAATAAATTTTGAACCTGTTGCCCATCTAAATCATCAACCCTACCGTTAATATTAGCGCAATTCCTGCTCAAATCATTAAAAGCATTATCATCAGCCAGTTGCACCCTAACCTGATCATCATTTTCGCCCTGTATAAAAGCAAGCAGATTGGCTACGCTATGCAATCCGCAAGGACCACCAACATATTGGTTGCGCGCCCTAAACTGCTTAACCTCAACCTGTGGGTTATTGTTAGGCAACTGATAAACGCGAACCCCCCAGGAAAAAAGCCCTGCGGCCGTTAATGCGGTCATTATCGCCAACGGATGTTTGCTTATAAATTCAACAGGGCGATGAAATGCCACATCAAGAAACTTATCGGCAAAATTAATACCTAGATACTCGTTTTTTAAAAAGTTGTCCAAAAGCGTTTGATTAAATTGGGTAATTTTACCTAATAGATCAATTTCGCTCATATTCAAAAAATTCTTTTCTTGTAAACGATAAGTCTGAATGTATTGATCGAATTCCTCAAATTTTGCACGCAAAACCCGTAAATGGCGAGGCCCAAGATTTTCTGTACCTTTAAGGAGGTTGCATGTATTAACAAACTTGTATTGTATTTCTAAATTTCTATATCGATTTTCATAAGCACTAAAATTATCACTATTAAACGCCTGAATAATCGCATGCATTTTTTTAATCGCATCTTCAACTAATTCCAGCGGCGCCGATAAATTTTTCTGATATGCCGAATTTGCCATAACGTCGCGACAACCATTAAGCAATGTATACAAATGCAGCGAATTAATGTCGATTTGTTTTCCCGCTTGAGGTCCTGCATATGCCTGAGTGGTTAAACACAGACAACCAAAGAAACAAAAAAAATATAATAATCTGTTTAATTTTTTACGATAAACCATGTCACGCCACCGATAGCAATAAGTGAAACTAATGTCGATACAGGGTTTTCAGTTATAAACTCCAATGGGCTATAAAATACAACATCAACAAACCCATCGGTAAATCTAAGATTTAAATGCTCATCTTTTAACAAATGGAGCAACAAAATTTGATTAAATTGTGTAATTTTATTTAATAAATCAATTTCACCAGAATTCAAAAAACTCTTTTCACGCAAACAATAGGCCCGGACGTACTGATCAAATATCTCAAACTTTGCACACAAGCTGCGTAAATGGCGCGGCTCTACCTTTTCTACATCCTTAAGAAGATTACAAGCATTAACAAACTTGTATTGTATTTCAAGGTTTCTATTTTGGTTTTCATGGGCATAAAAATCATCGCTATTAAAAGTTTGGACAATCTCGTGCATTTTTTTAATAGCATCTTCGACCAATTCCAGCGGTGCCAAAAGTGATCTTACCGCCGACTCGTTTTGATCTGGTAAAGAACCCGCCAAAACGCGTTGCGCTATAACTTCTCTAAAATTATTAAGCATTTTGTATAAATGCAACGAATGGATATTGATAGCCTTGCCCGCCTGACGATCGATACCCGCGAGCACTGATAATCCAACGCTACTCAAAAGACATAAGCTCAACAATAATTTACTCATTTTTTTTATATGACAAAAAATCATAACAGCTCCCTAATATGCTAAAAAACCATTTTTACCCTCAAAGAATATCTTTTTGTCTGAAAATAGCAAACGGCTGGGTCTTTGCGCGATTTTACACCAATCTCTTCACATAATAAGATACAAATAGAAAAATCATGTGTATTACAGGGAAAACCTCTATTACACAAACCATCACTCCGATTCTATAACAAAATTTGGTATTCTTTACTAATAAGAACTTTAGTTTTTCCAAAAGCCAAAAGGATTTAGTTATGAATCAACCAACCCAAAAAGGCCGTTTATTCATCGTATCGGCACCATCCGGGGCTGGAAAAACCTCGCTCACCAACTACGTTATTCACGCACTAAGCAAAGAATTTGCTCTTTCAAAAGTTATGACAACAACCACGCGCGATCCTCGGCCAGGAGAGATTAACGGGATTGACTACAATTTTGTCTCAATACCTGAATTTGAAAAAGAAAAAGCCGCGGGACTATTCCTTGAAACAACCGAATATAATGGCTGTTTTTATGGTTCGCCAAAATCCATCATCGGCGACCTTGAAAAGGGAAAATCATTCTTTATTATTGTTGATCGACCAGGGGCAAAAAAATTAAGAACGCTCGTTGAAGATCCGGTACTCATTTGGCTTTTTATCCCCAGCCTTAAGGCTTTGCAAGAAAGAATAAAAAATCGCAAAGCCAGTGACCAAGAAGAGTTAACGACGCGCCTTGCTCTGGCCACGAAAGAAATGCATGATGAGGAACTTGATCCAACTTATACGTATCACGTAAGCAATGAAAATTTTGAGCATGCAGCTCAAGAACTTATAGGTATTATTAGAAAAGAGTTAAGTTAATCAGCTTGAGGCAACGTGTTTCTGGTTGCGCTTCAACTCGTCCTGGTAAAAAACATACAAGCCGATGGTAACTAAGACAAGCGACAAAAAATAATGCCATGTTATTGTTCCGCCCATAAAAAGCCATTCATAGAGTGTTCCAAAACATGGACACAACCAACCGGCAAAGGTAATAAACGTAATTGAATAACGCTGCAAAAGAAAACCATAAAGATTATAAAAAACAATATTGGCCGAAAGAATCAATAAAGCAAGCCAGCCAATAAATGGGAATAGGTCCTTAACAGGATGTGCAAAGCCCTCAAAGATGCCCGCGGTAAACATACTTAAGATGCCGCCAATAAACATTGCAATGCCATTAATCAGGCCGAATCCATATCCCCTATCCATGAGCCGTTTTACCAAAAACCAAGCATAGGCTCCAGAAATAACGGCCAGAAAAAGCACAACTTCAGGTAACGATATATGCGCAAATTCTGATACCGCCTCTTGTCCGCCAGCCTGCATCATAATAACAGGAACCAAGCCGCCGATTCCAACAACGATTCCGATAATTTTCTTAATCGTAAGGCGTTCTCGCAATAAAAAGTACGAAAGCACGGCCGCGACAAACGGTGTTGCCGAAAAAATCAGGGTCGATTTAAGCGCGGAGATATATTGTAATGACCATAAATCAAAGATGAATGCGATATAAATGTGAAACAACGCAACATTAAAAAATAACCAATAATCTTTGCGCTGTATCGCCAATTCTTTACGATGAAAAAACCAGTAATATCCCAAGATGCATAAGCCGGCAATTATCATTCGTACGCCAACCAAAAAGCATGGATTAGCTAATGAAACCGCCTTTTTAGCAAAAATAAATGTTGATGCAAGAACAGCATAGAGCAATACGACTAAAAGCATGAAACTCCTTTTTTACGTTAAAATTTCTTTAGGTACAAAGACAAAATCAAGCCAAAAACAACAGCTATAATCGCATACAAAAATGTAAGAGCACCGTAAAAGTGTGCCCACATAATCTGCGCCAAAGACATTGAAACATATGATACTAAAAAAAACAACCCATTAAAAGAGAGCCCTGATAATAAATTGCTCTTGTTACCGCCCCACGCTAAAACACTCATCAGCGCAAGCGATGGAAACAATAACAACCATAGAAGTTGTGCGATGCGCTTATAAAATTCAAACAAAGAATCCTGATCGTTGCTTGAATTCAACAAATCGGACATCGTCAAAAATTTTGCCTGGTGCCCTTGCACCAGGTCTTTTTCTAAATTAAAGATCTTGCTTAAATTGATTTCAGTTTGCTCAAACGTAGCAAAATAGTGTTTGCCTATAGTGATGGTATACACTGATCCATGCTGCAGATAAAGCTGATCATTTTTCAGCGCTCCTTGTTTGGCAGTAAATAAATACCGTTCGCCTTGCTTATTATTGAATGCCAAAAAGAGTGTTGAAAAAAACGGTGTATTTTTTTCGATAATTTTCTGTTTAAAAAACACCGTTACGCCTGGAAACGGTGCATGAAATTTGTCAGCTTCAAATTTAAAAAACTGCCGTTTAGCCACATGGAGTAACGCTTGTTTGCCGGCCCAATAACTCTGCGGCGCCCAATAAAACGTCAATGGTATATAGATCGACGTTACGATAAACGTAAAAACAAGAACACTACCCCACAAGGCACGCTTAGCGGAACTGAAAAAACGTACCATTAAAAGCTCATCATCAACCATTAAGTTACCAACGGTGGTATGTACCGCAAGACCTGCGGCAATAGGGAAAGCAAAAACCCCCATTAAGGGGATCAGTGCTGCAAAAACAAACCACAACGCATCAAGGCTTGAAAACATAGACAGTTTAACGAAAACATTTCCAACGCCGAGAATGACGGTGATTAAAAGAAAATATAAAAAAAAGTTATATAAAAAACGTTTTAAAAAGAACCGAAAAAGCATCACTCACGTTCTTCATCGCCAAGCGTTTTACTTATCTCATGATCAATAACATGGACACGTTCGATTTTTACGGTCATTGCTGTTTCAGGATTTATTTCCAAACAAACACCGCTCAATTCAATTGATCCACGCTTATCAACTACGAATTTACCTAAATGCTGAGCATACAAGAACTTGTTCAATACCCCTTCTGACTGCATTCCAATAACTGAGTTAAGTGCGCCAGAATATCCAACATCAGTTATGTAACCAGTCCCCTTTGGTAGAATCTGTTCATCAGCAGTTTGAACATGTGTGTGGGTACCAACGATAGCAGAAACCTTGCCATCCAAAAAGAACCCCATCGCCCGCTTTTCTGCCGTTGCCTCAGCATGAAAATCAACAAGAATGATATTGGTTTTAGACCTCAAAAAGGTCAATAGCGATTCTGCCGCTCTAAAAGGACAATCTAGAAGATCACGAACAAAAACACGACCGTGTAAATTAATGACCGCCGCCGTATAACCACATACTTCAAAAAAGGCATAGCCTTTGCCTGGACAGCCGGCCGGGTAATTAGCCGGCCGAACTATATCATCACGTTGCTTAATAATATTCTGAAGCTCACGATTTTCCCAAACATGGTTACCCGTAGTAATAACAGATGCCCCGTTATGTTTGAAAAAATCAAGCTCGCGGCCCGAAAGCCCGCGTCCATTTTTTGCCGAATTTTCGCCATTAACAATTACAGCATCAATGGAATATTGCTCTTTTAGTTTGGGCACCCATTTTTGAAACATTGCCGATCCTGGTTGCCCAACTACATCACCGATAAAAAGGATTTTTATATTCTTACTCATAATTTGTGTACTTACTTATCGAGCTGCTTGAATAAAACGTTTTTCGCGGATAACATTTACTTTAATTTCGCCTGGGAATGCCAATTCTTCCTCAATCTTCTTTGCAATATCACGTGCAAGCATTGATGCTTTCTCATCATCCAAGCGGTCCTCGTCAACAATTACACGAATTTCACGTCCAGCTTGTAAAGCGTATGCCTTTTTAATGCCTTCAAAGCTATTAGCTAAATTTTCCAAGTCCTCAAGACGCTTTATGTAGGTTGATAATGTCTCTTTACGGGCACCTGGACGCAATGCAGAAATAGCATCAGCAATATGAACAACAAATCCATATGGGCTATTTGCAGGAACTTCCTCATGGTGACTAGCAATAGAGTTAATAATGATAGGATCTTCGCCGTATTCTTTAGCAAGGTTCCCACCAATCAATGCGTGAGGCCCCTCAACTTCGGCCGAAACAGCCTTACCAATATCGTGTAACAACCCAGCTCGTGCTGCAAGCTCAGCATCCAATCCCAATTCAGAAGCGATGCTTCGAGCGAAATAGGCAACTTCTTTACTGTGAATAAGGTTATTTTGTGTATAACTTGTTCTAAAGTGCAATTTGCCTAACAACTTAACGATTTCAGGATGTACCCCTCTAAAGCCAAATTCAAGCACCGCTTGTTGCCCAATTTCCATAATGGCTTGTTCAACTTCGGCCTCACATTTAGCAACTGTTTCTTCAATACGTGTTGGATTTATGCGTCCATCAAGGATCAGTTTATTTAATGCACGCTTTGCAACTTCACGCCTAATTGGGTTAAATCCAGAGATTGTAATAACTTCAGGAGTATCGCCTATAACAAACTCGATTCCTGTCGCCATTTCTAATACTTTAATATTACGGCCTTCTTTACCAATAATTCTGCCCTTCATTTCTTCATTTGGTAAATGAATCACGCTTGAAGAATGGAGGGTTACTGTATCGGCCAGATATCGCTGCATCGAACCGGTTAAAATGGAGATCGAACGCTCTTTGGCCGTTTCCTGAATCTCAGCTTCTACTTTGGCAAACCAGCGTTGATTTGCTAATTTAACGTCTTTTTCTAATGACTCAAAAAGAACCTTCTTGGCTTCATCTTGCTTCATGCCACTTATGCGCTCAAGCTTAAGTACTAATTCTTCATATAAACGCTTAATCTTAAGTTCATCGCCTGTTAACGCATCAAGCCGACGCGACAAATCACGTTCTTTTTGTTGTAATTCTTTGCGCAACTCATCAAGCAACATTTCGCGATGCTCGATTGCATCTTCCTTTTTTTGAACCTTGGCCTGAACTTGTTGAAGTTCTATTTTTGCCTTTTTCATTTCGAATTCAAACTCAGAGCGTTTTTTATGCAACTCATTTTTCAAGTCGCCCGAAGAATCTCGCTTCTTGCGCTCAATTTCATCTTGCGCAGTCTTAAGCATATTTTGGACTGTTTGTTTTGCTTGAAGAACCTTATTGCGCTTTAATGAAAAGATTGAAAAAAGCGTTAGAGCACCAAGGCCTCCCCCAATAAGTAAAATTATAAACCCTGCAATCCATTCCATTTCTCTATTCCTTATAATTAATTCAACTATATTACTTAATTACTTAAGTATGCTATGAAAATTAAACAGAAAAGAATATGGTTACAATGTTTGAAAAAGGGGAAACTAAGTTAAAATGAAGGCAAAAGAACGAGTGCCTAACCGCAAATAAGAACAACGGAAAGGCACAAAATAAGATTTTTACAATTTCAGGAAAAAATCATAGATCTAAGGAGCAGCACTAAACGTTTGATTTAACGCCTCAACCTTAGTCTCCCACTGTTTTAATTCTTGCATCTTCTTTGCCAGATCAGTTGCTAACTCTAATGCAACAATAATAGCCAATCGCCCATCAACTTGTAATGGCGCAGCTTCAGCCTTGCTTCGCATAAGTTTATCAACAACCTGAGCCGCCGCAATGATGGTCTCGCTGTTTTCATCAGTGGAGATCAAGTAATCTTTTCCAAAAATTGAAATTTTCAAGTTCTTCTGCATAATGTATCATCACAAAAATTAATAATCAGTGCGAATCTTCTAATGTTTTAATTGTACTCAAAAGCTCTTCTATTGAATTCTTTACGATTGTTTTCTCTTGAGCCAACACCTGCGAAACGCTTGCTTCTTTTAAAAGAGATGCTTCGTATTGAAGAATTGTCTCCTCAAACACTTCTTTGCTTAAGGAGAGTTCATCAACTTGCTTCTGCAACTCTTTGTTTTTTTGCATGATATGAAGAACTTTTTGTTCAAGCTCTTCTAAGCACTTCATTCTATTTCCTTTTTCTTGATCGGTAACCGCTACATCCTTTTTTTCATTATTCTATCATAGCGGTACTAACTTAACGATTGCAACAAATTTATTTTTTTGCTATTGCAACCAATGCTGAAAATGCCTTTGGCTCGAAAATCGCCAACTGGCTCAACATTTTTCTATTAATCTGAATACTTGCCTTCTTCATGCCTGCGATGAATTTACTATAACTCATCCCATCAATTCTGCATCCAGCATTAATACGCGTTATAAATAAAGATTTATAATCACGTTTCTTTAAGCGACGACCAACATAAGCGAAACGAAGAGCTCTGAGCAAAGTTTCTTTTGCGCGCTTGAAAACATTCTTGCGCTGTCCCCAGTAACCCTTGGTTTGCTTTAATACTCTTTTATGACGTCGACGTGAAATAACACTGCGTTTAACTCTACTCATGGTCTACCTTTAGCATCACTATTTAACTATAACTACTTAATATGGCATTACGCTTGCGATCTTCTTTTCCTGTGTTCCATCAACATAATTAGCCATACGAAGCTTGCGCACCGTCTTATGTGACTTAGCCCACGAATGATGTCGCCTAAAAGCATGCGAACGCTTTAACTTGCCGCTACTGCTTTTTCTAAAACGCTTTTTACACGTTGAACTTGTTTTAACTTTTGGCATACGCTTCCCTTAATTTCAAATAAAAATAAAAAATCAAAGTCAAACTAACTTTTCTGTACCTAATTCGCTTTAAAGTATAGCAAATTAAAACAAAAAGCCTAGTATTTTAGCTCTATTTCTCTTTAAGCCCAAAGATCTTCGACCACAGGGCCCCGCCTCTACCCTCTTTTTCTTCAACTAATGCCCCAATGTTACGGGCAGTCAGATCCTGGGTAATACGAGCAAACATTTTTCTGCCTAGATCTTCCATCATGGAAATTTCACGCCCTTTAAATTGAAGCGTAAACTTTACCTTTTTTCCTTCTATCAGAAACTGTTCTGCTTGACCAAGCTTTGTCTTATAATCCTGGTCACCGATGTTTGGTCGCATTTTAAGTTCTTTTATCTGAATGATTTTTTGGTGTTTCTTAGAATCACTCATTTGTTTTTTCTTGGAGTATAAAAATTTACCGAAGTCCATGATCTTGGCAATAATCAGTGAATCTTTTTCACCAACCTGTACAAGATCGAGGCCAGCATTGCTAGCCAAGGCAAGAGCTTCTTGTTTCGATACTTGGCCATGGTTTTCACCATTCAGCCCAATGACCATCAACGTCGTTGCTCGAATGTCTTCGTTAACAAAATACTTACCATGAAACTCGCTACCTGTCTTTTCCTTAAACGCTTTGTTCACTAATTCATCCCTGGCTTTGCACTTGAACTATTTTTTCGCGGACAGCTTCCATTACTTTTTCAAAAAAAGCTGGCTCATCTTTGAAGCGCTTTAAGCAATTATCTCGCCCCTGCGCTATTCGTTCAGATCCAAGATTAAACCAAGCACCGGCTTGTTCTATAATCTGAAACTGAATCGCTGCATCAAGAAGATCTAGCTCTTGACTAATTCCTTCACCAAAAATAAGGTCGACTTCTGCTCGCTTAAATGGTGGCGCTACCTTATTTTTAACAACTTTTACCAAAACTCTATTACCAAATGGCTTATCATTCTTTTTGAGTGTCGCAATTCGACGAACATCAAGACGAATAGAGGAATAAAACTTCAAAGCATTACCGCCCGTTGTTGTCTCTTTATCGCCAAAAGGCATCGAATTGATCTTGCTACGAATCTGATTAATAAAAATAAGCACCGTCTTTGATTTACTTACCGCTGCGGTAAGCTTTCGCAATGCTTGTGACATAAGACGTGCTTGCAATCCAACATGCACATCGCCCATATCACCCTCAAGCTCAGCCTTGGGAACCAATGCCGCAACCGAGTCAATAACGATCAGGTCAACAGCATTTGATCTTACCAACATCTCAGTAATTTCGAGTGCCTGTTCGCCATAATCAGGCTGAGATATAATCAGATCATGTATATTGATTCCTATGCGAGTAGCATAGGATGGATCCATTGCATGTTCTGCATCAATAAATGCGCAAATTCCGCCTTTTTTTTGAGCTTGTGCGATTGCATGAAGGGTAAATGTTGTTTTGCCTGAAGATTCAGGACCAAAAATTTCGATTATCCTACCCTTAGGAAATCCACCAACCCCTAAAGCTTCGTCTATAAGAATTGATCCAGTAGAAATAGTCTCAATTCTTTCAGCCGCTCTTTGTCCAAGAAGCATAATGGATCCTTTGCCAAATTGCTTATCAATTTGAGCAAATGCTGATTCAAGAGCCTGAACCTTCTCGACTGAGGCGCTTATTTCGTGCTTCTTGATCTCTTCCGTTTGTTTTGCCATAGTTCCTAATCTCTCGCAGACATAGTTTTAGTGATCATCTTCTTGTCAACCTCTATTTTAGCAGTTCTTTGTAAAGATGCAATAAAGGCTCCTGCATACATCCGATTTCCGCTCATTTTTAGATTTTTAGCTATACTGTTCTTTTCTTTCTCAAATTCCTGCGCCGTAAACGGAGCACTCTCAATTAATTGAGCAAGGTAATAATCGCGCTTATGATGATGTTGCAATACCTGAGAAACATCAGAAAGGTTAAATAGCTTATGCGTCAGCTGATTTTCCTTTTCAATTCCCTCAACCGCAGCCTCAGAATATGAAATCAACCCGGTCTTGGTAATTTTAACATTATACTTCTCCGCAACAGCAGCTAGCGGCATCTTTTTTGTAAAAACATCTGTTTTCATTTGTAAAACAACTTTTCTCATGTTGCTTTCAGTTTGGTGCTCTCGGTAATCGGAAACAACAGCACCCTTTATCTGCTCAAGTGAAGGAATGGCACTTTTTTCGGTCCCTGCCAACAAATAAATGATGTATTTGTTTTCAAGCATAAAGTAACCATATGTTTGTTGTTTTTTTACCGACGCAAAAATCTTTTGTGCAAGCATCCCTTTAATATCACTTTTTCCACCATCAGCCGTTGTTAACCAATCGGACTCTTTCTCTTCAAATTGATGCTGCTTTACGAATGCTTCCAACGCACCAACGTCGGCACGCGCATTGTGCACCATAATCTCAAGATCGGCACGCAATGACGAAACAGCCTTTTTCATGCGCAAGCTTTTCACAATTTCATCTTTGACCAACTCAAGTGGCTTCTCTTCTGCTTTTTTACGCTCAACCAATTGGATGATTTCAAAACCCTTTGATGTTTTAATCACTGAAGAAAGTTCGCCTGGAGCATTCAACTTGAACGCCGCATCCTCAAATGCTTTATCATGGGTACCGCGACCAAAGAAATCAACAACCCCACCGCTTTTTGCCGTTACATCGTCAGAATATTTTTTGGCAAGTTCGGCAAAATTATTTGGTGTCGACTTAGCTTCTTGTAAAACCTTTTGGGCCTTAACATGGGCTTCGGTCCCTGGCTTGCCCTTTTGCAGAGCACAAACAATACGACGCACCTTTATTTTTGGTGATATTCTGTAAAGTGCGGTCTTATTTCTTTCATAAAAATTCTTGATTGTTTCATCATCAACAACAACCTTTTGCGCATAATCATCAGGAGAGATAGACCAATAGCGCAGCTTGCGCCGTTCTGGGGTTCTGTAAACTTCTTTATTCGCTTCGTAATATTCCTTTAACGCCTTTTCATCAACCGATTCTTTTTCCGATTCCTGTAAGAAACGATTAAAAGGCAAATGAACAACAACAAAACTTTTCTTTAGATTATTAACCTCATAAGCATCGCGGACGGCAAATTGCGGCAAATAAAATGCGTTACCCATAAAGCGTTGTACCACTTCACGCTTAAGCTCGTTACCTTTATTTTCTTCAAATTCAAGCGGCGTCATAGAAAGACGGGTTAGATAATTTTGGTATACATCCATATTGATGTACCCTTGTTGATCGGTAACACCATCAGGCATTGACCTTACAAGCTCTTCCTTGAATACGCCCGTTGCAATGCTTACATTAAAATCACTGACTACTTGATCAATTAATTTTTCTCGGACGCACGTATCAATAGCAACATCCTCAGGACTCCCCATCCCCAAAACATCTCTAATTAATGCCTCTTCAGATAAGCCATATACTTTTGCATATGGTCGCAGCATATTTAATCGTGCATTTATTTCACCGAGTGCACGCCGAAATTCTCCAAAAGTAATTTTTTCACCATTAACATTACCGATGCCATCGCTTGGACTCTTATAACGCATAATCGAAAAACCACTACCTAAAGCCAATGCCGCAAAAACAACCCACAAAACTGTGTGCCACTTTTTCATCTCTTTTCTAAATATGTAAATCATCGAAAAACCTTTCCCTTTAGGGCTTTCGCCCTCAAACATTCTACTAAAAACTCACTTTTTAACGTCATTAGTTTACCCTAGATCAATTTTTTTTCCAACTCGAAACTTACGTCCAGCCATTACTTTTGCAGCTTTTATATCATCTATATCTAGCCATGAAAGCAGATATGTTGATCTTTTTTCTCGCTAGAGAATAAAATAAAATAAATATATTCTCACGCTTAATTTCAAACCATAAAACATCAACGGCCACCACATTAATCTTGTAAATTCAACGCAACACCGACTAGATCGACGCAAACAACAACGCGCATGAGATTTAAAAATTAGAAAGCTTTTTGTGCCTCAAGGTATTAATTGTCGGGAAGTGCGAAAAGGCTAATCACGGGCAAATTAATTGACGAGTGTCTGATTGGGTTATTTTCGACGATGAATTCAAATTATTAATTCAATTTTGAAATTTTAGCCACAATTCTTTAAGAATAACCGACTGTTGTTCCGTTACCTCTGGAATCACATGAAGTTGACATGCTTGTGGCGAACAAGCTCCCGCGTCTTCCAGTTGCTTTGCAAAACTCTTCCAAAAAGTAACTTGGCGTTTAGCATATGCAACGGTCTCATTTTGAATTGTTGTAATGACGTGGTCAAAATTATGTATTGGCTTGCCTTGCTTGATCCAATTGATTAATTCAGGATATCCAATGAGTCCTTTTTTTTGTAAAAAAGATTCCCATGGTGTATCAACCATTTTTTCAGTTTCTTCAACCCATCCTTGTTGCATCATAATTTCAACACGCTGCTTTATCCTATCATTAAGAATTGCACGATCTGGTGCGACAAAAACAATCATTGCCCTGAATGGTAATTGCAAAATTGGTTTATACATTGAAGGCTTAATACCTGTTTTTTGCCAAATGGAAAGCGCGCGATTAATACGATACTCATCGTTTGGGTGAATTTCTTCAGCCCGCACAGGATCTATTGAATGCAGCTGTTGCCACAAAGACTGTTCTTGATCTGGATTAATAAATTCTTTGTTTTTTTCTTGCTCAATAATATCGTGCGGAGGAAAAAAAAGAGACTTGAGATAAAATAATGACCCACCAACAATTACCGGAAGCTTCTCGCGTCGCACGATTTGGTCAATCAAATTGGTGACCAATGAGCGATAAGCAACAACGCCAAAATCTTTCGGTTCATTAACTACATCAAAACCATGCGCCGAATAAGAGATGGTAGATAAATCTGGTTTTGCCGTTCCTATAGAAAGTGGAACATAAAATTGACCAACATCTGCATTAATAATTTCGCCAGAAATTTGTTGAATAATTAATTCTGACAAAGCAGTTTTACCTGAAGCCGTAGGCCCAGCGATAATCAATACAGGTGGTAGGTGGCGCCCCGTTGTCTGCATAATTATGCAACAGAAATAGCATCAGCCACAACAGTACGCTCATGAAAAAAGAGCTGCTTAAATGGGCTGCGAATTTCTTGAACAATAAGTTCTCGATCAATATTTTTTACAACACGAAGCTCTTGCACAATAAGCTCTTCAATGTTTTGCAATAAGGTACGTTCGCCAAATGACAAGTCCTTCATTTGTGCGATGTACATAACGTCGCGGTAAATTTTAATTAAATCTAAAAGATTCCCGCTTTGAATTTTCATTTGATATTCTTTATTGCGCTTATTCCAACCGCTTGGTGTAAAATCAAGCGTTTCTAGTTTCTTTTCTGGTTTATTGCGCAACTCTTTGAGAATAGTATCAACAGCATCGGAGCTATTTGGCATACGAATGCCAATTGCATCAACGTTATAAATAGGAACCAAAATATTCATATCTTTAAAAAGAAAATTGAGTTTAATAAATTTAATCGCCGTACCAGCGACGCTTCGCTCAATAATCTCTTCAACAACAGCAACACCATGTCCTGGATACACTATCTTATCGTTTAATTGAACCATGCCCATCCCTTTACGTGATTAACACTTTGCCCCATACCTAACGGCAACAATAATTGTTACCATTGGCTTTTATTTAATTGCTGCCAATGCAAAATCTTTTTGTTGATAAAAATATTGCGCAATCTTAACAACGAGAACCCCTACTACGATAGGAAAAACAATCCAGCGGCAAAAAACCGATGAAACTTGTTGTGAAAAAACACTTAAAGTAGCAACCGCATTAGATTGAATATTTTGAATCGATGTTTGTTGAACAAATATCGGCGCAACAACACTTGATCGTGCTCCGCATATCCCGGCCTGCATAACCACCTTTAAACTGGCTACTGAACCTATTCCAACTTTCATCGCATATTCCTTTCAAATGAACTTGTTATTATCATACCAAAAAAATTGCATCGCGTACATGCCTAATAACGCACATACTCTTTATTTTTACACAATATTTCAGATATGAATTTAAAATAGCTCCTTAGACCCCAAAATCGAATAATCGCACTTCCCTAGCGTATCAATATAGGTATACTGATCAAAGTGCTATAACCCAACTGGCCAAAGGACCAAACTACCCTATGACCTCGTTTGAAACAATAAGCAATAAATTTCACGTTGGCGTTCGCTGGAATTTTGCCGGCAGCGCAATTTATGAAACCATTAAAGCAGTTCATAACTTTTTTTTGTTTGGGCTTATGGACCATGCTGTTTATGGATTACTTGGCAGCACCTTTTCTATCATCTATTTCTCCAGCAAAATAGCCGACCTCGGAGCCACTTCATCGCTACCCCCATTCTTTCATTATATAATGCGCAACAAAGAAACATTCCGCCGCATTATGGTCAAACACTACCTACTCCCACACCTTCCACTTATTGTTATCGTTGCCTTGATATCAACTGCCATCTATGCACGTCAATTTGCAAGCATGTCGATAATCAATGGACAAGTAATTTCGAATAATTTAATCATTATCCTTATCCCAACTATTATAGCGTTTGAGGTTATTCGATACTTTTTACGCATATTCCTTCACGCGGCGTTTAAGAGCAAGGCGGTAGTGGTTACTGAAGTTATATTATTCATCAATTTTATCGCGCTTATATGGATACCACACCTCTTTTTTAATCAACCTTTAAGCATCGTCAATATACTTATTCCACATATTGTTGATTCATGTCTTTGTGTTGGTATTTTTTCATATATCCTCGCCAAATTTTATCAAACACTTCCATCGGCAACAGAACCAACAAGCCGCCCAAGCATCAAGCATATGACAACAACCAAAGCCATCAATTACACGCTCCGCATCAGTCGTGATCTTTTTACCAGCAACTTCCTCACACCCCTATTAGCCCTCAAATGTGGCCTTGATCAAGCTGGAATTTTTTACTTCGCCGCAATAATTGTCAACACAATCCAATCAACCATAAAAATGTCCATCCATTATCCAGCCAATGGCCTCCTTTCACATATCAAAGAAAGTACGCATATAACAAAAAAAGCTGCATTTTCAATGCTGTGCCAAAAGCTAACCAAACTCATTACCCCAATCGTCATTTTTATCGTCATTAATCATCAGGGCATCCTCAAATTAGGTCGCCACACTTCAGCAACTACCACCACCCTAACCATCGTACTCGTATTTCTTTTCATAGCACTTATCGAATCATTCTTTCTTCTTTACGAACAATTTTATGTCATTGAAGAATCATCATCCCGCCTCCTTATTTTCAAGCTTCTTGAATTCATCCTCTTCTATGTTTTTGTCATCAATAGTACTAGTACTTCAACCATCGCCCTTATCACAATAGTTGCCGGTATAAAATTATTTAGCTTTATACTAACTGCTATGAATGCATTCACCAGATGGCACATTGCACCGACCCTAAAGCTTAATCCCAAAATTATAATTGGATCTATTATTGTTTCTCTTTTATTTTCGCTTCTATTTTGAGATACTGACTCCATGAAATATATACATGGATCATGAATTTATTTCAGGATCCATCAGCAATACCCTTAAAGGAGTATCATGGATCCAGTAATTGAATTAGATCTCTCGCCTCTTAAGAAAAAGTTTCAAGCAGCTTGCCGATGGATTGTTTTTGGTAGTGTTATTTTTGAATCATGTAAAGTTATACATAACTTCTTTTTAATCCAATACCTCAATAGCACAGCATTTTATGGCGTTATTGGCAGCTTATTTTCGATGGTATACCTCACGGCACGAATCATAGATCTTGGTGCAACAAATTCTATTCCCCCCTATTGGCACCAATTTACCAAGAGCAAGCAAAACTTCACAAAACTTCTTTTCAATTACTTCTTTATACCAAGCATCCCGTTAGCACTTATTGCACCATTCGTTACACTTTATGTCTTTGATACAAAATTCCCCAACACCAATCTCTTTTTATTCATGCTACCTGCACTTATTGTGCTTGAAGCAATTCGTTCATTCTTTAGGCTTTTTCTCCACGTTGCGGGTAAAACTTCAAAGGTTGTGGGCTTTGAGCTATTCGCCTTCTTCTTTTTTCTCTGCCTAATCTGGGCTCCTTTATTGGTCCTCAAAATGGAACCAACGCTCAACATGCTCTTTGTTCCATTTTTAATTGATACGGTTATATCTCTTATCTTTATGTCATCCCTTGTTTATGGCGTCTACAAAAAGCTTCCTGACGCTCCTTCAACAATACAGCCCTCTATATGGAAAAAACTCAGCCAAATCCGCCTCCTCAATCTCCTCCTTCGCTCAGGAAGAGATATCTTTACCGATAGTTTATTGACACCCCTTTTTGCAATCAAATGCGGACTAGCACAAGCCGGCCTCTTTTACTTTGCTAGCCAATTAGCACGATTATTACGCGAAATACTTAAAGGGCCGCTCATTTATTCAGGAAACGCTTTATTAGCAGAATTAAAAGAAGGCAGCATTCACCACAAAAAAGCCGCCTTCGCTGAGTTATCTCTAAAGCTTATGACAATCCTTACTCCGATAATTGTCTTCTTATTCGTCAATTATCATGCCCTTATATTGATAGCCAAAAGTAACAGCGCAACCGGACTAACTATAAATTTTACACTATTATTCTTATTAATTACTTTATCCGAATCTCTTTTCATAATGTATGAACAATTTTATATTATAGAAGAAGCAACGAGTAAATTATTCTTATTTAAGATCATCGATTTCGCACTCTTTTATATTCTCATATTCTCACAAGAAACACTTCAACCGATACCCGCGCTTATGGCAATAGTAGGAATAAGAGCACTCAGCTTCGTCTTAATCGCCGTAAACGCCTACTTTACCTGGCGAATACTCCCTAACATCAAAATCGGTTGGTTTTATATAACCAATTGGACCGTCGCAGCGTATATTGTTTCGCTCCTTATCCCAAAAGTAGCCCACTATTTCGCAAAATAAAATAAGACACATCAGCGCCAACCGCTGGCTTTGTCTATTTTGAGAATAGGTGTTTCTAAACTTTAAATAAGAAGCTTAAACTTATGCCTGAAATGGCGCAAGTAATGGTGATTGGGATGCGCGCGCAGAAATTTATGGCCGTGAAATGGTCTAAATAGCTGGTCGACATAAAGGTTCGTGCAATTGGTTATGCATAACAAAGGACGTCATATAATAATCCAGGTATTAGTGAACGTCCCTTATTAAAGTCTTCACTATCTATATGTATATTAAACTTAACTAACTTCACTTCTTTACTAATACATACATCATCTTTTACACGTTCACTACATAATCCACTTCTTACCACATACTCCTTTTCCCTAGAAGCACTATATAAGGGAAAGGTCATACTAATGACTATTGCATTCATACGTATTCTATGTCGTTCTTTTTCATTTACTCTATTATATATAACACTTATATGAGTGGGCTGTTCAGAAAATTCAAACTCTTTTGTCTCTCTTTTATTACTCAATATAATCTTAAGCCCTGGCATTTCTAATGACATGAGTATATGACAATTAAGATGGTTTAATACGGTAGTCGTTCCACAATCTAGGGGGACGTGACCGGATGAACAACGAGATTTTGCTACAAATTGCCATCGATCTTCTTTTCTTACAATAGGTGCCAAGCAAGATAGTTCGTCAGTTAACATATTCGTTACATCAACAAAACCATTCTCAACCGTTATATCAACACCTAATGGCTCACCAGCAAAAGGAAAGTTCATCTCATTTTGATCTAAGTCTAAGAATTCAAAAACCTCCTTAGCATCTTTGTCGTCCATCGACAATGCTCTTTTTGCAAAGGGACTATCTATCTCTCTTCGCTCTGCCTCTGGACCCGACCAAGAAGCGGGTAATGAATCTGGTAGCTTATACTTTTTTAATTTTGATACAGGCAACCAAAGAGGCTTTTGCTCCATGCCCATGCACTGAGTAATGCTGATAACAATAATAAGAAATGTGAATGTTATGCTAAGTTGCTTCATATTCTCCTCCCCTAAAAGACCACGGAGTCCTTTTTATATTTCCTCATCTTAATCTATCTATTCATATGATATCAATATATATATTCTCTGCGGCCTTTCCTTCTCCAGTGCACGAAGTCCAGCCCCCCTGCCCGTGCTTATATACCCCCGTTTAATCTGCCCCCAAAGGCCTACCCTCGAGCCCACGAACCCCCAAAAAAAGGCAGGGGGGTGCCGACGGAGTGCCCCGCGCCGGCCGCCGACCCGGATACCTAAATTTGCCCTATTTTGTCATCCCGGACTTGACCGTGTCCGGCGTAGCCTTGGCGAAGCCTGGATCCGGGATCCATCTTAATTATAACCAGACAAACCCTACCTAATCGACGAAGCCATGAAAATATCGCCTAGACAAAGAGAATTGGTTAACATAATCTTTTATTATGCGACCCTGTAATGCCATAAGCCACCGGCACAAAACCTGAGTGGCTTCCGCTAAGATTTTCTAATAAGCCACTTGACTTATCTTCAGTAACGCACTAAAATAACCTTAGCTAATCGTTAAATAGCGATACTGGCGTTAAAAACAGATAAATAGGCACTTTAAAAAGTAAAAAAAGAGGAAAATAATGGCAAAAATTATCGGGATAGATTTAGGAACAACAAACTCAGTCGTTTCATTCATGGAAGGCGGAACCTCCAAGGTTATCCCTAACCAAGAAGGCGCAAACACAACCCCATCAGTCGTCGCATTTACCAAAGACGGTCAACGGCTCGTTGGCGCCATCGCCAAACGCCAAGCGGTAACTAATCCAGAAAACACCATTTACTCGGCCAAGCGCTATATCGGCCGCAAATTCTCAGAGCTCAAAAAGGACGAAGTCAGTATTGTTCCTTATGCCCTGGTTGCCGGAACTAATGGCGATACAGCAGTACAAGTCGGAGATCGTCAATACACCCCCCAAGAAATTTCAGCTGCAATTTTACAAAAACTAAAACAAGCGGCCGAAGATTATTTGGGCGAAAAAGTGACAGAAGCTGTCATCACCGTCCCTGCATATTTCAGTGACGCACAACGTCAAGCCACCAAAGACGCTGGACGAATTGCCGGACTAGATGTTAAACGTATCATCAATGAGCCAACCGCAGCAGCCCTTGCCTACGGAATGGACAAAAAATCAAATGAAACAATTGCAGTATTCGACTTCGGCGGCGGAACGTTCGATATCTCCGTTCTCGAAGTTGGCGATAGCGTTGTCGAAGTAAAATCAACCAACGGCGACACAATGCTCGGTGGTGATAATATCGACGAAAAAGTTATCAACTATTTAGTCGATGAATTCAAACGCACCAATGGCATGGATCTCCGCAATGATAAACTTGCTTTGCAACGTCTCAAAGAAGCGGCAGAAAAAGCAAAAATTGAGTTGTCATCAACAACAGAAACCGAAATCAATTTGCCCTACATCACCGCAGATGCAACTGGTCCTAAACACTTGGTAACCAAAATCTCACGCGCTAAACTTGAAAGCTTATGCGAAGATATCTTCAGACGCTTATTCGAACCTTGCAAAAAAGCAATTGCCGATGCAGGCGTCAGCACCAGCCAAATCGACGAAGTTATTTTGGTCGGCGGTTCAACCCGTATGCCAAAAGTACAACAAATGGTTAAAGATTTTTTTGGTAAAGAACCAAATCGATCAGTTAATCCAGACGAAGTTGTCTCGGTCGGCGCAGCAATCCAAGGCGGCGTATTAGCCGGTGAAGTAACCGATGTTTTGTTATTAGATGTTACCCCATTATCACTTGGTATCGAAACCATGGGCGGCATAACCACAAAACTTATCGAACGTAATACAACTATCCCAAGCAAGAAATCACAAACATTCTCAACCGCTGACAATAACCAAACGGCCGTTGATATTCACGTTGTCCAAGGCGAACGCGAATTTGCAAAAGACAATAAAACACTCGGCAAGTTCCGCTTAGACGGCATCCCAGCAGCTCCTCGTGGCGTACCACAAATCGAAGTAACATTTGATATAGACGCTAACGGTATTGTCCATGTATTTGCTAAAGATTTGGGAACCGGCAAAGAACAAAAAATCGCCATCACCTCATCGTCAGGCTTATCTAAAGAAGAAGTTGATAAGTTAGTCAAAGAAGCTCAAGTACACGAAGCTGATGACAAAAAAATGCGCGAAACAATCGAGAAGCGTAATCACCTCGATAATCTTATTTTGCAAATCGAAAAAACGTTGAGCGAAAATAAAGAAAAACTTCCAATCGCCGAAGTTAATGATGTCGAAAAAGCTCTTGAGGTGGCAAAAACAACACTCAAAGAACAAGAAAACGATGCCGAAGCATTGCAAAAAGCAAGCGATGAATTGATGCAAGCATCATATAAGATCGCCGAAATTTTATATAAAGATAAAGGCGCACAAGCCAACCCAGAAACCGAAAATCCAAGTGATTGCGGTAGCTGTGAAGGTGGAACATGCGACGAACATCAAGACAAAAAACCTAAATCTGGCAACGGCCCTATCGATGCCGATTTTGAAGAAAAAAAATAAGCAACCGTGTCATCCTCGACGTGATCGAGGATCCATCTTATAATTAAGAGAAAAGCCCTGGCATAAAAACCGGGGCTCTTCTCTTTTAAAAAACTAAATACAACTCAAGCACGCAGCGTTCGTGCTCGCTAAATATATCTAATGATAAAACAAATCTACAATTACCTTAAGACCTCTGCCAAGGCACCCCAGCCGACAGCCGTAACGCCTTTATTGCTATAAGTCTCTTCACCACCATATACCACAAAATTATCTTTTGGCTCAGATTTTGTAAGGTCACTCCAATAACGCAACCCATCAAAAAAGCTTGTGTTCATGGTCTTACTCGCCTTAATCTCAACTGCGGTTAACGTTGTTCCCTTTTCTAAAACACAATCAACTTCATGGCCGTGACTATCGCGCCAAAAATAAAGCTTTGGTTGTCGCCCCTGGTTAAAATACGCTTTCATAAATTCTGAAATAATAAACGATTCAAAAAGGTTCCCTTTTAATGAATTATGCATCAACTCTTCTTCACTTCGTATACCAAGCAACGAACAAGCAAGCCCGGTATCATAAAAATAAAGCTTTGGCGTCTTTACCACTCGTTTACTAAAATTTTTATGATATGGCCGTAAAAGAAAAATAATATAACTGGCCTCAAGCACCGAAAGCCATGAATGGATAGTTTTATCACTTACCCCACAATCATTGCCTAACGATGTAACATTAAGCAATTGCCCAACACGCCCCGCGCACAATTCAACAAAATGCTGAAAAAGCGATAAGTCGGTGATGTTTTTTATCATCCGCACATCGCGTTCAACATAGGTTCTTATATACGCAGGATACCAATCCAAAGGTGACTTGCCCTCAACTACCACTCCAGGATATGACCCTTCAAACATCGCCTTAACAAAAGACTTAGGGTACATATCCGCCTGGGCCAATTCATTCAAAGCTAATGGAAGCAAGGTTAAAATTGCAACCCGACCCGCTAGAGACTGACTAATTGATTGATTAAGCAAAATATTTTGCGACCCGGTAAGAATAAAAAAACCATTTCTTTTATGTTCATCAACATATACCTGAATATACGACAATAATTCAGGTATATTTTGAACTTCATCTAAAATGATCCCCTTTTCCCCAAAATAGGTTTCCAAAAAACCCATGGGATCTGCTTGAGCAATTTTCCGGATGCTAGGATTTTCTAAATTTATGTATTTATAGTCTTCAAACGCCATCTGGCTCAATGTTGTCTTGCCAGACTGCCGTGGCCCGAATAGAGAAACAACTGGAAATTGAGTTGCCAAACGCCTCAACTCAGCAACTAGATTTCTTTTAATCATAAAACCCCTCAGCGTATCGATCAACTAAAAAAACTGTACAATTCCGAGTTTCAACTTCGGAATTGTACAGTTTTTACAAGGCAGTTGTCAATAATCAATAACTTTAATCGTCGTCAACCCCGAGGAGCGGAACTTGCGACGAACATCAAGATAAAAAACCAAAGTCTGGCAACGGTCCTATCGACGCCGATTTTGAAGAAAAGAAATAATCCTTTTTATTCAAAACATTTAAAGAGTCCCGGATTCAAAACCCGGGGCTCTTTACCGTTAATAAGCTTTAAGTAGGTAAATACTTCTTCATTTCCATATCCTGTTAATTATTTATAAAACCCCATCACATTTTCAATCTGGAACAACCTGAGCATTCCGCCCAAATAACCGACGGAAAAAACGTGCAAATTTATTTTTCTTTACAGTCGCAGGCACCTGAGAAACGCTAGGGCTTTCCGATGCAGATTCATCTCTTTTTTTTAATAATGATTCCTGTAAATTATCAGCCAAACGTTGCACATACAAATCTTCACAAAGCATTCCCTCTTGGACAACATTACTAGCCACATCAAAATTCTTTCCATCTTTAATTTGTTTATCCAACGCCACAAACAATGCTTCCCACAACGCTACCGCCAATGTTCGAAGATCGATATCATCCAAATTCATTCCAAACCTTGCCACATCGATAGCCTCTGTAAATCCTTGCCCTTTTTCGACCAATGCCTTGCATAAAGTAAATGCCCATCTGGGGACAAAGTCATCCCGGCTCTTCATACCCTCTTTAATTGCATCAATAGCAACCGAAAACCCTTGCTCTTTTTTGAATAATTCTTTCCATAAATTTAAGGCAAACCATCGCACATCAGGAACACCGCGAAGCATTCCATCGCTTGCTGCATCGGCAGCCGCAGTAAATGCCTGCCCTTTTTCAACTAACGCCTTAAATAAATCTAAGGCAGAACCACGAATGCCAAAATTATTATTCATTACCCCAGTGGTTGCCGCATCGGCAGCCTCGGTAAAAGCCTGCCCTTTTTCAACTAATAGCGTCCATAAATCTAATGCTATTTTTTGCACATCTGGATCTTCGCAGCTCATTCCCTCTTTTGCCGCAACCGCAGCCTGCATAAACCCTTGCCCTTTTTCAAATAATTTTCTCCACAAAACTAAAGCCTGATATCGAATATCAGGAAAACTAGCCATTATACCTAGTTGCGCTTGAATAATAGGCATACCAAAATCAGTTTCTACTCCAGAAGCAATCGCTTTTGCCAAAAGCTTTAATTGTCCGCATTTATTTATATTTTCGTCGAGGTTCCTTCTATTCAGAAAAGTCATTAATGCATAAAGTGATTTATTTAAGTGTTTTATCTGATCAATAAAATCAAGAATCTTATCAGGATTATCAATTTCTTGCGCAAATAATGTCAACCACGCAATCGAATCATCACTCACAAATTCAACTAATTCATCACCCGGCAAAAGCATTAAAACCGTTAACGGCAAATCCTTAAGATGGTCGCTTGAAATCAACCCCAAAACTGAAGCACTTTTTGCCACAAGCAACTTGTTCGAAAATTGCCCATGTCCTTGAGTAAGATTAAATTTAACCTCATATGAATACCTACCCACACTGCGCAATTCCAAAAGATTAATGGTTAAAATACCCACCTCGCCATCTGGCAAATTCCCGACAACCTCACCAAAGGGTGCGATTACCTTTGGAAGATATGCGTTTACAAAATCATCCCTAATAAACTCTTCTGCCATTTTTTTATCTTTAAATAATTCTAAATTCAACAGATGATTAAGAACGATAATTACATTACGGTAACGTGACCGAAGTTCCCAGACTGTCGATGCACCATCATCATTTATAATAGTATCATTATTATCCATCAAAAAAGGTCTGACTTGATCAATACTATCGATCGGTACCTTAACATAGCTCCCACGGCAACAACCATCCCCTGCAAACAAATTATTATAAGCAACCCAAGGAATATTCGAAATAACTTTTGCCCATGCCTCATGAGCATTTGTAGCTCCTGCCACAGAAGGATTTGCATAGGTTTCATAAAAATTAACTAAATTTTCATGTAGAGTCTTCTTGGTTAATTTTTTAAGATTTTCAATAGTAAATATCTTTTTTTCTGAATCGTATGAAAGATGATTCAGAAAATTACGAATCATTGTTTCTACACAATCAGGAAATTCAAAATTACTTGTCCCAATGCTAATCTTTGGACGTGCATATGGAATATCAACTAGACTATAAGAACCGAGCAATTGAGCATATATTATCTGCTCATATTTAACCGGGTCTTTTAATTCGTCAACGCTTTCATACGAACTAACCAGATCCACAACATCATTACCAAAAACATCACCCATCCAATCATCTGAAATAATAATTGCTGCAACCACATCCAATATTATATCTAACTGAACCTTAATATCACGACAATAACTCCCTTTGGCTTCATTAATTTTCTTATTCAAAGAAACCTTCAGCGCTACAAAGTATTCGTTCAACGCTTCACGGTCATCGCCAAATACCGCCCAAAATGCGGCCAATAATGATAAGCGAATAATATCGTATTCAGGAAAAATGGTTTTTGCTTCTATGCAGCTATCTATACTTAATTTTAAATTATTGAACTTCGCAGGTAATTTTCCACTTGGCGTCAAACCCTCGTTTTTGATATAGTTATAAACCCAAAGCCTACTAACAATATCAGCTATTTTTGCAGCCGCTTCTTTTTTTGATAAATCCTTAAATGTATTTTCGCTTACCTTAAAATCGGCAATACTTGTTGTCCCGGGAACCCGATAAAACAAAGTACGAACAACATTTTTTATACTTGAAACAGGAATATTCTCAGCCCAAGCTTTATAGCTTGTATTCCATGCAGCAAGCCTTACCTTAAAATTAGCCTCCGATTCTCCCGCCGCTCGCTGTGGCTTATTTTTCGGCTCCCCTTCAGTCATATGCCCAACATCATACAATCGCCTAATCACACCAGTGTGCCACGCAACCGCTCCCTCAAGGGGCGAAAGCTCACGTAGCTCTGGCGGCAAAATACTATACGTGCCTTTAAGGTTATCTATATTCGTCGCCTGGCCACTAAACATAAAGCCAAAACCCATAACCAATAACAATAACCCATTACGAAAAAACGTCTTCATCAACATCTCCCTTTTGAGTTCACCGAACAATAATCAATAAAGCTCTATGTTATTACGATTTTTCAGTCAACCTGTTCAATGGTAACTAATTCACGCATTTTGTTATAAATCGCTTTGTCTTTAATTAAAGGCAAAACATCGGTCGCTTC
>CAZGPI010000016.1:0-23705 GCA_964527595.1 uncultured Pseudomonadota bacterium
ACTGACTTTACTGATATTATTTAGGTGTGCAATTAAAAGTCCTCCAAATTCAGGTTCTATTTTTTACCGTCTTTAGTGTAGTCTGACCAAAAGTTTTTTAATATGGGGCCCGTAGCTCAGTTGGTTAGAGCACCCCGTTGATAACGGGGTGGTCAGTCGTTCGAGTCGACTCGGGCCCACCAGTTATCAGAAAATTTCTCGGGGGTATAGCTCAGTTGGTAGAGCGCCCGCTTTGCAAGCGGGAGGCCAGCGGTCCGAATCCGCTTACCTCCACCAGTCTTTATTCCATGGCAATCAGCTGTGGAATTTTCATTTTCAAGGTAATCAATATTTTAATATCGTGCTATTTTATTCATGAACAAATACCTTCGCTTTTTAAGCTCAAAAAACGAAAGATTAACAGCATGAAAAAAGTCTCATTTTTTTTTATTTTAATCAGCAGCATGTCTTTTGCCCAAGCTTGTTTATGGGATCAATTAATGCGTTTTTCCCCCCACCACTGTTTATATCAAGAGGTCCAAGAATGTGATTTTGAGATTACAGATCAAGATAAAATCGATTATAATCAAAAGCTTTCCGATCTATTAGATCCAATTTATAACTTTCTTTTGCAACAGCAAGAGATGTTTCCAGAAACTAAATTTGCCGTTGTTTTTGATATTGATGATACGTCTTTTTATCCGCAAAGTGTGGTCTCTAATGCAGCGGTTTTCGATTTTTACCATAAGCTAAAAAAAACAGGCTTTGTTGTTTTGTTTATATCAGCTCGACCGATAGCTCATTTAGACATATCGAGAGAACAGTTGGCCACTGCTGGCTATACAGATTATTCTGATTTGATTCATATTTCGAAAGAAGAAATCGATTGGATTCGCCAGCGTGGAGTACCAAGCTTAATTTCTAAGCAGATTGGGGCGTGGAAAGCATCCAAGCGTGCTGAGGCGGAGGCGAAAAATTCTATTAAAATTTTGGCAACGCTTGACGATAAACAGGATAATTTAATCGGAGATGCTTGCGGAATTCCAATTTGGGTACCGACAAATTACGCTGACCTCATTGTATATTGTGATGAGTTTCGGCAAGAGCATAAAGAAATTTTCAGTGAATGCAGATCACCGTTGGATGTTGTGTTTTTAGATGAGGGTGTTAACGTAGTATAAATACCTAGAATTAAGCTAAAAACGATAGAAGGGTTTTATCATGCGTGTTTACGATTCTGCATCGCAGGTTGAATTACATCTTCTTGAAAAAATTCAACGCAAAGCGCGATATATAGCAACAGAAAAAATTGATGTTTTTGAAGTAAGCGATTTTCCCACGCTTGGTAAAGTTACCGCATTGCGATTTCTCGAATGGTTACAAAAAAACCCTGAAGGTGTTGTTGCGTTACCGACCGGAAAAACACCAGAATATTTTATCAAATGGACCTGCTTTTATCTAAAAAATTGGCACGATTCGTCAACACAAAAAGAACTTGCGCTATGGGGTCTTAATACTGGATTAAGGCCGGATATGCGGAGTTTTTCATTTGTGCAAATTGATGAATTTTACCCAATGAACCCAGCCCAAGAAAATAGTTTTGCTCATTATATAAAACGTTTTTACTTTGAAGATTGTGGTTTTGATCAAAACAAGGCCTTGCTTATGGGCACGTGGACCGTTGGTGCTCCTGCCGGCAAAAACCTGTGGGATGTTTTTGAAGAAGGGCGAGTGGATATTTCTTTGCGCATACGCCAACCAATTAATCAACGGGAATTATTACAGGCTCAGGCGCTTATTGCCGCTGATGAATATGCAATGGCTTATGAAGCAAAAATAAAAGCACTTGGCGGTATCGGTTTTTTTCTAGGTGGTATTGGGTCTGATGGACATATTGGTTTTAATGTTCGTGGTTCTGATCATTTTAGTACAACACGTTTAATTGCTATTAATTATGAAACGGCCGCGAGTGCCGCCGTCGATTTGGGTGGTATTGAACAAGCGCGTCAGCGTGCGGTGATTACTATCGGTTTACGGACTATTACGCGTAATCCAACGGCAACGATTGTGGTTATTGCGGCTGGAGAAAGCAAGGCACACATTATTAAGAATGCCGTTGAAAAGGCACCATCTGTTTTGTATCCAGCAACGGCGCTGCATAATGTTCCTGGCGCTCGCTTTTACCTTACCGAGGGTGCATCGTCGTTATTGATTGAACGAAAATACAACAAACTTGCAGCCTATGAACAAATACCTGAAATTATCCAAGATGAGGTGTTTATTGATTTAGCCTGCAAAAACAAAAAAACGCTTATTTCGGTTACCAAGCAAGATTTGGAAAAAGATTATTTAGGGGCACTTGTTGCGCGAGCTCAATCATATGATGAAAAAATAGTTGGGCAACAACTACAAAACAAAATTATTTCACGCATAAATCGTGGGACTGAACATTTGAGTGGGCAGACCTTTTTGCATACGGCGCCGCATCATGATGATATTATGTTGGGATATCTTCCGTATATTGTTCATTTGGTGCGCGAAGTGAGTAATGCTCATCATTTTGCAACACTGACAAGTGGGTTTACTTCTGTGTCAAATCAATATGCGTTATTGTTGATTAAGCAAGTAAAAGAATGGATTCCATGGTTTATCGAAAATGCAACGCTATTTACCCCGGGGCACCGTATTCGTGATATTGATTTGTATGAATATCTTGATGCGTTTGCTTTACGTGATATTCGCATGCAGCATTGCGTCCATAGTCGGCGCTTAATCCGCGATTTGATTGAGCTTTATGGGAGTAATGATTTAGTTTTAATTGAGCAGAAAGTTGATGAACTTATAACATATTTTACCAATTGTTATCCGGGCAAAAAAGATACAACAGTTGTCCAAACCATTAAAGGGATGATGCGTGAATGGGAAGAAGAATTGCTATGGGCTCACCTTGGGTTTGATAGTAACCACATCTATCATTTGCGGCTTGGTTTTTATACCGGTGATATTTTTACGCCGCAACCAGAACTTGAGCGTGATATGATTCCGGTTTTTAATCTCCTTGAAAAAACAAATCCCGATATTGTAACGGTTGCAATGGATCCAGAGGCTAGTGGGCCAGATACTCATTACAAAGTTTTACTTGGTATTGCGGGCGCTCTAAAGCTTTATACACAAAAATATCCTGATAAAAAAATTAAGGTATGGGGGTATCGTAATGTGTGGTACCGATTTCATCCAGCACAAACTAATATCTTCGTTCCCGTTTCCATGAATTCTTTTGCTATCTTATCAAACGCTTTCAATACTTGTTTTGGGTCTCAACGGCAAGCATCATTTCCAAGCCATGAATACGATGGACCGTTTAGTGATCTAGCGCAAAAAATTATGGTTGAGCAGTATACAACATTAAAGACTTGCCTTGGTGCTGAGTATTTCCATAATAATCAAAGCCCACGCTTAAGGGCCGCTCATGGATTTTGTTTCTTAAAGGAAATGACAACCGATGAGTTTTTTGCTCAAACGCAGGAGCTTAAAGCGCTTATGGAAAACGCTTAATTTAATCGCGAAAAGCCCAAAAAGCGATTGCTGCGATTATTGCAAGTCCGCTTCAAAAATAAAACGGAGCATGTTTTCCAATTGTTGCCCAGAGCAATCCGGCTGCTAAAAAAGCGCCAATATCAACCATGTGATAATTTTGTAAAAAAGTGTTGATTGTATTTTGAAGGGTTTATGATGACGAGAAGATTTTTGGCGAAGTATCTTAAGATTTTATTGATAATGGGCATAGGCTTGATTTTCAATGTGAATTTAGCAGCTATGTGTTGTTGTGGGGAAAAAAACATCCCAACGGCTTCATTTGGTTTATCGGAAGTAGTAAAAGAAGAACCAAGGATTTACTCTGTTTTTTCCTGGAATGAACCATCTTATCGAGATAAAACCATTGATAGTTGTTCTACTATACCAATGAAAATTATGAAAGATGATGCAGGCCTGGTTTTATGGAAAAGAAAATTTTATGAAAAAGCCTACAAAAGAATTGATTTACTCAAATTGATAGGTAATATCTGTTGTCGGGTTAAACCGTATAAAGGGAAATGTTCTGGTGGTGAGTTCGATTATGAAGGACGGCACAAACCGGTGCTCATTTTTAGTAATATTGATGAATGGATTTTAAAAAAGCCGGCTGAATGGTTGGTAAAACTTTATGATGATATACATGCCATTGGTGATTTTGAGTGTTATTTTGTTATGAACATACACAGAAAAGATTGTGGCGACGTATCGGCTGCATTAAAAGCCAAGGGTTTTGTTAAAGGAAGGATAATTTGTTTTTCTGGTACCGCTGATTTAGAGAACCCTGCTGTTGTTAAGCAATGGAATATTGCGATTAATAAATTTTTAATGAGAGCCGATTTTGTTTGGTTTTTTACGGTGAATGATCTTGGCGAGGTATTAATTGATCATTCTTCATAACCGCGTGAAAGGGTAAAAGATGTTTATTTATGGTAAAAGAATACTCGGTTTATTTTTAATAATAACCATGAGTTCGTTTTGTGGTCAATGGCTTTCGGCGATGTGGCCATTTAATCGTTGTACAAAAAAAGTAGTTGTACATCCTGATAATTCTCGCGAGAGGTATAGATTTTATTCGGGTGAGCTTGAGCCGATGGATGATCATCCTTCAGGGCGTCCTTCGAGAGCTCTTTCGGCGCCAGTTGGGGATGGGGTGGATGATAAAATAGCAGAGTTTTACAGGACCCTTTCGGTTCCGACCGATGGTTCGATAAAAGTGCGTTCAATGGTTAATGTCGTTTACTTTTCCTTTCCCCTGGGTGAGAGAAAGCCCATTTCGTGCGCGGAGCAAGCGGCACCGGTATTTATGGCGCAAGATTAAAAATCTGATTTATTCAATAAAATGACCACTGATGATTTGATGGAATGGATAACAGAACGAATTCAAATAAATCAGAAAATGAGTACTGGTTCGTATTATAGCGATCCCGATGGCTTGCCGGCATATGTTTTTGAAGCGGATGGTTTTTTGAAAAACCCAGTAAATTTTACATGGATATCAGAGCTTTGTGGTAAGCGGTCTGGCATTGATAATATTTTTATTATCAAAAAACATGGCGCCGATTGTAATGAGCTTAAGGACGTTTTACGCGCCAGTGGTATAGCCCGTGGATGCATTTATTGTTTGCCAGATACTATAGAGTTGAGTGATGTTGCGGCGATTACTTTGTGGCGTAAAGAAATTGAGCATATTTTGATTGCCACGTTTTATTGTTGGCGTTTTTGGCAGGACCCAGTCGATGGAGCAATTAAGGTTTCTTATCAGGCATAAGATTTTATATAGAAAGGCTTTTAATGAAAATATTTTTTCGCTTGAAGAGCTTTTTCGTTTTATTAATAATGGGCGGTGGGTTGTTTTTTAATGTGAATTTAGCAGCGATGGCTAGATGTTGTTGTGGAGCTCGTGCGGCTATTTCTCCTGAAGTTGTCGAAGAAGAGAGCACTAAATATTGTTTGCCAACGCCTCCGAATACGCCTGCTTTGGAAGAACCTATTTTTTTGATGAAAAAAACAGATGGGGAGTATCGACCGGTTTCTCTCGATGATTTGGTTGATACGGTCAAATTAATTATAGAGGTATTGTCAACAAGGAGCTCCGGGCGTTTTGCTCTTTGTTTTGATGATTTTGATCAATTTGCCGATGCGCGCTTTTCATTAGAATGGTTACGAAAATTTTACCATATAACTTATGGAATTGATGAAACTTGGGCATTAAGGCATTATCACGGCTTTTTTATTATGCGAAAGCATGAATCTAGTTGCATAGATATTTTTAACCGTTTAAAAGATTGTGGCTTTAGTAATTTTGGCGTTAAGGGCTTTAGAGAATACGGTCTTTTATACTTGCCAGATGATGTTCGCTTGGATGATCCGCTGATGATTGGCCAATGGTCGGATAAAATCTATTCAAAGATAAAACACGATCATTGTTGTTTGCGTTTTCATCTGAATGAAAAAGGCGAGGTGTTAGTTGATTTTTCTGCGTAATTGCCAGAAAGGCTAAAAGATGTTTTTTTATGGTAAAAGAATAGTCGGTTTATTTCTGATAATAATCATGAGTCCTTTTTGTGGACAACGGCTTTCGGCCATGTGGCCATTTTGTTGTTGCACAAAACAACAAAATGTTTGTGCAGATACTTTCGATAGCCGTAGAGTTTATATGGGTGAAGTTACGCCGATGAGGGATTTGCCCGCTGATAATGAATCAGAGCCAGCCGAGACAGATGATTTTTCCAGGGCTTTATCAGCGCCAGTTGGGACTAATTGTTTTGGCAAGGCTTCCATGGAAAGAGGTCTTTCGGTGCCGGCAAAAAGCTTTGATGAAGCGCGGCCAATGGTTAAAAAGATTGAATTCGATTTTAGTCGTGAAAAAACCGTACCAACCGGTTGTTGTTGCGAGGACAGAAAATATCCAAAATTTGTTTCTAAAGATGGGGTACGGGGCTTATTAGATTATTTAACATTTTCTGACCTCAGACGATACCAAGAAAATCCGCAACAGGATTCACTCTCCTTGCCGATTTATGGTAAAAAATCTAAATTGCCAGATTTATCCGGTGCTTTGACCTTTGATAATTTGGCAAGGTGTGTGGCGGCGGTTAGAGCAAAATATGATGATATGAATTCAAGTACAGCGGCTCATTATGGCGGTGATTCTGGTTCACCGGCCCTTGTTTATGAAGCCGATGACCTGCTTTTTCCTATCTCAGAAAAGCAGCTTAATTTTTCATGGATATCAGAGCTTTGCAGCAAACAAGGTGGCAGCGATTATATATTTATCGTTAAAAGACATTCATTAGATTGTAATGAGCTTAAAGATGCGTTGCGTGCAAATGGTATAGTTCGTGGATGCATTTATTGTTTATCAGCCGCTGTTAACTTTGATGATGCCGCAGATATTGCTTTGTGGCGTAAAGAAATTGAGCATACGTTGAAGAGCGATTTTTTTTGGTGGCATTTTTGTCAGATCTCTTTGAGTGATGATGTTATGGTTAGTTTTCATGAATAAGCACTTATCAGCATTTTGAGATCGGCTGTTTTATGAGTATCAATAGGCTTTTGTCACAAACACTTTTTATAGTCATATTGCTAACAAGCAATGTGTTGGCGATGTTTTGTCCGCATAAGTTACCGCGGCGTGGGTGTTGCCGGTGGACTTGTGGTGGCGCTGCAAAGGTAGTACCAGTAATTGAAGCTCCAGCCTTCATTGAATTTGAACGAGAAGCTCCTACGCCAGGGATAACAGAAGCAGAATTTGTAGCGATCGGATTTATTGCGCCAGAAGAAAAGCCTGAATATAAAGACGGTGAGTTATGGGAGCCTGAAACGCTTATTCGATTAGATTTTGCGCTTAATGAGCTTTATGCTTATATAATTGATATAAAGAGTAGCGTGATTAATCCAATCGTCATTTTTGATATTGATGGGACAGTCTTAATAGAAGATGGATCTATTGGCATTTATGTATTAAAAAGTGTCCTAGGTTTTTATAATAAACTGAAAATTATTGGCATTAATTGTATTTTTCTTACCGCACGTCCAATGGCTGGCGTTGGTTATGCGTTGGGGGAACTAAGGGCATTAGGGTGCGACGAAGGACACTTAATTTGTTTACCGAATGATTTTGCAAATATCAGCGAAGAGGTTATCGGTCGATGGAAAGAATCTAAACGGGTGGAATTGTCAACCGAAAAGACCATTTTAGCAACACTTGACGATCAACTGCCAAATCTTAAGGGACGATGTTTGGGGGTAGCGGTCAAAATTCCTATGCTATCAGCTGAGCAATTGGAGGCCGATACAAGTTATGTAGATGGTTTCAGAAAACTGGTTGAGTTTCGATAGGCGTGCCGGTTATTTTATTTTTGACAAGCGTGAAATTAGGTGTACAGTAAATATATAATTTATTTAGTTTTTACAGGATGTTAAACGTGGTTTTTTGCAAAAAACATACATATTCACCGATTTTCCGGGCAGAAGCATTTGCCGGGAATTGTTTGTTTAACACCATTTCTCGTCTTTTTTCCAATAATCAATCCCAAATTAATAATCAAAATAATAATAATTGCCAACAACTGCAAAATAATGTTGTTCAAGCTGGGGTTGCCCGTGGAGGGACTCTGTAGGGATAAGACAAGAAAATAAGTTAAGAATACAACCCCAGCTGAAAACCAGCTGGGGTTTTTTTATTGGCGCAACAGTTTTTTATGAAAGGATTTTTTTATGGAATTAACAAAAAAGATTTTATTGCTTGGTGATCCAAAATTGTATGAAGTTTCCAGTGTTATAACCAAAGATGAAGTAATGGAGCTTGCGCCTGTTATTCGTTCTTTGCATGAAGCAATGATGGATTTTCGAGCGCAATATAAACGAGGGCGAGCCATTGCTGCACCACAAATTGGCATAATGAAGCGATTGATGTATATGCACATTGATAAGCCGGTTGTTTTTATCAACCCAGAATTTACCTGGAAAAGTTCTGAGCTTATTGAGCTTTGGGATGATTGTATGTCGTTTCCTGATTTGCTTGTTAAGGTAAAACGCCACGAGGCTTGTCGCCTCAAGTTTAGGGATTTGGATTGGAAGGAGCAGGAATGGGATTTGAGTGGTGATTTATCTGAGTTGCTGCAACATGAATATGACCATCTTGATGGTGTTTTGGCGGTTATGCGTGCTGTTGATGGTAAATCATTTGCTTTGGCCAGCCAAAAACATTTTGTAGGATTTGGGCGGTAAAAATTTTAA
The DNA here is from genome assembly GCA_964527595.1 of uncultured Pseudomonadota bacterium. Lineage (GTDB taxonomy): Bacteria > Babelota > Babeliae > Babelales > RVW-14 > GWF2-38-10. The sequence continues at coordinate 8,797 of CAZGPI010000016.1, forward strand.
GCGAAAGAGGTTTTATGAATAATGATGATAATCGAAGTTAACTGGTTGGATATTTTACCCTTCGATACAATTTTTTCGCTTTTGCTCAAAAATTACTCAGGGCGAGCGGAATTTAGGCTGATGGCGCTCGTGGTGAGTGTTTTTCGGGCATATTTTATATGCGAGAAAAATGTATCGAACCATGCGACATGCTTAATTTTTGTATAGGTTATTAAAATGTAAAAGGAGTTGCGATGTTTACATGCGCTAAAGAAGTAAAAAAAGAATACATGAGAGAAATAGCTTTAGATTTAAAAGAGACGGATCGGGCAATTTATTTTATTAAGGATCTTTTTCAAGGAGCATTGGCTAAAGAACTGAACTTATTACGGGTGACCGCGCCACTGTTTGTTAAGACCGGGACTGGAATTAACGACGATCTTAATGGTATTGAGCGTCCGGTGAGTTTTGGCGTTAAGGCCGACGATGATGCAAAGGCTGTTATTGTTCATTCACTGGCAAAATGGAAACGTATAGCTCTTGGTCGCTACGGGATGGTGCCTGGCGAGGGTTTGTATACCGATATGAATGCAATTAGAGCGGACGAAGATCTAGATGCAATTCATTCATTATATGTTGACCAATGGGATTGGGAAAGGGTACTTACGGCCGAAGACCGTTCGATTGATTACCTTAAAATGATTGTGTGCAAAATTTATAAAGCCATTCGCGATACCGAACGTGCAGTTGAAAAACGATATCCACAAATCACCGCTTTATTGCCCGAAGCTATTCATTTTGTGCATACCGAAGAGTTGGAAGAAATGTATCCGGAATTAACGTCCAAAGAACGCGAACATGAAATTTGTAAAAAACATGGCGCGGTATTTTTGATTGGTATTGGTGGTGAGCTGAAAAGTGGTCTTGCGCACGATGGGCGTGCGTCAGATTATGATGATTGGTCAACGCCAACAAGCAAGGGCTACAAAGGGCTCAACGGTGATATTTTGGTTTGGAACCCTGTATTAAAAACATCGTTTGAATTGTCATCAATGGGTATTCGTGTGGATAAAGTGGCGCTTGAGCGTCAGCTTGCATTACGTGGAAATGAAGAGCGTAAAAAGTTGATGTACCATTCGATGTTATTGAATGATGAACTACCGTTATCAATTGGCGGTGGAATTGGGCAATCGCGTTTGTGTATGTACTATTTACGCAAGGAGCATATTGGTCAAGTTCAGGCAAGTGTTTGGCCAGAGGCTATGATTAAGGACTGTAAAACACGTGGCATTACGTTATTGTAGGGTTTAGATCGTGGGGGGGGGAATATGTTCCCCCCCCGCATTGAGGTTTGTATGAGATTATTATTTTATTTAATGTGCATGATATTTGGCATCGAATTGCATGGCATGGGGGCGGTTGATATGGTTACAAAAATACCGGTTGTTATTGTTGGTGTTGGTAGGGTTGGCGGGGCTCTTCAAGAGAAGGTGAAAGCAAATTCAACTTTTCTTATTCGTGGGTTATTTACCGCAAAAACGTATAGCATTTTTGATGAGGAGGGGAAGCTTACGACAGAACTTAATGAGGTTAATCAATCTGATGTTTTTGCCAAAGAAATGGCGTTAATTTCAACATTACCGGTGCCGTTTATCTTAGTTGATACATCGAGTGATATTGCTACATTTCCCTTGCTCGGCAAGACATTGGAGCGCGGTGGTTATGTTGTTACTGCCAACAAAAAGCATTTTTCAGAAGAGCAAGCAAAATTTGATAAGCTCCATGCGCTGGGCGCAGACCGGTTGTTTTTTAGCACGACCGTTGGGGCCGGTTTGCCAATTATCAAAACGATCAAAAAGCTTGTGACAGAAGGTGCTGAAATAGTATCGATTAAAGGAATATTAAGTGGAACCTTGGGTTTTGTTTTTTCTGAAATGGATAAAGGCACGAGTTTTACCAGTGCAGTTATCGATGCCTATGAGCGCGGATTTACCGAGCCTCACCCAAAAGATGATTTGTCGGGGGTGGATGTGGCACGCAAGATTTTGATTTTAGCGCGCGTTATGGGGATTAAGCTAGAACCATCGGCGATAAATGTTTTACCATTGTATTCGTCTGATATGGAACGATTAGAATCTAAAGATTTTTTGCATGCATTGGCTGAAAAAACGACAAATTTTACTTCAGATTTTCGCGAAAAAAGAGTGCGTTATTTAGGAAGCATTTCAAATACCCCAGAAGGATATAGGCTTGAAACCTCGGTAGAAGAAGTTGATGCAACAAGTCCGTTTTTTAATTCGTCGGGACCAGAAAACGTTATCGTTATTCAGGCTCGAGGCCAATCTTCCCCATTTGTAATTCGTGGTGCCGGGGCCGGTATTGAGATAACAGCTACGAGACTTTATGAAGATCTTTGTACCATTAAAGACAGGCTATTAATTACGGTGTCTGGGTGATTTTTTTCAGACGAAGAATTTTTACGCCTTTTTTAAAAAGCTGTTTTGTATATTGTTGTTCAATTGCATGAGAAACTATTGGTGGTAAATAGTCATGTTTTATTGTTGCATGAGATTTCCACCATGTGTGAATTTTCTTAGCGTCAATATTCTGAAGTTCTGGAACCCATTTTTTTATGTATAAACAATCGGGATCATATTTTTTTTGTTGCACCCATGGGTTAAAAATACGAAAATATGGTTGAGCATCGCTGCCTGTTGATGCTACCCATTGCCAATTGCCATTGTTGACCGACGGATCATAATCTATAAGTTTTGTTGCAAAATAGAGTTCTCCTTTTAACCAATTAATATGTAAATCTTTTGTGAGAAATGATGCAACGAGCATGCGTATTCTTCCATTTATATAGCCTGTTGTATTTAGTTCGCGCATACCAGCATCTATTATGGGAAAACCGGTTGTTCCATTACACCAATTTTTGAAGTTTTTGTTATTGGTTAACCATTGAATGGTATTATCATTTTTTTTGAAATTATGACCAAAGATGTGCGGAAAATGAAATGCAATATAGGTAAAGAAATCACGCCAAAAAAATTGGCGAATGATTGGATGATTACCACCAAGCTTTTTATGGCACATGTAAATTGCTTCTCTAATTGATAGTGTGCCAAATTTTAGGTGCGGTGATAGATGGCTTGTGTTATCAATGGACGGATAATCGCGATCGTGGGTATAATTTTTAAGTTGAGAAACTTTTTTTAGTAGCATAAGGCCTGCTGACCGCCCCCCATAAAGGCGTGGTTTTTTTTCTGGGTTGGAAAGAAACTTTTTAAAAAGACTCTGTACGTTAATGGTGGCTTGAATTTTATTTGAGTAATAATCAGCATGAATGGTTGGCAATGGAGGGCAAATCTTTTGTTTAATTGCTTTGTTGAAAAACGGAGTAAAGATTGTGTAGGGCTGGTTTTTTGCAGTTTTTATCGTGTTCGGATCATGTATTAATGCATCATGTAAGGCAATAAAATCTATTTTTTCTTTGAGGCATAATTTTTGCAGGTCATTGTCTCGTTTTATGCTAAACGGCGTGTAGTCGTGATTAATAAATACAGCGTCAATTTTTATGCTAGTGAAAAGTTTTTTTAATTGTGCTATTGGATTACCACATAAAATATATAATGTTGCCTTTTGCTTTTCAAATTGATCTTCAAGATCCATGAGTGATTCAATCATAAACTGTAAAGCACGTTCACTTTTATACACATTTTTTTTTGTGGTTTGCTGTGGATCACATATAAAAAGAGGGATGATCGTTTTTGTGTTTAGTATTGCATTTTGTAGGCCTATATTATCTGTAATGCGAAGATCGCGGCGAAAAATGAAAATACTCGTATTATAGCGTTGCATAGGTTTCAACCATGGTTATTTGGTTTTTTCGTAAATTACATCATAAATAGTGCCTCTATTTTCGCTAACAGCGTTTTCCATATATGAACAAAGCGCTTCAAATTCATCGGGTGAATACTGAAGCTTTAATGTTGAAAACGGTTGTTTATTAGGAAAATAAACAACCGTTGGAATGGTTGGATCGTCAGTCTTAAAAATGGTCATAGTGTCATTTTGAAAGTAGGGATGATCGATTGGCGGAAATTTTGAGCCGTGAGTGCGTGCATATTCTTCTACCAAAAGCAATTCTGGGCCAAAGTCGACGGCCGAATCGCTTGATGCATCGCAAATAATAATGATATCGATTTGGCGTTGTGGTTTAAGGAGCGGTGGAATTGGAAGGTTAAAAGCAAAACCGCCATCGATTATGGTCATGTCTTTTTTGTGTTCGGTTGGTGATATTGCTGGTTTAAGATCGAATGTGTAATTTGGTGGTGTTGCTGGGGCGATTCGGCCAATTTGGAAGACTCTCCATAAAGATATTTGCATAAGAATTTTTCTTAGAATTGGGTTTTCTACATCAACAGCAATTGCGTGAAATATGTCCCCCAAGTCTGTGGCGTAAGAGCTGCCAAACATTCCTAAAAAATACCCAAGACGTTGCTCTGGCCAATGGGTAACCATTACGTCACCATCGCAACGATTACCAAAAGCGGCCAAAGAAATTTGCGCTTTAAGATAGTCGCATTCGACATTAAATGGTGATACCTCGAGCCATTCGTATGGCGCACTATCCCCGGTAACGGCGCTAAAAATAGGGAAAGGGAAAGCGGCCGGGGGTGATGTGCATTGAGATAAATAAACATTTTGTCCATGTTCTGCAAGAGTTCCGAGTAAATTGGTGGCGATCATGGCGCCCCAAACATCAACAAATTGAAGCGGTTGGCCTTGGGAATGTTTTTGCGTTAACATGTTTCTAATAGCCGCAAGATTGCCTCTTGGTTTTGACAAAAACGGAAGACTTACTGTCTGCTTAAGGTCTTCTCTATAAGCCTCTAGATAGTCAAGATGCGATGTTGTTAAATTGTTATTTGCAAGAAGCGGACCAATAAGCCAGGTGCTGCCTGATAAACTGGTTATATATTGTGAGGCATCAAGAAGTCCTGTTTTTTGTGCTCCGAGCAAAAATCCAAGACCAGATATCATGGCGCGATAACCGCCACCGCTTAGGCAAATTGCAATATTTGGCGTAGTTTTGCATTGGTTACCTGTGAATACTTCGATTGCTTTGTGGCATAATTGTTTTCGTGTTTCGATAAATGAAATTTCTTGCGGGCAAAGACCTATTGATGGGATAACGTCTTCGCTCATTGCGTGTATGGTTATTATTTGTGTTGCAAAGATAAAGCATGATACAAAAAAGCTAAATTTAAATTTCATAAGGGTCTCCATATTTTCTCTTTTTAGATCTTTTTTATAGTCTTTATTTAGCATAGTTTTTTGTCGCGTGCAAGATTATTAATGGGGTTTGGATCAATAGATTTAGAAGTCATGTTTAGATGTTGTGTTTTTTTAGCAAATTTTTATGATTAGCATGGAGTTAACCAAGCGTAAAAGTTAAAGAGGGTGTTTGTAGTGAAGGGAAAAGGAATGTTCAAGTGGCGCGTGTTGTTTTTTAGTAGTCTCGTATTCTCTTTTGGCTTTAACGCTTCTGCGATGGTACAAGGAGCTGAATGCGAATCTTTATCGATAGTTGTCCAAGAAAATAAAGACGACGATACTGAGCTTTTTTGTATGCGATTATATAAAGATGGATCAAAAATAGGTCGTATGAATCTTGCGGTAAAAGACGATGTTGTAATGATTAACGATCTTTTAATATATAGAAATGAGCGATACAAGCATTATGGTCCATGGTTTATTAATAAGATGTGTGAGTTAATGAAATTGTGTGGCATGAAAAAAGCACAATTAAGAATGCATATGGTTAATTATCATGCAATTTGTGTTTTCCGCAAGCTAGGTTTTGACTTTGTTGATGATGTAGACATGTTGCCGGAGGTTATGCCGGAGGATGATCTTCCTTATTCTGAGCAGTGGAATGCGTGGTGGATGCAGATGATGGAAAAAACGTTATAGGTTTTGCATACGTTTTTAATCGGCCTGGTATTCTGGTGATTGGTGTTTAAAAAAAGTAACCGTTCCAGTTGTTCCCCAAACAAAATTATCAAAATTTTCCAGCCTAAATATCCATGGTGCCATTATCGAATTGCCACAAAATTGGTGGTGATTGGGCGCATAACTTTTTGCCGGCTCAAAAAGTACGCGCAAATTGATCGTTCGCGGGGTGGTGGGTGCACAGGGACTGCCAATCATCGCTGGAGCATTATCATCAACTGAGTATAGGTTGATGTGGTTGGTAATCACGTCCATATCTGGCAAAAAGATATTAGATATGCTAAACGTTGTGCCAATAGTATAAAGCATTGCAATTGCATTTCGATGATCTGTTTTGTGTTTAGCTTTGTATTTTTGAACTTCATCAAACGCCTTTTTCCAGGTACTTTGTGTGGCTTGGATGTAATCGAGTGAAAGGTGCTGCTTAACAAAATCGATAACATTTTGATTGATGATTTTTGATTTTTCAATAGCGGCTATCACAATTTTAGAAATATGCCATCCGGCTGCGATGCCATTGATGAGCATCTTAGGCGTAATGCTTTTTGTCTCTGGGGAGGTGCAGGAGGGAACGGCCTGCCTTGTCTTTTCATTGTCTAAAATGTTTTTTATTGTACAAACCAATTCATACACAAATGTATCGGTAATTTCCTTATTCGCTGGATTAAGTAACCGACTCGCACATTGCATAACTTGCCCGCCAAAACTATGTCCAACCAAAACAATCGTTTGTTTTTTCACTTGTTCATCGATAATCGCTTTGGCAATTATAACTGCTCCGGCGATGCGTTCTTGCGGCAATAAGCCGGCGTAATCTTTATTTGGATCTTTTTCGGATAACCAGGCAATTCCTTTTGTTGTATGGCCAATTTGTAGCGCCGAAGTTGCCAGTATTTTCATGTAGTCACTATCTTGATAAAATTTGATACCAGAGGTTCCGAGTCCATGCGTTACCAGGACTGTTGCAGTTAATTGGCGGCATAATATCAATGTAAAAAAAAGTGTTATAATCGTTACCGTTTTTTTGCAGGTCATGGTAATATCCTTTTTTTATCAAGGTAGGTTGGTTGTTGAAATAATACGTTTTTAACCTAACGTTTGATGTGTTTGTGATGCAATGGTTGGGTAATTTTAGTTGAGTAATACATGGTTGGTAGGCAAATTGGTGGAGATGATTATGGTAAATAAAATAAAAAAAATAATATTTCATTTTGCGCTGGTCGTGGTATTTCCTTTTTGCATCTTATGTCAAAACAAAACGCCGCTTCTTGATGAACTGCTTAATGATATGAAAATATATAAAACATATAGCCACCATCGTGGGGATCTTTATGAACATTCTATGTGGGTTGAGCAAAACCTGAGCCGATGGGCAATGGGACAAGATAAACCAATGGATTGGGTACAACAATGGATGGTAGATTTTACAGAACGTGAAAAGTATCTTGTGGCACTTGCGGGATTATTGCACGATATTGGCAAGGCTGGCGATCCTGATTGTTCTAAATATGCATTGTATCGTAATGATGGTGACTTCATTTCTTATTATTCCAAAAAGGGGCATGAGTACACTGGTTTTACGTATATTATGCACGATATTGGCAATGCGGTTCAATTCAAGCAAGGGTATCTTAAGAAAAATGGCCAACCATTTAATCTCAAATTGTTGTTTGACGAACTTCATGTTATTGACCAAGAACAGCGGCTTATAGCAGTTTTGATAGGGAGCCACAATCTCTTTTCTGAGTTGGTGATGAAGCCAAAAACGGCTGAATCCAACGAAAAAATATTAATAGAAAAAGTTAAAAAACTTTTTTGTGAGGCTGGGCTAGCTCCTGAGGTAACCGAAAAAATATTATCCATGATTATGGTGATGAACATTGCCGATCTTTATTCGACCTTTTTTCCGGTCGAGCAACCAGGACCATCATTAGTTTTTGGGTCATTTATTTTGTGTAAACTGGTTCATGATTTTCCAGAAGAAGCTTTGTTGATCAGCACTAAAAAAGAACAAATAATTGGTTTGGCGCCAATATTGAGGGTTGAGGTTTTGGCTGAACTAAAGTTTCTATTTTAGAGGTCTGAGACCCCGGATTTTAAACCGGGGTAGGCTTTATTTGATGTTTAGGTTAAGTGCGAAATCCGAGCCTTTTTATGAGACTTTTGAGCTCCGCATTTTCGCGTAAAATTTTCTGCTCTTCAATTATTATTTCTTCTCGCCGTTCTTCATGTGTAAGCCAGTATTCGGCTTCTTCTTTTACCCAATGGCAATAATTTTTCAAGGGGATTGATATATATTTAGATACGTCAACATCTTCAAGCTGTGGATCCCAAAATATTTCGTTGAGAATATTATTATGAAGATAACAAAGGAGCATCAAGCGGCGGAATCCTCTGCTAACGAGTGGGTACATGTCTCTCAGATCAGCCAATCGTTCTTGGATTAAAGAAGCTATTTTGTTGTGTATATAGTCTTGTAATTTCTGAATAGGTTGAGATGAATGGATTTTAACTGTTCGCTCAGTTCCTATAGCAACTTCTTTGCGGCATGTTGGACATTCGCGTTTTCTTTCTAGCCATTTCTTGCCGCATTTTTCATGAAAAAAATGGCCGCAAGGGAAAAACATTAGGTTTTGGTGGTCTGGTGATTCGATAATGGTTTCGAAGCAAATTGGGCAGGGTCTAGATTCAATAATGCCGTCCTTGGCACCATCGCCTCTAAAGGCAAGGCGTGTTTGGGAGTGGGGCGTTAGTGTTGCACATCTATCTGCTGGGATGGTCTCTGAAAGAAGAGTATAAAGTTTTTTACCATATCCCATCGTGTTCATAACGCCATCTCTAAGCATTTGTTGATATTCATCAAGGCTCGTTCCGTGGCATCCTGGTTCTGGGCTTGCGGCGTCTGTGGCTGGTAATGCTGCTACAGGATCTATTGCATTTGCCCGTAATGGTGGTATTAACGGACGTTCTTCAACAACCGGAATCTCTGGTGCTCTTGGATTTTCAATTGGCGCGGCAGGTTCAGCCGCTTGGTGTGGTGCAGGAATATGCTGGGCGCGAAGTCTGCTTGGCCGCGGTTTAAAACGACGCACTGCTTCCGTGGGATCAAAGAAGCGAGGTGTTTGTCCCCAGGTTGAGTTACGTTTTGCGGCATCGTTTTGGTTCGCCATGGCGCCATATGTTGCGTTGTTGAGTGAACTGACCATAAGGATGAGTGAAATAATAATACGTTTCATGATAATCTCCGATTATGATTCAAATGTGCTTTATTCTGCTAGCTACTGCGACTGCTATGTTCTATTTGAATTATATAGTATCTGGAGAGATTCGCAAATGGGTCAAATATAGAAGGATTTTGATGTTTTTTAACAAAAAACTTTGAGAAATGTAAAAATTCATGATTTTTTAAAAAATATGATATTATTGATGTTGGATGTTTGTTTTTAAGCGTTTTTCATGGGGTGTGGCAATGAAAAATCAAAATTCATGGGATTTAAGCGTTTTTCATGAGAAAGAGCTTCCTGAAAGTGGAAGTTCTCTCGTTGGATATGCGGCCTTAGTAAAAGCCTACAACCTTAAGGTTTTGCTGCCGGAGCGATGCTCAGCAATAAGTCAACGCCATAAGCGGTATGAGACTAATGAGTGGATGGTCTATACACCGAGGCACAGGCCGAAAGACACGCTTGCTGGGCATCTTACGTTTGCGTTAAAGTATGAGGGGGTTGATCTCGCTGTTCTTAAGGCATTATTTGCCAAAATTGACCCTGAAGAAATTGTTGCATGGGTACAAGCCGAACCGGTTGGTCGATATAGCCGCCGAACATGGTTTTTTTATGAATGGCTCATGGGGAAGCCTCTTGGGCTACCAGATGCAAATCTGTGCAATTTTGTTGATGCGATTGATCCAAGGCAACAGTGCCCGGGCCCGAGTGTACCTTCGCGGCGGCACCGTGTACGCAATAATTTGCCGGGAGTGCCCGATTTTTGTCCTCTTGTTCGTTACACCGAAAAAATAAAACAATATGAAAATCTTGGTTTGAGTGCCATAGCACATACCGTGGTAGCACAAACACACCAAGACCTTTTGGTAAGAGCGTCAGCTTTTTTATTACTTAAAGATTCACGGGCATCATTTCAAATCGAGCAAGAGAATCCAACTCAAAGGCGTGCCGAACGATGGGGCCAAGCGCTCGGGTTGGCTGGCAATATTAATTTATCGAAGGAAGAAATACTACGTCTTCAAACGATAGTTCTTGAGGAAAGCCGTTTTATTTCTTTAGGCTTTCGAAAAGAAGGGGGTTTTGTTGGGGTTCACGATCGTTTAACCGGGGCGCCAATGCCCGATCATATTTCATCACGGCCGGAGGATATCGAGCGATTGCTTGATGGCATGATTGCAATTTATCAGCAGCTCAAGACGAGTAAAACATTTGATCCGGTAATCTTGGCTGCAATGATATCCTTTGGCTTTGTTTTTATTCATCCATTGGTTGATGGAAATGGGCGCATTCACCGGTATCTTATGCAACATGTTTTGGCTGAAATGGGATTTGTGCCTCAAGGTATTGTATTTCCATTTTCTGCGGTTATTTTGAAACGCATTGGTGAGTATAGACAGGTGCTTGAAGCCTATTCTTCCCCGCGCTTGAAATGTATTGAATGGCGTTCAACATCTGCCGGCAATGTTGAGGTTCTCAATGAAACAATTGATCTTTACCGATATTTTGATGCAACAAAACAGGCTGAATTTTTGTACGATTGTATACATCAGGCGGTGACAAAGAGTTTTCCTGAAGAGATTGATTATCTTGTGCGCTATGATCAAATGAAGGTTATTGTTAAGGAACGATTTGCCATGTCTGATTCACTTATACATTTACTGATTCGTTTTTTAGAGCAAAATAATGGGGTATTGTCAAAACGAGCAAGAAGTGATGAATTCAAGATGCTTTCATCAGATGAGTGCCAACAGTTAGAGGTGCTTTATGGCGATATTTTTAAAAAATAGTTTAATGCAAAAAAAAGAAGGAGCAACTGATCAGTTGCTCCCTCCAAAATATCGGCTTCTTATTTACTTATAATTCTTCCTGTTATTCGACCATGGCAACTTCTGGTGCCATTTCAGACCATTGTTTAATTACGGCAAAATTGTTTTTAAGATATTGTGGGAGGGTGGTCTTCACGCTGTACCCGTTGCTTAGTTGCTCTCCGAGCTGTTGTTTGACCGAGTCTTTAACGGTATCCAACGTTGCATCTTTTAATTTTATGCATTCAGAAATAAATTCTTTCCTGTTTTGAGGAGTTATTGCTTTGTCAGAGATGGTTTGCATTAAGTTTGTAATAAGGAGCATAGACGGTCCAGTTTTTTGAAGCAAATTAAGGTAGTTGTTGAATGAGGGTTCAATGAACGTTTCTAACATGGAGGGATAGATAAAACCAAGTTCTTCGTTCAATATGTCTCCTATATGATTAAAGAGGCGGGTAAGGTTATTGATAAAGAGTTGGTTTTTTATGGTCATTGATATGGTAAATCCACCATCACCTAGAGAAGATGTCATTTTTGTCTCATATATTTTGCTTAAAAATGAAATCAAGAAAAAACTCATAGGACGCCGTGGCCTGTTATCGCTAAAAACGTTTAATGTTACTGCAATACGATCGGCTTTTTCTGGATTAAAGGTGATTACATATTGTGCAGAATGGTTGCTCAGCGGTTGATTGCATGTGATTTTTATTTCTTTTCCATCAAATGCTACAATTTTATCTTCGCTTTTCCATGTAAAATCTTTTATTATGTCTGGCATTGCCACGGGGAATTTGTCTATTACTTGTTGATTTAGTCTATTGCCGAGGCTGAGAAGTGATTGATGGATGACGGTAAATGCGTCTTCTAGCGTACGTGCCGCACCGGGGGTTACATTGCCACGAGGTGCAAAGTATTCGCATTTTGGTACTGTAATCTGTCCCGATGGTTGTAATTGTTCCGCATAAGGAAAAATAGATGGGGTTTCTAGGTTTAAAGTCAGATTTAATTTGAAAATAAATACTTTGTGCGTGGTGGCTTCCTTATACCAGTGTTTATTACCATCTTCATCCATGAAACGTTCAAGAATATAAGCCTTTTCATTGTTCTCCATGCCTTTGGGAAGCCATTTTTCGAATAGGTGAAGATAGCGTTTAAGCATTTTTACAACACGGTCTATTTTTGTCTTAAGTTCTTGATCTGTTGGTGCTGGCGATATTTCAAAAGCTTTAATAGATCGATCAAAAATATCAACAAACTGATGCATGGTGCTTATGGTAGCCAATGCAACAAGTGGATTTTCGTGTTGGCTGTTTGCAATAAATGACGTTTCGGTAAAGATTGCGATAGATTTTTGAAGTTGTTCAAAATTGGCGTCAAATTGTGCAGGGTCGCTCCATCCTGGAATTTTTTGCTTTAGTGCGTCTACGAGTTTGTTTTTGTCGGCTAGGTCATTAAATAGCTTACTGGCACCTGATAATTGCGCATGGAGTTGGTCTATTGCTGTACCAAGATCATCTGTATTCAGGTTGTGGAAAATTGTGTTGATCCACGCTGTTATAAGATCAAATTGCTCGACTGTGTTGAGCAATGTAAGAACTTTTTGTTGTTGTTCTGCTGGTGCTTGTGAGGTGTTGATTATGAAGGTAAGCCATTTTTCTTTGAGCTCATTTTTTACGGCAAATACGTCGCCCATTTGTGCTGCGCTTAGGAGTTCCAGGTTTTTTGTGAGTGCTGGCGGGAGCTCGTGTTTTTCGGTAAACGTTTTGAGTTTGGTATATTGTTCAATGGTACTTTTAACAGAATAGACATTAACAAGCGCTTGATCTTTGTGCTGATCCAATAAAGCTTCAATGGGCTTTATTGCGGCAAGACGAGTAAGGTCGTAACTTGGCAGCGTAAAAAATGGAAGCAAATCGGATGCTTTTTGGTGTGCAAATTTTCTGAGGTTTCGCAATTGTTTAACCGCTTGAGTACCGTAGGCAGTTTCTGGATCTTTTTTTACAGTTTCAATCATACTGCCAATGCGTGCAATAAATGATGCAAGAGCAGCTTGGGCATTTGTTTCTGATCCTTCCTTTAATATGCGGATAAGATAGGGGAGGCTATTCTCTGGCATGCTATCGATAATGGCGAAGGGGAGTGGCGTTGGCGTAATTGACGCCTCAATTGAGACGACTCCTGGAATTGGATGAGCTATATAACCATTGGAGATCGTTATTGGGTTTTCGTCAGCATTAATAATTGAACTTTGTTGAGGGTCAAGATAAAGATTGAGTGTTGGTTGATCGGTAAGCGTGGAGATTTTGTCATAATCATCTGTAACCATAACGAGTTTGCCTTCGCTTGCAAAAGTTGTTGCTTCGTGTGAATTTGGTTCAGCTTGCCCTTGAACAACAACAGCGCGGACAGAGCTTTTATCAAAACCTGGTGCAAGATACTTTTCGAGAGCATTGGCAAGCGTTGGCGCAATAATTATTTGATTTTGAGCTTCGATGTGGCGGACGCTTGAACCTGCTGCAACAACGGTAAGCGCTGGGGTAATCTTTTCTGAGGGGATAGTTGTTATCTTTTCCACATAACTTGGTTGCGCTAAAATTGTTGAAGGAACAAGTGGGCGAGATTGGACGATTGAAATTTTACCTGTTTGTGTGTCGACCAATAATTCAATATCGGTAGAACGTTGGTAGTGAGTTTCGGTATATTGCGCTAGTTGTGTGAGCGCCAGACGAATGTTTTCTGGTAAATGTTCAACATCTTTTGCCAAAATACAGTGCCCTTCACCCGTATGAAAATGATAACAAAGGTCGGCTTTTTGAACACTTTCAACGACACCATAACCGCAGTTAAGTGACGTAATGCCTCGTGTTGGGCCGGCTTGTTCGGTGGTATGAATAACGCATTCAATAGGTCGACGTCCAGGGGTTGTTGTTTTGCCAATCATTACTTGCAGAAGGATTGGTGTTGACGGCAAATCAAAAATTGTTGAATCTCCCGACGCAAGCCGTTGGCTAACCGATTTAACACTAAAATATGATTTAACTACTTTGCCTGCGGCACGGACAATGTCAGGGTTGGTTGGGGAAACGTTTTTAATGCTTTCATTTCCACCGGCGTTTGCAAGCCCCTTGTTATCTTCCTTGCCGGTACTGCGAACGATAAGTGTTTGCCTTGCTGTTTTGGCTGCAGCGATAAAAGAAGATTTCTTAGCTATGAATGAAGGCTGGCTAGAAGTTATTTCGGCTTGGGCATTAAAGAATTTTTCTAATTGATCGCTAAGAGCTTGTAGCTTCTGAGCAAATTTTTCGGAAATTTGCCTTGTGGTAAGCATTTGAGATCTTTCATCATGATCGAGAGTTTCCACAACTTGATCCCATTTTGCTTTAAGGTTAAAGCCGTTGGTTTTTAGATAAGATATAATATCCGTGCTGGAAATACCTGCAAATGCCGGGACGCTTATTGAGCAGCCAAGGCCTTTGAGTGTGGTTTTTAGTTTTTTGTCTTGTACGAGCGCATCAAGGTTACCAAGGTTTGCTGTTTTATAACCAAATCCTTGAGTTTCGGCAACCTCGCGTAAGCCAGCGTCAACAATATCTTCTTGAGTTTCGTTAAAAGGGGCGAGAGGAAGGATATTTTGCCTAAAAAAATCTTGATAAGATGATGTTGCCGTATCTTCTTGTATTTGTGCCATAAAGTCGTAGAAATTTGAAGTTAGCGGATAAGCTATCACAGGGCTGGTTGGTGCTAATGACATTGAACTGTTGAAAGGGCTGAGTGCTGTACCTGGTGATTTTTGTGAGGTATATGGTTGTGCTTGATATACGCCGGCGCTTACCGCAAGCCCCATGGTTAAGTATCTAAGTATTTTAGACCAGCGGCTTTGGTTTTC
>CAZGPI010000017.1:0-10056 GCA_964527595.1 uncultured Pseudomonadota bacterium
TCATAATGCTCAATCAATAATTGGAGCAGAGGCTTGCACCCCCAACTTTTCTGCCAAAAAATAGACCACCAAAGGATTAACCCCTCCAAATTTTCCAATCCTTAAACATTCAATAGCATAATCAAACGCTACCTCATTTGAGCAAGCATCTGGCTTATGACAAGCCAATTTAAAAGCTTCGCCCAAATCTTCCGTTGAAACATCATGACTCAAATGTTCGCATATGGTTAGAACATCCCAGCCGTCATGATAAGGGACATGTGCGGCATAATACATCAAAGGCGTCTTATTTCGCCAATCCATAACCCCGCCCCATTTTGTCACTGTTGTAATTGAGAAAGAAAATTTTGCATTATGCTCAACACCACGAGCTAACAATTCCATAATCATTTTTGATTGATCAAATTGGACGCCATTAACATTTTTTGTGCTTATTCTTCCAATAGAAAAGCCCAATGGAGTTAAACCGCAATATGTTTTTCCAGCAGGAACTGTGGCAAATACATCAGCCCCAGCCTCAAGTAACAGTAAAGCCGCATCAATATTAGCATTAAAGATAGCTACCATCAAACCACTCAGCCCATTGCCATCTCGCACATCAATCGAAGTATCATTATTTGATGAACACCCCAACGAGGTCTCAGTAATGAGTTTTTCTAGCAATACACAATCATCTTGTTTTATCGCTTTAAACCATTGTGTTACGTCTTCGGGCGTTGCCTCTTGCTTGGCTGAGCCTTTTTCCATCGCACCCAAAAAACTGCTATAAATGCCTAAGATTGCGATTACCATTAACCATATTTTTTTCATAACAAACATATGATTCCCCCCATTTTATAATAAAATTCTTTTAAATCGAAAGGCCTAATTTTTTAGCAAGAAAATCAACAAGCAATGGATTTGGTGCTATTCTTTGCTCCGAACGTCTTGGTCGCCCAGGATCTCGCTCATTAGCATGAGCCACATTATATTTATATTCACTATATGCCTCATCAACTGTAGCTGCTGCTGGACAATGGCACGCCCATTTAAAAGCTTCGCCTAACTTAAATTCAAGAGCAGAATCGTCCTGTAATAATTTTCCACAGATCTCTTCAACGTCCCAACCAGCGCGATAAGGAAGGCATGCTGCATAAATTATCAAAGTATCTAATGTACCTCTATATAACGGAGGCACTTCAGACTTAACATCGGCACCGGCCTTAATTAACAGCGAAACTATTGAATAGTTTTTAGCCAAGATTGCAACCATTAACCCGGTCAATCGATCGCCATTACATATATCGATACAACCACCATCTTTGGTAGAAATTCCCAACGGCGTATCATGCATAAGATTACTAACTGATGCTGAATCACCCAAACTAATTGACTCAAACCAACGGCCAACCGTCTCCGCCGCAAGATCGGTCCTTGCAACCTTCCGTGATGTTTCGCCCAAGTCTGTAAGTGGACCAGAACCAAAGAATGCTCTTGGTCTTTTTCTTTCCATTGCGTTCAAAGCATCGCCACTAAAGCAGGTGATTAATCCAAGCAACAAAAATAGTCGCTTTATGGTAATCATGTATTAACTTCTTTATCTTTTTCCCACAAAACTTCTTTTAGGTATTTACCGGTAATACTTTTTTCACACATCGCAACCTGTTTAGGCGTCCCGGCGGCAACAATCATACCGCCCTCATCGCCACCCTCAGGACCAACGTCAATTAAGTAATCGACCGATTTAAGCACATCGAGATTATGCTCGATAACCAATACCGAATTTCCACGATTAACAAGCTTATTAAGCACCAATAACAAACGTTCAACGTCAACGCTATGCAAACCGGTTGTCGGTTCATCCAATATGTACATGGTATTACGATCACGTTTAGCTAATTCGTTAACCAATTTTACACGCTGAGCCTCACCGCCAGATAACGTTGTCGAAGACTGACCAAGCTTAAGATAATCAAGGCCAACTTCGCATAATAAATCAAGACGCTTTTTGACACGAGGAAAGGTAACAAAAAAGTCTCTAGCTTCTAAAACCGACATATCTAAAACTTGTGCAATATTTTTACCTTTATAGGTAATTTCAAGCGTTTTTTGGTTGTAGCGCTGACCATTACATGACTTGCATATCACGTGCACATCTTCTAAAAAATGCATTGATACCGTAAGCACACCATCGCCGCTACATTCAAAACAACGCCCAAGGGCAACGTTAAAACTAAATCTGCCGGGGGCATATCCGCGAGCATTACTCTCAGGTAAGCTTGCGTATAAGTTGCGAATTTCATCAAAAATACCTAAATAAGTCGCAGGATTTGAGCGCGGCGTACGGCCAATTGGGCTTTGGTCAACAAGGACCACATTATCCAACAATTCAACGCCTTCTAGCTCTTCAAAATCTTTTCCTATGGCAAAACCGCGACTAAAGTATTGCTGTAATCCGGTTGCCAAAGTATGCATAACAAGGCTACTTTTGCCCGATCCAGAAACCCCAGAAACAGCACTAAAAACACCCAATGGAAATTTAGCGTCAATGTTTTTTAGGTTATTAGCTCGTGCACCCTTAATGGTGATAAAACCTGTTGGCTGACGATATTCCTTCGGTTGCTCAATACTGCGCGCACCGGATAAATAAGCACCGGTCAATGAATTGGCGTCATCAGCAACTTCGCTCGGCGTTCCAAAAGCTGTTATTTCACCACCTAGAATACCAGCGGCTGGACCCATATCAATCAAATAATCGGCCTGAGCTATGGTATCCATATCGTGCTCAACAACCACAATAGTATTGCCAAGGTCGCGTAATGTTTTAAGGGTATGTATCAATCGATCATTATCACGTTGATGCAAACCAATACTTGGTTCATCCAAGATATAGAGTACGCCACTAAGCGCCGACCCTATTTGCGTGGCCAGCCGTATACGTTGCCCTTCACCGCCAGATAATGTTCTGGCTGGACGACCAAGCGTCAAGTACGTAAGCCCAACGTTCTCGAGAAAGGTTAAGCGGCTTATCACTTCTCGTAGAATTGGAGCCGCGATCTCCTCCCAACCTTCCATAGGTAGAGGCGTTGCAACGCAAGGGGGTTCTCCAAGGGGGAACGCCTTGGAAGTATTCTTGATGCAGGCCGTTGCCGCCTTCGCCAAGGCTTCGGCGCCCAAGCCCTCCTGCACCTCCCTGGAGGCAATTCTCTTGCAAAAAGCCAAAAGATCTTTAATAGACATAGAACTAAACTCATGAATATTTTTACCGGCAACCTTAACAGCCAAAGCCTCATCCTTAAGTCGCTTACCCTGACAATAGGTGCACGTCTTTTCATGCGATCCAAAACTAAAGTACGCCGATTGCCAACGATCATCGGCCCCAGAGGATGCGGCCCCTTTACCACCGGCAAAAGGATCACTCGATTCAGAGGTAAACCCAAGCCCATGACAATTTGCACATGCCCCAACTGGCGAATTAAATGAAAAAAAACGTGGCTCAAGTTCAGGAAACGAGCGAACACACTCAATACAAATGCGCTTGGCCGAATACATTTTTTCATTACCATTGGCATCAATAATGCTGCATAGCCCACCATTAAGGCCAAATGCTTTTTCAACCGCTTCTTGAAGACGAGCAGAATCATCGGCCTTAACTTCGATTTTATCAACCAACACACTAATATTGTGTTTAAAGTTTTTGCTTAATTTAACGTTTTCTATGTCTTTTAGGTCCTTAAAGCGATGATCGACTGTGTTAATCAGAAAACGGTGGTACCCATCGCCAAAAAACTTCTCAAGTTCATGCTTGAACTCGCCCTTCTTTTCAACGGCAATCGGCGCCCCAACCATAATGGTCTGACCAGCAAACGTTGCCAACAACATCTTGGTAATACGTTCGGGCGAAGCTGCCTGAATTTCTTTATCACATTCAGGGCAATGTGGCGTCCCAGCACGAGAAAAGAGCACGCGAAGATAGTCATAAATCTCGGTAATTGTCCCAACAGTTGATCGTGGATTGTACCCGACAGTCTTTTGGTCAATGGCAATCGCTGGGCATAACCCATCAATTTTATCAACCTCAGGCCTTTTTGATATTCCAAGAAATTGGCGCGCATATGATGATAATGATTCAACATATCGACGTTGCCCTTCGGCATACAAGGTATCCATTGCTAATGAACTCTTGCCCGACCCTGAAGGCCCGGTAATAACAACAAGCTTTCCCTTTGGAATCTCGACCGAAATATTTTTTAGATTGTGCTCCTTGGCACCTTTAACGATAATTTTACCCTTGTCCATACATCCCCCAAAAAATTTCCACCGCTTAATTAAATTTCTATTTTGCATAATTATATAATTATGGTCTTTTATTTTAGCACATTCATTATCAAATGTCACCCGCTGACTCATTGAGCAAACAAGAAGACGAAAAGCCATTGTTAATGAAAAATTGAATAAATAATTAAGATTACAATTGGAAATAATGGTTTTCGTGTCACACATAGTTTTTTAGCTAAAACCATTACGAATGGTGAAGAAAAGAAATAATAAGAATACAAAGAGCCCCGGAATATAAACCGAGGCTCTTTGTATTCTTATTATTTCTTTAAACGATAGGTTCTTCAGACCCCTCACTAACGTGCTTTAATCTTTAATAGCAAGAGTCTCATCAATTGATTGTACTACGTAGCGATAATTCACATGGGCAGCTTTATCTGATGCTTTTTTACGCAATAATTCATGTAATAATGATGCGCGGATCTTAACTATAATATCAGTCTTCTGTAACCCAGTATCCGCAATCCTTGCCGCGGTGTTAATTATAGAATAATCGTCAAGTAATTCCGGAGCTTTCTGCTCAATGAACTCCCTCATTAAATTTATCGCTAAACTGTTTTTATTTATATCATTATCCTCAATATTAGCGCACGCCACAGCTTGCATTTTTTGAACAAAATCTTTCGCAATTTCCGCCTCTAAAGGCCCTAAAGGGGAAAAATCAATAGCAGCTCCAATTGCCCCTTTACACCAAATCCCCCGGGCAGTCAATGCAAACAACAAGCGCTTTGTATCAATACGAAGCATATTGTTCGCGGAGAAATCATCTTTAAATATTGGGTTACCATCAGGATCATTCCCTCTAAAATAGTTTACCGCTTCATCTATTATTTTCGTCGGAATACTAGCCGCATCACTTTTAACCAATGCACGATAAATACTCAACATGCGCAAGATTTTTGTTACCCCTGGTTCGTTTTTTGTTGTTAAATATCTTAGTAGCTCATACTGTGAATTGTTTAATCCTGAATCAGCACTATCAACAATGCGCGCAACCACATCACAATTCTCTAGGCGCTGCGCACATAATGCTAACATATAATTTTTGCCTTTTTCCCCTAGGCTCTGTTGAAGTTCGATTTCCGAAAAAAGCATTTCGCTTAAAGGCATTAATTTGGCCATCTCTTGGATATTTATAGTACTACAAAAACTCAAACCCAAATCACCAAAAAATTCACAATGTCGACGAATTTGCATTTTAAATCTGATTGTATATGCGTTGCGACCACGTGCTAAATTATTAAGATTAACATTAAATTCGAATTCTCCACCGTTCTCCTCATATTTATCAATATCATCAGGCATCGTTACGGTCCCAAATGATTCAAATGCTTTTGGCAAATACTCTTTTACAAAATCAACGCGCGTATATTCTGCCGCAAAATCCTTACTCTCAAATAGGCCTAAATTTAACAGCGAATCTAATGCAATGACCAGATTTCTCACGCTTGGCATTATTTCATATACCGCCACCGATTTATCATCGATAATTATATAATTATTATCACGCAAATATGTTTTTATAGCTTCTGGGCAATCTTCAGGAACCTTTACATATCCACGCTTGCCACCAACTCGCCCATCGCTCTCAGAATTTGTTACTCGGTTGTATATGGCATAAGGAATATTTTCTATAACGCTCGTCCAAGCATTATGAATCTTTTCATCTGTAATATTGTTTGCGTCAGCATACGTTTCATAAAAACGCTTAACTGAAGCAGCGACAGATTTCCCGGTTTTTTCCCTAAGCATTTCAACTAAAAACTTCATTTGCGATTTATTATATGCCAGATGATTAAACAAATTCCTAAAACCATTAGTCTCCATACAATCGGGGAAATTATACGTAACGTCATTAAATATATAGTTCGCGCGCCCACTTGGTGCATCGTCCGGACGGTCGACAGGCAATAAAGAAATATAAACCAGCGTCTCATATTTTTCGAAAAAATTATCAATAGTCAAATCGACTACACCAGCCCTTATGGCGTCGATGTCTCCTTGCGAAGCACTAGCAAAAACATCCGTTTCCCAAGTTTCTGGAATTTCAAGGGAAAAAGCTTCGCCAACATCAAGCTTTTTCACGATATTTTTTTTCTGTTCTACTTTAATGCCGAACGGCTTTAAACCCTCAAAAAATGCCTTTATTCCATTGTTAAGCTCATTATAATAAACCTTTAGAGCACCACGATCGTTGCAACAATGTGCCCATAACGCCGCCAATAAAACCACCCGAAATGCCTCACCCTTTTCATTTCCAAATAATGCATCTTCGATACCAACTAATTTCTCATTTTTAGGAATATCTTTGGATAACCAGCCGGAAGGAAAATTCATTCCATCAAAAAAACGTTGTCCATGTATTTTTAAGTTCTTTATATCTTCTTTTAAATCGCCTACTTTTTCATAAACCCATAAACGTACCATGATTTGTGCTATCTTCTTGGCAAAGTCGCCTCTGTCAGCTCTGTCCTGAATATTCTTACATATATCCATAGCGGAACGACTTGTTGTTCCTGGAACACGGTAAAATAATCCACGAGCAAGCTTAACTATCGGCGAATTAATTTTATCAAACCAACCTTTATATGCAGCTGTGTAAACGGCCAGAGCCTCGTTAAATGCCTCTTCGTTAGGCGTTCCATCACTGTTTGTATATTCACTTTGTTGTGGTTTTTTCGCCGGTTCACCATAAGTTATATGCAAAGAATCATAAATGTTTGCTATAACCCCTTTTTTCCACGCGATTGCCCCGTGAATAACCGAAAACTCCTTCATCTCAGCCGGCAAAATAGAAAACGTTCCCTTAAGATTATCCAGATTTGCTTGGACATTAAACATAAGTCCAACGCCCATAACCAATAACACTAAACCATTACGAAACAACTTTTGCATCAATATCTCCCCTTATTCGATTAACATATCGAAATGACAATTACGCATATTATTTTATTATCACAAACAATAGGACGCTTTCAATAAAAAGAAAAAACCCAAACCAAGGATAATGCTAACGACAACGTAAATACTCTTTTTTCAATACAGATCGCACGATAAATTCAAATTATTGACTTAACAACTACAAGCCCTGCATCTTATATGCAACAAATTTTAAATTAAGGGATATCAATGAATAAATGCTCAATTATCTTGGCTGTAATAACTATTTACTCAATATCAAGCCTATGCTCTCAATCAACGCCAACACCACCACACACAAGCTCACCGGCTCAAATAACAAGTACGTTAATGCAACCACTAAAACTACAAAAAACAGCTGGAAAGGACGACGTTTTATTAGGCGCAACACTTCCATTGAAAGGTGAAACAGCAATTATTGGCACCCAAATCCTTGACGGTATGACGCTCTTTTTTAATAAAGCGAAAAAAGAAGATCCGACAAGCTCCATATCTGTAAGTTTATCGGCGCTTGACGATCATGCAGATATAACCAAAATACGTAAAAATGCCAAAAAACTTTTAAAAAAATCACCACTCTTTATAAGTTTATTTGGCTTAGAAAGTATGACGGCGGTACAACAATTCATAAATAACAAAAGCATGGCTGCATTTTTTCCACTTAATGGAACAAAAAAATTCAGAAGCCCTGAACACTCAAATCTCGTTTTTTTTCGCCCGCCACAAGAAGCTGAACTTGCAGCACTTATTCATTATTCGGTTAATGAGTTAAACAAAAAAAAGATTGCTGTTTTTTATGAAGCTAGTGAATGGGGGGAAGAATGTTATGAAATCATCAAGAATATACTTCACACAAAATATCACCTCAAACCGGTCGCCCATAAATCTTATCAACAAAAAACTGTTAACATTATTGATGCGGTAAAAGGCATCGCTTCTGCCGCACCTAATGCTATAATTTGCATCGCCCAGGCACGCCCAGCATATAACTTCATCAGTCAAATTCTCAATAAGGGACTCCATAAAACAACATTCCTTGGCCTGGGTGAGTTATTCACCATTCAGGCAACGCTCCAAAAATCACGCGGAATAAACATTATAACTTCATCTACAGTTCCTAACCCAACAAATAGCTCAATCCAACTGGCCAAAGAATACAGAGCCGACATGAAAAAATATTACCCAAACAAACCATTAACCCCATTCTCATTTGAAGGATACATTAACGCAGCAATTTTCTATGCCGCGCTTACCTATACACAGCAACCAATAAGCGCACAGAAAATTATCAATGTTATATCCAATTTTAACAAATTTGATTTCAAGAATTTTCCTCTATCGTTCGATATAGAAACACGAGCACTATCTTCAAATGTCTGGATTAACACCAATATACAAAACAAATGGCTCTTATCATCACCCAACTAATTAGGTAGATTTTATGAAAATTAAACTAAAAAAAATTACCTCGGAAATTTTCAATCTCAACACCGCTACGAGCAAATCGGCAATCCTTGCCCTTATGGCCGCAACAATCTTGATTGTTTTCAATATTGCGCTTAAAAGGCATTATGTTACCGATCCAATGCCAAAAATCGTCCCCATTACATCAAATACAATTAAAGAATTGGGTGCATTTGCCGTAAAAGTCAGAACCGGACTTTTCATAAAAAATCTTCCCGAATTTGATCCGGTTAAAAATGCTTTTACGTTTGAATCGGTTGTATGGTTCGAATTTAATGCCGATGAAATAATGCTCGAAACAATTGAACGTTTTTCATTTGATAGGGGTACCATAATATCAAAAACGCCGGCCGACATTCGTATCGTTGATAACAAAATTTTTGCTAAATACAATGTACGATTCAGCATGAAATGCGATTTAAATTACCACAAATTTCCATTTGAAGACCATCGCATCGTCATCGCCCTTGGCAATAATTTCGTCACCCCAGAAGAAATGTATTTTACCGTTGACGGCTCATCATTTCAAATAGCCCCAAACATATTCCCCGCAAGTTGGAAGCTCCAAGATCTTAATATCGATGCCGGATATCAACGGCTTGAACTTGACCAAGAAGACAAAACAAAAAAATCAGATACCCCTAATGCTCTTTTCATTATAAACATTATCAAAGCAGGCTCGCGTAAAGCATTGATAATCTTCTTACCACTATTTTCGGTTATATTTATTTCACTTTTCTCTCTTGCCATGAACCTGACTAACGTTGTTGGTAAGGTTACTTTAGCTATTAGCGCCGTAACAGCACTTCTTGGTTATCGATTTGTTATCGAACAAATGATGCCCCAGGTTGGTTATTTCACGACAACTGATGAAATTTATCTATTCCTACTTATTTCGGCCTTTATAATTTTTCTTTACCAACTATTTGCAACACGCTTTTACATGATTCGTGAAGAAGAACGAAAAAAAAATGCAGCTAAAGCAATTCATCTAGAAAAACCACCAACCAAAATAGATAAAGGCCCAGACAAGCTTGAATCACTAAACAGCAAGGCGTTCTTATTTATTGCCATTTTATTTACCACCATCATCAGCTATCTTATTCTTAAATAAAAAGGGATTACAATGAAAAAAAAGCGCACACATAAATCATTAGCACAACAACTATTACTTCCCCTTAAAATTTTAGGCTTTACCGTTGGCGGCCTTGTTATTTTTATTGGTGCACTTCTTATTATTTTGCCGCGCCCAACCTATAAAACCGGCTTTAAAAATCTGCAAGAACTCCAAGCATTTGCACAGCGAACAAATGAACTTGAGCCCATAAGTAATAACAATACACTTAAGCCTGAATT
>CAZGPI010000017.1:10156-20350 GCA_964527595.1 uncultured Pseudomonadota bacterium
TTTGTACAAGAGAACCCAGATCGCGTATTTTACCTAAAAGGCAATCACGAAAATGCAAACTATTGGCAAGAACATACCCTAAAAACCGAACTCCAAATCCGGGCAGCACATTTATCCAAGGAACTCATCCCGCTAGCTACCGAGGTTAATAACTTTTTTGCCACGCTCCCAGAAGCAGCATATCTTACCATACCCGGATCATCGCATGAGTTTATCCGCATTTCGTACGCCGGAAGAACCAAGAGCGAAATCCTTAATGAAAATAATTACGCCGACTTTTTAACCAAATCATCATCACAACCAGCTTCATACACCGTCATTAAAGAACATATAAACGCAGAACCGCCAACGCCACCGATTGTCATTAAAGTTATATTCCGTGACGAAAAAAAACGCGAAACTTATCAACCAATGGAAGGGTTACGCTTTTTGGCACCAGACATCGACTCGGTTGCCTGGAATATATTGTCATGTCCAACCTATGTCTACCAACGAGCCATTAAATTTTACCACGACGCTTTTGTGGTCTTGGAAGCAAGCGCCAAAATCGACGACTGGAAAATCAATCTCTACAGCCGCGACGCTCGCACAAAAGATCCGTTTAAGGTAACAACATACAATATGCTTTCGGGTACCGACATTGCCACCAACGTCCAAATGGAGCGCTACAAAGCTAAAAGGGCTAAAAAAGACAAAACAAGCAAAACGAAAACGCCAAAAGATAAGAAAAAGAAACCAGCCCGATCACTCTTTCCGATTGAAGAAAAACCGGTGCCAGAAAAAATTGAGAAAATAGAAAAACCAGAAGTTAAAGAAACAGCCCCAATTGAAGAAAAAATAATAATCAAAGAAAAAAAATCGTTACTAGTCCCGCCACCACCACCAATTCAAGATAACGCACAATCAGAATTGCCGGCGCAACATTTACCAAAACCTTATCAAGCACCAGCTCCTGCCCAGCAAGCACAAATACCACCGGTAAATCAGCAAGCGCCAATCTACCAAACAATTATTTATCCTAATAAAAACGATGAAACACTCGAAAAAATTCATGGCCTTCTCTTGAAAATCACCACAACGCTTGAGCAAATGCAAGAGAAGCATCAACAAGAAAAACCTGCCGACGTCCAAACGTTAACAACAAAACCCTCCCTTCCCATGGAGCCGAAATGAATTATAAGCGCTTAATTTTCTTACCACTTTTTTTTGCATCAAGTATCGGCCTTATGGCTACCGATATCTCGAAAAACTCAGATTCTGATAATGCGACGATCAGGGAGGGAACGGCCTGCCCTAAAAAATCCGCAAACATCCTCCAACTCAAACGGAACGATATATCAATGACCCTCGACGGTGGCATAAAAGACGATTTCTTCTTTTACAACAACATCCGCACACTGCGAAACGACTACTCTGACCAAAACAACTTTGTTCGTCACAAAATGAATCTTGATTTTAAAACGGAACAAGGCGTCAAGCGTTATGGCAAACCGGCATCGGAGGCTGAGGTAAAATTAACAAATTACATTTACTGGCAACAAAACGGACATTATCTCCCATTTTCCCGAGATGATATTCGGTCAACCGACCTTGATAGCGTTATCGTTGCGCGCGACGTTACCGTAAAAACACTTATGCCTCTTATCTTTGTTGAGCAAGCATGGTTCAAACTCAACCTCGACACTTTTATGAAAGCATTTGATAAAAACCCAGCCTTCCTCCAAGTTGGCTTTTTCAAATATATGGTCGGCCGCGGAATTTCACTAGGTTACCATGAAGATGTGGCCGTCGATTATCTTGGTTGGCCTGGCGAAGGGCACTACACCCGTTATCCTAGTATGCCACCGGGAGTTTTATTCCGCATGGCCCTCAGCAAAAACTGGACCGCCGACCTATATTGGATGAAATGGACATCGGTGAGCACCGACCTTGAAGACACGCTTGCCCCAACCCGCGCACAACGATTGGACGCCGGACCTGGCCGAGGCACTAATAAAGACCGCAGCAATTACGTACTCAAATTTGACTACCAACCAGAAAAATCGCCACTGGGCAAACTCCATCTTCAACCATACTTAGTTCACACAAACGCACCTGAACAATCAATAGAATTTGAAGCTGATGCAAGCGCAAAACTTACGACCCTTGGAACAATGGTCGACTGCACTTATGGCAACTTTAATGTCAACGTTGAAGTCGCCGGACAATTTGGACACCAAGATGTACACGCTATTGATAGAAATGTAAAAGAGGGAACTACTTTCAGTCATGTATTTCTAGATGGACCACTATCAAATCGACGTGCACCAATAAGCAAAACTAAAGCCGCAGCCACTCCCTCTGAGGGAAAATTTAACCAAACGGATGAACTTTCTTATTGGATAAACCTCCCCTCGAATAGGACTCTGGACAGCCAAGGTAAAAAAATTGTGGGTGCCAAAGCACCTGGCGGCGTTAGCGGTATCGATATATTTAACGCAGATACGTTTGGCAACCCACGCTTCCGCCCAGGCTACAAACTTGATTACCAAGGGTTCATGGCACTGGCCGACGTCAGCTATACCTTTGATGAATGGCCATATAAATTGACCACCGCGGCAGGATATATTTCTGGCGACAATTACCCCTACAATGAAGAAACGAATCGAACATACCGCGGATTTGTACCAATGCGCTCACGATATACGGGACAATCGATGGAAAATTTTCTCATCTTTGATCGATTAGTTATCCCGCGTCCACTCAATATCTCACACCGAACCCTTTGGGCATATAACAATCTCAAGGATTTATCCAACCTACAATTTTTGGGCATTGGGTTAACCTGGTATCCAATGAATGACCGTAAAAAATGTTCTTGTACAACTAATATCTGGGGCCTTTGGGAAGTAGCGCAACTGAAAAAATGGGATCAGTATGGTAGCTATCCTGATAAAACAATCGACAACCAAATAGCACTTGAACGAGCACGCCTTGGGTTTCCTAATGTCCCCCGAGAAAAAATCTCTGCAACTACCCCTCCGCCCGGTAACACCGGCTGGATAAGCAACAAAGACGCCAGCCAAATGCTCGGTGTTGAAATTGATATCCGCGCAACGTACAATTTCCTCGACCATGCAAGCGGTTATGCGCTTGTTTGCTTGTTCTTGCCAGGCGGATTATATAGAGACCTTGAAGGGCAACCTAACTTCACCACGCGCCGCGTTGACAACCAAGGGTTGAGCCACTACGATAGCTTGGGAAGCGAACCGGCATTTGCCACCGTTGTTGGATTGAATTATAAATTTTAATACGTAAAAACCCGCTTTGGGGAGGTGCAGGAGGGAACGGCCTGCAATGGCAATTATTTTGAAAGAAAATCGTTTTGTGAATTAGTAACTTATCGACAGGATGGATCCCGGATCGAGCCCGGGATGACAAATTAGGAGTTTAGTATGAAAATAACGCATATCGCACTTATAATCACCCTCATCGCCGCGTATACCAACACCATTTACCCAAAGGCCCCCCGAGTCGCCACAAAAAAAACAACGGTCAAACTTGATGATCTAAGAACAATGGTCGCCCAAGAAGCGTCCGACATATTAAGCCAGTACGGCATCGACGTTAAAAAACTTCCACGCAATGTTGCCACTGAGTTAAAAGGTAAAATAGACCTTGTCACCAACCAATTAACCAATCACCTGCGTATGCAAAAAAAGAACGCTATTGAATTGAATGTTATTCATCATGACATCGAAGCAACACTTGAGAGTATAACCAAAATAGCACTTACGGTCATATCACAAAAAGCTTTACCTCAGGCGCTTAATGAATTCATTGCAAAACTCGCCAAAGAAAAACCTGTTGCCATCGAAAAATTACCTGAAAAATTGAAGGTCGAACTTGATGAACGTAAAGAACTGGTTTTAACAACCCTAATAAACACCATGAAATCAGGTGCTCGCGATTATGTTTATGTTAGCGAACTTGAAACATTGTGTCACAAGAAGTTCGATCTTTTTTTAGAACGTGCCAAATACATTTTGGTTTCTTTGTGGGGACAAAATGCCATAGCTTCACTTAATTCACTTAAATTTGTAACTAATACGCAACCGTTCCCAATCAACCAGTAAAACTAAATTTCATCTCGTCGTTGTCTTTTTGCAGCAAATCTCGCTAAACCGCGATCTGCTTTTCGCTTTCTTGGTGGTGATGGAGGAGGTGTCTTAAATCCATCGCTACTACTATCAATGTTGATAGCACATAAATCTAAATTAAACGGAGGAATATCTACTGGAATAATGCGATCAACGACATAACGATCATGAAGCATCTCAATCACAACATGATTTCCAAGCCTTTCAGCCAAAATCATGGGTGATGAAAGTAATGCATGTTCTCCCACTTGACCATCTTCGCCTATTTCATCGGGTTGTTCAGCATCACCTGCAACCGCAAAATCACCTTCCTGCATCAATGCCTGTGTAAATAATAGCATTTGCTCTCGAATTGGATGCAAAACACGTAATGGAGCAAGACGCTCCCCAGAGACTACCCTTGTTCGAGGATCACGAATAAGATCAAGAATCGTTGCAATAAGATCGGCCGTATCAATATCATTTAGTTCTTCTCTTCCTATTGCACATGAAAGCGCATACTGCAGTAAAGTATTCCCGTATCCATCGCTACGCCCTAAAATGGTAGGATCCAATGCAATGCAATTGTTGAAATAGCGCTGCCAATTTTCTTCACCAACCAAAATATTTTCAGCAGCATGAGCGAATAAATCAACCGCTCTGCACGTAGGGCAAATAATATCAGATTCCCTACATTGCTTACTCTGCACCCAACGACCATAACAACGTTGGTGCAAAGCGTGCCCACATGCTAATTCAATGATTGCACCACTTCCCGCAAAGCCCTCTTGGCAAATTGGACATTCGGTTGCTGGATATCGGCCAAAAGCTCCGACCTCTGCTGGCTGATCACCCATCGAAACAAGTGGCAAAATACCAATACCACTAACAAGTATTCCACAAAACATTAATAACTTAACAAGTGACATAACATCTCCATAAATAAACAATATCAACAACACGTTTTCCCAAATTTTAATAACTATCTGAAAACATACACATGTTGCAAAATTTGTCAAAACATATAAAAGAGGCGACGATTGAGCAATTAATCGTCGCCTCTTTTGTATATCTACAGAATATATTGGTTAATTATTCTGCCACATTTTGGACAATCAATACACCGGACAAGGACGTCAATGCATCGCTGCTTGGTTGATCGATAATCAAATTATGGTCGATATTTCCATCACCAAAAACAATGCCCGTACCTGCATCGCGACCACCATCATTGGTCAGGTAATTGAATTTGCTCAACTCAAGCCGCCCATTAGTCAATTGTAGGCCTGGCGCTGGTGCCGATAGCGTTGAATCCTCCATAAATAAGGTTGCCGCTTCATCACTCATTTGCAGTAAATTGCGGACCCCTGATTTTGGTTGATAATTAAATATCGCGCCACGGAAAAGTGACATTGTTGCATCTGACAAAATCGTACTTACTTGATCTGTCGTATAACCAAAAGTATGAGGACCAACCACACTAAACGCACCCAATACATTAAAGGCGCCCTTGCTCCATTCAAAATCACCATTTTGAATCCATGTTACGTCTTTGAAAACAAATTTAGCCGAATCATCAAGACATCTAATTTTGTTTCCAGAAATACCTTTTATGGTCATACCTTGGACCGTTAAGGTTGAATTTTGGCCCTGCAATACAATGGCCCCTTTTGGCCCGAGCGTTAAAATCGAACCACCACCGCGAATGACCGCATTACCTTGGAACGTCCAGGTATAGTTAAGATCCTCATTGCGGAATAATTCAACGGTAGAGCCGTTACCAAAAATCAAGGATGAATCACTTCCAAGGGATAAATACTCTGCAGAAAATTGACTAAAGAGAAGGTTTTCATATAAGGCATGCACACCGTCAGAAATAAACATAAGCGGTTGGTGCGCCTCGGTAAATCGGTAATAATTAGAGTTACCTTTGACCCTCACTTCATAGTTCAGAAGCCCATTTATGACCTCGGGAAAAATTTTAATCGGACGAACCGGAAAAACAACCGCATAACGTTGCAACGCAGTATCTGAACTATAATCAAGAAATGAAATTGATTCCATTCTAAATTTGCGGATAGATGCGCCATTTATGATATTGATAAATTTATGGTTTGGATCATTAATACGTAACGGCCTAATATTGTATTGATCAATAGATTCAAGAGGGTCATAAGTCAAAGCGACTCGGTCAATAGTCAACGATCCATGAGTATCAAGCCCTTTAACAAAAATTAGGTTTTCGTCTGCATCGGTCGACAAAACATAATCATCGGGCGTTGAAGACCTAAATGTCAGCAAATTATTCTTGGTAGTAATTGTCGTTGCACCATCAACGTAAATACCGCCAGAGTAAATATCATAAGTATCGTTCATCTCAATTTCGACGTCAGATAAAAAAAGTTCTGCCCCGGGAGCCATAATAATTTTGCCAGTCCCAAGTCCTTTTAACCGGACGCCACTCAACCGTAATCGTGAATTAGGGTAAATTAAAATTGACCCACCACTTGCAAGATCAAGCACATTACCATTACCATTGACCTGACCATCACCATAAAAAGACCATATCCCACTAAGCTCAACACGGCTATTTAACTGTAAATCTAATGCACTATTCCAAAGAATAGACCCCGCCCAAACTGATGCTGTACCGCCCAATGATATGCGTCGGTTATTAAACACAATTTGCCCATCACCAACAAACGTTGCATCATCTCCAAGGCTAAGATCGTTTTGTAGATATAAAGCACCACCATTGAGAATAATATTAGAATTTAAGGTGTTTTGAATACCAATACCAAGTACCGACGTATAATCTTCTAGCGTAATATCATTTTTCCCAAAAAATAGCGGTTGTCCGCGCATCGATGAAAATCCCGGCTTAACGAGAATCTGCGCCAACATACCGCCAGGATTGGTCATGAAAAAATCACTCGAATCAAAATCGGCTCCTCGTTGAGCAAGCTCAATTCGTCCAAATTGTGTAACATCTTTGACAATATTATCCCCCTTAAAAGATGGGTTAAGCATTCCATTCAAATAAGACTCGGAAAGACCAGAGGTCAAATAAGCATCCTCAAAATATATATTCGATCCCTTAACAATCCCCCGCTCCATTTTATTAATGGTCCCCGCCTTAATGTTAAGCATAGCGGCGTCAATATTGAGCACCCCCTTATTGCCGGCGGTTAGCGATGAATTATGGCTACCAAATCTTATATTTGCCAACACATTACCATCAAAAACCATTCCCCACAAAAAGACCCAAATTATAATATGTTTAATGTTTTTCATTACTTATCCTTTTTATATTTTTTTCGTATTTCGGTGTCCACCACTATTGCCGCTCGTATCTTGATCTACATTATCATAGGTCAAATTTCCATCAATTATTTCCAATGAAGCACCAGGCATAATATCAAGAAAAACATTATTGGCTAATGTCCCATCGCCAAAAAACGTCCCTTGATGAGCACGCAAATCTCCATCACCATCGATATACGATTTATGATCAACAATCACATGCCCTTTGGTTAAAACCATCGCCTGAAGTCGCGGCGTATTTAGCGTGCACCCATTCAAAAACAACCTTGAGGTGTTGTCCGTCATTACCAAATGATCCTTTTGTTTGTCCTCTGGTTGATATTTAAAAATTACATCAAGATCAAGCATCAGCGTTGAAACCGATTCAATAGTACAATCATATGAAGATTTAAACGTAAATGTGTGAGCACCAACGATCATCGCATCATTATGCACCTTAAGCGCACCGCCGGTAAAAATAAAGTCACCGGACAAATTGACAATAGCATTATCCAAAATTAATGCCTGGTTTTCTGCCGCCCCAAATCTAATCCCACGATTACCGGTATAATTTCTTAGCCCCTTTACATTAACATTGCGTAACGTTAAAGATGTTCCCTCTGGCCCATCTATCAATATGATGCCACCAACAACATTCGCGGTCCCGGACGCTAAAATTAATTCATGGCCTTGCCCGTCAATAACTGTATTGCCTGCAATTTTAAGTTTTTTACCTCGCGGAATGGTAAGATTACCTTGTAAAAAAATGACATTCCCCTGCCCATCAATAACACCACCCTGCGGCAAAGTAACATTAGAGGCGAGAAATAAATCACTATTTAAAACAATCTTACCTGTTGCATTTAAATTTATTGCCCCCTTAACAGGAGGAATAACGCTCAATGTTACTGAGAAATTAGCTGACACCGTAAAACCATCATCAAAACGTACAAAGCCTTTGGGCATATCACCATTAGCCAAATCAACAGAGCTTTCTTCAAAAACAACATTAGTTGTCCCATCAAGATCTGTAGCCGTTCCCTGGTGAATAGTCATTGCCACGCAACAACTTATAAACAACCATCTTAAAAATATTACATTCATAACAAACTCCTTTACGTAGTAACACAAATTATTGGTTACTAGTGTGCATAAAAGAAAGTCGTTTTTTCAAGTTTTTTATATTGAATCCGCAAAACAACGAAGACTGTCTGTTTTTCACAAGAGAAAAGGGCCCCGCAAAATTGCGGGGCCCTTTTCTCTTTGATGCTTAATTAAAGATGATTTTAACCAAGATTACCCATAGCATAATCAAGGCAACCAGTCTTGACATCTATTGATCCACCAGGCATTACATTAATGGTCAAATCATCAATGCCATTACCAAAGGCAATTGCATTGGACAATGTAGAACCATCCGCCCTAACCTCATTCTTGTTGTCAATAACCAATGTTCCCTTGGTCAATCGTAAACCGGTTGAAGTCGAGGACAATGTAGCACCATTCAAGAAGAGCTTAGATGTTGCATCGGTCATGCGGACCAAGTCTCTATTTGCAACGCTTGGAGCATACGCAAATTTAGAACCTGTATCAAAGTACAACATCGAATCTTGCTGAATAGTCATCGCCTTATCTGATGAATAACTAAATGAATGATTACCACTCATAATAACGTCATTATCAACAAATAAGTGGCCTGTACTGAACACATAATTGGCTTCCAAGCTAACGGTCACATTTTGAAGTGTTAAACAAGAGGTGTTGCCCGCTAATGTTAATGTTTCTTGATTGTTACTTCGACTAAGTACCGGTAAACGTAAAATCATGTTGCGCAATGTTACCGACATACCTGAATCAACGAGAAGATATGCTCCAGGATCGAATGAAACAACTTGACCGCCACCGTCAACAACAGCGTTGCCAGTAAATTTAAGAGGATGGCCGGAATTAGGAACAACAAAACTATTTGTTAGTTTTAATGTATATCCGCCACCATTTATTTTACCTGCTGATGTAAGATATGAATCTGAGCCAAGCGTTAAATCACCACCCAATTGCAAAACACCCAATCCATCACCAAGGCTTAAGTTGCCCGATACGCGCAATGGATCATTGAGAATTAATGTCTTGCCATTTGGTATAGTAAAGCCATTTTTAATGAAACGGAGATTACTAATTGTTTCGGTAGCTTCTGAAACAACATAATGCTCTGCAATTATACCACCGTTGGCTGCAAGAATGTAGCTATTATTACGAATGATTGGTGCATAGTAATTGATTGCATTACTGTTTGCTTTAACCCTTCCATAAAGATCATTAAGTGCTGAATTTACAATGTGACCATCAGCACCTGTTTCTAAAGTCATTAGTTCATCATAAATTTCAAGAACGAGATTACTATTGGCCCGTATGTTGTTCGCCATGGTATTGTGCGCAATTGTATTGCGAGCATCCAACGCTAACAATGCATTACTGTTATTACGTATATTATTCGCATTTGTTGTAATGTTTGTTGTCATGGTGCCATGAGCACTTGTGTTCTGAGTATTCAAATACACTAATGCGTTACTATTCACTCTTACGTTGTCCGTCAACGTAGTATGTGCAATTGTATTACGAGCATCCAATGCTAACAATGCATTACTATTGTTACGTATATTATTCGCATTTGTTGTAATGTTTGTTGTCATTGTGCCATGAGCACTTGTATTTTGGTCTTTCAAATACACTAATGCGTTACTATTCACTCTTACGTTGTCCGTCAACGTAGTAT
>CAZGPI010000017.1:20450-22541 GCA_964527595.1 uncultured Pseudomonadota bacterium
GTGCAATTGTATTACGAGCATCCAATGCTAACAATGCATTACTATTGTTACGCACCAATGGACTTGGAGCTGTTTCGTAAGAAATGGCGGAACCGCCTCCCTGATAATTTACCTGAAGATCGTAGTCACCTTCTGCTGGAACATCCTTTACAATAGATCCATCCAACCATCCACGATTACCGCTACCAGACCGTGGCTTAAGTCCAATCTGTGAACTTTTATTATTAAACTTTTTCAAGACAACTGCAGAATCACGATTGGCAAATTTTAATTCGCCATTACCAAAAGAATTTGTGATGGCATTAAGCGTTAAACACCAACTACCAAGTACACCAACTGAAAAGAATAAAAACACCGCTTTATCACGTAATTTTCTCATTTTCTTCACTCTTCCTCTCCAATTTTATAAGTCCAAACTTGTATTAGGGTGCCACACAAACATGTGGCACCCTAAAAACCTAATTCCCCTTTATTGTGGCCCTTGATAACCTAAATCAACGTAACCAGCAACTTCAACACGAGCACCTGATAGTACATGAACCTGCATAAGGTCGCCGCTCAAGCTATCGCCAAAGCTAATACCATTTGCTTGGTCTTCATTATAATCACCGTTAACATCAAGGTTATTAATGTAAACACGATTATCAAATACAACCATACCCTTGGTTAACTGAATACCACTTGCCGGCACATTAAATGTTGAACCGTTGAAATAAAGCATCGATGTTGGGTCAACCATGCGAACAAGATTACGATATCCACTATCATGCGTAATACCACCGCCTGGGTTAAACTCAAACGTTGAACCAAGATCAAATGTTAACAACGCATTTTGCTGAATGTTCATTGGCATAAGCGAGGAATAAGTAAATGAATGATTTCCCTTAATCGCAACGTCGTCATTTATATACAAACGACCAGCATTAAAGTTGTAATCATCATTCAAGTAAACCGTCACATTTTGCAATGTCAAACGCGATGTATTAGCATTTAATACCAATGGCGATAAGAGATCACCCATAACACCAACAGTTAAGTGCAAATTCATGTTACGCAACGTTACCGTAGAGTTAGAGTCAACCTCGAGGTTTGACATCGTAGCAAATGAAACATCATTACCACCACCATCTATTATGGTGCTACCAGTAATCGTTAATGATTGTGGTATTGCAAAACTACTTGTTAGGCATAATGCATGACCACCACCATCAATTGTTGCACCTGATGTAAAGTAGGCATCGCTGGCCAATGTAAGATCACCACCAAGTACTAACTTACCGCCAAGACCATCTGGAGTTCTTGTGCCTGTGCCAAAATTCAAATTACCTGAAACACGTAACGGTGTGTTTAATGTTAATGTTTGGTTGTTATTGATCGTAAAACCATTCTTGATGTAACGAATATTGCTGATCGTCTTATTGCTCGTGACATTAAGATGCCCACATTCAATACCTGTCAGGTAATTAAGGGCATTGCTATTGGTACGATAAGTCCATGCAATTGCATTACTATTCACTCTCAACCAATAACTGTTATTGCGAATTATTGGCGCGTAATGGTTCATCGCCTGACTTGTACCACGCAATAGATAGCTGTTGTTACGTATCATCGGAGCATAGTAGTTAATCGCATTGCTTGTTGAATAAAGTATTGGAAGATACGTTTCACTCACAACACTTGCTGAAGTAGCTGCACTTGATGCAGATGCTGCCGCACTTTCAGCTTCAGTTGTAGCCGTTGATGCAGAAGTCGATGCATTTGCTTCTGAAGTAGCTGCATTTGATTCTGATAGCGCTGCACTTGTTTCAGATGTTAATGCGCTTGATGCAGATGTCGCTGCGTTTCCAGCTTGTGTCGTAGCTATTCCGGCTTGTGTCGTAGCAGTTGATGCTTGCGTTGTGGCTGTTGATGCAGAAGCCGCTGCATTTGTTTCTGAGGTCGATGCATTTGATTCTGATAGCGCTGCATTTGTTTCAGATGTTAATGCGCTTGATGCAGATGTCGCTGCGTTTCCAGCTTGTGTCGTAGCTATTCCGGCTTGTGTCGTAGCAGTTGATGCTTGCGTTGTGGCTGTTGATGCAGAAGCCGCTG
>CAZGPI010000018.1:0-17264 GCA_964527595.1 uncultured Pseudomonadota bacterium
GGGGATGTAGCTCAGTTGGTAGAGCGCTTGCTTCGCATGCAAGAGGTCAGCGGTTCGACTCCGCTCATCTCCACCACTCTCCTTAATTTTTGTCATCTTTTTTTCATAGAGGTGTAGCTCAGTTGGTTAGAGCACCTGCTTCACACGCAGGGGGTCAGCGGTTCGAGTCCGCTCATCTCTACCATTCGTGGTCTTTGTGTTTCTAATACAAATCTCTCAACTTTAGCCAAGTGTTGCCGCGTATTTTCTTTGTTTTCAACAAAGTCTTCATTGCAGTCAAGTATTAGTACCGGAACGTGGTTAAGGTTTTCTGAAAGCCCATGTTTGTGAAATAAGAATTTTTCGTGCCAATGATCCAGCTTGGTCATGTATTCAAGCGATAACGCCTCTTCACCTTTGCGGTTTCTCTTGAGCATACGTTCAAAGCAAATTTCTGGCTTGGCCTTTAAATAAATAAAACCGAGCGGTGGGGTACATTGTTTATGGACAAGAAAATCAACCCATTTTAGATATATTTCCCATTCTAGGGCGGTTAGGTAGCCGCTTGCATTATCGTTCATGGCAAAACAGTAATGCCCAGAGTAAACCGAGCGCTCCATAATGCGATTAATGTTCGGGTTGGCTTGTTCGCGCATATGGTCCTTAACCCGGCAAGCCATGGCCAGGGTTTCGATGGTATATGCCCATCGGTGTGGGTTTTGGTAAAAATTGCCCAAGAGTGATTGGCCTGTTGCTTGTGTTGCCCACGTTTCGGTTGGTTCTGGAATAACCGAAATGTGCGGACAGTATTGCTCAACCAACTTTAAGAAGGTAGATTTGCCTACCCCAATATTTCCTTCGAGAATGTACATAGCGCACCTTAAACATAAACTATGGTCTAAATCGGTAACACGAGCCAAGAAAGCGGCTCGGCCGGTAGCTTTCTTGGGAAATTAGTATAAACTTTATTCGGTTGATTGTGAATTTGATAAGTTAAATGGAAAATTGGGTGGGATTATGGCTGATATTAGAAAAGACGCTGAAGCAAAAAATGAACTTATATTCGGTGCGCATGCTATTATTGAAGTTTTAAAGGCAAAGCGCCGTAAGATTTTGAGCATCTATACCACCAAACCTGTTCCTAAATCATGGGAACGTGTTCAACCGTATTTATCACCTTCAAAGCATCCAATCAATATTCAATACGTTGATCGTGCAATTCTCGACCGTATGGCCGGGACAAGCGATCACAACAATATGCTTGCTTGGGCAACCCCATTTAAGTATCAATCAAAACCTTTTGATCCTGTAAGAAAACCATTGATCCTTATGCTTGACGCGGTCCAAGACGTTCGTAATCTTGGCGCCATTTTGCGTTCAGCTTATTGTACCGGTGTTCAGGGTGTTGTTTTGTGCAAAACACAATCAGCTCCATTGAGCGGCGCCGCATTTAAGGCCTCTGCTGGATTGGCTGAGTATCTTGATATTTACGTAGCTCCAACAATGAAACACGCCGTTATTGAGCACCAAAAAGCCGGGTACACATTCTATATGGCGGTTCTTGGTGGCAAGAGTGCGCTTGATGTTGTCTACAAAACCCCAGCCTGTTTAGTCATTGGCAACGAAGCTGTTGGTATTAGCAAGGATATTCAAGAGCTTGGAAACAAGATTACTTTGCCTCAAAAAACGACCGATATTTCGTATAACGCCTCGGTTGCGGCTGGCATTCTTCTCTTTCTTATTTCGACCAAAACAAAGCTTTTGTCTTAAACAACGTTACGTTTTTTATTTGCAGCGTACATCAATTTTTTTCAAAAACTATGTGAGAGGGCCCAAGTGCCCTCCTTTTTTGTTGTCAATAAGCACGATCCCCTTCCAGCCGTACATTTGCGCCTTTGTCTTGAAAGTTTTGCTTTTTGTTTAAAAGTTTTGATATGTATAAAAAAGGTAAGAGTGAGGTTGCAAAACGATAAGAATGTAACGTGAGCGAAATGAAAATTTCTCGACTTTTTATCAAATTCATCAAAATAGCTATTTGCTTAACATTGTTTCTTGGCGCGCTTATTCCATCCGTTACTTTTATCTATAAAAAGGTGCTTAGTGGTGGTAAGCACGTGGCCTCTGAATATTTTAGTCTCGATTATGTCTCGGTCAAAATGGATCATTTTTATGCAAAATCGGTGGTCGATGATATTCGTTCATGTATTGCCGATTATACAAAACAACACACCTTGTTTTCCTTTAACACCAAAGAGCTTTATGCACAGTTAAGGACGCGTTGCAAACTGATCAAAGACTTTGATTGCCATATTCGCGTGCCCAAATCGGTTGAGATTGTGGTGAGTGGCGTTCAGCCATATTGTGTTATAAACGATACCTATATCCTTGGAGATAAGCATCGTTTATTTGCTCGTGAATGCTTTGCTGATGTTAATTGTGCCGACTTGTCTCAAGTGAATATCAATCCAGAGTTATGCAGCCAAAAAATATCAGAATCGGTTTTTGATTTTTTACACAAAATTCCGTTATCTCATTGGCAGCATTTTAACATAACGTATCATAGCTCCTCGCATATTGAGTTAGTGCCAAAGGCTTCAAAATGCTTATGTACCTTGGTTGTTGATGAGGAGTCATTTTTTGATGAAAACAAGTTTAAGGCGGTCGGGAATGTATTCGATGACATGGTTAAGCGGGGCTTTTTATTACAAAAAACTTTAGCGGCGCACGATTCTCACGTGACATTTGATTTACGATTTGATCGTCGCGTGGTAGTCAGGTGTAAAGATGGGTTTAATAAGCGGGGGACAGGGCTATGAGTAAGCGTACGGTTTTTCAAGATTTTTTGGTGGCCATAGACATAGGGACCACCAAGATTTGTGTTATTGTTGCATCGGTTGATCCACGTGGAAAAATCGAGGTAATGGGAATTGGTAAGCATCCTTCACATGGGCTGAAAAAGGGTGTGATTGTCAATATTGCCAAAACGGTTGAATCGATTAAGGCTGCGGTCAAAGAAGCTGAATCTATGGCCGGGGTCAAAATTGAGCAGGCGTGTGTTGGTATTTCTGGTGGCCATATTCAGTCGTTCAATTCAACCGGTGTTGTTGCCGTTAAAGGACGAACGGTAACGCAACGTGATATTGATCGCGTGATTGAGGCTGCAAGGGCTGTGGCAATACCAAAAGACCAAGAAGTTTTGCATGTATTGCCGCAATATTTTAGGATTGACGGGCAAGAATTTGTGTTGGATTCACTGGGTATGTTTGGCGTGCGCTTGGAAGCCCAAGTTCATATGGTAACCGGGTCGGTATCGTCAGCCCAAAATATTATTAAGTCTTGCGAACTTGCTGGTGTTCGAGTCTCAGATATTGTTCTTGAGCAAATTGCATCGGCCGATGCCGTTTTAACTCCTTTTGAGCGAGAATTGGGTGTTGGCATTCTTGATATCGGCGGAGGAACCTCCGATTTTGCTATCTACAAAGACGGTAGAATTCGTTATTCAAAAGTTATTCCAATCGCGGGTAATCATTTTACTAATGATTTGGCCGTTGGTCTTAGTGTTCCACTTAGCAAGGCTGAAGAAATTAAGAAAGCTTATGCGAGTGTTGCTCAAAGCAAAATTCTTGAGCAGGCAAATAGCTATCTTGATGTTGACCTTGGTTATGATGGTGGCATAAAAACTATCGAGTTGAGTACGGCAAGTGAAATTTTGCGTTTCAGAGCTGACGAAGTTTTTGATTTGCTGATTGACGAAATTCTTGCTAGTCGGTTACGCAATATGATGCCGGCTGGACTTGTTTTGACCGGTGGCGGATGTCTGCTTGATGGTATGAAAGAACTTGCTTCCGAGCGGCTTGGCTTACCAGTTCGTATTGGATTGCCGCAGGCATATAGTGATACCGAGCGTTACGTTATTCCGGATGCACTTAAAAGCCCAATTTATTCAACAGGTTTTGGATTATTGATATATACAACAAGTGATCGCGATATGTTTGGTATAAGCTCGACCGATGATTCGGCCGTTGGGCAGATTTTTGGAAAAATGAAGTCATGGCTGTATGATTTTTTTTAGAACATTGATTGATTAAAGGAATTTGAAAGGAGTTGCGAATGATAGAGTTGTGCGTAGAAGACGAACAAATCGCTAAATCTGGGGCGACCTTAAAGGTCATTGGTGTTGGTGGGGCGGGAAGTAACGCAGTTAATAGTATGATCACCGGTCCTGAAAATCCGAGCATTGAGTACATCGTTGCCAATACTGATGCCCAGGCGTTGCAACTCTCTCCGGCTCTGAAAAAAATTCAGTTGGGGACAAAGATTACAAAAGGGCTTGGTGCTGGTTCGAATCCCGATCTTGGGCGTCGAGCGGCTGAGGAAAATTTGGACACGGTTCTTGAACAGGTCATGAATAGTGACATTCTATTTTTAACGGCAGGGTTGGGTGGCGGTACTGGTACAGGTGCTCTTCCGGTTATAGCAAATGCGGCCAAAGAGTTAGGGATTTTAACGGTAGCAATAGTAACTAAACCATTTTTATTTGAGGGCAAACGGCGGATGAAATACGCCGAAGAGGCCATCAAAAATCTAAAAGATGCGGTTGATACATTAATTGTTGTTCCCAACCAACGGCTATTAGAAGTTGCCGATGCAAAAATTTCGATGCTCGATGCATTTGCCTTATCTGATAGCGTATTGCAACAAGCCATTCGTGGCATTTCTGACATCATAACCAAGCCTGGTCATATCAATGTAGACTTTGCGGACGTTCGCACAATTATGAAAGATATGGGTATGGCGATTATGGGTACAGGGCGCGCAAGGGGTGTCGATCGTGCTCGTTTGGCAACGTTAGAAGCTATTCGCTCGCCGCTCCTTGAAAACGTAAGCATTGCAGGTGCTAAGGGTGTATTGTTGAATATTACCGGTAATGTTGAGCTTGGGTTGTACGAAATCAATGAAGCAGCAACCATTATCCACGATATGGTGAGCGAGGATGCGAATATCATTCTCGGTTCTGTTATTGATGTAACGATGGGTGATGAAATTGTTGTAACGGTTATTGCAACAGGTTTTGATGACACCGTGATTGTTCAGGAAAAGGTTTTTGCTAAACCTGTAATAGCTCCAGTGGTCGTTGAAGAAGCTGTTATTGTTCCTGAGGTGCCAAATTTTGTGATGGTTGAACAACCTGAAGTTGTGGTAATGCCACCAGAAGAATTAAGCTTTGAATTAGCGTTAGCTGAGCTTGAGCGTGAAGAACAAGCAATGCTGGTTAAGCAGGTTAAAGCCGATGAACCATCAATTGAAACCCCAATAGCTCAGGCACCGGTTGAAGTTGCGGCGTTCGAAGGGGCTGAGCAATTTGTAGTTGATTCGGTAGTCGAGGAAGATAAGCCAATAGATCTAGATGATTATGATGCTCCAACTTTTCTTCGCAAAAGGCTTGAGGCAGAACAAAGAGGCGGCAAGCTTGAGCGTCGCTCATTATCTTCTCATTAAAAAGTTATTTGAATCTAAAAAAGGAAAGGCCGGTAGGTAACTCCCACCGGCCTTTTGCTTGCCGTTTTCGCGTCATTGTTAATTGAAGTCTGTTTTGTCGGGCTATTTAACTGATTACCCAGACGTTGGCACTATCTTGTTCTGATAACTGAACACTCAAGCCTTCAAACCTATCCGAATTTGGAATCTCAATCTTGGAACTTCCTGATTTTATTATAACTGTTCTTGCCCATTTTGGCATATCAATTTTATCCACTGGGCCGGTAAGTGTTTCCCATTTCCCCATACTATTAAATTGATATTCCATCGCTCGAGCATCTTCTCGGCTATTTGTTACATTGATAGTTATTGCTGCGCATGATAAAGAGAACCCCACGGCCAATGCCAGTGCTGTGAAAAATTTCGTGTACTTTTGCATAAAAAATCCTCCAACAAATTATTTGGTTTAGAAATATCATACTCTAGTTAAAGAATGGCATATTTATTTTGTATTTGCAATAATTTAAGTTGTTCGTGGGTTGATTGCGTGATGGTTTGGATTTTTTATGCGTGGTTTGGTGAAAAAGGCCTGAATTTTAGGAAAAATAAAAGGAGTTAGCGATACATTAGGTTTTAATGTTAGAAGATCGCTTACAAACAAGACAAAGGCGACTAAGAATTTTCTTCTTAGTCGCCTTTTCAATTTGCTCGGCGTTGCCGCGTCGAGCGCCCTAACGATCGCTCCCCCCGGAGTTCCCGTTTACTCCCCCAACTTTTTATTTCAATCTTTACAATCTCAATATGCCCGATATGCATATGCATGCGCAATTATATTTTTAAATGAGTGGAAAAAGCCTTTTAAAATCGGGGTTGTTTTTTTATTGTGTTCTTTTATTTAGATGCT
This sequence comes from uncultured Pseudomonadota bacterium, assembly GCA_964527595.1. Taxonomy (GTDB): domain Bacteria; phylum Babelota; class Babeliae; order Babelales; family RVW-14; genus GWF2-38-10. The sequence goes on from CAZGPI010000018.1 coordinate 6,362, forward strand.
TGTCTTTTCCTGTTCAATTATTATAAAACAAAAAAGCGAGGTAGTATTTTATGTATCAAAAGAGGGTAGCCGTGAAGATATTATTGTTCTTAATTTGTGCTTTTCCCATTATGCAGATAGCTAATAGCGCCGTAGTGGTGGATGACGTTGGTCGATCAAGAGCATTTGCAGACCCGCTTACCCTTAAAGGGCTAACGGTTAATGGGCCTTCAAAATTTAATGATACGGTCACTATCGCTTCAGGCAAAAATTTTTCTGTAGGTGGGGCTTCGACATTTTCAAATACAGCAACACTTAAGGGTGATGTTACGATGGTTGCGGGCAAAAGCCTTACGATTAATTCGCCATCAACTTTTAATGATAATGTAAGCATAGCCGCTGGTAAAAGCTTAACCATTGGAGGAACCTCAATATTTAATGATCCTTCTACCTTTAATGATATGGTAACCATAGCGGCTGGAAAAAGTTTTTCAGCAAAAGGAAGCTTGACTGTTGGAGGGGCGGCAACGTTCAATAATAATGTTGGAACCGCAGCCGGAACTAATTTGCGTGTTGGTGGGACATCGACATTTAATGACGATGTAACAATCAAACTTGATAAAAATTTGACGGTAGGTGGAACGTCAACGCTTAATGGGGCTGTTGCTATTGCGGCTGGTAAAAGTTTAACGGTTGGCGGTGAGGCGACGTTCAATGACTCGGCAATCTTTAATGACGTCACAACGTTCAATGGTGCATCAACATTTAATCAGAATTTAACGGTAAAAACGGGCAGAAATTTGACGGCGAATGGCCTTTTAATTGCAAACGCAGCATCAACTTTTAACGATAACGTAACAATAAAGACTGGCAAGAGGTTAACCGCAAATGGAAGTTTAATTGTAGAAGGATCGGCAACGTTCAATGCCCCATCAACCTTTAATGATAATGTGACGATAAAGGCTGGTAAAAATATAACGGCAAATGGAGGCCTAACTGTTTTTGGCGCCACGACATTTAATAATAGCGTTGGGATTGCTACTGGATCAAGTTTTAATGTTGGTGGGACTACGACATTAAATGACGATGTAACGATAAAAAATGGCAAAAATTTGACGGTAGGCGGCGACTTGGCGGTTCATGGTAATTCGACGTTCAATCAGCCGGTAACTTTTTACGATAAGGTTACGTCGGCTAATTTCGTTGCGGGTGGATCGTTGGTCGCCAATGGAAATTTTACGGCGCAGGGGCCAGCAACGTTTAACGACCCAGCAATATTCAATGATTCAGCCACATTTAATCAGAACGTTTCGGTAAAAACTGGAAAAAATTTGGCGGCAAACGGCAATTTTATTGTTGGTGGCGTCACTACGTTGCATGATACGACCATTACAGCCACGAGTATCCGAGGAGTGACGGTTTATGGCCGGACAAATTTTAAAGGTGATGTGTATATTGGGGCTAACAAAATTAGTGCCGGCGGTGGTGTTTCTGATCCTTTGAGTTTGAACAAATTAACGGTTAAAACTGCGTTAACAACCGATAAATCTTCGACTGTGTCTTTGGGCGGTAGCGTTGCCATTGGAGGTCCGATAACTGTTGCTGAATTATCTTCATTACATGACACAAAAATTACAGGTACAAGCGGCAATGGATTAACGGTTTATGGGACGTCGAATTTTAATGGTGATGTTTATCTTAATGGAAATAAGATTGGTTCTGAAGTGAAGATTCCAGATCCTTTAATGGTTGAGACTTTGATTGTTGAAGGTAATACCTCTATAAAGCGGTTGGATATTAATTCTCATATTTTTAATACCGAGCTTGACGTTGACCTTAAAGATAGCAGCCCGACCGAGGTGTTAGATCTTGGCGATGGAAAACAAACCATGCTTCTTAGGCTTTATTACCTAGCAGATATTGCCAAGAGTCCAATGAAAATATTGGGAATTTTACAGATATTTTTTGTTAATGGTGAATTGAAATATCCGTACCTTGAAAATAAAACATATTTAAATGGATATGAAACGAGCGAAGCACTCCTTACTCCAACGGTTAATAATGACATGCTTTGCTTAACGTTGGCTGGGTATGAAACAGCAAATGGGGTTTTATTCTGTGAATATTTAATGCAACCAACATCAGAAGATGGTGGAGAATAATAGTATCTAAAATTTTGACATACAGAGAGAAGGCCGCTCATTCAAATGAGTGGCCTTCTCTATTCTTCTTTAAATTATTCTTTTGGTGCTGTCCTAAGCTTAATAACACCGGAAGGCCACTCGTCACCGTTGAGAGGACTTAGCCTTTTAGGAACTAGACAAAGGTCAGCAAGTTTTTCAACCAATGTATCAATCTGTTCTCTTGTTAATTCACCTTCATGAATCATCTCAAGAATTGTATCGTGAGTTGCTTCAATTTTTTCGGTTAATAGGAAATCGGCAAGATGTTCAACCAATGCATCAATCTGTTCTTCCGTTAATTCATCTTCGCAAATTACATCAATAATAGCATCTCTTATGATTGACTTAATTCCTAGATTCGGCCAATGTCTTTCGTGTTGGCCGAGTGGACTTAGCGTTTTAGGGCTGCCTTTTTGAGCTATCCATTTTCCAAAGAAAGCTGGACGTAATTCGGCCTCGCCTCCATCGCCAGAGGCAAATATGCGTTTAATTTCTGGCCTTATGGCCTTGGCGGGTTCCTTGGCTGCCGCTTCTTGCATCGCGTTAACGTTATTAGCATTTAAAAGTGCCAAATAAAAAAGAGTAAGGCTTAATTTTTTTAAATTAAACATGAAACCTCCGAATTTCGTTAAAAAATGAGTTTTAAGATAAAATATCTGAGCTAGTTTTTATATTTTGCTACTTGTTTTACGATAATCACCTTAAATTGAAAACCATCGTTTTTTTAAATCAGCAAATGCCATATTTAATAAACGCCTTGGGGTCGCACTTATGATAAAATAAAAAAAATGTTTTTTTATGCAGAAAGATTAAATATCGAAACAGCGGATTAATCTTGTTAAGATTAATAAGATTAATCTTTTTTGTCATTTCTATTCTTTTGGCGGTGTGAAAATATGGCTATTATAGTAAAACTTATTGAGCTTGTGGCGCGGCGCAAGGTCCGCTCAAATTATTTGGCTGCCTAGATTGAACCAACCGAGGCTAATCTTTCAATTCTAAAGACCGGTAAGTCTCTTGCTATACGACTTTCTACCTTGGAAGCATTGCGCAAGGAGCTTGATTTTCAGCCGGGCCTTTGTCTTTTTGATTTATGTCTTTATGCTTTACTCTCTTGAATGGGGTTTGAAGAGTCGCGTGAAGATGAAATAATAAAATCGGACATTTAAAGCAATAGGGTGCGTTATGTTTTTAAGATTAGGGGCCCACAGGGTACTTTTTTTTGTTGCGCTTTTTACGTTGGCAGGGCAACCAATTATTGCTAGCGAGCAAGGTCAGGACATTGTTTTTGATGGTAAGCCAACCAATCTTTATGCGGCAATAGCAAAAGAAAATCTTAAGGCGTTAACCGATCTTTCATTGGATGATGTTACCAAGAATGGCGTGTGTTCTGTTCTTAATAATGTTCAGGACCAAGGGTTTAATGCCGTTATTAAGGCAAAGTTCGAAAGCCAATTGCATCCAAATCCTGATGCTCGAAGACGCTTAATGTATACGTTATTGTCTCAATATGAAGAAACTCATGCATTACCAAAATCGGATGTATTGGACCAAAAAACATGGCAGGATCTCGAGATATTGTGTGGGCCAAAATCAAACGCTCGTTTATATTTGGCTGCGCAACTTGATCGAACGGTAACTGAGGCTGGGCGGGTTGCTTTTTACCGCAAAATGGTAAGTCCAATTGCCGATACCAAGCAGCTTCAAAATCAGCAGGCAATAGTTGTTCATTTGGTGAATAATGAACCTTTTTTTAATGAGCTTGATGAAAAATTAAAGGCCTTGGTTGAATCGGAAAATTTGATGCTTTCGTTTTGGGATGCAGAAGACCTTTTTAGCTTTTGCCATGAGCAAAATAAAATCAAAGTGCCTTTTGATTCAAATTTTACTTGCCTCAAAAATTTAAAACATTCGCTCAATAATAGTCCCGCATTATTAGAGGCGCGGACGTATATGCGTCGTTTTTTTGGTTCAATGGCAGATTTGTTTTTGGTTTATGGGTGTCTTGCAATTCCTGTATATGCATTAACGGGAACGGAGGTTGCTTCGTTTTTACCAGAAAATGTATACGAATCAAATTGGATTCCTAAGGCCAGAGATCTTACTCATGTTTCTATGTTTTCAATGATGGGAATAGCTTCTTGGCTGATTTCAAAGGCTTGCGCAAATGATCCTGAGCGCGTTTATTTTGAGCGATTAAGTCAGGGAGGTTTGGCCGCTTGGAGCAATGCCGATCAAATTTATTGGACAATAAAGGATTTTTTTGAGCAAGATGAATTTGGTAAATCGTATTATGCAAAGGTTGTGAGTGTTGCTTGCTATATGAATAGTCTAAGGGCAATGTCAGAATTAGTGGCAAAAAATGAAGCGCTTGCGGCCAGATTGCCGGCTCTTAAGGAATTTAATAATTATTTAGCTAAATTAGGTCAGACCTCAAAGGACATGAACGATTTGCTTGAGCTGCTTGAAACAAAGACATTTGATGGCGATTATTCATCATGGTTTATGTATAAGGGCAGGCTTCGCGTAGCCTTTCAATTGATAACAGAAGTAAAGGGGCAGTTTGTTGAGGCAATGTTAGCGCTTGGCGAACTTGATGCGCAACTTTCTATCGCGAAGCTTTATAAAGAATTTAAAGATAAGCGTGTTTCTTTTTGTTTTCCAACGCTTATCGATACGCAATTAGTTGGTGCGCCATCGGTTAAGGCCATCGATTTTTGGAATCCATTTCTTGATCCAGAAAAAGTAGTTCCAAGTTCGTTGGTGATTGGCAAATCTTATGAGAAGCCTCAAAATATTATCATAACCGGTCCAAATGCTGGCGGCAAATCAACGATTACCAAGGCTTTTGTTATGGCCGTTATCTTGGCGCAAAGTTTGGGTATTGCACCCGCCAAAGAATTGACCCTAACGCCGTTCAAAAAGATTATTACATATTTAAACATTACCGATGATATTGCTGCGGGTAATTCTCACTTTAAGGCTGGTGTCTTGCGGGCCCAAGATGTTGAAAAAACTTACCAAGAATGTAAGAATCATGAATTTGTTTTGGCGGCTATTGATGAAGTATTTAATGGCACGACATTCAAGGAAGGACAAGCGGCGGCTTATAGCCTAATTTGGTCGCTAGGCTCACATCCACTTGGTATGTGTGTAACCAATACACACTTTCCTATTATTCCAACACTTGAAAAAACAACCGACCGATTCATGAACTACAAAGTTACGGTTATTGAAAAACCAGGTGAAAAAATTCAATATCCGTTTAAACTAGAGCCAGGAATTTCAGACCAAATCGTGACGCTTAAGATTTTGAAAGAAGAGGGGTTTGACGACCAATTTCTTGATCGAGCGCAACATGTTTTGGATCGTGGCATTGCGGTGTCTATAGAATAAACTTAGGGAGGTCCGGAGGGAACGGCCGGGCTAAACAAAGTCACTTTTATTAAAGGCTAATATGACAAAAATAGAATCACATTATACGGCCACCGGTTTTGTGCTTAATAAGTCTGGTGACCGCATTCTCTTTATTTTTCATAAAAAATTACAAATTTGGCTTCCACCAGGCGGACACATCGATGCCGGTGAATTTCCCCATGATGCCGTTATTCGTGAGGTGTTTGAAGAAACGGGTGTTAGGGCCAAAATCGTTGATCCAATTGGCGATTTGGCTTTGCCTATAGATGGGCTTGAAAAGCAAATTCCAGCGCCGATTGCCATTTTGCATGAAAAAATACCTGCTTATGGCGATAAGGCTGCGCATTTACATTATGATTTTTTGTATCACATGGTGGCATTTGACGAAGTATTAACCCATGCAGAAAATGAAGTTGAGGCTGCGCATTGGTTTACGCTTGATGAGATTTTGAATTGCAAAACAACCGAAGGTGCTAAGGTAATATCAAAACGATTACTGGAGAAAAAATAAACAGAGCAAAGATATTTTTTTTCTATACAATATCTCTGTTATTGTTAATTGTTTTCAGGGTTTAGCGAAAGGAAAAAAGATGAAATTTTCATCGAAAATTACTTTTTTGGTATTGGCTTTTTGCGGTTTTTATTCGATGGCAGATCTTTCGGCCATTCATCTTAGAGTTATGGAAAAAAGTGAAGCTGGAGAATTGAAGCCAATTGTGCCAAGTTCATATATTGCGATTGACGGAGATCATATTGGTTTGACCGATAATAAGCGTACGGCAACTGAATTTACGCGCAAGAATGTTTATGAAGCAAAGTCTGGATGGCTTTGTGAGCTTAAATATAGCGAAGGTTATTTGAGTGTTGGTGATGATGGTTGGTTGATGCTGAGCAATTTTTCTGGCATTGGAGGCCATCTTTTGTGTTGGTTGTTTATGTACGGCCGAACTCTTGACGGAAGCCCTGTTGATTATTTCAGACAAGACTTTCAAGGCGGTTCGCTTGTTCTTATGGGCGAAGAAAGCGAAGAGGGATCTCTATGAAATTTTCACCTAAATTTGTATTTAGTGTAATGATATTTTTAAGTATTTGTTTTACGAGCAATGTTTCAGCTTCATATCTTAGGCTTATTCTTAAGGACAATGTTGCATTAATCCCAACCAATGTTTATCTGAAGGTTATTGGTGATGATGTTGCTATGATCGAAGGTAAGGCTGAGGCTACCAAATTTACATACACCGAGGTTTGTGAAAAAAGTGAACGCGGACGATATGAAATCAAATTTGGTGAAAAAACATTGATTGCAACTTCTGACGGCTTGTTAAAACTGGTTAGTTGGCTTGCGCGTGAAAGAGATCCATTATGTTGGGACTTTGCGCGCCAAAGCTCAGATTCTGATGATTTAACTGGTTATTATCTGTATGAAATGCGTGAGACTTGTATGATTCTTGAGCCTGTGCGGGCCTAGGCGCAAGGCATTAGTTCTGCTGAATATTTTTCGACGATATCACGAAGCCGGTTGGTGAATGCTAGTGCAAGCCAATCGGCCTTCTCTTTGGTTTCAATGAATTGTTTTCGCTCATTAAGAAAGTCATTAAAAGCACGAGTGAAACCATTGGTAAGTGCTGTTGTCATAGAAGCTGTTTCTTTAGGGTCGAATTTGATTTCTTGTATGATTCTACAGTTGATTTCAAGTTCTTTACATAAGTATTCTGATAGTATGTTTATGTCTTTTTGCGCAAGAATTTGCATACGGCTTTCGAAGGTATCTTCTATGAGGAGCATTCCTGAACAATTAGTTAACATTAGGCTGCATGAAAATATAAAGATGGAAGCTTTTGTGAAAAATCGAAATGTCATAAGTAATCCCTTAATACAAACATTGAATTGTGCAATAATAAAGCTTCACTATTTATATAGAGGGGTTATTTTTTTGCAAGTTTTTTACCGTCAAATTTGATGTTTTTTTTGAATTATTTTTTTCAAGTTCAGTAAAAAGTTGTCGGGGGATTTCTTTGCTTACTTTTGAGCAATAAAGCGCATCGACATTATGTATATCTTCTAGTCCAAATGATGAGACGTGTTTGTAGCCGAGTGCCAAAAGATGTTCGGCAAGGGTATATTTAACGTGAACAATGTCTAGGTGTCCGCTGTGGGTACTGCCAACCAAGGCGATTATGGTATCGGCGGCATTTGGTTTAGTGATATTCCAGAATGCATTTGCCTCAATCATTTCGTCCATGAATTGTGAATCTATCAAAGAAATACACAAATCCTGTTCAAACGGGTTAACAATTTTATAAGCAATGCGTCCATTAAATAACATGCCATGACTTTGTTGGTAGTGGTGACGTAATGTTGTAATTGGCTTATTTTGATCAAGGTCAGGAAATTCTCTTTTCCATTCTTTAGTGAGCGTTGTCCAATTTTGTGTGATCCTTTGTTTGATACCTGAATAAATATTTTTAATCTTTTTGTCCGGGCTATCATTTTTGTATGAGTCGAGTGTTGAAACGGGTTTGAATATGCCATTAAGGGTTAAGGTCTTAATCTTTTGGTCCTGAAGCTTTTTAACCGAAGCGATGAGGTTCGGATTGGAGATATTTTGTCTCAATGCATCTTGGTTGAGCAGGGCCGTATAGCATAAAAATTGGCGACACTCGAGGTTGATGATATCCAATTTTTTGATTGTGCTGTGATAGTATGGTGGAAAAAATGTTGGTGGCAACCCAATAAGCGATAAAAGGGTAAGTGTTCCCGGTTCCTTTGCATTAAGGCAATAAATAAGGTCTTTTTGCAGTATGGCTTGAAGCTTTTGGTCAATTGGATCATTAAACCATTGGCTCGCCAGCCGCTGATTTTCTACCAGGATTGATACTGAGGATTGTTTGTAATCTTTGAGTTGTTTTAAAAAATTGCACCATTGGGTTAGGTTGTTTTTTGGCGTGCCAATGACGTGGTTATCACCACACAAAACAATGCGTTGTGTTTTTACTGATCCATCTTTTTGCACAATTGTTTTGGTATAAACCGTAAAGCGGACAATGAGGCTGGTCAGTGGTGTGGATATAAACAAGAGGATGAATAAAAGCGCGGAGATTGTTTTAATTTTTATTTTTGGCATAGTAGGTATCCTTGCGTTTTAGTTGGAGCGGCATATTAATTTTATATGCAGGCCGTTCCCTCCTGCACCTCCCTAAGGAATGGCATGATTCATTTACACATTACTTTACCAGAAGATGGCAAATTAACACCAGCAATGATTGATCGGTTCAATTTTGCCGTGTATGGGTATTATAAAGCAAATCGCCGCAGTTTTTCCTGGCGTGAACATATAACCCCTTATCGGGTTGTGGTTTCTGAGGTTATGTTACAACAAACCCAAACCGACCGAGTTGCTCAAAAATTCGATATTTTCGTTGAACAATTTCCAGATTTTCAGACTTTGGCCGCCGCACCATTTGACCATGTTTTACGTTTTTGGAAGGGGTTAGGATATAATCGGCGGGCGCAAGCGCTGCAAAAAATAGCACGTTTGGTTGTTGACCAATATGCGGGAATTTTGCCAGATGATCCAGAAATATTAAAAACATTCCCTGGGCTTGGACCGGCAACGGCCGCATCTATTATTGCATTTGCTTACAATAAGCCGAACGCGTTTATCGAGACCAATATACGGACCGTATTTATCTACACCTTCTTTCCTCAAGCAGTTTCTGCTGGGGAGGTGCCGGAGGGAACGGCCGGCTCTAATCTGCATTTATCACAAATTAAGATTAGGGATTCAAATTTGATGCCTTTAATAGCCCAAGCCCTTGATCGCGTCAACCCTCGTCAATGGTACTATGCTTTAATGGATTATGGCGTTATGCTTAAAAAAGAGGTGGGCAATATCAGTCGGCTAAGCGCTCATTACACAAAACAATCTCGATTTGAGGGTTCAGACCGTCAAATTAGGGGCCGCATTTTGCAAGTGCTTCTCGATTGTCCGGGAATTGGAGATGAAGATTTAATAGCAGAAATACGCAAAGAACCAGCTCGTATTATGCGTATATTAGAAGATTTGGTTCAAGAGAAATTTGTGTGTTGTCGGGGTGAGGGTTGGTGGTTAGTGAAGTGAAAGAAATTAAAAAAAGGGATTGATATGATAATTTATAAAGAAAATGGCATTTCGTTTTTTTTCGGTGATGCTCAAAGTTGTCCCGTCGAACGTATGGTTCCTGAATTTAAAGATTTTTGTGTCGAACTGACTAAAAAACCTGGCTGCCCGGCTCTTGTTATACAAGATCAGATACATGGAGTTGAGGGACGTTACCTTGATGCTCAATCTACATTTACAAAGCCCGTAAGCCTTTATGAGACTCAGGGCGATTACTTAATTACCGATCAGCCTGGAGTTGGCATTGGTGTTTTGACCGCCGATTGTTTACCGCTTATTCTATTTGATAAACGCAATAATGTGGTTGCGGTTGTGCATGCAGGATGGAAGAGTGCTCTTGCGGGGATAACGGTCAAAACAATTGAACATATGCTCAAAAAACATTTTTTTAATCCTGCCGATTTATTCGTTTACGTTGGTGCATGCGCAAAGGCATGTTGTTACGAAGTTCAGGCAGATTTTGTTGATAGGTTGGCCGGAAATCCATTAAAAGACCAAGTGTTAATTCGACGTAGTGGCAAAATATTTTTCGATCTTCCACTATTTAACAGAATTAGCTTAATTGATTTGGGGATCGATCCACGAAACATTAATGTAAAATTTAATGATTGTACGATGTGCAATAAACAGTACCACTCAAATCGAAGAAATGGCCATGCGCGTTTATGCCAGATGACCGCGGTATGGTTGTAAGAAATGAAATTAAAAAGGGCCGGCCTCAAAAAATGGCCAGCCCTTTTTCTATCTATTTTTAAAATATCTAATAAAACCTTATTTTAGGCATCGACATTTTTTGCGCTTTGCTTGTTCTAGAAGCTCAATAATTTCGGCTTTTTTTTGTTTGTCTATTTCTTCTGAATATGCTTGGTGCTCTTCTAGTGCTATTGATAAAGCGGTGCGGCCATCCTCGCGGGAGGTATTGATGTTGATGATTTCTTTTTCAAGAAGAGCATTGACAAAGAAAGGGTTATTGCTGTGTACAGCATACATTAAGACCGTAAGCCCATCGCTATCGCGAGCATTAATATCAACCCCTTCTTTATCAAGAATAACTTGAAAAAGACTATTGTCTTTGCGGCACATTGCATACATTAAAATATTGTTTCCATTTGGACCTTGAATGTTAAGATCTATATCTTGTTGATCAAGTAGAAGTTCATTTAGC
>CAZGPI010000019.1:0-14843 GCA_964527595.1 uncultured Pseudomonadota bacterium
CCAATGCGTTGCTATTCACTCTCAACCAATAACTATTGTTTCTAATTATCGGTGCGTAATAATTCATCGCTTGGCTTGTACCGCGCAATATGTAGCTATTGTTTCTAATGATCGGAGCATAGAAGTTAAGTGAATTACTGGTCGTTCGGTTCATCTCTACTTGGTAACTGCTCGCTCTAATCGTTGGAGCGTAATAGGCAACTGAATTACTTGTTGTACGGTTCATCTCTACTTGATAACTGCTTGCTCTAATTGTTGGAGCGTAATAGTTCATTGCTTGGCTTGTGCCACGCAATATGTAGCTGTTATTTCTAATTGTTGGTGCATAGTAGTTAATAGCATTACTTGTTGTGAAAAGTAGTGGTACGGCTGGTTTTGCTTGTCCGCTGCCGCTTGCATTTGGGCTTATTACAAAACTATTTCCCCATGTCTCGGTCCATGTATTTGCAAGTGAATAACCATCAGCCATGACGACTGATAATTGGCTCCATCCCTTTATTTTCCCTGGCTGATTTATTTGTAATTTTGAATCATTCGTTCCAAAAACAATTTGTGAGGTCCAACTGGAAAAATCAAGATTGGCGGCATAGGTTTGCCCTGAAGCGCCTGTTATTAATGCGATGATAATTAAAAGATAAATGCCTATATTTTTTTTCATAAAGTCCTTGGGCTTTTTTATTAAGTTTTTTGATTGGCTAGCTAAAAGTTTAGTAAGCCTCTATTCCCTAAATGCTTTATGTAAAAACCGAGGTCTTGTTTCGATAAATACAAGCAATGTGATTTTTATTTTCACCAAACACTCCTTAACCATAATTTGAATAATAAAAAACGAAGTATATAAAAGGCTGAGAACACTCATTAAGCATTTATATTGATAAGCATTGGTAAAAGTAAAGCTTCTGGAAAATTGGTACATTTTTAAAATAGAAGAAGCCAAGCAAAAAGGGGTGCTTTCTTATTCACAAGAAAGCACCCCTTTTTTTTATTATTCCCTGAATGCGTTATGCCACATATATCCATTCAGTTGTACTCGTGCGCCGCTGAGGACTTTTACCTCAACATCGGTGTCGATTGATATTCCATCGCCAAATTCTAGGCTATGCGCCGCATCATAATTTGAGAGATTGCCATTTATGGTGATGTTGTTATCAAAACACACAGTACCTCGCGTCAGGCGCATTCCGGCATCTGGTAAGTTGATTGTACAGCCATCAAAGTAGAGTTGTGAGGTGCGGTCGATGAGTCTTAATAGATCGCGTTCGCTTGCGGTATGCGGACCAGATTCATTAGGACTAAAGCTAAATGTTGTGCCGATATCAAGGCGCAATGTTGCAAACGGTTCAATATAAAGCGGTTTTAGCGATGAATAAGCAAAGGTGTTGGTTCCGGTTATCATAACATCATTATCGATAAATAGGCGGCCTTGGGTGAAGCTGAAGTTTCTATCAAATGCCATATTCACATTATCGAGGGTCAGGATTGATGTGTCGGCACGCATTTCAAGGTGCGGCGCCGAATTGCTATTGAACCAGTTTGTGTTGCGTATTGTTACCGAAATTGAAGGATCAACAATCAGCTTGGCGCCTTGCCCAATTACCAGGTTGTTGCCTTGTCCATCAATTACCATATTGCTGGTTATCTTTAATCGGCTATTTGATGGGATAACAAAACTTGAAGTTAATAGAAGAGTATTTCCTTCGCCCTTGATTATACCGCCCGATGTTAAGTAGGCGCCTGAATCAAGAATAAGATCACCATCAAGTTTTAATGTTCCGCTGTTACTCAGATTGATATTTCCTGAAACTGGTAATATTACGTCGATGCTGAGTGTTTTTCCTGCGGCAACCGTCAAGCCCTGTTTGAATAGTTCTGGTTGGCTAAGTGTTGTATCGCTCGCGTAGGTAATATGTGAGGTGTGCGTGGTTATACCATTGCCGCCAGCTTCAAGGGTTGTGATTCTATTGCCGAGCGCCCGAGTTGTTGTTAAAACAAGATCGCCGTTGGTTGCGCATTTAATGGTACCAGTTGAAAGTAGTGTTAGATATTTTGATTGGTCACCGGCTCCAAAATTAATACCGCCGCAGCGTGAAGCTCCCAAGCTTTCTTTCCACAATGTTACACCATCAATAGTTAATGAGCTCTTAAGATCAAATGTCCAGGTGTTACCTTTCAGGCCGAGGATCGATGTGCCAGCAACGTAAATGCCGCCATTGGTTGTTGTAATGCTTTTGTCAAACCCGATAAATGAATTGTAGAGTCTAAGTTGTGAGGTTTGATCCATGAAGCAGAAGTTATTGCGTTTGTTACCAAGACCTTGAAGGATGACATTGTTAAGAACAAGCGTTGTGTTTGGTCGAATAGTGAACATGCCGCCATGAGAGAAATCAATGACATTTGCTCGACCATTGATAGCGCAGATGCCTCCGCTGAAGGTTACCGAGCTGAACATGTCAAACGAGCTATTAAGTTCTATTAGGCCTGCCGTTGATTGGATGAACAACGATGTTGTCATGGCAGCATCAACTTGTCCAAATGTTAACTTATTTGAGTTGAGATTTACCATTCCTTGGCCAGCAAAGTTGTTTGCTCCAGAAAATCCAAAGTCATCTTCTAATATAAATGTTCCACCATTCAAAAAGACTGAGCCTTCGAGCTTTGGCGTTAATGATGCATGAATGGTTGTCGCGTTGTCGGCGAGGGTGATGTTTGCGCTAATTTTTCCTGCGCCACCTAACGTAGCGGTTCCCGTTGAAAATGTTAATGGTTCGGTCAAACTACCGTCACTTGTTATAACTGACCCACCGTTTGGAATGATAACCGGCGTAATGCCTGATGATGTTATCTTGTGAGTGGAAGAAGGAGTTCCATGTTTGTGTGTCATGTTGGTTTGGGCAAGTGTTGCGCCATTTAGCGTGGCGAATGTTTCCATGGATGGGAAATCGAGAGTTCCGTTTTGTAAATGCAGGTTGCTATATGCTATAAGTTGGGCATTATTTAAAAACTTTATTGTTGCGCGATCGTTATCAAAAACAATACGGCCGGTTGGGCTATAATTGTTATAGAAGAGTTTACCGTTTTTGACCGTTAGGGTATTGCCCGCACCAACACCTATTTGTAGTTTTGCGTCATTTGCTGCCGTACCATCACCGAGATTTAGGGTTGTGCCGATAGCTCTTCCTTTAATGTCGATGGTTGATGCACGGAATGTTCTAATGGTTCCTTTAGTGATGGTCATGCCAGATGGTGTTATGGTAAGCGATCCGCCCAAAAGATCGATAATCCCTGTATTATCTTCAAAGGCAAGTGGTTGCACGCCTGTTGCCGTTTTTTTGCCGATTTCAAAGTTGATACCATCATAAATCTCGAGCGATGATCCGGCGTCTATATCACTTGTTGCCGCCGATGCGTAGGAGAATGTGTATACAGTGTCAAAACCACCGTTAGACAATAACGCGTTTGTACCAATTATGTCTATTTTCCCCGTTTCCCATCTGTATCCACTTGAAAGTTGAAGATTGCAATTATCGAGAGCCAAGGTGCTATTAATATCTGAGCCCTTGATATCATTGCTGCGAGCAAGGTTGGAGATGTTTATGTTTTTCAATGTGAGTGTTGAACCGCGCTCAATAATAATGGTTCCAGTGTTGTGCAAATCAAGGCCGAATCCATTGCCATCAATAGTACAATCGCCACTAAAGGTCCATTTACCCGTTAACCCCACATTGGCGTTAAACTCAATAATTGAGCGATCACCATCAAAATACAGGGTGTTTGTTCTGGTAAAATCTTGGTTTCCAAGGGAGAAGGTATTACTATTTAGGGTAATGGTACCAGAGCCTCTGAACCCGTTAAGGCCGATAAATCCGAAGTTTTGTTCTAAATTGACGGTGCCGCCATTTAACGTAATACTGCCTTCAAGTGGTTGTGTGAGGTTGACGTTTACCGTTGTTGAAGCTCCGGTGAGTGTAAGGTCGCCCTTGAATATTCCTAAGCCGCCAAAATTCCCTGTTCCTGTTGCAAATGTTAGGTTTGTTTCGGTTACACCGTCGGTTGCTAAGAATGATCCGCCATTAGGAATTGTATAAGGCTCAAGGGTGCTTGCCGTTACATTATGGGTTGAGTACGGTGAAATATGTATGTGACTCATATTCGTTTGCGCAATTGCCGAGCCATTTTGTTGCTCAAGCATCACGGTGGTCCCGGGGAACTCAAGTGTTCCATTTTGCAGATTCAAATTACGATATGCAACCAATCCGGCGTTATTTAAAAAATTGAGGATGCCGAGTTCATGGTCAAAGGCGATGCGATTGTCTGGGCTATAGTTATTGTAGGCTATTTTTCCGTTTTTAACATTGAGCTGTGAAGCTGCTCCAACACCTATTTGTAGTTTTGCGTCATTTACAGCTGTGCCATCGCCAAGGGTTAGTGTTGTTCCGGCTGCGCGTCCCTTAATATCAAGCGTTGATAAACGGAAGGAACGGAGAGTTCCTTTAGTTAATGTCATTCCTGAAGGTGTTACCGTAAGCGATCCACCCCAAAGGTCAATAATGCCTGTATTATCTTCAAAGGCGAGAGGTTGCGCGCCAGTTGCTGTTTTTTTACCGATTTCAAAGTTAACGCCATCGTAAATGAGTAAGGTTGAGCGCTCATACAATTCACTTGTTGCGGCAGATTCATATGAAAATGTATATACGGTATCAAAATTGCCACTGCTCATGAGTGCGACGTCATTAACAATTTCGAGTTTACCCGTTTTCCATTTGTATCCGCTGGCAAGTTGTATTGTGCAATTATCAAGGATCAAAGTGCTATTAATATCTGAGCCCATGATATCGTTTCGGCTGGATAGATTTTCGATCGCCATATTGCGTAAGGTGAGCGTTGAGCCGCGTTCAATAATAATGGTTCCGGTGTTTAATAGGTCAAGTTCATGGCCATTACCATTGATTACGCAATCGCGGCTAAATGTCCACTTACCCGTTAAGTCCACGTTTGCGTTAAATTCCATGAGTGATTGGTCACCGTCAAAATAGATGGTACTTGTCCAGACTGAGTCTTGATTTCCAAAGACAAGTTCATGGCCATTCATTTGTACCGTCCCAGGCCCCTCAATAATATAGTTATGCGCAAAGGCAAGATTGTTTTCGAGAATAAGGCGGCCGCTGTTGAGTGTAAGGTTATGATTATCGAATACCGTTAATAGATCCATCGATAATGTTGAGTTTGCATCATTGAGAAAGAGGTGGCCTTTAATGTCGCCATTTCCTGTAATGACGTTGTTGTGGCGTTGTACGGTGACACTTTGGGCGATGTATCCGCTATTCATGTTTATGGTGTCGCCGTTATCAAGAATAATAGACCCTGACGTTTTTAGTGTTCCCGTCAGAACAAAATCCTCTTGGAGTTGTTTGTTTGTATAATGTAGGTTTTCGCCAATCAGGTACGCTGAAGGATCAAGATAAAGTGGGTTGCCGCCTGCGATATCAAACCAAGCATCGGTCAACGTCATGCGTCGTGGGACGTACATAGAAGAGGTTGAACTCAAGCTAAATTTTGGTTGCCCGTAGAACTTAAAGGTATCTGGCGTGCTTGCGTTAGCAATGAATGAACCTTGTGGCGTACCGGACGTTATGGTCAGTGATGCGCCATTGCCATGTAACTTGACCGTAACATCATTCGCTGCCGTTCCATCACCAAGGATAAGGCCTTGTTGGAGCCCGGTTGTAGTTTCGGTTAAGTTAATATCAAAATTGCACGAGTCGTAAATGTTAATGATTCCTTTTTTGAGAGTTAACCCAGAATGGGTGACAACAAGTGATGCATCATCGAGGTTAAGGCGCGAAGAGCTATCCTCAAATTCTAATGGATTGATGCCGCCAAAATTTCTGCGGCCAGTCTTGAATTGTGCTCGGTTTTCTATGCTTAGCCTTGAGTTCGAGTGTATTGTTGATGTTTGTGCGCTTGACAAATAGAACGTGTATGGGCCTGTTATGGTAACATCCTCATATGTTTCCATAACACCGTCACCCAAAATTACGTCATTTTTGAGTGATATGGTTGCATCTCTAAAAATCGCTTTTGATGTTGGGCCTTGAAGTGCGAAGGCACTTGGGGTTTGTAGATCAAGCATAATTTGTTGCAGGGTCGCTGAGCCACCTTGATCAATGTTAATAGCACCATCGCCGGTAAATGTTATCGTATTCCCGCGGCCATTAATCAGGCAGTTACCTTTTAAGGTGAGAGGTAAGCCAAGTGTGAGATTGTTGTTTAAAATAATAGTGGTGTTGTCAAACACAAACGGGGAATATGATTCTTTAAATATAGAAACGTTATTGGTTGTGTTATCAGCTCTGGCTAAATACGTGCCCGTTGCATCGCGTGAATAGCGTAAAAAGTTTATGCCCGAAGGGATATTGATAGTGTATGGATTTGAGAGGGCGTAGGTTGCGGGTGTAAAGGTAAGCGAAATAAATTCATTGCCTGAGGCCGTTGCTGCCGTTCCAATAGCAAGCTCTGTTCCATTGGATTTCCAAGCGACTGTGTTTGCAGCTATTGGAGTGGTATAAGAACTTTTCTCTGTTAATGAAGGGGTGGCGCCTGAATAAGCAAGTTGATAGGTTTTAACTCTTGAGTTGTTGAATGCAATTGCCACATAGGTGCCGGTGGGAGCCCAATCAAGCCCATTGATACGTCCAAATCCAAGCGATGATGATATTTTTGTATCGAGTATTGTGCCACTTGCAGGAACCCCATAACCATATAAAAAGCCGGTTGAGGTTCCAACTATAATATCGTCACGATTGCCCGATGGCCCCCATGTAATTGCATTTCTTGAGACTGTTCCGTTTAGCGGTGTGCCAACAGGGCTCAAAGCAGGTGTGCCAAGTGTGCCGCTGCCGCTAGCCGTAAATGGTACAATGCCAACTCTCGTGCCATAGCCATATGCAAGAAAATTTCCTCGCGCCTGCCAAGCTACTGACGTTACGGTTGCGCCAATGTTTTGTTTGAGAATTGGGGAGTTGAATGTATTGGTTGCTGGTAAGAATTGATAAACTTCTAATTCATTACTAGTCTTTGTTGATCCTACGGCAAGAAAGTAAGTACTTGGGTGCCAACGTACACAGTTGCCATTGGCGCCAAGATTTGCTGAAGTGGCAAGCGTTAAAGCGGTGCCGCTAAAAGCATAAACAAAAAGCTCGTGGTTTGCCGATGAGCCTGAAAAATTGTCGGTTATTACCGCCAAGTACTTATTGTCATAAGACCAGGCGACCGATCTTACAGTTCGCGAAGCGGTTATGCGTGTAATTAATTCAAAAACTCTTATTCCTGATGCGTTTGTTCTGCTGGTAAAGCTTGATTGATATGGAGAAATATTAACAACGTGGTTTTGACCTTTAATAGTGCCAAGGTCGGCAAGAGTTCCGGTATTACTTAAAATGAGGTCGCTGTTAAGCCATAAATTTCCGCCCGAGAGTGTGATTGGTCCTCCAACGGGAAAGATTGAATAGAATGAGCATGTTGTTGTTGAATCTGCAAATTTGAATCCATTTTTTACGCAGCCAAAGGTTTTGATATCATTAGTTAATCCTGTGATAGCAAATGGATTAACAATTGATAATGCAGTATCTGATCCATAGGTGGCCGGAGACAGGTTGTGCTGAATGGATAAACTGGCTAAAACCGCAATAAGTATAATTTTAACGTTCACCGAAACTCCTTCAAAATAAATAAAATTTAATACGTATTAAGAAGGTATATTGATAAGGGAGCGAAAAAGTAAAGGGTTTGATTTATTTGGGTCTTTTTAAAAATTAAATAAAATAGCTAAACAAAAAAAGCGGTGCCGCCTTAGTTGTAAGGCGGCACCGCTTTTTTTGCTGTTTTTACTTTTAGCTTAATTCAGGAAAAAAGAATGCGATTTCTTCTTGAGCTGTTTCTGGAGCATCTGAACCGTGGGTTGCGTTCTCTCCTTTGCTTGTTGCATAGAGTTTACGCAAAGTGTTTGGTTCTGCTTGAGCTGGATCGGTTGTTCCCATTAAATCGCGCCATGACTTGATGGCATTTTCTTTTTCAAGAGCCATAACAACAACAGGTCCCGAGCACATGAATTCTGTAAGGCCGGCAAAAAAAGGACGGTCTTTATGGACGGCATAAAATGTTTCGGCTTGTTGTTTGGTCATGTGTAATTTTTTCATGCCAAGAATATTGAAGCCTTCTTGCTCAATACGGTCGATGATTTTGCCGCTGTTTTTTGCCTTGACGGCGTCTGGTTTAATGATAGCAAATGTTCTTTCCATCATGATAAGATCCTTTTTTAATAAAAAATGAGGCCCGCATTGCGGGCCTCATGAATTAACTAAGCCGTTATGCTTATTTATCTTCTGGTTTGTCTTGTTGTTTTATCTTGGCTGCGTGTTCCTCAAGTGCTTGTTGTAAAGAACCTTTAGGTTGAGATGATTGTGTTGGTTGTTGTGTGTATTGTTCTTTTGGTTTTACAAACGCTCTTGGCTGTTCTTGACGAGATTGCTCTTGTCTTGGTTGTGCTGGTCTTGGCGCGCGTTCTTGTTGATCTTGTCTTGGTTGTTGTTGTGGGCGCGGTGCACGTTCTTGTTGTTCTTGTCTTGGCTGTTCAGGTCTTGCTTGTTGTTCTTGTTGATCTTGTTCTGGTTTAGGTTCTTTGATTGCTCTTAGGCTTAAACCAAGCTTGCGATCATCTGCGCTGACCTTAATAACTTTGAACTTCTCTAGTTGACCTACTTTAAGAATATCGTCGACCTTGGTAACTTCAGCGTTTGATAGTTCAGAGATGTGTACCAAGCCTTCAATACCCGTTGAGAGTTTGATAAATGCGCCAAAACTGGTGATCTTGGAGACGGTACCTTCAACGGTTGATCCGACTGCATATTCATTAGCAACATTTGCCCAAGGATCTTTTTCTAGTTGTTTAACACCGAGAGAAACCTTGCGGTTGTCGGCGTCGATTGAAAGGATAATGGCATCAACCATATCACCTTTTTTGTACTTATCGCCTGGATGTGCAATGTGATCGGTCCATGAAAGGTCGGAGATATGTACCAAGCCATCTACACCATCAAGTAATTGAACGAAAAGACCAAAGTCGGTGATATTGGTAATTTTACCAGTAATCTTATCGCCGATCTTGAATTTTTCGGCAACCGCTTTCCAAGGATCTTCGGACAATTGTTTGATGCTCAATGACATACGGCGGTTGTCTTTATCAAGTGCAACGACCAATGCTTCAATGGTTTGACCAACCGTAAAGTGTTTTGACAAGTTGCTGATACGTTCGGTCCACGAGATTTCGGAGATATGTACCAAGCCTTCAACACCTTTTTCAACTTCAACAAACAGACCGTAATCTGTAATGCTGGAGATGCGGCCAGAAACCTTTGAGCCAAGTGGGTACTTGGAATTGACGTTTTCCCAAGGATTTGGCGTCAATTGTTTCATGCCAAGTGAGATTTTTTCATGCTTCTTATCAAATGCAATGACTTTTACTGGAATGGTGCTGCCAATTTTGACCAATTCGCTTGGGTGTGCGATGCGACCCCAAGACATATCGGTGATGTGCAACAAGCCATCGATGCCACCAACGTCGATAAATACGCCGTAGCTTGTGATGTTTTTAACAACACCTTGCAAGATTTGGCCGTCTTGAATAACTTCAAGGGCTTTCTTCTTGTCTTCGGTGCGTTGTTCTTCAATGTATTTTCTGCGAGAAATGATGATATTTCCGCGTTTCTTGTTTACTTTCAAGATTTTGCAGGTAACTTCCTGATCAACGAATTGATCAAAATCGGTAACGCGTTGAACGTCAACTTGTGATCCAGGCAAGAATGCTGGGATACCAACGTCGACACTCAAGCCACCCTTTACCTTGTGAGTAACAATACCGGTAACAGGCTCGTCTCTTTCTGCAAGTGCAGCAATATTGTCCCAAGCTTTGAGAGCTTTTGCTTTTTGGTAAGACAAAACGACCATGCCGTTTTTATCTTCAAGTCTGTCGAGGATAACCTCAATAGGCTCGTTGAGTGCTATTTTCTTGAGTTCATATTCAGAGAACTCGAAGTTTGGGATAAGTCCATCGGATTTGTAGTCGATGCTTACCAAAACGCCGTTACTGTCTTTAGCAACAACGCGGCCAGCGACTATTTTTCCGACTTGGAACTTGGTGCCAAATTCTTCGTAAATACCAGCGAGTTCTTTTTGGAGCGATTCGTCAACCTTAAACTCTTCTTCTTCGTAAAGAAAGGCGCTTGTGGTTGGAACAGGAATGTTGGAAAAACTTTTTTCCTTAAACATTAGACAATCCTTCTTAGAGCGCAGCAAGCGATGGCTGCTGCATTGTTAGGGGGTTTAGACTTATAATTCTTCAATTTGCTCACCCAAAATAGCAAATAAAAGACGTTTGGGCAAATAAAACAACCAAACATGTCGAAACGCCGTAGACAAAAAGAGGCCTTTTTATAGGTAAATAATAATGTTTTTGACAAATAGAACGTTATCGATAAGCTTAGTCTATAATCAATAAAGATGGGTGGGGTTCGATAGCTAAAAAAATGATTTAATTTGTGTCTAGCAATCTATACCTAAGCTCGGATCCTTGCATGGACGCGGGGTATCTTTCTTAAAACTATTAAGAAATCTTTAATTATCACAGAAAAATGTCGATGCCTTTTTAGTTGGGCCGCGACTTAGGTTATAGAGGTATCATAATTTCATGATGAAAAAATTAAAATTCGAAGATTTAAGTTTATCGAAGGAAATGCTTAAGGCTATTGCTGATCTTGGTTTTGAAGAAGCATCACCAATTCAAGCAGAGTCAATTCCTTTTTTACTTGAAGGCCGAGATGTTGTTGGTCAAGCAATGACCGGAACCGGTAAAACAGCCGCTTTTGGTATTCCATTGATTGAAAAAGTCGATGCAAAATCTCATGCTGTTCAGGCGTTAGTGCTTTGCCCTACGCGTGAGCTTGCAATTCAAGTATCGGTTGAATTAAATAAGTTATTAAAATATAAACGCGGAATGTGTGCATTGCCTGTTTATGGCGGACAACCTATTGATCGTCAAATAAGGGCATTGGAACGCGGCGTGCAAATCGTTATCGGAACACCTGGTCGTTTGATTGATCATATTGAGCGCCGTACGCTTAATTTGAGCGGCGTAACAACTGTTGTGCTCGATGAAGCTGATCAAATGTTAGATATGGGATTTCGTGACGACATCGAAATGATCTTGCAGCAAACGAAAAAAGAACGACAGACAGTGTTGTTTTCTGCAACCATCTCCCAAGAAATTGCTACGTTAGCCAAGCGCTATCAAAACAATCCTCATACAATAAAGATTGCTCACGAAAAAGTTACTGTTCCAGCGGTTGAGCAAGTTTATTTTGATATTGATCCACGAGCAAAGCTTGAACTTCTTACTCGTTTGATCGATTTGCATGATCTTAAATTATCAATTGTGTTTTGTAACACCAAGCGCAAAGTTGATGACGTTGTTACCGGTTTAATATCTCGCGGTTATTCTGCTGATGGTATTCATGGTGACATTTCTCAGCCAAAGCGTGATCGTGTTATGGATAAGTTTAGAAGAGGGGCTTTCGACATTTTGGTTGCAACTGACGTTGCTGCCCGTGGTATAGACGTACCAGATGTTGAAGCAGTTTTCAACTTTGAAATTCCACAAGACGAAGAGTCTTATGTTCACCGTATTGGTAGAACAGGCCGTGCCGGCAAAGCTGGTAAGGCATTTAGTTTTGTTTCTGGACGCGAGCAATATGAATTTAAAGCGATCCTACGCTATACAAAGGCTATTATAGAAAGAAAGCCATTGCCATTGCTTGATCATCTTGATGAACTCAAAAACAATAAGATGTTTATTGAGATTAAAAAGATTATTCAAGAAGGCGATCTAGACAGATACCTTAAGCTTGTTGAGCAATTGGTTGCACAAGATCACACAGCAATTGAAATTGCAGCAGCACTCTTGAAGAAGGTTTCGCATAAAAAGGGACAATCTAAAGAAGATCTCCTTGCTAATGCATTACCTCAAGTTGCTTCAAGAGATGATCGTCCATATGATCGACGTCGTTTTGGCGGTCGCGGTGGCGGTAGTGGCGGGTCCTCTCGTCGACCTTCATCACCACGCAGCTGGAGCAGCCGTTAATCAATTTAACGTAATTTGATTTTTAAAGCCCTGAATAACTAGCGTGAGACCATGCTAACTATTCAGGGCTTTTTTTTGCGTATTGGAATTGCTCTTAGGGGGTTGCCCAAGGGGGAACGCCTTGGGGTAATTGTTTTGATTAAGATTGTCCCTCGATAACGAAGTGGTATAGGGCCTGATTTGTTTTAGGGGTTTGGTTCTTCTTGCAGCGCTTTTCTTTGCTAACGCTTGCCAAAATCGGAAGGTTGATGCCCGTGTTGCATTGATTAAGATTTTTGAGTAAGCGGGTAATCGAAGTTCCTGTTGAGCTTGTTCCATTAATGGTAATGTGGTGAGGTTTGGTTTTTTTATCTATTAATTGTTTGCCGGTGCGTTGGTTGCTCGGTGATGCATGTTGTTTTTTGTTTGCGTTTCCAATGGTGATTGATTTTAGCCAGAGGGTTGCCGGGGTTTGGTGTGCGATAGTTCTGATGATGGTATTTGGGTTGTGCATCTTGCCAAGAACGTTTTGTATAGCCAAATCCTTTGCCTGCAATAATTTGATATCAGATTTCAATCTATTTGTTTCATTAAATTGTTTTTCGTGGTCGGTATTGGTTGTTTTAAGTTCGGCTGCTTGATTGGTGAGTGAAGTGATCATGTTGCCCAGCTCCCGTTGTTTTAATGTGATGCCTATGCCGAGCATGCATGATGCTGCGAGGATAAGCGATAGCCAGAATTTTGGTGATCGTGAGTTGGGTTGATAAAGTAATTCAAGTAGATTGATCTCATGATGTTGGTTTTTAGCATAGCCTATATAGACAAGGTGCACGCCAGTTTTTGCCAGGGCTAGCGTGTATTGTAATACCAAAAAAGGCAACAGCGGCGATGTTTGATCTATGCTTGGCGGCAGTTGAACATTAGTGGTCGGTCTGCTGGGTTTAATTGAGCTGATATATGAAGTTAATTGGGTAATGAATATGGATGGTTTGAATAATAGGCCATGGTAAATGGTGCGCGGCTCAAGGTTTATTGTTGTCGGATGATCAATATTTGACGTTTGCGTGATGATTAAGCGATCTTCATGGATTGTTATTGAGAGAATTGATTGCTTGGAGCGGTGGGCGGAAAAAGGATTAAAAATGCTTATAAAGCCGGCCATTATTGTAAGGCACAGTGTTGTAGGAGTTTTCGGTCGATGGTTGTGTGTTGCACTTCTAGTTGCTGGCGTGTTAGTAAGCCAACCTTGGCCCCTTGGCCTTGTAGAACTGATGCGCTGTTGATAATGCCATTTTGCAGAGCGTCATCAATGGTGTAGCCAAGCAATAAGCTGGCAACAAAACATGAACCAAAGGCATCTCCACCGCCGACGGTATTAGTGACTGCGATTTTCATGCTTGGGCAAAAGGTAACTTGGTTTTGCGTCGCAACGTAAACACCGTTACATCCATTGGTGACGACCACAATTCGTGGACCCATTTTCAAAACTTCTTTAAAAAACTGTCTTAGGCTAAAAAAGCGGTCTGCATAAGCTAGAGGGTTGCTAAGAAGGTATGCTTGCTCGTTGGGTTGGTTGATTCCGCTTGGTTGTCCTTGTTCGCACCACTCAAGAGCTTTGTGGTAGCTTTGGTCTCCTTGCACGAGGGCGAGCATAAAGATTTGGGCTTCAGCGCTATTGAGGATAATGATATCGATGTTTTTAAGTGATTCTTTGAGGACTTGCGTGCCTTTGGCGAGCTGACTGACGCCGGGGTTGACGGCAACCGGAACATGATGCTTTTTTGCCAAAGAGGTGAGTTGCGGAAGCATTTCTGCTGATTCGTGGCTTAGTGAGGTTATATATAGATGATTGCAATCTGCAATGTAGTCGGCCGGGATTTTATCAACCGATAGATGGCGATTGGCTCCGCGGTAGGCAAATATGGTTGATTCGCCTTGCTGTGAGTTAATAATGAACGATTGACCGGTGTTCACGGTTTGGTCAATGTGGATAAATGAAGGGCTGACGCCTTCTTGGATGAGGTTGGTGCTTACGGCTTTGCCCGCGGCATCATTACCAATGTTACAGAAACAGCTTGTATTGAACCCTAGCCGAGCAAAAGACACGGCGGCATTTGTCGCGCCTCCGCCAGTTTCGTAGTTAACGGTGGCGATTTCTTTTTTTTCTCCAGATTCAAAAAGCATGTAATTGGCGACCAGGTTTTTTTTTACAATGGTCATGAAATCAGAGCCTTCATAGTGCAAAAACACGTCCTGGGTGGCTCCTCCGACCGTTAAGATATTCATTAATGTCTCCCTAAAAATGTGTTAAATAACTTAGTTTACGTGGCTAAATATAAAAAGTTCAAGTTTGTGTATTTTTTCTTTGACATTGGTGTTGGTTGAGATATACTTTGCCCTGTTGTTAAGTGAAATTTGTTTTGCGTGTTTGAAATTTTCTAGACGATGTTTTGAGCGGTTTTGATAAATAAAAAAAAGTTAAAAAAATTGCTTGAAATTTTAAAAAGAAAAAAGTACAATGGTAACACATTTGAGAACTGCAACACGATATGATTCGGTGGGGGAAACAAAAAATTGAATTATCTTTGAAATACACGGAGACGGAAGGTAATTTTAAAATTACCTGAATTTGGAGGACTCTTAGTCAATTTTAGATATGGAGAGTTTGATCCTG
>CAZGPI010000020.1:0-13797 GCA_964527595.1 uncultured Pseudomonadota bacterium
GTTGCTATTGGTGGCATTGCGTGGCTTTGTAAAAAACACTTCTATAATAATGACACAAATACATCTGGAGCCACTGCTCATGATGTATTGCCAGCCGTTTCTGATGAGCAATATCGTCGCGTTTTATTGTCCGGGACAAATCATCTTCCTTTATGGGATCGCCTTGTACGAGCGGTTAATAAAGGTGTGGAAATTGCCGTTTGTTCGTTTATCGGGGCTGTTGCCTTGGGCGCATTGTCTTCAGCGTGGCAAAAAGCAGGCCAAGTATTTGGATTATCTTCCAGCTTGTTTTCGTCAAAAGAAGACATTAAAGAACGTGAACAGGTTGTGAGTGTTATTGGTCGATCGCTCAGTGATATTATTCCTGAATATGAGCAGACATGTTCACATGCTTTGAAACTTGGTCTTGATGATGCCGTTGCCGTATCGTTTGTGAATTTTTTAGAGCATGAAATAGTCAAACAACACGCGGCATTTATAAGGTCACTTGAAGAGGCGATTGCCTTTTTGTCCGAGCTTCAGCTATACAAATCTAAAGAAAATAAAGCCTCAATGAACGCATTTGACGAACAAGTTATGGGTTTTGTCGGTGTGCTTGATTCTTATACCGATGCGCTTGAGCGAATGCTTAACGCACCGCTTGATACCAATAAGCCGGAGCTTTGCACAAGGGTAATGTTGATTTCTACGCAATTTTATAACCAAGCTGACCGTTTTGTGGCCGGATGCAGTAGTTTAGCGTTGGAAGCGTAATCATTATGTTACATGTTAGATATTTTTTAATTATATTTTTAGGCATTTTTTGCCCATGGCTTACAGCGATTGAAGAACCCGCGGCCAAAGAAAATGTCGATATACAGCAAGTTGCCGATAAATTTTATGAAGAATATTTATCCAAATATTATCCTAAAGCATTGACTATTCGAAGCAATTTTTTTACCAATAAAGATCCGGATCAAGTCGCTGGGGCGCTGAAGGCGTTTATCGATTTGTTGGCAACCAAGCCGTGGTTTTATGTTGCAAATCAACCTGATGGTTTTAAGCTGACGCATTATTGGGAATTTATTATTGATCAGTGTTCACTTATCAATACATACCTTAAGAAGGCATATATTAATCTTGACGACAATTTAGTTTTTCTACCAGATCGTCCGGCCTATAATTCAGCGTATTCATATGCGGCCGTTAACCAAAAAAAAACGAAGCGATTGCTCGATTATCTTAAAAGCTCGCACAAAGATATTCTGGGCGCGTTTTATGCCTTTTCATTTGATTACGTCATTAAACTTTTCAATGAAGGCATATTGCTTAAAGATTCTGCCAAGGCAACGAAGTATTTTGCCGGCCTAGAATTTATTATGGAAAAATTACAAAACACGAGTTATGAAGCCGAATACCAAGAAGCTATGGAAACGGTAAAAAAGCTTTCGGCGTTGTTAAAACACAAGTATCGGTTGGATAATGTAGAAGTATTGGATCGGTTATATGGGACCGATGAAAAGTCAAAGAAATGGGCGCAAGAATCTATGTTATTGAATCGTGGGTATTGAAAGGATATTGGTGGGACATACATTTGCAGACGTATTTGTCC
The DNA here is from genome assembly GCA_964527595.1 of uncultured Pseudomonadota bacterium. Classification (GTDB taxonomy): domain Bacteria; phylum Babelota; class Babeliae; order Babelales; family RVW-14; genus GWF2-38-10. Next base: position 1,592 of record CAZGPI010000020.1, read on the forward strand.
ATCTAGTATGGTCAACAAAGAATCGACAATTGTTTATTGATGAATCGGTGCAAAAGCGCTTATATGATTACATTGGTGGAATTGTAAGAAGTGATCGAGCTACCATGATTGCTAGTGGTGGGACGATAGACCATATTCATTTATTGGTCAAAATTGGAACAGATGTTTCATTGGGTGATCTGGTAAGAAAAATAAAATCAAATTCATCAAAGTTCATCAATAGCATTGATACAACGAAGAAGTTTTCCTGGCAAGCTGGGTATGGCGTTTTTTCGGTAAGCCATTCAAATGTTAGTGTAGTTAAGACTTATATATCACAGCAAGATGCACATCACCGCAAAATGTCTTTTGGGGATGAATTTGTCGCCTTATTAAAGAAGCATGAAATAATTTATGATGAACGGTTTATTTTTGATTAATTTTTTTGTGTCGTCCCTACGGGGCTTATGGTGGTTTTTTGATTTCAGGTCCCAGGGTTGCAGCCAAAGGCTTTACCCTGGGCTAGCTACTTGCACCCCGCAAGGGGTGCTTAAGGAAATGAATAAGATGAAGACCACGGAGTTGCAGGGTTGCCGCCAAGGGCTTTACCCTGGGCTAGTTACTTGCACCCCGCAAGGGGTGCTTAAGGAAATGAATAAGATGAAGACCCCGGAGTTGCAGGGTTGCCGCCAAGGGCTTTACCCTGGGCTAGTTACTTGCACCCCGCAAGGGGTGCTTAAGGAAATGAATAAGATTAAGATCAAGGATGGGTCAATGTTGCAAGGACTAGCTCCCTGCGTTCGATGCGGGATTTTTAAAAAAAATAACAAGATGAAGACCCCGGAGGGGTCAATGTTGCAAGCCCAGGGTAAGCAAAGCGTAACCCTGGGAAATGTAATCATAAAAACAAGTAAAGCCCCAGCGGGGCGATACATCCTACCGTTTTTATGTTTAATTACATTTTCATTTGTTGCGGCAAATGATCAAACCTCAAATCAAAAATTCATTAACAGTTTTGTTAAACATTATGAGTTTAACCCCGAGGGCCGCTATACGCACGAATACCATCCTTTTTTGCTCGAAAAAACGGCAGAAAGTTTTGATTTACTTGAACAAGAATTGGGCCAAAAAGGGTTTGATTTATCCGGGCGTGTGGTTATTTTTGGCTATGAGGAAAATGCGGTTTCTTCTTATTACACTAATTTCCGTAAGCCTAAAATTAATGACGAAGCAATTTCAAAAAACAATATCGGTTGGTCGCCCAAATTACATAATCGTTTTGGCATTATAACCGGTTTTTTATTTAAAGATTTTAATCAAGCATGTGCTCGAAAAGTTGGCTTACCTGAGCCGATTTTTGAACATATAAACCCAGAAAGCATCTTGGTTTTTGACGATCGAGCATCGATTTTTCAAGAGCATGCCTTTGGGCAGATTTTTGATTTAATGTTACAAGCGCATGACTCTATTACGCGCAGTTATGATAAGCCTGATATTGTTTGTGTTTTAGAGAAGGTTGCTAAGTTTTGGCAGATGCTTTATTCGAGTGAATTAAAGATAGGGAATAAACAGGTTGATGGGACTCAGGATATTCTTTTTTCGATAGAATATCTCAAGCATTTATTGCGTTCACCATTACCGTTTATAAAGTTTTTTACGGGGCCTGATATTACATATCCTATTGAAATTTCTTGCAAGCAAGAAAAGGGAGCAACCCTTAATGCTCAGGCTTTTGCAAAGACATTGATAACAAAACTTCAGCCAATTGATAATAAGGCGACTGTTTATATATTTGGTAGTTTTGTTGATGGCGTTGGTAAAAGTACCATGTTGGGGAATATCAAAAACTGGATGAAGCATGGTGATGATTGTGATTCATTTGAGCATGTTGATAATACGTCATCACAGTTGTTCGAATTGTTTAAATTTAAAGACGATGTGTATATTGCCGATTTGCCGGCGCAAATAAGTCATTTTAGCTACAAGCCAGATGGAATAGTATTCGTTGATGCTAAGACCGAATTGACCGAACAGCAATCAAAAGAGGTTGCGCTCTATGTTCAGGAACATGCGGCTTCCCTGACTGAGCAATATGATAATGCTTTGCATAATGTGCAAAAAATAATTGGTGAAAAAGGGTATTTTACCGCTGAACTGAATGAAGTAACAAGTAACACATCGTGGTTTTTGAAAAATCTTTTTTTACTTGGTAAGGAAAAAGATAATCGCTGGATTCCATTTAAACATCAAGATCGCGACTACTTATTTCATGCTGATCAACCGTGGGATATTCGTATACTTCAGCCGTTGAATAAAGTGAAATCTGAAGGACTAAAGAATGTTGCTGCCGAACAAATGTTTTTTAGTTCTGGGATTAGATTTCCATTGGTTTATCGTGAATTTTTATCAAAACTGGTCAAAGGGCTTAAGGATCAAAAAATTGAGAAGGTTGTTTTTGTTGATTTTTTGAGCATGTATCCTCGTTCATCGCGAGAAAATATTCGTATCAATTATTTGCAACAGCAAATGGCATTACTCAATAAAGGATTTGAGGTTAAATATAGCCTATACCGAGACTTTGTTGGTGGCGGTGGAGAGCTTTTACATTGCTTGCTTAATCGGCAATCACGTAAAAAATTTACCAGCGCCTTAGAATTAGAGGCTTTGGTTCGGCTTACTTTAAGCAATGTTATTGATGACGCCCGTTATGCCGATAATTTGCAGGGGATTGGTTTAAAAAAATTAACCGAAATGCTTGATGAATATCTTCAGCATATTCCTGGTGAAGATACTGAACTTATTCATGATTTTGTTACCAAGAAGCTGAGCTTAGAAACAGAAAAACTTGAGCAATCGTATGGGTTATCAAAATCATTTATCAATGTACAACAGTTTAAACCATCGGCGGCGCTAGCTTTTTCTGAATTATTGCAGCTGTTTTTCACCGAACATCTTATGCAGGAAAAGATTAATGATTTATGGCAAAACTGTGGTGATATTTTATTTGAGCAAAATGATCACAAACATGAGCAGGGTGCTTTGACCGATGTTGTATTTAAAACGCAATCGGGAAGGTCGGTGCGTGCGTTATATGCATTTAGTCAAGACTGTAAAAACGAGTTTGTTTTGACGCCGATATTGCGTCTTTTGCGGGCGCAATGGTATATGGTATTGTGCAACTTGTTATATGCTGAAAAGACCGGTAAGCAGTTGTATCAGTTAGAAAAGGACCAGTATTGGCTTCCTCCTTTGTGGCTTAAAAAGGGGCCGGATGGATTAATTTATTTGGTACAACCAATGTTGTTTGGGGAGTTGGATAAAGAAAAAAAGGTTTCACAGCAAGTGAAAAATATATTTTTCCATTTCAATGTCGATACGCAGCGCGGTAGGTTTGGGGTTTTAGATGAAAAACCATACCTTTTAGATTGGGACGTTAAGGGGACTCAGCGAGGCATATACGCATTTGATTGCGATTTGGAAAAGGCGAAAAAAGGAAGCTATACCGCATCGGTGGTAAGTTTATGGGTGAATCGCCATCAGGTTGAGCACGGACAAATGGTTTTGCCAACATCAGATTTATATGAAAAACTCAAAGAAAGTGTTGTTTGGAAAAGTGAATTTAATACACTTGTGCGTTCAACGATGAAAAAAGGTGAATTTCAGCAAAGAGGGGCCGGTATTTTGGGTGGCCAGCGGAATACGTATCGCGGGGGCAAGAAACATCGGTCGGTTGCCAAGATGTTTATCCGTTTATTGATAACGCTTGATATGGTGGTTAAAGATCCTGATGCTGACATCGTGGTACGCGATGGCAATCGCCAAGATTTTAGGGCGGCACTTAAATTGTTTGAAAAAGTAACATTACCTCGATATTTTGGGATGATTTATCCAGAAAATTTATTCAAAAATTATGACGATGTTGAACCTTATCCATCGTGGTCATTTTGGGATTCAATTGACGATTAATTTTAGATCCCTTCTGAAACCTAAAAACACAATGGCTTGTGTTTCTTTTTCTTATTTTGTATTAATAATGCAAAGTTTGTCATCCCGGGCTTGATCCGGGATCCATCTTTTTCTTTGCTATATGTTGAATGGATGGGTGTTTTCAATGGCTTTTTCTGGGAAAATAAATTTCCCAGCCGAATTTGTCGAATTATAGGGGTAAAACGTATAAAAAAATGGAACCATTTATATTGGTGTTACCAGTGATTTGAAGCGACGTATGATTGAACACAGAAATAGTCTTGTTGACGGATTTACACAAAAATATGATGTGAAAAAATTGGTATACATAGAACAATACCAGTATGTCGACAAGGCAATTACAAGAGAAAAACGAGTTAAGAATTGGAAGCGAGAGTGGAAAACCGCTCTCATAGAAGAACTGAATCCAGAATGGAATGATTTATATGAAGGAATTTTTGGACCAGAAGAAAAATAAGATGGATCCCGGATCAAGCCCGGGATGACAAATTTGGCAGTATTAATATTGTTTAAAGATAAAAAATAATCGTTACTATTTATGTTAAATATGTTCCAGAAGAGATCTATTACTCAATAGCAATGTCAATCCCCTGCAATTCAATACGCGCTGTCCCACCCCATTCATTTTTTGTAACATAAGCGGCGATATGAAACGGCTTATCTTGAAGTTGTGTTAGAACCGAGTAAAGTTCTGGTCGGTTGAAAAAGATAACAGGCTTAATGATTCCCTGCGAAAAAATAGTGCATTTAATATGTTTATCTTTCAATAGGTTTGGTTGCTTTAGTAACGTGACATTTTTAATCAAAAACGCCGGTTGTGGATTTTGATTACCAAATGGTTCTAATTGTTCAAGATCTGACCAGCATTTTCCGTTTAACTCAGGAAGTTCTATTTGAGCTTCAAGTGTTACTTTCGGGACTAAATCGGCTGGCGAAACAAATGAAAGTAATCTTTGCTCAAGCCGTTCTTTAAGCTTTGGAAGATTCTCGAGTGTTACCTTTAGTCCGGCCGCGAACGAGTGCCCACCAAAACTGATCAGAAGATCCTCATTTGCTTTTAGCGCATCAAAAATATTGAATTCAGGGATCGAGCGGCATGAACCTTTGGCGATGCCATTATCTATATGGAAAAGCAAGGTTGGGCGGCCATAATTTTGCATGAGTTTACCGGCTATCAGCCCTATAAGGCCTGGTGGCCAATTGCTGCTTGCCGCAACAAGTACATGTTCGGTATTTAGATCGATGCTCTTATTCAAAATTGCGCCATCAATTTCTTCATAAATTGAGCGTTCAAGTTTTTTACGATCATCATTCATCGTTTTAAGTATCAAACCAATGCGTTCAACTTCAGGTCGATCAGAGCTGATAAGAAACTTTACCGCTTCTCGAGGGTTACTCATTCTTCCAAGCGCATTGATTTGAGGTGCAATCATGAAACCAATATCAAGTGAACTGTAGGTACTTTTCATCAAATTGACGTTATTTGATAGTACCGTGAGCGCATGGCTCTGATTTTTTGATACTTGCGTTAGTCCATGGCGCACCCAAAATCGGTTTTCGCCAAGAAGTGGGGCGACGTCTGCAATGGTGCCGAGCATCAGCAGTTCATAAAGTTTGGTGGGAAGGGTTTCGATCCCTTTTATTTCGTAAATAAGCGCAATGACTTTGAAAATAACGCCAACGCCGGCCAAATCTTTAAATGGATATGCACAAGCGGTTTGGTTTGGGTTGATAATAGCAAGCGCTTTAGGGAGTTCTTCTTGGGGCCGGTGATGGTCGGTGATAATAAGATCGACGCCAAGGTCATGTGCTTTGTTGGCCGCTTCAATCGCCGTAATGCCATTATCAACGGTGATGATAAGTTGATAACCATTAAGATGCGCTTTTGTAACGGCGTCAACCGAGAGACCATATCCGTCTTTTTGGCGCGACGGGAGAAAATAATTGATGTTGGCGCCAAGGGGCATTAATGCGGCAAGCATAAGCGATGAAGCGGTTATGCCATCAACATCGTAATCACCAAAAATGAGTATTTTTTCTTGTTGTTCAATCGCTTTTAATATACGCAAAGCAGCTTTTTCAGCGTCTAAAAGTAGGCTTGGATGAGCTACATCTTTTTCCAGGCTGCTGAATAAAAAAGCATTAAGGGCTTGGCTTGTGGTATAACCGCGTGCGTATAAGATTTGAGCTATTGGTATGCTAAGGTTATGTGCGCAGGCCAGTGCCCGCGCCGCATCTTCGTCTACTTTTGGCAAAGTCCATTGGTACTTTTGCCCCATCATGGTTATTTTGGGCGCAGTTTTTTTTATTTTACTTGCCCGTTTGGCCTTTTGTAGGGGCTGGATTTGCATTAGTCTTTAATCGGTTTTAAGGTTGGGAACAAAATAATATCTTTGATGGACGTAGTATTTGTTAAGAGCATCGCCAATCGGTCAATACCAATGCCGACGCCAACGGTTGGAGGCAATCCATACTCAAGTGCGCGTACAAAATCGGCATCATAAGCATGAGCTTCATCATCGCCTGCAGCTTTAGCTTGGGCTTGTTTTTTGAAGCGTTCGGCTTGATCTATTGGATCATTAAGCTCGGTGTATAAGTTTGCAAATTCCATGCCATTGATAAATAGTTCGGCGCGCGCAGTTGCGTCCGGATTTTCTTCGTCTTTTTTAGCTAAAGGTGAAACCTCAAGCGGTTGACCGGTGATGAATGTCGGTTGTACGATTTTGCTCTCAACAAGTGCTTCAAAAAGGACAAAAAGCTTCATGCCATGGCCTGAGCCCGGTTGGATAGCGATATTGTGCTTTTGTGCGGTTTTATCGATATTTTCTTCGGTGAGCTCGTCTGCGCTAATGCCGCCGATTTCGATGAGCGATTGTTCAAGCGTGAGCTTTTTAAAGGGGGCGGTAAAATCGATGATTTTATCTTGAAAGGCAACTTCGGTTGTTGGGAAGTTTTTAAGCACGACGTTTTGAATAAGTTGTTCGGTAAGTTCCATGCCTTTTTTGTAGTCGCCATGGGCCATATAAAATTCGATGGTGGTAAATTCTGGGTTATGTCGGGTTGATACACCTTCGTTACGAAAGCATCGATTGATTTCAAAGACCCGTTCAAATCCACCAATAACTAATTGTTTAAGGTGAAGCTCAGGGGCGATACGAAGGAATAGATCTATATTGTATGCATTATGGTGCGTGGCAAAAGGGCGAGCAATTGCGCCACCAGCAACGTTGTGAAGCATTGGTGTTTCAACTTCCATAAAGTCTAAATCAAGCAAAAAGTTACGGATAGCTTGTACAATTTTTGAGCGGCGTTGAAATTTCTCGCGGCTTTCTTGGCTGCTTATCAGGTCAAGATACCGTTGACGGTAGCGTTGTTCGACGTCTGTTAAGCCATGAAATTTTTCAGGGAGCGGGTATAAGCATTTGCTGAGCAGCTCAAACTGTTTGACTTTAAGGGTGATTTCACCCGTTTTGGTAATGAATAGGACGCCGTTTATCCATACGATGTCGCCAATATCAATATAATCTTTTAGCGTGGCAAAAGCGTCTTCACCAATTTCGTCTTTTTTGAAATATACCTGCATTTTGCCGCTGCGGTCTTGCAGGTGCCCAAAGTACGTTTTGCCGTGGTCGCGGAGCCCGACAAGCCTGCCCGCAATGCTATATTCTTTGGTTGCATCGTTAGTAGCTTCAAATTCGCTACGCGCCTGGGTGACCGTTGCCGTGGTTGGTTTATAGGCTGGCCACGGGTTTTTGCCGCTGGCCTGTAATTTTTTAACTTTTTCGAGGCGAATTTCATGTTCATTAAGCGCTGTTGCTGATTGGTCTATTGCATTGATTAGATCTTTGTTTTCCATGGTACCTATTCCTTGCCACAAGTTTTTTCATCCTGAACCCTGGCCTGATATAAACGATCAAGCATTTGCGGTAAGTATAGCCTAAATGATGGCGTCTGTCAGATGGAATTTTTTGGGGGGCTTCAATCATCATAACGGGCGTGCTTTATGGTTTAAGATTGTTTGATAAATTAATCTAGTTATTGACATGGCGTTGGCTCTTGAGCTATTACATAAAGAGTCGGCCGATAAGGTGAAGTTTTATTTTTCAAATTTCAAGAAGGAGATTTTATGAACGGGAGTAATCGAATTGCAAGGCTAATAGCACTTGTTGTATGCTTTGGCTTTACCCTGAATTTTACAGGTTCGGCACGGACTATGGCGCAAATAGAGAAAGATAAAAGGGCAAAGCGAGAAGCAGCAATGAAGAAGGGGAGAGGCGGCGATGATTCTCTAGAGCTGGCCAAAGAAGATATTAAGCTCGAACGAGAAAACATTGAGCAAGAACGTAAGATTATGAAGCTTGAGGATAAGGTAGAGGATTTGGGCGAAGACGTTAAAGAATTAAAAAAGGAAGTTAAAGAATTTAAAAAGGACGTTAAGAATTTGGAAAAAGAACTTGATAAGTTTAAAAAGGCCGCCAAGGCTAAGGCAAAAGTCACGCCAAAAGCAGAGCGAACCGATAAAGAGCAAGAAAAAATAGTAAAAGAGCGCGAAGAGAAGAAAGCAAAGAAGAGTTCAGAGAAGGCTGAAAAAGTAAAGAAGGCTCTAGCTAAGAAAAAACCTTCGGCTGAAGCTGAAGAAGTAAAGGGCGAAGAACCTGTAGTTGAGAAAAAAGCGCCAGCCAAACCAAAAGCCCCAAAAGCCCCAAAAACGCCAAAAACGCCAGCCAAACCAAAAGTAGCAAAATCTGAAGAAAAAGGCGAAGACAAGGGCGAAGCGAAAGAAGTTGTTGCGCCAGTTGAGCCAGTGGCCGCCGCCGCTTAAGGTTATAAATAGATAATAATTGATCGAATTAAAAAATAAACGCTCCAAAAAACGGGGCGTTTATTTTTTTTGTTGTTTTGGGGTAATGTACACAAGTTCGTTGGTAAAACTCATGCCTAAGTCTTGCCGAGCCGTTTTTTCTTGTTCAAGTGGATCTATTTTCCATTGCGTGATTTCTTTTTTTATGTCGTCATTCTTTTTTTCAAGTGCTGCGATATTTTGCATATCCTGTTGAAAATCGTTCTTAAGGTCAAAATACGCACGAAGGCCATTTTTGCTCTTAATGCTATAGATAAGCGCAATGCTCAATATTGCTAAGAAGAATGATCCTTGTATTATTGTCTTTATCTTCATATGCGATTCCTTATTCCTTTTCGACATCTCGGTGATTAACCACAAAGCGTATTTTGGGCCACGATTCATTTTTTATTTTTTCAATAAATGCTACCGAGCGGTGCTTGCCGCCGGTACATCCAATTGCAATAGTGACAAAAAAACGATCTTCTTCATAAAACTGTTGTAATGAATAGTGTAAAAATGAAGATAATCGGGTCCAGTATTCATTGACCGATGCTTGAGAAAACAGGTATTCATTGATGAGTATATTGCGGCCATCAAGTTTTTTTAAATCGGGAACAAAATAAGGGTTTGGTAGAAAACGCACATCAAAGACGAGATTACTTTCTTCGGGGGCTCCATATTTAAAGCCGAATGAAATAAGGTTTACGACGAGTTCCTTTGCCTGAACTTCGGAAAATGCATTGCTTACCCATTTACGCAGTTCATGGATGTTAAACGTGTCGGTATCTAAAATCATATCGGCTGAGGCCATAATTGGCTCAAGAAGCGTTTTTTCTTTTTCTATAGCAGAAGAAAGATCGGTTGTTGTGGCGAGCGGATGCTTGCGCCGCGTTTCTTGAAAGCGTTTAAGCAGCGTATTTGAGCTGGCATTGAGAAACATTATTTTAACAAGATGCTTGAATGAACCTTGTTGGAGTTTATTAATTTCCGAGGCAAGGTCATGGCAAAAATGTTCGCCACGTGCGTCAAGCCCAAGAGCCACTTTACATGGGTTTCCCTGAGTTCTCACAACAAGCTGTAAAAACGTTGTAAGCAGCGGAATGGGAAGATTGTCGACGCAATAAAAACCCTGATCTTCAAGTGCGCGCATTACGCTCGTTTTGCCGGCTCCTGATAGACCAGTTACGATGACAATGTGTTTATCTTGGTTTTTGTTCATAGTAGCGCCCACCAAAAATTGTTGGTACATTAAACAAGCTAATCTTACTGTAGCACGAGTTTGTAATTAAGGAAAAGGAGTAGTATGTTCAAGCGAAGTTTTTTGGCTGGTGTTTTTCTATTTGTACCCATTTTACTCAGTGGAAATGATGGTGATATTGCAGTAGCTAAGACAAATGAGGCATCTTTTGATACCACCTTATCGTTTACGCAATTAGTTCCGCAAGGCGAGATGCCACTACAGGTAAGAATTACAAAGAAAAAAGAAAAAAAAGAGCAAAAAAGTCGTCGATCAAAATCTAAAAAAAGATCTCGATCAAAAGAAGCCCAGGAAAAGCGCTCAAAGGATGTGATCAAAAAGAAGACGGCCGAAGACCAGGAAAAAGATATTTTTCAGTGGTTTCAAACTTATGCAGAAGTTATAAGCCTTGTTCAAAAAAAGGGTTTTAAGACCGTCGATTTTTCAAAATTTATTCAAAATTCGCTCAAATCTGCTGTTGCCAATGTTGATGCACACTCGGCATTTTTTGATCAAGAAAGTTATAAGGCGGCGCTCGAGGCAACGTCAGGTGAATTTTCTGGTATTGGGGTGAGTATTATTAGCAAAACCCCAGACGATGATGCATTGGTTATTGTTGACGTTATTCAAGGAGGGCCTGCCGATAAAGCGGGCATGAAGGGCGGCGATAAAATTGTTGAGGTAAATAAGGATAAGCTACGTGGTTTGTCGTCAGACGAGGTGGTTAACAAGCTTAAAGGAAAATTAGGGTCGACCGTTGCGTTAAAGGTTATTCGCAACCGCAAACCGATGGAATTTACCGTTAAGCGCGATATTATCAAGGATCAGACCTCAAATTGTTATTATTTTAAAGATCAGAACGTGTATTATCTTTCGTTGAGTTTGTTTACCGAAAATGCAGCAACTCAAATGGCCGATCTTTTAAAAAAGGCTAATGCGGGGATGTGTAACGGAATTGTACTTGATTTGCGCCGCAATCCTGGTGGAACCCTCGATTCTGCAATTGATATGGCCGGATTATTTTTGCCAAAAGGTTCATTGGTTGTGGTAACAAAAGATAGTAAATGTCGGACCGTTTCGCGCTATTTTACCAAGGCAGAACCTTTACTCAAAAGCGATGTGCCAATTTTTATTTTGGTTAATAATCTAACGGCCTCGGCCGCCGAAATTTTGGCTGGATGCCTTGCTCACCATTCACGCACCGGTGTGCAAATTATTGATAAAAAAGGGCACAAAGAAACGAAGCATAATCTTATGGTATTTGTTGTTGGAACGTCGAGTTTTGGCAAGGGGTCGGTGCAAGAATTGATTCCTATTAAAAATGGCTGTGCGCTAAAATTAACAACTATGTTGTATTTCTTGTCCAAAGAAACATCATTACAGGCTACCGGAATTCAGCCAGATTTTACCGTTAAACCCAAGCTTGTTCCGGTTGATGAAATGAAGTGGATTGCTGAGTTTTATGGTAAAGAAAGTTCATTGAAGAACCATATCTCGGTCAAAGAGGTTGAAGAAACGTTTGGTATTAAACCATCTAAAGAAGCGCTAAAAGAGGCAGAAGAGCTGAATAAACCAACGGCCGAATTAGAAGATATAGTAGAATTTAGCGAGAGTGACCGTGATGGTAATATAATGTCGCGTGGGGAACGAAATCTTACGCCTAAGGGCAAAGAAAAAAACTGGGAAGATAAACGCCGAGAAGAACTGGCTCTTGATGTTCAGGTCCAAGCTTGTGTGAATATGGTGAGTTTTTTCAACTTAGCGCGTAAAGCAAATCCAGAAATGGTGGCAACTCGGCAAAAAGCATTTGATTTTCTTAAACAGCGCTATTTGACCGATGAGCCGACAAAAATTGAAAAGGTTATGTAAAAAAAATGCACGGTAATAAAAAAAATGACATAACTCTTTGATTTTTGAAAAAAAACCACCTATAATAGCAACATCTAAATTTGCTCGATGGTGTTTTGCCGCGAGGTGAATACACGGTAGTGGTGGGCGTAGCTCAGTTGGTAGAGCACCAGATTGTGGTTCTGGGTGTCGCGGGTTCGATCCCCGTCGCTCACCCCATAAAAAAGAGCAACTGAAATTCACGGATGATTTTATCTAGAAAAGAGTCGGGGCGTAGCGCAGTTGGTAGCGCACTCGCTTTGGGAGCGAGGG
>CAZGPI010000021.1:0-12923 GCA_964527595.1 uncultured Pseudomonadota bacterium
ATATTTCTTAAGATTTTTTTCAAAAACACGCTGTATTTTAGGGTTCTTAGAAACAATCACAATAGCTTTCTCCTGAACAACTGGTCGAAGGAAAAGCCCACCTTTTTCGATCTTAAGGTCAATATGACTCTGGGGATCAATGCCAAGCAATTGCATAATTGGTTTACTGATAACGATCGCATAGCTGTTGCCATGTTTTGCTAATTTTTTAATCATAAAATTCCTTTCTTTTGGTTATAACAATGTTATCACAATGTATATACGTTGTAAATACAAAAACCAACTACCTTTTCATCAACATCAACGCTTCATCTTCACTCAACCACACCCCATTTTGGACAAGATGCCTGAACCGGAAAGAGGCTAATTGCTCATCAAGCGGTTTGGCTAATTTTTTGGCTTCCAGATAATGAGCACCGGTAAAAGGGATCGCTAATTGCGCAGATGCAGCCGCAACATCTTCAATATTGGCTCGTTTATCATCAACAAACACTATATGCTGCGGCAACCAACCGATACGTTTTAGAAAAGCGGTTAAAGCCTGCCCCTTTGATTGCTTATAGGTAAATAACGCACCGCGTTTATACACAGGGCTAAAACCATCTTGGTTCAATTCATCAAGCACAAAGTGGTCTTGACCTTGGGCAACTTGTGTAAAATGAATTCCATGCGCCGCCAAATGAGCCAAACGCCAATCTTCCATGCTTTCAATAGCACCCATTTGCCCGGTCTGCAAAGCCGTCAGTGCCATCACCTTAACGCCTTTATTTTGTAAATTTTCGATAACCCGCGGCGTATGGGCTTCAACCAATCGGCGCTTTTCGTTGATCAATACTTGGCTCCATAAATGTTTGTGCCGTTCTTGCCCCAATGGCGCCAAATGCTCGGCACGCAATTGCTCGCGAATGGCCTTAAGCTCACCCTGCAATAATGCAGCTTCGGGAACTAATAGCACATCGCCAACATCGAACAACAATAAGGTATTTGCATCGCCCGGTGGAATCAAATCTTCCAAATGTAAGATTGATTCAAGTGTTTTAATTTTGTTCATTAATTTTCCTATCGTAACATCTTATAATTACTCAAGAATTTTATTTTCAACGACTAAGCGATGGTTCGTCCTACCAACATAAATAGCAGCAATGATCCATACACCAACTATACCAAGAGAAATGATCGAACCAAAATAAAGCAAATTTGCCATAACAGGGAAAAATATACAAACCGCCCCACCAATTCCTTTTGCTGATCTATCACCAAATGTATCAATCCACCCTTTTGCCTTAAACCGAATATCCTTTGATGTTGGAATATACATAATTTCTTTGCACGGACTATTAAGCGCATAGCTTAAACATTTGAGCGCAACCATCGCGGCAAAAAGCATCCACAAGGTTGGATAGCGCCAAATACAACAAACCGAAATACCAACGATAATTGGGTAAATAGCCAACGAAAACGTTAGCCCACATTTTCTGATAATAAAACTGGTACCAATCAATGCGAGAAACAATGTTAAGAAGTTAATGCTCTGCCCATAAAGACCAAGAAATTCGGCCACCCGTTCAGTTGTTTGATAAGTCTCCTTGGCCATATAATTCAATTGAAATTCAAAGATAGTTGAAACAATTCCATTGAGTGTTGCAACACCGAGGATGCCTATTAGGTAAGGCCTGGCAAACAATAATCGTAACCCTTCTGTCAATCCGGTTGAAGGTTTTGGTTCATGAATAGGTACTTTAGCAACTGGCGGCTGCAATTTGACAAAAATTAGGATTATCACCGGAACGATAAACATCCCGCAAGCGGCAATAAGAACCAGATTTGGGATGCCAATAGTCGTTGCATGTTTTGCAAATTCGGGACCGACAATCGCCCCCAATTGTGCTCCAGCAAGAATTAATGCATAACCACGCTTTGCCGATAATGTTTCGGTAACACTCGAAACAAATGACCAAAACAACGTAACAATAATCGATATAAAACTTTCAATACCCAGGTAAATGGTCCAACCCAATATTCGATATTTGTGCGGCATAGTATTGGCAATACCAATCGTTGGATGCATTAATAGAAATGCTATTGCTATAAAAAACATGCCATAGCAAATAGTTATGAGATAAATCAAATTATGTTTTTCAAAAATATCGACCAATTTTGAGTACAACAAAATAAGTGGTATCAAAAAAATAACCGACCCTATTTTTGCGTACGGAAGATATGTTTTACCAACAATTCCCATAAAAAGGGCATCTTTAAGTGGCCGTAAAAGCCAATAAGTACCAACGATAAAAAGCAAAGTTATCGACAATAGAACAAATTTTTTGAATTCTTCGCGTGTTAGGTCACCCCATAAGGCACGAAATATCGAAGCCATTATACTCATCAAACTCTCCATCTCTAACTTTTTGATAAAACTGACGCTTTATTCTCTAATAAAAATATAACAGCCCGCAAAAAGCTTAGCTAGCTTATCATTTTTATCCACAAAACGGCCGATTGCTGCTATTATGGTGCCCTTGTTCAATCGTTTAACATACAAAAGGTTATCCATGCGTATCCGAACCCATACCAACCCCCTAAGCTACACCCAACGGTTTAAAAAACTTCATGAATATGGATACACCGAATCCTATACCGGAATCGATTTTGAAATCGGGTTTGGGCAAGAAGCATTCATCCTTGATTATGCACAACAAAACCCAACGCGTATTATTGTCGGCGCCGAGATCAGAAAACGGGCCGTTGAATTACTTAAAGAAAGAATCGACGAACGTAAAATTACCAACGTTCTTGCACTTCATGGAAACGGACAAATGTGCTTAGACGATTTGTTTGACGACCATTCGGTCGACAATATTTTCATCTTCCACCCAGACCCATGGATGAAACACCGGCACCAAAACCGCCGCGTAATTACCGACACTATTCTTTCACTCGCCCACCAAAAGCTCAAGGCAACCGGGAAAATGTATATTTCAACCGATGTAGAATCGTTATGGGAATATATTAACTCGGTAATCACCGCCAATGGTAAATTCTCGCTAATAGAAGACCCCGTTTTCTGGCAAGAGGTTTACTCAACACAATGGACCGATATGTGCCTCGAAAAAAATCGAACCATCTTCTTCGGGACATTTAGTCCTAAAACTTTATAAAAATAAGAACATAATATGAAAAAATTACTTTGGGCAACGCTCCTTTTTAGCGTTTTTACTTTTTGCAACCACAATAAATTTAAGTTAGATGCCATGGAAAATTCTGCATCTCCTTGCCCTATAACTCTGTGCAGTGATTGCGGAGAAAAAATAACCGATGCACACGCAAGCGCAGACCTGCTCGCTTGTGAACATAATTCACTGTACCATCAAAGTTGTCTTTATCAGCTATTTGATAAAGAACTGAGTGGAAGAATAAAACCATTTTGTCCTTTATGTCATCAAGAGATAAGAGATGAACAAATAAAAAAAATGTATCTGGCTCGATGGTTTCTGAATGCTGTTATATGCGGCAATAGCGCTGCTGTAGGATACTCCGTAAGCAATGGGTTTGATATAACCAATATTCGCGATCAGTCAAAAGGCGACACAGCACTCCATATCGCAGCACAATGCAACTATCCAGAAATCGCAGATTTTATACTTTCATCAATAAAACATCATGAAATAACGGTCGACTTCATAAATACTAAAAACAATATGGGCTTTACAGCGGGGCACCTTGCGGCAATGTACGGGCACACCGATATTCTCGATATAATGCTTAATCATTTATCAACCGAAGGAAAAATTGCAACCCTTATGATTCCAACCATCATTGAGGAAACAACTATGCAAATTATCATAAGTCGCTGCGACATTGGCATGCTAACAACTGTACTCAGCCATTTCTCTGGCTTAGAAAGATTCTCGCTCTTGTCAGCTCAAGACCGTAACGGCTCAACGGCTCTTCATATAGCCGCGCAAGAAGGACACGTGTCACTTATATCCACAATACTTGATCTGCTTCCCAAAGCTCAATACAAAAAAGCCCTTATAGACGTAAAAAATAATTACCGCAAAACGGCACTAACCCTTGCCTTTTTAAATTTATCGCCAGCATCGGCAGAAGAAATCAAACGATTGTTTTCGAAACATTTGATTAAAACATGTTGGTCATCCAAGATTTTATAAAATTGACTTGAGTCCCCTGATTTGCATAAAATTAAAATTTATAAACTACAAATTCACTGGGGAGAATATCATGAAAAAGGGCTGGGTTAAAAAAATAATAATTGGACTCATCATTATCGCCACAATAGCTTCTATCGGGTATGGCGGCTATGCGCTCTATAATTATGCTGTTGAAAACGCCATCAAAAGAATCAAACAAAGCGTTTCAATATCCGTTAAAAAAAGCGTCATCAGCGCCATAAATCCTTTTTCTTGGGCAGGAAAATTATTCGGGCATCGAAAAAGCAAGAAAATTGATGAGAAAAAAGAGAATGTAGACAAAGTTTTAGACGCGGCTCAATAAACAGCTAAAAACAAGAAAGCTCTTCCAATTGTATGTTCAATGCGTGCTTTTTATGGGCTTTTGATTAAATACCCTAAACCCTATATAATTAATGTTGTAAATCAATATTTTTAAATGTGAGGTTATGAGGTTATCAATATGAAAACATTACGTTCATTAGCCACTTTTTTGCTTGTAGTCTGCTTCTTTATTGCCAACAACCTTCAATTACGCGCAATAGAACCACTGGTTGAGGCAATGGAAATAGAACAAACCCAAGAAAACTGTTGTATCTGTGGAGAAAAAATAAACTCTCTGCACCCAAAATCAACCATGCTCTCATGCACTCATAATCCTATGGTTCACGAAAGTTGTATTTATAGATGGTGCAGCAAAAAAATGCAAGAAGAACTCACCCCAGCATGTCCAGTGTGCCGCTGTGCAATACATAATGAGCAAATCGAAAAAATTACAAAAGCTCAAGCCTTTTTGATAGCCGTATCAGAGGGAAACATTGATACTATAAAAACCGCACTTGATGATGGAATCGATATAAAAAATATTCGTGAACACACAACCAACGCAACAGCGCTCCATATTGCAGCAAAATACAATAACCATGATGTCATTTATAGACTACTCAGTACCATTAAAAATCATGACGAACTAGCCGATTTCATAAATACTAAAACTGATGCTGGCTTTACAGCGCTACATATTGCAGCAATAAATGGTAATATACCAAGCATGCGCTTGCTATTTACGCAACTAGATTCCATCGCAAGAAACAGCATCATCATTACCCAAACCAACACAGGCCAAACAGCGCTCCACCTTGTAGCTCAAAAAGGCCCTGAAGAATGTGTCTTTACACTTTTAGCACCACTTATCAACGACCAAAATCAAGTTGATTTCATAATGACCAAAGACAATGCTGGCAATACAGCTCTAAATGTTGCGGCTCAATACGGAAACGATGAAGTTATTAGCGCGATGCTAACATCTCTTAAAAATGCCAATGATCGCTTAGCGCTCATAAATACCAAATCATTTCAAACAAAAACAACCGCAATACATCTTGCGGCAGCAATGGGGAAAACAGACGCTTTAGTGGCAATACAGGACTACATTCCAAGTGCAAGCACTGAACCGCTTATGGCGCAACTCGTCAACGGCGGCACAACTCTGCACATCGCTGCCGAAGCTGGACACACAGATATCGTTTATGCATTACTTTACTCACTTGAAAATAGCGATGATCTTGTAGCCCTCCTAAATGTAAAAACTCATGAAGGCGCGACAGCTCTACACCTTGCCGCACAAAACGGCCACATAATAATTATGCGAATGCTCCTTGAAGCAATTGAACGCCCAGAAGACAAATTAGCTTATGCAAATATCCAAACGAATAAAGGAGCAACAGCCTTACACCTTGCCATAGAATATGCCCATTGTTTCGCAACAGAGGTTCTGCTAGTAGACATTAAAAGAACCGAAAACGAAGACGCTTTCGTAAAATTCATAAACGCCAAAACCATTAGTGGCGATACCGCACTACACATTGCAACACAACACAACCAAAAAAAGATTATTTTAATGCTATGTTCAAATTTCTGTAGCGATAAAGACAGAAGAAACCTCATTAAAACCAAAAATATTAACGGTGATACAGCTCTTCACGTTGCAGCTAAGGCAGGTCTTATAGATATCGTTTTGATATTACTTTCAAGATTTGAAAATGATCAAGAGCGAACTGCTTTCATAAATACAAAAAACAATGAGGGCTTTTCAGCGCTAGACCTTGCCGCCGTGAATAACCATCGGGTTATGGTAGATATATTCCTTACAAAAATGGACGACGGTGCACGACTTGCTTACACCGCAATGCTCGCATATGAAGCAACACATTTGCATTAATAATCAAATACAAGGCTTCAGATGGTTGCCGCAACATTTGAAGCTGTAAGAATTTAAGCAATGGTTGAATCACACCAAGTCTAATCGCTTTTTGAGCGCTTTAAACGCCCAAACACTAATAATCAAATAAATGGCTGTAAGGACACTGCAACAAAGCCAAAATGGCAAATAGCCTTCAGCCCCAAGCAATACAGACCTTATGCCTTCGGTGCAATAAATCACCGGATTAATCAACATAACATACGAAAACATTGGTAATATTGCATGCGTTTTTAACCACGAAAATTGATAGCCACCTAAAAACCATAGTGGAAATATAACGCGACACCAAATAACACCAAGTTTTTTGATATTGGGAAGATAAGCGGTAAATACAAACACTAGCGTTGCCCATATAATATTAACCAATGTCACAAATACCAAAAGACGCCACCACGAAACATTTGTAAGATTAAGCTGATTCCACAGCAAAATTTTGCCGAATGGTAATAGCGCAAAACACATACTCATACTAATAATCAAATAGTAGCAAACATAGCTTAGCAAAACCGTAATGATCGACGATGGTAAGGTAAAGTAATAAGCAATAGTTCGATCACCTTCAATATCAGCAACTAACGCTGCCGTATTTCCATAAAGCTCAAATAATCCTACGCTCGCGAATATACCGGCAAGCTGAAACGCCCCAAAATCATGGGCTAGGCCAAATGCCTGCAGCAAATAACCGGAAACAAAGATAATACATCCGGCCCAAACGTAAATGTTAATGATTTTCTCGGCAAGCACGCTCCATATATTGGTAAGCTTTGCCCGTAATAATTGTTTAAAAATGTTAGGGTGGAATTGAAGTAACGATGACAGCATAATATCCTTATTTTTAAGCTCTACCGTTCTTTATAACGCTTACCTTGTCACCCTGAACTTGTTTCAGGGTCCATCCTATATTGCTTTCTAAGATGGATGCTGAAACAAGTTCAGCATGACAAAATAGGACAAACTGCTTTTTTATTTATTTTCAACAGCATCCTTACCTTCTTCTATTAACGCCAAAAATACATCTTCCAAATTCTTTTTCTTAAAATCGGCCAAAAGCTTTTCTGGTGTATCGATTAATTTTATACACCCTTTGTCGATGATGCAAACACGGTCAGAAAGCTGCTCGGCCTCATCAAGATAGTGCGTGGTCAAAACAACCGTAACGCCTTCCCGCTTAAGATCTTTGATTTTTTCCCACAACTGATTTCTGACATGAGGATCAAGCCCAACGGTTGGTTCATCAAGCAGCACGAGTTTAGGCGAATGCATTAAACAACGGGCTATCATAAATCGCTGCCGATAACCGCCAGAAAGTTCATCCGATTTTTTACCAAGATAATCACCAAGCTCAAACTGCTCTGCCAGTGTTCCTAAGCGATCGGTAATATCTGTTTCGTTCATGCGATAATAGCGCCCAGCAAAACGTAAGTTTTGTTCAAGCGTTAACGATTCATCTAAATTTGGCCGTTGGGGACAAAAAGCAACTTGTAAACGATAGTTAATTAAATCATCGTAAATGGATTTCCCATTAACGGTAATCTCGCCCGACGTTGGTGGATGTAAAGTTGCCAAAATTGACGATAATGTTGTTTTGCCGGCACCATTAACACCAAGCAACCCAATAATCTCACCTCGATCAATGGAAAGCGAAACTCCCTGGAGCGCTTGCTTAATACTTCCATCGGAACAACGAAAACTCTTTTTGATATTTTTTATATCGATAAATGACATACGATTAGACATCTTAAACCCTTCCTGATTGCTAGAACCATAACAAAAGCATGGGTCAAGATTTGCCTGACGGAAAAAATAATTTTTGAAAAATTAAACGAAACGAAAGCAAACCTTGATTAGCGACATGCACTCTTGGTACATAACGGGCATGTATAAATATCCATGATACCCTTTCAGATTTGCTTGAAACTGTTAAGATTCTGCGAAAATCTTAAGCGACTTTTACACGATTTCAATTGCTATGCTATCTTTTTCATGACTGATTGTCAATATGCGTTTTTTTGAAAAAACCTTAATAAAGCAGATAAATCACATTTTGCTTTATCGCCGGCGGCTATTTTATCAAGCGCTTGTTCTGGCGTCAGCCAAAAGTATTCCATAAAATCATCCGGGTTATATTGCGGTGCCTTATCAACAAAAATCTTATAAACCTGCAGAAAAGCGGTAACGCCATGTTCGTGTGGCGTTAATTTGCCAAGCAATTGGAATTGATGTGTTGATAAATCGATATTAACCTCTTCCATTACTTCACGAATTAAGGCTTGTTCATAGCTTTCGCCACTGCCAACATGCCCTCCAACGCCAACATCCAAACTCAAGGGCGCTAGCCTTTTTTGAGCGGTTCGACGCGGAATCCATAATTGCCCTTCGGGGTTAACTAAAAATGCATTGATCACCCGAAAATTTGATAGTTTTTGTGCATAAACTTGGCTACGCTCAAGCTGCCCAATAACACAATCTTGTTCATCAACCAAATCAAGAATCTCGTTATCATCGTTAATTAAATTCATCAATTATCTGCCCCTTTTTTCTAAAAAACTTTTGAGTCTTGTAAAGAATTTTACAGGCTCGTCAGCAAAAATTTTATGCCCAGCTTTTTCGAAAATCTCAACATGAGCATGGGGATGATTTTTACGCATGAGTTCAGCCCTGTTTGGATTCCGCCACAATAAGTCCCATTTAGCTTCTATGACTAACGTTGGAATTTCAAAATTATCAAATTTACCCTTCAGTTTTATTTTATCGCTTTCAGGCCGCATCAATTCTACAAAATTTGGTGCGGGATTCCATTCATAAAGAGCTTTTCTAATAAATTCTTCTGTGGTTGGCTTATAATAACTTTGATTTTTCCAATCACCACAAAGGTGCTTGTTGTAAATAACTTGAGCGGAAGTCGTTAGCATCCCGTCGTTACACTTTTTCTGTATATCCTCAATTGCTTTCTGTTCTGCTGGTGAAATAAATTGTTGCGCTCGTCGTTCTTCAGGCTCAGAAAGCCCAGAATGTGATGCAACTAAAACCAAACCCATGACATGTTTTGGGTACTTCAATGCATAGCATTGAGCCAAAAGGCCACCATATGACCAACCCAGGACGGCCCATTTCTCAAGCTTCAACAATTTACGTAAATTATCTAAATCTTCAACCGCGTGTTTTATCGTGTATGTTTTCCCGGTGTCGTCATGGCTTGATTTGCCCGTTCCTCGCTGGTCATAATAAATTATATGCGCAACGTCTTTGATTTGGGAAAAATGTGGATGAAATCCATGATGGGTTCCGCCCGGGCCTCCATTTATCAGAACAAGCGGAATACCTTTCCCTTCCTCTTCATAATAAAGTTTACCATCTTCAACCTCGGCAAACCCTTTTTTAAGATCGGGAAGTTCATCGCATAATGGTGGTAACTTTGGTACATCAAGAATCAATTGTTTGGGAATATTGATAACCTTGTCAAAAATTGATTCTCGCTTAGAGCCCTTACCAAACCAATCGCAGCTTGGTAAGACTAGTACTATAACAACAAGGCTCAGGGTAAATGCAACAGATTTTATACTCATCACATCTCCTCTTTCGCTATGTATTTCTTTCGAATGATCGCCGCAGCCTCATCTTCACTTAAAACCTGGCCATGATTAATGAGATAATCAAATTGGATCTGAACAACATCTCGCTTGAGCTTTGGCTGTTGCCTCATTGTTGCACGATACCAATAACCGATACATTGAATGCCTCGATCATGCATCGCATTCACAACGCTTTCAACATTGTGTTTGCCATCGTCAAAGAAAATCACCTTTTTTGGCGTCCATCCAACTCGGTCAAGAAATGTTGCCAAAACCCTACCTTTGGAATTATCAGGTGCCGCGGTTGCCATCAAGATACCGCGGTAAAACATCGGCACATATCCTTCTTCATTTGATAAATTTTCGAATATCATCGAATCACATGGAAACGAAGCACTAAAATCAATAGCAACTTTTTTTAGTTCTTCAAACCGCCATTTTTCTAGCGCTTTGATATACCCGCGCTCCCCTGGCCGACACGCCGTTAACGCTATAACCTTTACGCCACGCTCTTGGAGTTGTTTAACCATTCCAACAATTACTGGCTCAACAGGAATAAATGAACTTTTTAATAAATGGTTGCTCCATATTTTTTTGGCAGCAATCTCGGCAGCCTCGGGCCCCATTTTTGCCAAATGTTCTTTCAGTTTCATCGTCAATGGAACAATAAAATTGGTGTCTTCTTTTGAAAAAGCATTCGGTTGCCATAAGAATTGCAAGGCAGTATCGGTCGGTCTGGTTAAGGTATCATCCACATCAAAAATAACCAGCGTCTGTTGGTCTGCTTTTGATAATTCGGCTTGCGCCTGAATCATTGAATCAATTTCTTTGATATCATGGCTAAAAAAGGAACAAGCAGGCAAGAACGCCAATACGAGCCATAACGATCTATTCCTAAACATGTGCATATATTTTCCTTACAATTTTTTTATATGAACTCAAGAATCTATAACCATGAGATGTTCCGGAGCAAGAGGCAACGCTCTCATGCTTGTTTTAACAAAATTCGGTTTAATATGCACATCTTCCAATGTAGCAATATCAAACCACCTGAATGTAAGTATTTTGACTTTATCCTCATCAACTTCATTCATAACAAACGATTCTTGTTGATAAATCTCAGAATACTTGGGAAGGCTTATCAGGTAATAGAGGCACAATTCGTGAACTTTGCTACCCCACAAACTCAAATAAAACATATTTTCGGTTGTCCATAACAATCGTTCTATAGTTGGTTTTTCACCAAGTTCCTCAATAATTTCTCGCTGGAGGGCCTGCGTTGAAGGTTCAAACATAGCCACCCTCCCTCCGGGAAGAAACCAATATTCAACACATTCTTCTGTGCATAAAAGCACTTTGTTATCATGTATTAAAACGCCTGCAACACGATAATTGAATGTACCGCTACCAATTTTGCATGAAATATTCATCTAAAAAACCCATTTTGCCTTTTTTTACTTTTTTTTGAATCATCTATAATAGCTTACTTCTTTTCGCCCGATTTTCCCAAAAAATATGCCCCAACATATAATGCCGAATAGAGAAGTCCTATGCCAACATTTAAAGCAACCGTGCCTATACTTTTATGAAAATTCATAAATTGGTTGGCACTATGAAGAATATTGCCGAGTAGAATTGGTATAATGGTAAACAGTAAAAGAGAGCGCCCTTCAAAAGGCTTGAAAATCACCCAACCAAGCAGCGCTACCCACCCAAACTCCAGAGCAATGCCTGATATTAGGATCTCCCTAATTTCATTATTATATTGATTAGCAAAAAGAACATTCAATAGACCGATCCCATAAGCAGCATTCACCACTACGCCACTGAGAGCAACAAATCTGATTACATTTTTTTTAATCTGATTATTATTCATTATTATTCCTTAAGAACAATTTCTTATCCATAACAACAATAACAGCCGCAATAACCGTCAATACTAATGTCTGAATGCATTTTGTAAACTGCGTTATTGCCAATACCTCTTGCCAGATGTTAACGATAAAGTGAAAAAGAATCGCCGCAAGGATGCTTTTATTATTTTTCATACAAATCAAGCTGATAATAACACCCATGGGGATGATGCCGACAAAAAAGTTTAACCCAAACCATATATTTTGGTTAAAAATTTCATACTGATAGGAGTTTTTGACCAATACCAATGGAAGGTGCCATAGCGACCAAAGTATACCGAATATAATAGATGCCTTAAAAGAGGTGTATCGGCTCTGCAGACTATCAAAAGCATATCCTCTCCAGCCAAGTTCTTCAAACATTGCTGCAAGCCCAAGCAACACCAATACGGGTACAAAGCCTGATGAAAATGAAAAGCCTTTTGCCAATTGAAACTGTAAAATAGATCCACCAAACAAAAGCGAAATAGCAATGGATACAAAAACAGAAAATGGCATTATCAATAAAAAAACTGGCAGTATTTTAACGTTTATTAGCCGCGGATTGATAAGCCGATTGATAAAATCTTTTTTCAACGCTGCATTATGTGCTGTAAAAATCATGAAAAGCGAGATAATAAACGGAGCAAGAAGCCCAAGAAGCATAAACAACATGTAAAAGCCCATGTTATTAGCTTGAAAACTAGCATATGCCCCGATAAACCAGAGCGCATAGGTTGTTATAAAGGTTGTCGTAAAATAGCTAATGGGTTTATACGTATAATTGGAACTCATTTTCCCTCACCAATAATATTATCGCGAATTATCATAAAGAATCCTTTTTACTATTCCGCACTTCTCAATTTATCCAAATCATTCCCAATAATCGCCGGGATGTTACGCGAAATTTTTTCACGCGACCAATCCCACCAGGCAATATCTTGTAATTCGGCAATTGTCTTTTCATCAAATCGCGTTTTAAGAATTTTTGCAGGATTACCACCGA
>CAZGPI010000022.1:0-11851 GCA_964527595.1 uncultured Pseudomonadota bacterium
TTTTAAAAGCTATAGATGAGCAGCAAAGGCATTTTTTATAAGGATATATGATGAAAATAAGATTGAAGCCGGCAGAACGAGTTTGGGAAGATTTTCAAAAAGAGTTTGGTTTATCTGATCGACAACTTACCCAATTCCAACGTTACGAAGAAATTCTTAGTCAACGTAATATGGAATTTAATTTAACGGCAATTACCGATTTGTCTGGTATTGTGCGTCAGCATTATGCCGATTCATTGGCGTTGAAAAATTTTATGGATTTAACAACCGTTAATACCATCTGCGATATTGGTACCGGTGCAGGTTTTCCTGCGCTCCCACTTAAGATTATATTTCCACATCTTAACGTTATCTTGATCGAAGTTACCAAGAAAAAACAACAATTTTTACTTGAGATCATCGAGCAACTGAGCCTTGAGAATGTTACGATTTGTGATCTTGATTGGCGAACCTTTATTCGTACAACCGAACATTCGGTCGATCTTTTCGTTACACGAGCAGCCGTTGATGAGCTTGAGCTTTGTAAGGCATTTAGAGCGGCAGGTCATTATAGAAATGCAACTATTGCATATTGGGTAACCGATCCTTGGGAGCCAAGCAAAAAAATAGTTGATATGAATTTGATACGAAGATACGGGCAATACAAGTTGAGCGTCAAAAAACGACAAATCGCTTTTCTTGCATTAGCAAAATAATAACGATATTCAAAAAAAGTGTCCCGAATTTCAGATCTGAAATTCGGGACACTTTTTTATATTTTATTTTAATGTAGCGGTTCTGGCGCTGGTGTTAGTTCTGGCATCGGGGATATATCAGTTTCAGAAGTGATTTCTAACGGTTCTAGATATGGAAGATTACTCCATTCAAGTATTATATGCCCTGGATTTTTTGGGCTGCTTTGGTGAACGATCATGCGTGAATAAAGCCCCTCTATTTTTCCGCTACCAGTGTCTGTGTTTGGGTAATGGCGTAATGGTTGGAGATATGTTGCTGGCGGTATGCTTAATGAGCCTAATACCGTTCTTACTCTCTCTGCTTGCCATTTTTCATATGGTGCGTCCGTGTTTAAAATAACGCAGCTTGTTGTAGGTAAACATTTTCCTTCAGATGCGGTAGTCAGTGTAAAAATTGGTAAATAATCATCGCTCTTTATTGCGAACTCATTCAAGTCGTCTATTGCATAAAGTAGGCCACTTGCGGTTGCCGATTCCAGTATTTCGGGTAAAAAATTTAGGTCACAATCTTGGTCCTGATGGCCTCGAAATACGGCTAAGGTCCTACTGAGATCGTCTGTCCGGTTTCGTTTACGGCCTGATTTTGCAGGTTGCTCTTGTGTCTCTGTTGCTTCTATCATTCCTTTGGCATGAGTATAGGCTATTGAAGCCGCGGAACCGCTCCTGTCAGAGGGTCTAGCATTATCAGCCTTAAAATCTCGCCAAACAGCTTCATACGTTAACGTTTTTTCATTATATTTTGTTGCCGCTGGAGCATCATCGGCGAATCGGCTTCTTTTCTGAGCCATTCCATCTGTTAGGCCATTGCAATCATCGGCCAATAATGACAAGGGATATTTATCTATGTTTCCGTCCGTCAACCAACAGATAACATTTTCTTCTGCTTGATCAGAGAAGTAGCCACCGTGGCAACAACGAATATGTCCCATCCCCGTTAGCGTGAAAAAAAACGTAACGGGTAAGCGGCTAAAGACTTCTTGGCAATGAGTGTAAAGGCTTCTTTTTTCAGTATCACTAATCGGCTCGATTCCTATTTCAATAGCTAATTCTCGATCTCCCAAGCAACCGTCAAGAAGTGCTTGCTCGTGATTTCCACGAATAAGAACAACATTGTTTGGATTATTGTTCCTAAGCTTCAATAGAAGTGCAAGTGTTAGTAAGTTATAGCGGCCGCTATCGATATAATCACCAAGAAAAACCAAATGAAATGAACGATCGTTAATTTGAAGGTTTTCGTTAATGTAGCCACGAGCAATTAGCGTCCAAATGATTCTTATGAGGGAGTGGACACTGCCATGAATATCGCCGACAAAACATATATCGCTGCCTTTCCTAATTGTCTTTTTCAAAATATATGGTTCGTTGGTAGGGTTATTTTCAATAAACTTATTAGCCAGAAGGTTGAATTGCTTAGGTGTAATAATTTTGGCAAGGCCTGCGGGGATTCCAAGCTCAGTAGGCCCCTGTATACGAAGAGCAGCTTGCCTTTCCTTATGCTGAGCAAGTGTCCAACCATAATTATATTCAGGACATCCTTTAAGTACGCTTTGTGTAAATGTTCTAAAATCAGGAAAATCTGGAGAGATTTCCACCGCTGCAGATTCTGGCGCGGTGGCGTGCACTGCCATGCCTTGTAACAATGGCGATGAACATAGTAATATTAGGGCGAGAAAGATATTTTTTTTGTTAATAATCGAATTAATCATGGAAACCTCAATCTTTAAAATTATTTTTATTCTGCTACAGGACTAGGGAGCAATTCTGGCACCGGTGTTAGCTCAGGTACCGGTGATGTTGTTGGTCTTTGTAAGATTATCAGCGGTTTTTTGTATGGGCAATCATGCCAGGCAACTCTTATTGGTGTTTCACCGAGTGGTGTTTCGAGGTGAACAGCCATTAGTGAATAAATACCCTCAATAATTCTTGAATAATGCCGGAAGCGGTTTGGGTAAACTGGCTCGCGAGTATTGCCTAATACGGTTATTACTCTTTCGGCTTGCCATTCTTCATATGGTGGGGCTGTATTTAGGATAATACAGCTTGTTGCTGGTAGCGATTTTCCTTCTGATGCAGTAGATAATGTAAAAATTGGTAGATGCAAAGAATCATTAATTTTGAACCATCTGAGGCATTGTGGCGCTGCGAGGAGTCCATCATAGGAATCATCTGAGCCATCTAACTTTTGTACCAAAAACTTGAGATCGCTTCCAGAATCTTGGTGGCCACGGAAAATTGCTAACGGCCTGAGCTTTGGATTGTCTTTGCTATATGCTGTTTCTATTATTTCTTTTGCTTGTGAATATGCGATTGTTCCAAACCCGCCAGATCTGTCAGCAATCTCGCTATTATCCGAATTAAAGTCCCCCCAGAGGATTCTATTTAATAAAAAGGTATAGATCTTTTCTTGAGACACCTTTTTTTTGTGAATTCTTCTGTCTGTGGAAATGCTTTCTGCTAGTTTTGATAATGGTAATATTGCCTCATCTCCACTTAACCATTCATTAACATGTTTTTCACCATCAAGGAGCTTGGTGAGTGAGAAAAAGCCCCCACCATGGCAACAACGAATATGACCGCGTCCTTCAAGCGTGAAAAATATTTCAACCGGTAAAATGCTAAAAATTATCTGGCAATATGTTTCAATATTAACACGTTGATCTGTTTTGTTAATTTCTATAGTGAGGTTCGAGGCTAACCGATCACCATCTTGGAATTCTTGTTCGTGATTTCCTCGAACAAGGAATACATTGTCTGGGTTATTGTTACTGAGTTTTAAAAGTAGTGCGAGCGTTAGTAAGTTATAGCGTCCTCCATCGATAAAATCTCCAAGAAAAATCAAATAAAAAGAAGGGTTGGTGATGCAAAGGTTTTCATCAAGATGGCCGCGTGCAATCAATGTCCAAATGTTTCTAATCAGGGAATGGACGCTGCCATGAATGTCTCCAATGGGACAAATAATGCTTTCATTATCGATTGCTTTTTGCAATAGATATGGTTGAGCAATGGCTTGTTGGCCGATGTAATTGCTTGAAAAAGTATCGAAAAGACTAATGAATTGTTCAGAAGTAACGATGCCCTTAAATCCCTCAGGTTCTCCGGGATGCTTTTCATCAACATATTGATAATTATACTCAGGACATTCTTTGAGCACTTTTTGTGTAAAGGTTCTAAAATCAGGAAAGTTGGATGATATTTCCACCGCTTCCGATTCTGGTGTTGCGCCGCTATCCATGGCCATGCTTTGTAACAATGACGACGAACATAATAATATTAGGGCGAGAAAGATATTTTTTTTGCTAATAATCGAGTTAATCATAAAACCCCTTTTCTGGCGTAGGTGTTAGTTCTGGTGCAGGTGATGCGTCAGGTTCAGTTAGAATGACCAATGGATTTTTGTATGGAAAATTATCCCAGCCAAGCGTTATTGGGCTTGGACTTTTTGGATTAACGGTCATCTGTGAAAAAAGCCCTTCACAATTCAGCTTTCGAGGATCATCTTCAAAAATGTCTGGATAATGGCGCAAGCAAAATGGATAATGCGGATCACCTTCGTTTCCTAATACCATTACTAGTCGCTCTGCCTGCCATGCTTCATATGGTGCTGCGGTGTTTAAAAAGATGCAGCTTGTCACCGGTAATGATTTCCCTTCAGATGCGCTAGATAATGTAAAGATTGGTAAATAGCCGTCATCTTTAATGGTGAATATTCTGGCGCGGCTATCCGTTGCGAGCAGTCCATCATAGGAATCATCAAAACCATTTAACTTTTTTACCAAAAACTTAAGATCGCTTCCATAGTCCTGGTGCCCTCTGAATATTGCTAACAGCCTGAGTTTAGGATTGGCTTGGCTATTTGCCATTTCTAGCATTTCTTTGGCTTGCGAATATGAGATTGATTCTAGATTTCCTCTGATACCAATTTCGCTATTATCAGATTTAAAGTCTCCCCAAAGAATTCGATTTTTTAACCATGTCTTTATTCTGGCTTCGACTTTTGCGGAGCAGCGATAACTTATAGCCGTTGCGTTAGCCAGCTCTGCTATTGTTAATACCTCAAGGCCTCCGGTTAACCATTCATTAACCTGTTGCTCGCCGTTAATTTCCGCGTTTAATTTGAGTAGCCCACCACCGTGGCAGCAACGAATATGTCCTTTTTTTTCTATGGTGAAAAATATCATAATGGGTAAACAGGAAAAAATCATTTCACAACTTAGCTGAATTGCCACCCCATCGGGTGTTTTCTCAGTTTCTAAGGTAAGGTTTGAGGATATTTTTTTATCCCCTTGATATTCATCTTCGTGATTTCCACGAATAAGAAAAACATTATCTGGATTATTATTACTGAGTTTTAGGAGCAGTGCGAGTGTTAGTAAGTTATAGCGTCCGTTGTCTATATAGTCGCCAAGAAAAACCAGATTTAACGAGGGATTAATAATTTGAAGTTGCTTGTCTATATCTCCGCGAGCAATCAATGTCCAAATATTTCTAATTAATGAGTGAATAGATCCATGAATATCCCCAATAAAACAGAGAGACCCTTCGTCGTTAATTGCTTTTTGCAACAGATATGGTTCAGTAATAAAGGTTTCTTTTGCTGCTAAATTGTTGATAAAAGTTGTCGTGAGTTGATTAAATTGTTCTGGCGTAACGATTTCGTCAAGGCCTTCGGGGTCTCCAAATAGACTTTGGCCATTATAAGCACAATTGTACTCAGGGCATTCCTTGAGCACTTTTTGTGTAAAAGTTATAAAACTAGGAAAGTCTGATGATGCGGTTGCCGCGGCAGCATATTTTGTAGGTGCGGCGGTATCCACAAACATTCCTTGTAAAAAGGACGACGCACACAATAAGAGAATAGTAAAAATGCTACATTTTTTGTTATTTGAAACAAAATTGATCATAATAAACCTCCAGAAAATAAACCCATTTTTTTTGCAAGGAATCGATATTCGAGTCTTAATTGTACATTAATTGTGCAAATAGTCAATTGGGTTATGCGATATTGATGATTGGTTGACTCTGGTATTGCCAAATCGTATATTAATAGTAGGTTTTATTACGAATAATGGTAAGAAAACGATGGGGGTAGCTCATGAATCGATTTATAAGTATTAAATTTAGACTGTTTTTGGCCTTTTTTGTGTTGACATCGGCCTCTGTTGCTTCGCGGCCAGAACAGGACGTATTTATAAATGATTTGCATCAACAAATCACTCAGATAACAGCATTTGTGATGGGATTGGCCAATAATGAGCTACAAGATATTGAGGCTGATCTTTATTCAAATCTTCAGCGTTTACACGGGCATTTTTTGCGCAAATTTAATGAGTTGGCGCATGGTGATCTTGAGGTTTATCGTGGCTCACCTGGACTGCAAGCAGCTGGCCTGGCGTGGAGAAATTGTCGTGCAGCGATTATTTCACGGCTCGTGGGTGATGATATACCTCCTCGCCATCTACGCCTTTTCAGGCAAGATGCTGGAAACTCGGTTACATTTGAGGTTATGGATCCTCGTTAGTTTTTATGTATCTAATAATGCCTCAACAGGATTAAGTTGCGAAGCTTTGTAAGCAGGGTAGTAGCCAAAAAATAGGCCGATAAGTGCCGAAGAGCTTAATGATATAATAAGAGCCGACTTTGAAATAAAGATTGGCCAACCGAGCATAAAGCCAATGGCCTCTGAAGCTCCAATCCCCAAAAGCATTCCGACCAATCCGCCGGTAAGGCAGATGGTTACTGCTTCCAATATAAATTGAATGAGAATTGCTTTTGTTGTGGCGCCGAGTGCCATGCGGATACCGATTTCTTTGGTACGTTCAGTAACACTCACCAGCATGATATTCATGATGCCTATACCACCGACAAGTAGTGATATTGATGCAATAATCAAAAGCAACAAGTTAAGCACTTGCGAAGCGGCATCTGATGCTTGTGAAATATCGTCTTGAGTAAAGAACGTAAAATCATCTTCATCTTTTTCACCGAGGTTGTGTTTTTGGCGCAAAATAGATTTTATGAGGGTTGCGGTAGTTCCCATACGTTCTTTGGTTTTGGTTGATAATAAAATTGCTGAATAATTAAGTTTACCCATTAACTTTCTTTGGACCGTTTTGATTGGTGCAAATATAATGTCATCCTGATCGCGACCATCGGGCATCTTGCCTAATTCTTCCAAAATACCAATAACTTTGAATGGGAGTCTTTTTATGCGAACCGTTTTGCCTATTGGATTTTCTTTACCAAAGAGTTCACGGGCGACAACCGTTCCTAGGATGGCCACTTTATTGCCAGCGCGTACGTCTTGTTCGGTAAAAAATTCTCCTGAGGTTAGCTTCCAATTTCGTATGAGTGTGTAATCCTGATTAACGCCACCGACCGTTGTTTGCCAGTTTGCGCCTTCAGATACCGCTTTGATGGGGAGCATAACGCCGGGAGAAATATACGCAATATCGTCACATTCGTGGATTATTGCGGCTAAATCAGCAGGCTTTAGGGTTAATGCGGCGCCAGCTCGTTGGCTTATATGTTTAGGGGATGAGCCTAGGACAATGATGAAATTACTTCCAAGCTTTTCAATTGTTTGACTAACTCTGACTTTTGCTCCTTGGCCGATGGACATAACGGCAATGATTGAGACGACGCCGATGATAATGCCGAGCGTGGTGAGGAGTGATCGGACTTTGTGATTTTTTAGTGATCTAATTGCGGAGGTAAAGAGTTGATAAAAATTCATGGCGTCCTTATTTTTTCATCCTAATTTGGCACTTTTTGCGTGATTAACAATGGTTAAATTTGCGAATTATTTGTCCTGTTTTGTCATCCCGGACACCGATCCGGGATCCATCTTATCAATGGTTTTTTCAAAATTTATTATTTCAATAGATCTTGTTTGTCGACTGTTTTGCAAAGATGGATCCCGGATCGAGTCCGGGATGACAAGCAAGAACTATTGGTTATTTAAACATCCTAAGATGGATCCTGAATCAAGTTCAGGATGACAAAATAGGATACGTTTTTTTCACTTTTTTCTTTTTTTAAATAAGGCTTCTGCCAGGTTTATCTGCAATTATCTTACCATCAACCAATTCAATAATACGTTTAGCCTTAGCCGCGATGCTCGGCTCATGGGTGACAATAATAATCGTAACGTTGTGATTGGTGTTAAGCTCATTAAAAATCTCAAGAATCGTTTTGCCGGTTTCGGTATCCAAGTTACCCGTTGGTTCGTCGGCAAGTATTATTGAGGGTTGATTAACAAGTGCACGTGCAATGGCAACACGTTGTTGTTGCCCGCCAGAAAGTTGGTACGGATAATGTTCCATTCGATCAGCCAAGGTTACAAGCTCAAGAAGTTTTGCCGCTTCTTTGCGTGCTTGTGTTTCATTTATGCCCGCATAAAGCCGCGGTAAAGCAACGTTATCAAGGGCGGTAAGATCAGGGAGAAGGTGAAATTTCTGAAAAACAAATCCAATTTTTTGGTTGCGGATCCCTGCAAGTTCATCGCGTGTTGCCGTTGAGACATTGATACCATCAAGGATGTACTCACCTTCGGTTGATACGTCAAGGCATCCTAATAAGT
Organism: uncultured Pseudomonadota bacterium; assembly: GCA_964527595.1. GTDB lineage: Bacteria > Babelota > Babeliae > Babelales > RVW-14 > GWF2-38-10. The sequence continues at coordinate 8,314 of CAZGPI010000022.1, forward strand.
GCATAAGCGTTGATTTACCAGAGCCGGAAAATCCGGTTATTGCAACAAATTCACCTTTTTCGATAGTCAAGTTTATACCTTTTAGTGCCATGATTTCGGTATCGCCCATGCGATATAATTTGATGAGATTTTTTATTTCTATAAGCATGATTATTTCCCCAATCCGCCTGCAGGTTTTCCAAACATTCCCTTGAGGAGTAAGTTTTCTCGTTTGATATCATCTACTTCGGTGATGATGTTAGTATCACTGGCAATGCCTTTTTTTACTTCAGTGTTTTTTCCATCGGTTGCGCCAAATTGGACTTCAACTTGGTTAATTGTTGATGCATCTTGCATTACCCAAAGATATTCTTTGTCCGATTTTTGAACTTTTCCTGCTGAACGTTCTGGTTTAGTTGCTGTTTTTTCACTTTTTGTTTTATCGGCTTTAACTAATTTTAGGCCCAGTGCTTCGGCCGCATTTTCCAGATAAACAGTATTGATACGCATTGCTTTATTAGGCACGGTAATTGCGTTATTGCATTCGGCAACCTTAATGTCAACGTTGACGGTCATTCCAGGCCGAAGGTTGAGATCGGGATTTTGGACATTGAGTACCGTATCGTAGGTGACAACGTTGTCGATAATATTAGCTAAGTACTTAACATATTTTACCGTTGCGTTGAATTTCATTTTTGGAAAAGCATCAACGGCGCAGAGTACATTTTGCCCGTTTTTAACAAATCCAATATCGGCCTCATCGATATCGATATGAGCTTCCATATCGGTAAGATCTTTGGCTAAGGTATAGAGTGCCGTGGCCTGAAATTGTGCGGTGACCATTTGACCAAGGTCAACCATTTTTGAGATTACAATACTGTTTTCAGGTGCTCTGACAAAAAGATTTTCGTATTGTTTTTTATTGAGTTCAAGTGTTGCAACCAATTTTTCCACGCGTGCTTTGGTAATTTTGTAAGTTTGGATAATTGCATCAAATGCATTTTGTGAAATTTGTCCGGCATTATAAAGTGCTTTTTGGCGGCTATAGAATTTTTCTTGAAATTCAAGGTTGGCACGGGCTTCAGCCAGATCGGCAGTTGTTTTTTTTACTTCGCTATCACCAACGCCGTCATCAAGAGCAATGAGCATTTGATCTTTTTTTACTACGTCATTATCTTCAGCGTATATTTTGACAACTCGGCCAGCCACTAAACTGCCAACGGTTATTTGAACAACGGCTTTAAGTTTGCCGGAGGCATTAACGTATTGGACCAGATCGCGTGTTACTGCCTTTTCGGTTCTTATTGGGTTGACCGGAATATTCGATTTCTTTTTCTTTAGATAAAGGAATGTCCCTGCACCGAGACTTGAAATAGTGATGAGAATTATGATTGGATTTCGCAATAAATTCACGGGATCCCCTTTTTGTCATTTGGCCTTTTGCCTTGTCATCCCGGGCTTGATCCGGGATCCATCTTTATTTTACTAAAAAATCAGCATGACAAAAAGGCTCATTATTGACAAACATTTTCTCTTTTTCTTCTTCTCGGTCAAAAATCCACGCCAAATTTAACGGTGACGTTCAAGCGGTCAATCAAATCATTGTGATTTGGAATAATTGCATTTGCACCCAATGAAACATATGATGGAAATTTACCACATCGCATACGCCAACCAATGTCGTAAAATAAATTAAAAATTGAGGCAGCTGAATCAATTGGCGGAGGGTTGGCTGTTAGCGTTGTATCAATAAATGAATGCTTTATGCGCGGTGTAATAAAATACTGAACGCCAATATCGCTAACAAAATGCTTAAATTTGGATACTAAGCCGGACTGAATTTTATACATTTGGCCGGCGTGTCTTTTTAGCAAAATAGGAATATCCGTTACTGTTTTCCATCCATCAGAAGTGCTGGAAAGTATGCCAGCAGCTTTGCGGGCTTCATGGAATGTAACATCCGCTTCAGTAAGCCAGTCAATTTTATGCCGAGGCCGATCCCAGAGATGTACAACGAGTGCGCTACCTAGCCCCCACGCAAAATGGTCGTCAAACCAAATGTTATAACGCGATTTACCATCGTGAAATAATACACGTTTTGTCGTTGGAATTATTCCTAACACATAGCCGTCAAGTTGAAACCTTTTTTTCTTGATCGCAGACCATCCAACCAAGAGCGGAACATCTGCAATAGTGGCCGATGAAGCATAGCGCAAGTATCCATTCCTTATTGATGAAAAAACAAGCGGAGTGTAAATTTCTCCATACAGACCACGTAATATCTTGTCTGCGTCGACGCGTCCATGAGCAGCTACACCTTCCAAAAATGAAGCGCCAGCTCCATAAGAAGACTGCTGATAAGTTGCGAATAAATTTGTTCGCAGATTGCCCTGAATGGATTTACTCTTTTTCTGTTCGCCAAGTGTATTAGATAAAAAAAGTGGCGCAAATAGATTGTTTGGCGTTGAGTCGATCCACGTTGTTGGCGTATAGGCCTGCATTATAACAACATTTGCTACAAATACAATTAACAATAGATATGATTTATGTGAACACATTTTCATTCTTATTCTTCTCTTTAATTCAATAAATTGAGCTATTCTGAACCTTTGAACTCACGTTAGGTTAACAGTTTATAAATTGTCGTCCATCGTTTTTTTTGTCATTCTTGGGCTTGTCTCCAGCCTATGCCCTTCGTGGCTATGGCGGACAGGCCGAGAATCTATCTTAATCTTTTTTAATCTTACGATGGCCTGCCGAGCCGAAGCCTTGGCGAAGGATGGGTGCTCGATCCACAATTGTCAAAAGTGGTTTTATGCATGTATTTGCAAAGCTCTTTTTGTCATCCTGAACTTGTTTCACAGCTGTCCGAAGCGTTGAAATTCGTTTTGTATTGTCCTTCCTATATTTCATAATTTCCATATTGTTACCGCCGTTCGTGGTGAGCGCAGTCGAATCCACTGCCCGCAGGGCACGGCGCACCTAAAGAACGTACTCATTCGACTGCGCCCTAAAAAGGGCTTCGCTCCCAGCCACTATAAAAAAAGACTTATTTGCAAATATAGACAGCCATATTTTTAGCCGTATACTTTGGGCATTAAATTTAAATTACATGGTCCATAGATATATAAGGAGTTTCGGTGAACGTACCTAAAAAAGTTTTTATATTTTTTTGTATCATATGCTGGTTTGGGGCAAATGAAATTGCGTTGGCTGAGGATATTGAGCCAGGAAATATTTCCATTGCTGCCACGTTAGATGTTGGTGACAAAGAAAAAATAACGGCCGCATTCAGAGCATTTTATAAAGATAACCCATGGGGTTTTATGCAAAAAACTCTGGTCGAGTGGCCGAATGATGCATTAATGAGCCGATCGGCGTTATTTTTGGATGCATTATGTTTTGGCTTGGGGGCTGGAGTAGGTATTTTTGTTTCTGGCGGTTTATCCAAAGGCAATGATTCTTTTTTTGAAATATTTATAGTTTTTTTGCTGGCTTCTTTTGGTGGTGTAATGATAAAAAATTATATTCACAAAAAAATTGCCACGTCTGCTGCGTG
>CAZGPI010000023.1:0-10696 GCA_964527595.1 uncultured Pseudomonadota bacterium
AGCGTATCTTCAATAACACCTTTTATGGATGAGAATTCGTTATTTACGCCTTTGATAACAACCGAAGTTACGGCCGAACCCTCGATTGACGCCAACATAACCCGCCTTAGTGCATTACCCAATGTAATACCAAAACCAGGTTCCAATGGTTGAACAACCAATTCACCATAAGTGGAAGACGACATCTGTTTGTTCCAACTCAACTTCGGCAATATTAACGGTTTATAATTCATCAGGAACCACCTTTATTTAAAACCAACTAACCCCAACCACAAAAATTTGACGTATCCCTGCTACCGAAAACCAGCAGCAGGGATACCATTATGGCATTACTTAGAACTTAGAATACAATTCAACAATCAAGTGTTCTTGAATAGGTGCAGTAACGTCAGATCTAATTGGTGCACGTTGTACAATGCCCTTACGATCTTTCTTTTGCAATTCCAACCATTCAGGAACCTTGGCCCCAATGCCCATTCGTTTATCAATAAAATTTTCAACAAAAGCTGAATTTTTCAATGTACTTGTCGTCAATGAAACGACGTCACCTAATCGTACAATGTACGATGGTGATGAAACGCGCTTACCGTTAACGGTGATGTGGCCATGCGCAACAAGCTGACGAGCCTGGATGCGTGATATTGCCATGCGTAAACGATAAATCACATTATCAAGTCGGCGTTCAAGGAAGCTCAACAGGTTTTCACCCGTAACCCCAGGTTCTCGAACAGCCAAATCAAAGAATCGACGAAATTGACGTTCGCGAATCCCGTACATCAATTTAACTTTTTGTTTTTCTAGCAACTGCTTTCCGTATTCAGATAATTTTTTGGATCCAAAGCGCCTGCCATGCTGACCGGGAGACGTTGGTCGTCGCTCAATCAAACATTTTGCAGTACGACACTTTGCCCCCTTTAAAAATAACTTTTCACCGGCTTGTCGGCATTTGCTGCATGTTCCACTAGTGCTTGACATAAAACCCTTTTCACTAAACTTAACGTACTAAAAACACCGTTATACTCTACGTTTTTTCGGAGACCGACAACCATTATGCGGAATAGGAGTTACATCACGTAACACACTAATATTCAATCCAGCGGACTGAAGACCCCTTACAACTGCATCACGACCAGATCCTGGACCCTGCATGTTCACTTCAACAAGCTTAATGCCCAAGCCCCCAATTTCCTTGGCCAATTTGTTGGCAATTTGCGTTGCCGCATAAGGAGTTCCCTTGCGAGCACCCTTAAAGCCAAGTTGCCCAGCACTGCCACGAGCAATTACGTCACCGTCAACGGTTGTTATTGAAACCATTGTGTTATTGAACGTCGATGTAATATGTGCAATAACGGAATCAAGGTGTTTAATTTGTCGTTTTTTGCTTTTTTTATATGCCATTGTCACCCTTGTTTATCATGGATTATTTCTTCGTTACCGTTTTTTTGTTTGAAACGACATTTGTCGTTTTTCTAGGTCCTTTACGTGTGCGAGCGTTTGTTTTTGTACGCTGACCACGAACCGGCAACGATTTTTTGTGGCGCAATCCTCTATAGGAACCTATTTCCTGAAGACGCTTAATATTCATTGTAATTTCTTTGCGAAGCTCACCTTCAACTCTAAAATTCTGTGTAATGTATTTTTGAATTGTAGCAACCTGTTCGTGAGTTAAATCCTTAACTCGCGTATCCGGGCTTACTTTAGTATCAGTCAAAACTTTTTTTGAAAGCGGCAAGCCTATGCCAAACAAATACGTAAGCGCTATTTCAACGCGCTTTTCACCTGGTAATACGACACCCTCAATACGAGCCATTAAAATCCTCTTCCAAAATGAGATCTATAAATTAACCTTGACGCTGTTTGTGCTTTGGACTCTTCTTGCAAATTACGCGCACAACACCCTTACGCTTCAGGATCTTACATTCTTTACAAATTTTCTTAACCGATGTCCGCACTTTCATGAATTTTTTCCCACTTTATGTTTCACTGTTTTGTACGTTTAATTTTACTATCTCTAATATCACTTACTTATAACGAGATGTTATGCGCCCCTTAGTCAAATCATAAGGCGATAGCTCAACGGCAACCTTATCTCCAGGCAATAGCTTTATATAATGCATGCGCATTTTACCTGAAACGTGTGCCAAAACCGTATGGCCACTTTCCAGAAGCTTCACCTGGAACATAGCATTAGGCAAAGCCTTTTCAACAAGGCCATCTACCAATATAACGTCTTCTTTCTTTTTCATAACTCACATCTCTTTTAAAGACTAGGTTGTTTAATTCTCGTCAGAACTTCTGCACCACCTTGACGAACCACAACGGTATCTTCAACATGTGCCGCAAGTCCGCCATCGGCAGTCTTTGCTGTCCACCCGTCTTTCATAATAGTAACATGATACCCGCGTTCGGCAATCATCGGTTCAATAGCTAATGTCATTCCATCCTGCAATATCATGCCTTTTCCTGGCTTACCAAAATTAGGCACATCCGGCTCTTCATGTAGGTCTCTTCCAATGCCATGACCAGAAAATGTTCTAATGATAGCAAAGCCTTCTTTTTCAACAATGGCTTGTACGCAGGCCGAAATGTCAGAGACTTTATTTCCCGGAACAGCTAGCACTATTGCTGCGTCTAATGCTTGTTGGGCAACTGCTGCCATTTTTCGCGCTACATCACTTGCTTGTCCAACAAAAAAATATCGTGCAACATCTGCACAATACGATTTATAAGACGCTGTTATATCTATTTTAACAAAATCTCCAAATTTTAAAATAGATTCCTGCGTGGGCACACCGTGAACAATTACATCGTTTACCGAAATACACGTTGCATGCTTATACCCGGCATACCCTTTACAGACAGGCTTTAACCCTCGAGATATGATCTTTTGCTCGATTAGCGCGTCAAGTTCAAGCGTACTAACACCCGCAACAACAAGCTCAGCCGCCTCTTGCATTATCTGGGCCAAGTGTTGTCCGGCTACTCGCATCTTATCAATCGCGCTTTTATTTTTAACTAACATACGGTCATATCCCAAAAACAGCGGGTCTTAATTTCTAATTAAAATTATTTATCTATTCAAGCGTCCCTTTAATCGACCCGTCGATAAGAATCCTTCGTAGCGACGTTCAATTAAATGCGACTCAATCTGAGCAGATGTATCTAATCCAACACCTATTACAATCAACAAGCTAACGCCGCTGAACATAACAGGAAATGAGATAATGTTTTGCAATAGGCTCGGCAATATTGCTAAAGAGGCCAAATACACCGCACCAGGAAAGCCTACGCGCGTTAACAAATAATCAAAAAATTCTGATGTTTTTTTGCCTGGACGAATACCAGGAATAAAACCACCAGATTTTCTAATATTATCAGCCAACTCAACTGGATTGAAAATAATTGCCGTATAAAAAAAGGCAAAAAAGATAATCATTCCAGCGTTCAAAACATTATAAACCAGCGATTGCGGTGCAAACCAATCCATAGCTATTCGAGCAGCATCTGGCCATCGAGCCGCAAGCATGCCAATTATAGCAGCAGGCAACCCAAGAATCGCTGTTGAAAAGATAACTGGTACAACGCCCGCTGGATTAAGTTTAAGTGGAATGTAGGAACTTTGCCCACCATAAACCTTCTGTCCAATTACTCGCTTAGCATATTGAACTGGTACCTTGCGTTCACCTTTCTCAAGAAAAATAACGCAAGCAATAACAGCAATCGTAATCGCTATCAATAACGCAATCATCAAAATATTGGTTTGTCCCATATGGAAGTTTTCCCAAATTCTGATAATCGCATTTGGTAAACCAACAACGATACCAGCGAAGATTATCATCGAACTTCCATTGCCAATACCACGAGCATTTATTTGCTCGCCCAACCACATAACAACCAAAGCCCCAACAGCCATCATTAACACGGCTGGCAACCTAAAGCCCCAGCCTGGATTTATGACTAAACCAGCTTGACGCTCAAGGAAAACCACAATTCCGAAACTTTGCACCAACCCAATGACCAAGGTAAGATACCTGGTATATTGATTAATGATTTTTCGGCCGTACTCGCCTTCTTTAGACAAAGCTTCAAGCGAAGGAACCATAATCGTTAATAACTGCAACATAATGGACGCAGTAATATAAGGGGACATGCCCAACGAAAAAATAGAAAATTGCTTTAGGGCGCCACCAGAAAAAAGATCCAAATAAGACAAAAATCCATTGGCAAAATTTGCACTAAACATGTTGTACAAAGCAGAAACATCAACTCCGGGCAAACTAATGTGTACCCCAAAGCGATATACTGCGAAAACAAAGAGCGTAAAACCCAATTTCTTTCGCAGATCCTGCACTAAAAAAATATTTTTAAAGTTCTGTAATTGTACCACCACTTCTAGTCTCCTTACTCATCAAAAGCGCTTTGCCGCCAGCTTTTTCTATTGCAAGGATTGCTCCCTTGCTAAAAGCATCGGCATAAATGGTTAACTTCTTGTTAAGAATCCCATTCCCCAAGACCTTAATTAACCCAAGGGTACGTTTTTTAAAAATTCCCTTGGCTATTAATGAGTCTTTTGTCACTTCTTCGCCCGTGCTAAACTTTGTTTCCAATTCAGCAAGGTTCACGATAGCGTATTCTGTGCTAAATGCCTTGTTGTTAAAGCCACGGTGAGGAAGCCGACGGCACAAAGGCATTTGGCCGCCTTCAAACGTTGCAGCAATTTCTGAACCAACGCCAGATCGACACTTTTGTCCATCATGACCACGACCAGACATACCACCACGATCACCACCGCGACCGACTCTTTTTCTTTTTGTTTTAGTCGCTACTAAATTATCAAGCCGCAACATGTTTTTTCTCTCCAAACAAATCTTTCAATGTCTTACCACGCAATGTTGCGATATGTTGCGCCGATCGTAATTTCTTTAGCGCATCAATTGTCGCCTTAACAACGTTTTGTGAATTGGCAGACCCAAGAGACTTAGCTAAAATATCGCGAACGCCCAATGCTTCCATAACCGCACGAACCGCACCACCAGCAATAACACCAGTACCCTTAGAGGCTGAACGGATAATTACACGGCTTGAACCATGCTTTCCTTCAACGTCATAAGGAATTGTTGTTTTATACAAAGGAATTGAAAACATTGTTTTTCTTGCTTTACGCAATGCCTTAGCAATTGCAGAAGAAACTTCTCTGCTTTTACCAAGAGCTATACCAACATTCCCTTTTCTGTCGCCAACAACAACCAATGCTGAAAAAGCAAATCGACGACCACCTTTAATTACCTTAGCCACACGACGTACATTCAAAACAGCCTCAGCATACTCCTCTACAGGAGCTTGCTGGGCTTTTGCCGCATGACTTTTTCTGTTTTTTTCTTCTGCCATATTTTTCCTAATTAATTTTCATCTATGCTTGCGATTAAAAGTTCAACCCAGCCTCACGTAAGCCTTCGGCCAACGCCTTTACTCTACCGTGATATAGATAACAACCACGATCAAAAAACACATCCTTGATTGCCTTGCCCGCAGCCATCTTGCCAAGTTCTACCCCAACACGATGTGCACAAGCTTTCTTGTCCCCTGACAAATCTTTCAAAACAACCGTTGAACAACTCACTAATGTTGCGTGTTTACTGTCGTCAATAATTTGAGCATAAATATGCTTTACACTTCGAAACACCGTTATCCGAGGTTTATCACCACGGCTTAACTGAGCATTTCGAACTCTGTGTATTCTTCTTTGCGTGCGTCTTTTAAGTCGTTTTAACAAACTCACCGTAGAACCTTTCTAAGCTTAATAATTCTTATCATGCTGAAGCCTTAGTCTTACCAGCCTTACGAATAACAACTTCGCCTTCTCTAATAACACCGGTGCCCTTGTAAGGCTCAGGTGGTCTAAAAGACCTCATTGCATCGCATACTTTACCAAGTAAAAACTTATCAGCAGACTTAAAAACAAGATTTTGGCCTGTTTTGTCAATTTCAACGGTAACTTCAACGGGCAACTCGTAATCGATTTTATGTGTATACCCAAGAGTTAAAGTCATCTTTCTACCGGCAAGTTGTGCCTTGTAACCAAGACCAACAATCGTTACCTTTTGATCAAATCCAGTTTCAACACCCTTAATCTTATTCGCCAGCAAAGCACGGTGTAAACCCCAAACCATCCCGGCTTCACGCGTCTTTTTTAGAGACTCTAAGCATAATGTTTTATCTATAACCTTGGCCACAAATCCCAAAGGTAATTCATGAACAAAGCTTGCTTTAACACCACTTATATTTATTGTGTTGTCTTTGATTTCAATTTTTGCTGTTTTAAGTGGAATTGGCTTGCGTCCAATTTTTGACATATTGTAATCCTTACCAAACGTGACAAAGAATTTCTCCGCCAACCCCTAAGCGTTTAGCTTGCTGATCTGTAATCACTCCTGCGCTTGTTGTCAAGACAGAAATGCCCAACCCGCCAACTACCGGTGTTAACTGACGCACATTTTCATAGTGACGTCGACCTGGTTTACTTACACGTGTTATTTCATGAATAACACACTCCGCATTGACATACTTCAAAAAAACAGTCAATGAAGTCTTTACACCTTCTTGAACGGTTGCATAATCTTTTATGTAACCTTCTTCTTTTAAAACTCTGGCAACTTCAATTTTCAAGCGGGATCCTGGAACAACCACCGATCGCTTTCCAACCATAATTCCATTACGCAGAGATGTTAAAAAATTACCGATTGTATCTATTGACATTGTCTAAACCTCCACATTACCAGCTGGCTTTTTTAACGCCAGGTAATAAACCTTCTAATGCATACTTTCTAAAACACAACCGACACATCAAAAACATCCTTAAGAAGCTGCGTGACCGCCCACACAAACGACAACGATTTCGTACTCGTGTGGAAAACTTAGGAACTTTTTTCGATTTCTCAATGAGCGCTTTTCTTGCCATAAAATACCTAACTCTTTTGAAATGGCATATTAAATTTCTTCAACAACGCATAGGCATGTTTATCATTCTTAGTCGTCGTATGAATTGTTATGTTAAACCCGCGGCTTTTATCGACTTTATCGTAGTCAACCTCAGGGAAAACCATCCAATCCTTAATGCCTAAGTTATAATTACCATCCCCGTCAAACTTTACGCCAACCCCTTGAAAATCTCGAACAGCTGGAAGTACCACATTAATTAATTTGTCTAAAAAATGATACATACCTGACTTACGCAAAGTAACCTTAACCCCTATGGGCATACCTTGGCGCAACTTAAATGCCGCAATAGATGTTTTTGCAAGAGTCTTGACTGCAACCTGACCCGTAATCTTTTCAATAATCTCTTTAACTTGGTTCAATACCTTGCCATCAGCAACGGCTTCTTTTACGCCGATATTAACCACTATCTTACTTAACGCAGGAACCTGCATGATATTCTCGAGTTTCAATTCCCCGAAAAGATCAGAACGCAGCTGCGTCTTGTATTGTTCTTCTAATCTTGACTTTATCATGATCAATTACCTACTTGCGTTAAAATGCTTCTTTACAACGATGACAAATTCTTGCCTTGTCGTTACCTTCCAGAAATTTCATCTGAACACGACATGGCTTCTTGCAAGAAGGACACATTGGCATAACTCTGCACAATGGAACATACCCTTCTTCTTTAACCAGGCCGCCTTTTTCTCCTGCCCGTCGAGCCTTAACATGTCGCGTTACAACCCCAACGTCTTTTACCAACACTAGATCCTTTTTAGGATCTACTGAGATCACCAATCCCTGCTTTCCCTTATCTTTCCCAGATAAGACAAGAACGGTGTCATTTTTCTTTACCCGGCTTAACATAATTTATCCAACCTCGTTTGCTTACAAAACCTCAGGTGCTAAAGATATGATCTTTGAATACCCAGCAGTTCTTAATTCTCTTGCCACAGGACCAAAAATACGAGTCCCTACAGGCTGTTTTTCCTTATCGATAATGACTGCTGCATTATCATCAAACCTAATATAACTGCCATCCTGACGTCGGACCTCTTTCCTGGTCCTTACAATTACCGCATCAAGAACTTCGCTCTTTTTTACGGTTCCGCCAGGGATAGCTTTTTTTACAGTAACTTTAACGATATCGCCCAAAAAGGCATATCGCTTTTTAGTACTGCCTGTTATTCGAATAACCTGAAGTTTTTTAGCCCCAGAATTATCCGCTACTTCAAGCATCGCTCGTTCTGCTACCATTGCGTATTACCCTCTTTAATGTTTTTCAAGAACACGAACCAAGGCCATATGCTTCGTTTTTGACATAGGTCGCGATTCCTTAATTTCAACCCAGTCGCCAATTTTAGCTGCATTGTTCTCATCGTGAACGTGATACTTCTTGTGTCGTCGCACAATCTTACCATACAAAGGATGCCTTAATGCTCGTGAAACTTTGACTACAATGGTCTTGTCCATTTTGTCAGAAACAACTTCGCCCGATACTAAACGAGCATCCTTCTTCTGTGAAACCACTTTTGCCGCTTCTGCCATTGTTTACCTCAAGGCTTTTTTAGCTTTTTTGCGTTTAATTATTACCGTGTCTTGATTATCTTGCTGCTTCAAAAAAGTCAGAGCCCTTGCAACTTGAACTTTTAATTTACCGAACTGAGAAACATCTTTTACTTGCCCAGTAATTTTGCTCAACTTTAAGTTAAAAAGCTCTTTCCTTAATGACTCAACTTCCTGCTTCAACGCCGCTGTATCTAATTTTTTAAGATCTTTTTTTTCCATCATGTTTTCACCCATATTTCGTCAATTAGATTGACCTTCTGTTGCCAAAAGCTCTTCCTTAGACACAAATCGAGTCTTCATTGGAAGCTTGTAAGCCGCAGCTTTTAATATTTCCCTTGCTTCTTCTCTTGTGAGGCCTCCACCAAGTTCCAATATGACTCTGTCTCGCTTTACCACGGCAACCCACAACTCAGTACTTCCCTTGCCCTTACCCATTCGGGTTTCGGCTGGTTTTTTTGAAACAGGTTTATCGGGAAACAATCTCAAAAATAATGAGCCAACCTTCTTCAATCGCTTGGATACCGTAACACGGACAGATTCTATTTGACGTGCCGACACCCATGAAGGCTCAACGGCAACCAACCCAAAATCTCCAAATGCAATCGTACGTGCACCCTTTGAGCGTCCACCCATTCGGCCTTTTTGCATTTTTCTAAATTTTGTTTTCTTTGGCATTAACATAGCACTATTCCTTTATTCTCGTTGTTTAGTATTCGCCCTTGCAAATCCAAACTTTGACGCCAATAACGCCATAGGTTGTGTTTGCTTCCGCAAGTGCATAATCTACATTGCATCGCAATGTATGCAAGGGAATAGAGCCAAGTCTTAACCATTCGACACGAGCAATTTCAGCGCCACCTATACGACCAGCGATGCAAATCTTAATCCCCTTTGCACCACCCTTTAATGCCGTAAATCCAGCTTTTTTAATTAAGCGCTTATAACTAACACGTTTCTCAAGTTGCTCTGCAATGCTTTTGGCAACTAAATTAGCATTAATCTCTGGCGCTTTAACTTCTTGAACCGAAATTTCTATATTCTTTTTCAGTTGTTGATGAAGTTCTTGCTTAATTTGCTCAATGCCTTGTCCCTTTTTTCCGATAATCGAACCAGGACGCGATGCATAAATAATAATCCGAACGTTATCAACTGCTTTCTCAATAACAACCTTTGCAACATCAGAATCATTGAGTTTGCCTTTAAGATATCTTCTAATTGCAAAGTCCTCTAACACTTCTTTGCCATAAGACTTTTTGGCAAACCAGTGTGCACTCCAATCCTCGTAGATACCTAATCTAAAACCTAATGGATGTACTTTCTGTCCCACGGAGCACCTCTAGCTATCAATCTCACACATTACATTTTTTTATCTAAAACAATCTCAACATGACTCAAGCGCTTGCGTTGCATATTCGCTCGACCCATCGCACCAGGCTTGAAATACTTAATAATAGGACCCTGGTCAACCTTAATCTCTTTAATGTAAAGTTTTTCCATGGAATCTATCTCTGGATGCAAATTCCGCGCATTTGAGTATGCTGAATAAAGCGCCTTGACGATAGGCGTCACACGCTTTAATGAGCATGTTTTCAACCAGGCATACGCCTTGTCAACCGTATTGCCACGAATTACATCCGCGAACGGACGCAATTTATATGGCGAGATACGTATAAATCTGCTTACTGCTTTGGATAGCATATTCAACCCTATTGTATCAAAAAACAATTAACTTGTAACCTATTTCGCAGCTTTTCCAGATTTTGCTGCTGGTGCAGATTTTGCCGTCTTTGCAGCAGGAGCTGAAGAAGAAGATTTTTCCGCTTTTCGCTGACCACTATGCACTCTGAAAGTACGTGTAGGAGCAAACTCTCCAAGAGCATGTCCTACCATGTTTTCCGTTAAGAAAACAGATACGAATTTTCTTCCATCATGAACTGCAATAGTTAGGCCAACCATTTCTGGAACAACCATACTTGCGCGTTTATACGTTTTTATTACATCGCGCTTACCCGATGCTTTTACTTTCTTAATTTTTTCAACTAATGAAGCTTCTACGTAAGGACCTTTACTTATCGAACGTGCCATATCTTCTATCCTTTATTTATTACTTTCTGCGCTTCAAAATTGCAGTACTCTTACGTTTTCTTGT
>CAZGPI010000024.1:0-8205 GCA_964527595.1 uncultured Pseudomonadota bacterium
CGCCATGTAAGGAAATTACATGGCGGAAAAAGGAGAAAGGAGAGTAGTAATGAAGTCTTATTTAATCAAAACATGGACAATGAATATACTTAATCCACCCAGAAAATCAAGTGGTTTATTTAAAATGCATTAAATGGCCTACTTTTTCCCATTTGTTTCTGTTTGGCTATTTTTACGTAAATTTCAATTAAAATGTTCAAATTACACTAATCAAAGATAGTGACGCTTTGATTAGTCATGGACTATCTTGCTTTATTTCAAACAGAATAAAGTCTCTCGCCACCCTCTTTGACAATAATTGTAAAATCTTTACAATTATAACAATTAGACAATAAGTTTATTATGGGTATGCATCCATTAATAGAAGTACCTGAGAGCGGATCAACAGAGGAAGAGAAAACGCCGGTTAATGTTGCCTTTGCCGCACCAACACCACTATGTGGCGCAATTGGTGATTGTACCGATTTTGCAATAAAAGCAAAACCCGCTATCACAAGCTTAACCCCAGATCAATATATAACAGGTCACGGCCTGTTATATATTATCAAAGACAACCAAGACCTTGAAAGACTTAACCTAGAGGGTTGTCTTTGTATTTCCGGTCGTCATTTGGCCCAGCTCTTTGAAATAATCTCGCCCAATCTTAGAGCAATTAATCTTAGTATTACACATGTCAACCTAGCCGGCATTTTAGCTATTTTCAAACGCTGCCCAAACCTTGAAGTCATTCAACTAGTATGGGTTTCGGATATAGGGGAAGAAGAAATACACACAATTTTAGAAAAACGTCCACCTGGATGTAGAATTATTACGAACACCGAAGTTTATAATTAAAAACACTTAATCAATAATCATGGAGTTTATTATGAAAAAGTCTTTACGTTTACTACTCACCCTTTCTCTTGCTTTCGGGTTTGCTGCAAAAGGTGGGACCCCTCTCTTTGGAATGGAATTTGATCCATCGGCCGATGAAATGCCTAATAAGAGCGAAAGTATCACACCACAAGCAAAAATACATCTTTCTGTTGATAATAAGGATATAACAGACAAAGAGCTTAGACGTCTTATCAAGCACCTCCCTGATCTTGTATATCTTAATTTGGAGGGATGCGCGAAAATAACTACCAAGGGTGTTATACATATAATTACACATTGCCCAAAAATCAAAATCCTTAATCTGTCAAATTGTAGCAATGTCACCAACACAGCACTTAAGAGTCTAGAAAGAGGGTTGCCAGAACTTATAAGCCTTAATATGTCAAACTGCTACAAAATCCACGCTGAAGAAATTGGCTTAAGAATTGCCTTGCTTGCACTACACCACCCAAAGCTCAAAACACTTTGTTTGTCTGGCTGCATAGGATTAGGCAATGTAGACTTATTAATAAGCACAATTTCCAAGTTTTGCCCAAACCTTGAAGATCTCGACTTATCTAGATGCAACCTCGGTAATGATAGATAATCGCAACGCAGCATAATTGGTCTTTATGTTCGATGATGGCCTGGAAACAATCCTTGCCCATTGGGTATTAATAAAAAAATTCTACCCAACCCACGTTAATTCCATAAATTATAAAAGAGCCTTCGGATATTTCACCGAAGGCTCTTTTACTTTATAACGATAAAACTGATGCCCTGCCAAGCTCTTTGCCCAAATTCAAAATAGCGGGATTGGTGGGGCATGAAAGAATAATCTGAAATGGGAGAAATGAAAGAGTGGCAAAACATTCTTGAATACGTTGATCATCAAAGTCGGTCAAAAAGTCATCAAGCAGCAAAACCCCCGATTCCCCGACTAACCCAAGCTCAAGAAGTTGAGCAACCTTAATCAAAAATACTATCAATTTTTGTTGGCCGCGCGATGCAAACACGCGGGCTTTTTTGCTTTGAAAAACAATGGCAAAATCGTCTAAATGGATCCCAAAAAGACTACGGCCATATTGCTGTTCTGTTTCAAGATGAGTAGCGGAAAATTTTGGCCAAAATTCTTCAAAGGTTTGTGTAACCGGTTTCGCCTTATCAAGATATTCAAAACCAATGGATAAATTGGCATCGGTAGATGTGAAATGAGTTTGTAAAAGCTGGTTGACTTGGACCTCAAGGTTATGAAGATATTCGATACGCGCTTGCCGAATAATTTGCGATTCGTCCCAGAGTTTTTTAGACCAGATTTCAAGTTCATCAAGGCTTAGCTTTAGCGATCGATTGCGCAG
Source organism: uncultured Pseudomonadota bacterium (assembly GCA_964527595.1). Classification (GTDB taxonomy): domain Bacteria; phylum Babelota; class Babeliae; order Babelales; family RVW-14; genus GWF2-38-10. The sequence continues at coordinate 2,214 of CAZGPI010000024.1, forward strand.
ACCCTGTAGAATACTATTACGATTATCCAGTATTTGACGGTACTTTTTGAAGGTTACTAAAAGAGCTGGATTGAATAAAAAGAGAGCGTAATTGAGAAAGTCTCGTCGACTCTCTGGCGCGCCGTGAACCAAAATCAAATCATCGGCCACTAAGGTAATCATGCGATAATGGGCTATTAGTTCTTTATATGATTGAACCGGTTTATCATTTTGTTTTACTATTTTCCCATCTTTAACAGAAAATCCAACGCTAATAGAGTCGGTTATTCCTAAGGATTGCTGTTCAGATTCTACTTTAATAAAAAAATGATCGGTCCCTAATTTAATTAAATCTTTATGAACATGGGTACGAAATGAGCGTAAATAACAAGAATAGTGGAGGGCTTCCAGCACACTACTCTTCCCTACTCCATTTTTGCCTTGGACAACGACGCATCGACCCTCGAATGGGATTTCGAGGGTTTCGAAGCATCTGAAGTTTTGTAAGGTTAATTTTTTTATCAGCACTAAAGGACCTAGGTTTTACTCTTTTTTATTATATAAACAATCGGGTCTTTTTTGTCATCCTCGACGTGATCGAGGATCCATCTGCCTATTCAATACATTTTAAGATGGATCCCGGCTCGGTGGCCGGGATGACAAAAGCGGCAGAATGACAAAAAAAGGAGGTTACAAGGAGGACGACGTCCTCCTTGTTTGTCTTCGACAAAGTTTTTCTTATTCCTAGGGAGGTCCAGGAGGGAACGGCCTGCATTATTAATTACCCTTCAGCCTGCGTCATAGAAATAGGCATGACCAAATAAGTCATCTGATAATCGGTCCCCTGCCCTTCAAAAATAATCGGCTTGGCCGCATTCTTGATAAAGAAGTTAACGTTATCTTCAGGAAACGCTTGAAGGCCATTCAACAAATAAGGTGAATAAAAGCGGCTTTCGATATTGTCGCCGATAAATTCACTCAATACTAATGATTCTTCAAGTTTACCAACCTCTTTATTATGCATGCTTACTTTGACGGCGCCGGAAGAAAACAAGAAATGGGTCGATACAAACTGCCCAGCCAATAAGCAACCGGTTCGCTTAAGTGTCTTAAGAAAAGGATCTTTGGTCATACGCGCAGGCAAAAATCCTTCTTTATTCAACACTGGTTGATATTGAGGAAATGGGTCTGAAATTAATTTGGTAAAAAAGTTGAAATTTTTGCCTGAAAAAACCAATTGGTTTCCGCATACACCAAGAAATGCGTTTGCGTCAATACCGCCTTCTAATAACTTTTTCAATTCAAGAACAGCGCGTTTAGGGACAAGCCATTTGCGATCTTCAGGCAATGTATATTTATCTGATGTTACGCGAGCCAAACAATGTCCATCGGTAGCAACCATGCCCATGCATGTTGGCCCAAATTCCAACAACATGCCATTAAGCGCCATATTGGCATTGTTTTGCGGAATCAAGAAGGCAACCTTATTGAGCATGTTCAACAAAAATGAGGCTTGCATATCAAGCATATTTTCAATGCGTTCAGGAAATGGAGGAAATTCTGCCGCGTCTTTAATATTGAGAATAAGGTCAACACCAGCGGATTTTAAGCGCAATTGTGAAGCACCAAGAACAAACTCAATATCGCCATCAAGTTCTTTAACTAATTCAAAAATGCGTTTACCCGAAATTAAAAAGCTAACATTTTCCATCAAGTCACTCTCAATGACCATATTTGATTGCAAGCTTATTTCTAGGTCAGTCGCTTTGAGGGTTAATTCACGCGGAGCGACTTGGAATAAAATAGACTCGGTTACGCCTAATGCCGTACGCTTACTGCAAATTGGTTGCATTGACGCCAACAATGATAACAACTCTTTTTGATTTACAACGAATTTTCCATCCATGAAAATTCACCCTCGCTTGAATGTTTAACTTTGAATACCGCCGACCAGTTTTCCCACCACCCAGCCAAGTATACAATAAGTAGTTGGGATCGAAAAGGATTAATCGGCCGCTCGGAGCAGAAACTTGTCTTGCCCCGATCTATTCATGTATATTTTTTTATGGGGTGTCTCATTAATCGTTTTTTTTGGGAGGAATCGTGAAAATAATAAACCATTTGCTTTTGATTTTTGTATGCATCGCAATATTAGCACCAATGTTTTTTTGCTCAGCCGGATTACGTTATTCGGGCATAGAAGAAATCAACTATTGTTATGCACGCAAAGAACTCATCGTCAGGCCCAGCCTTGAAAACTTTCTTGAAACTGATTTCAATGAATCAACGCAAACGCCGCCAATAGCTTTTTGCTTTAGCGGTGGTGGATATAGAGCCATGATTTCATCACTGGGATTTATGATGGGGGCAGAAGAAATCGGATTGCTCAAGACCGCAACATATGTATCAGCCCTTTCTGGCTCAACGTGGTTGCTTGGCCCCTATATGGTAAGAAAAATGGCAAGAAGTTGCGAAAGTTATAGAGAATATAAGAATATTCTTAAGAGCCGTGTTGTTGATGTCGATTTTTTTGAAAATATCTTTTCATCATTAGATACGATGGCAGAACAACTTGAAGCGCATTACAAAAAGATGCGTAATGTGCAATTGGTTGATATCTATGGAAGTTTAATTGCCGATCGCTTACTGGGTGATCTTGATTCAATAGCGCAAGAAATACACTTTAGTGATATTCTTCCAGCGCAAAAAGATGACATTCCAGAACCGTTGGGAAAAGATCCTTTTCCCATCTTTACCGCAATCCATCAAATCAACTCCCCGCTCGGCTCTGGTCTTTGTTCCAAAAACATATACGAATGGTTTGAGTTCAATCCATATAAAGCAAAACAAACACTTACTGATGACTGCCTACCAACAAGATCGCTTGGTTACTATCCGGATGAATTATCTCGGGAGGGCCTCGTAACGCCACTACTAAATCTAGGATACATGCTTGGGCTCTGTGGTAGCGCCTATGCTTGCAACGCAGGGGATATCATCAAGCTTTTACAAACAAGCCTTTTGGGAATTTTCAGCCAAGACAAGGGCTCATTCCAACGACATGGTGACTATGAGCGCGGAACATTCTTGAATGAAATAGTTAATACATTAAAAAGTAGCCGCTTCTGCCCCGCTCAAATTCCAAATTTTACGGCAAGTGATCCTGACGTTCTAACATTGCAGGATGCCGGTATTGATTTCAACTTACCATTACCGCCACTTCTGACTCGAAATATTCCATTTATTTTTGTTTGCGATGCATCAGGAGATGCCGGCACCCGCTCAAGAAGATTTCCTGAGTTGCATAAAGCTGCCGCATATGCTAATCAACATGGCTTACCATTTCCTTCGCTACAAAACCCAAGAGTGGTAAATGACCATTTACTTGTATTTGAATCAACCGAACCGAACACCCCAACCATTTTTTATTTTCACAATATCGTAGAGATGGGAACATTCGAGTTCAATTATTCAGAAGAAGAATTTGAATCGCTTTGTGAATATATGCGAATGGCCGTTATCGATAGTGCCGATGCTATTAAAGCCATTATGCGTGAAAAAATAGCATAACAATAAACGCTGTCGATTGAAAAACCCATTTATGCCCTTGGGTGCTTCTTATCGTATTCGGCTCGTAATTGAGTATTGCCAAGATGGGTATAAATTTGGACGGTGGCCAAATTTTCATGCCCCAACAACATTTGTAATGAGCGGATATCTGCCCCATTTTTGAGCAAATGAGTTGCCAGTGAATGCCGTAAACTATGAGGCGAAATGTTTCGCGTAATTCCCGCCATTAATAATATTTTCTTGAGGGTTTGCCAAAAAAATTGACGCGATATCGGTTTTAGTGTGTTTTTATACACAGAAAAGAAAAGGTAATTTGCCTTTGCATTAACCTGTTTGGGTAATAACTTTGGATATACATGATCAAGAAAAAAACGCAATAAATCTAATAGATTTTTTGGAAGCGGAACAACACGTTCTTTTTTTCCTTTACCAACCACATGAACAAAACCACTATCAAAATGTAGTTGATCAACCGTTAATGATACAAGTTCAGAAACCCGAACCCCCGAAGCATAAAGCAAATACAGCATCACCTTATTGCGAATGCCGCGGTTTGAGGCATCTTTGCCAGCTGCCACCAAAAGCGCGCGGACTTCCTCTTCTGTTAGATAATTTGGTAATCGTTTTTCGACCGTTGGAAATATCAACGCACCGGCAACATTTGCAAGTTTGTACCGTTCCTTCAAGAAGGTGTAAAACAATTTTATGGATGAAATTTTACGCGATAAACTTTTGGCCGAAACACCCTGCCCTTTTAAAATTTTTAAAAAAGCACGTAAATGTTCTTTGGCGCATTTATCTATTGCAACGCGCCGGGTTGTCAGATATTGGCATAATTGGCGCACGTCACCTGAATAGGCACCAAAAGTGTTTTCTGAAACCCGTCGCTCCACCAATAGATAAGCTTCAAACTGGGCCTGATAATCTATCGCGTTACTCATCCATCCCCCTTACTTAACACTTTCATCAAGTATTAAGAACCCTACATTCAATGTTTTAATACGCCTTAGCGACAAGTACATCAGTTTTACTTGGTGCATTGCAATTAAAACAAGATGAATGGCGATTTTCTTCGATCAAGCAACGAATACTGCCTTTGTAATTTTTGAGCGATGCTTCACATTCAGCACTACCGCACCACCCTACTTGATAAAAACCATTTTTGGCATCGAGCTGACTTCCAAAGTCTTGCAGCTTGTCAGCTTGGTACCATTGTTCTTTCATCCGGGCGGCCGCTCTGGCATATAATGTCTCGTGAATTACGGTCAATAATTTCTCAAGCTCAGAGCCAACTTGGGCTAACGGAACAAAAAGCTTCTTCTTTGCTTTGTCAGGTTCTGCGCGATTAACCAGAACAACTTGTTGTTTTTCAAGATCCTTTGGTCCAATTTCTATACGAACAGGAACACCCTTAAGTTCCCAAGCAAAAAACTTTGATCCTGGAGAATTGTGTTCATCATTATCAAAAACAACCGAATGCCCGCTTGCAACAAGCTCTTTTTTGAGAGCTTCCGCTTGTTCAAAAATAGCCATTTTTTCGACATCGGTTTTATAAATAGGAATAATCACCACTTGGATTGGCGCCAATTTAGGCGGCATAATCAGACCATTCTGATCGCCATGCGTCATCACTAATGCACCAATGGTACGCGTTGTAAGCCCCCAACTAGAACAAAAAGGAACCTGCATTGTGCCTTCTTTATCTTGAAATTTAACATCAAATGATTCTGGAAATGAATGGGATAAAACGTGCGCGGTACACATTTGCAACCCACGGCCATCGGGCATTAAACCCTCTAATGTGTATGTTCGCTCAGCGCCTGCAAATTTTTCACTCTCGGTTTTTATACCTGCAACCACGGGAATCCCGTAATAATTTTCGAGTAATTCTTTGTAAATGGCCAAAGCGGTTGTTGCCATTTGAACAGCTTCTTCATGGGTTGCGTGGGCCGTATGCCCTTCTTGCCACAAAAATTCTACGCTGCGTAAAAAAGCACGATGCCGCATTTCCCAACGAACAACGTTTGCCCATTGATTTACCTTCAAAGGCAAATCGCGCCATGACTTTATCCAACGCGAAAACATGTGATAAATAATTGTTTCGGAGGTTGGACGAATAACATATGGTTCTTCAAGCTTCTGCCCACCAGCGTGAGTTACCACGGCAAGTTCAGGCGAAAAACCCTCAACATGTTCTTTTTCTTTGGTAATAAATGATTCTGGAATTAATAAGGGGAAATAGGCATTTTGAGTTCCGGTTGCCTTGATTTTCTTATCAAGAATAGTGTGAATATTTTCCCAAATAGCAAAACCATAGGGACGAAGGACGTAGCAACCCTTGGTTGGACTTGTATCAACCAATTCAGCTTCAAAAATAACGTCTTGGTACCAATCTGCAAAATTTTGATTAATATCGGCAAGCTTTTTCATCGTTCCCCTTTGG
>CAZGPI010000025.1:0-7662 GCA_964527595.1 uncultured Pseudomonadota bacterium
AACCGCTGACCTCTTGCATGCGAAGCAAGCGCTCTACCAACTGAGCTACATCCCCGAATAAATATTTCAGATTACTTTTTGTACTTTATTATACGTTTTGACTAACGTCAACAAGTTTCGTTCGCGAAGCGCACGAGTGTCTATACGAAAAACCTTCTGTTTCTTGCTGATCATCGCCACGCATAGCAGCTTGCGCCTCAGGAGCGGCAGCGCCTTTTTTTACCGCCCAATAAACACGCATCGGTGTAATATTTGACCAGACAACCACTTCATTTTTTTCAAAATTATCGGCTACCCAATTATCAATAAAATCTAATTTTTGCTCATATTCTCGGGCGTCACCGGTATCACAACACAGACTTTTAACAAAATTCAACCAAGTTCCTAACGAGCGCGCACCAAATAATGAAACGTAAATAAATACCCCACCAGGTTTTAGTAATTTGTTAACCTTTACTAAGATTTGTTCCATAACTTCAATTGGCAATCGCGTCATAGGAACGGTTGAAATAATGGTATCATAAAATCCATCCGCGTTTTTTGTATCTAATAGCTCAGGTTCCCAACCAACAAAATTCGCCTTGTACAAAAAAATCTTTGAGCCTATCGACATTTTGTCTTTTTCTTTGTTAAGAAAAAAGAATCTATGCTTATCTCCATATACTTCAGCAACTTTTTCCGCCAATATTCCAAATAAATCTTGCTGAAGCTCTACCGCATCGAAGCGACAGGCGGTATCTTCGGCCAAAAACAAACGCTTAACCAACGGACCGCTAATAGCTCCGGCGCCAGCACCAATTTCTAAAATATTTCCAGGCTGAACATGACCCAGAATTGTTTTTACGACCCACGGAGAACTTGATGTAAGAGCTGCAACCTCGGTTGGCTTTTTCAAAAAAGAAACCAAAATCGAGCCACTATCTCTGAGATAGGCCAATAATTCTTCGGAAGTTATCGTTATGCTTGCTGGCAAATCAAAATCTTCTTGGCCTGAAACGCAACAATGGTCAGCCACCTCCATGGCAACATCCATAGCAAAACATTTTTGCGCAAAAAATAGCGCACAACAACAAAACAATATGGAAACAAATTTCATGAAAAACTCCCGGTACATAAAGGATAAAGACAAAAATCTGTAGGGAGTTTATATCAAAGAAACAGAATCATCAATGAAAAAAGTCTCTGACTCTAATTATGTTAATTGTGGGGTAGAAACCTTTGCTTTTCGCTGCTTTTTTTTGAGTTTTTTTGGCACTTTTTTCTTTTTAATTTTCTTTTGGGGTGTCTTTTTTTTGGCAACCACTTTAGATACAATCGCTCCCTCTTGAGAATCAGGAGCTATCATCACCTCGCGAGAAGCTAAATCCTTAATAGCAATATCCAAAACGCTGTAAGATGCCCAATCTTTATAGTCAAAATGCCACCATTCGGTTGGCAAAGGGATAAAACCATGTTTTCCCATAATCAATTCAAGTAATTTGCAATTCTTTTTCATCTCCTCTGATTGCATACCCTCATAATTTCGATGGCACGCACGAGAAAACTTTGTTGTTGGCATCTCCAGGTCTTTTCCATCGGATAATCGCACAAGACGTACGTCAACAGCAGCCCCACGATTATGGCGCGAACCATGCTTTGGATTAGCGACATAACGATTATCGGGATGCTCTTTCCACAGTCTTTTTTGTTCCGATAGTGGACGATATGCATCCATAATTTTAAGAGAAAGGCCAAGTTGTTCGATTTCTCGCTGCACCAAGTCAAGGTGCATTGCCACCGTTTTACGCAAATAACATCGAGTCGCGGTACTTGTTCTTGATCTAAAAGAGGGATCAATCCGAATATGACTGTTAATCTTGCGCACTTCAACAAGAGGCTCAGAATTTGAAGCCGCATGCAAACTGCCCATTAATGGCAAAAGAATGATGACGTAAAAAACGAATAATTTTGAGGCAAAATGTTTCACTTCCATAACCCATCGCCCTTTCTCTAAAAAGCTCTAAGAATCTGCTCCAGATTAGTGCTTTTCACTATACCCTATTTTAAAGATATGGCCATTATTTTATATCCAAAAAATCCTCGTTAAAAATTAACCAAAATGGGCGGTTTATTGATTTTGCAACAAGCGCTAATGTATGATTTATATTAGAAATAATAACAAAATTTGCTGTGAAAAAGGGGGTCTTATGAATTGTTCTTTATTTTTAAGCGCCGTTTGTCTATTTTTATTACTCACCGAAACAACAATCTCAGCTCGATGGGAATTAACCGATTTTAATAAGCAGTTCACATCAATTACCGCACGAAACGGCATGCTTGTTGGCATTGAAGAAAAAAAGAACCTTCCCCATAAATGGGAAAAACCGCTCTGGAAAAAACTCAGCGACGAGGAATTCTTTTCTCTCGCAACCGACGGTCGAAATATTATTGGCATAAAACAAAGCGACAGCAAAGCCTATATGCTGGACGGTCGTTCAGTGAACAAAATTGGCCAACAAATCAACATTGCCTTTGATCAACTAGCTTTCAGTAAAGACCGGATTATTGGACGCGGGAAAGCCCCATTTCCGTTTATCTATAGCTGGCAAAATTCCGACACTACTTGGCAATCGGTCGGCAACCTGAAATTTTGGAATATTGATGCTTCTGGACAAATTCTCTGTGGAATACAAAGCTCATTTGAAAACAAAGCGCTTAATAATATCGTTTTTATCTGGGCCAATAAGCAATGGCAGCCACTGGAAAAACCACAACTCAAGAAAAAGCTTCAATTCAAGCAAATTTTTACCAATGGAACAAAAATAATTGGTATCGGGCTCGAACCTCAAAATTATGTCTTTGAATGGACCGGCACCCAATGGACTCAACATGGTAAAGAAAAATTCACCCAAATCGCTTTTGACCAAAACATTCTTTGTGGTATTCAAGAAAAAATTCAACTCATCTTGCTCTGGACCGGAAAAAAATGGATAGCGCTCGACACCAAAAAATTCATTTCAGTCGTCACCGATGGTAAAAATATTTATGGTTTAGCCAATGATAAAAAGGTTTATTTTTGGACAAAGAGGTAACATTAGGCCTTACCCCTTGATTACTGCCCTTGGCCTCAGCTTAACCACTTTGCGAGCGATGCCCGCGCAGTCAACCACATTCACGACATCATCAACATCTTTGTAAGCCGATGGCGCTTCTTCGGCAAGATCAGAATATGAACCAGCTTGAACAATTATACCGGCATTTTGTAAATTTTCTTTTAGTTGCCTCCCATGAATCTCACGCTTGGCCGCAATACGAGACATTCGCCTACCTGCACCATGGCAACAGGAACTAAATGATTGCTGCATACCAGATTCGGTACCCACAAGAACATATGATGCTGTACCCATACTTCCTGGAATTAAAACCGGTTGACCAACGTGCCGATATTCTTCAGGAAGCTCAAGATTCCCTTCGCCAAATGCACGCGTAGCCCCTTTACGGTGCACAATAACTTTTTGTTTTTTTCCAGCGATGATATGCTTTTCGATTTTTGCAATATTATGAGCAACATCATAAACCAGCGACAATGGGCTTTCGCCACCGAATTCCTTATCCCATGCCTGCCGAACGAGGTGCGTAATCATTTGCCGATTTGCCCAGGCATAGTTGGCTGCCGCCGCCATAGCCGCAAAGTAATCGGAGCCCTCTGGACTTGAAAAAGGAACACACGCAAGCTCTCGATCCGGCAACGTAATACCATAGCGTTCCATGGCGTTCATCATGATGCGGATATAATCGGTCGCAACCTGGTGCCCAAGCCCTCGCGACCCGGTATGGATAAGGATAACAACCTGATCCTTCCACAGGCCAAAAGCATTTGCCACCTCTTCATCATACACGTCTTCAACGACATCAATTTCTATAAAATGGTTTCCTGAGCCAAGCGTGCCCAATTGATCATAACCACGTTTTTTTGCTTGCTCAGAAACTTTGTCAGGATTGGCGATATTCAAAACCCCATTTGATTCAATGCATCGCATATCAGAATCTGATGCATAGCCCTGCTTTACCATCCAGCCAACACCTTGTCGCAAGATAGCATCTAATTCAATGGCGGACAATTTTATTGCACCGCCCGCGCCAAGGCCTGATGGGACGGTTTGATAAATACGTTGGGACAATTTTTCGAGCTTGTCTTGTACATCAGCCAATTTAACATGAGATCGAAGCAAGCGCACGCCACAATTAATGTCATATCCAATTCCCCCAGGAGAAATAGCACCATTCGGCCAAGACGTAGCGGCAACTCCACCAATAGGAAAACCATAACCTTCATGAGCATCAGGCATCGCTAATGCTGTGCCAACAATACCAGGAAGCGTCGCAACGTTGATAAGTTGCGTTAACGTCTTATCATTAAACACAACGTCAAGCATTCTCTCGGTCGCGTAAATGCGCGCAGGCACACGCATGTCCTGCCGTACATTTTGAGGAACTTCCCAAAGATATGGTGTTATTTTTTTGAGAATGCTTTTGGAGATATTCATGGCGCGCTTCCCCTTACTTCTAATTAAACATCAAGAATAGATCAGCGTTTTCGCCATTCCCCCTCGAAAATCAACTCTTGAGCTGGCTTGCGATCGGACGGTTCCTCGCGCTCTTGAAGCTCCTTTGATAAATCTTCTTTACGCCCAGGCTTGCCAATAGCAAACATCATCTCAACCACGCAATCGCTAGGAATATTGAGATCTTTATGAGCCTTATCATAATCAAACCCCTCCATCCCATGAACCACTAAACCCATTGCCCATCCCTGCAATGCAAGATTTTCCCAAGCAGCTCCAGCATCAAAAGAATGAGTTCGCGAAGATTTATTGTTAAATTCAAAATTTGCTGTTGAAACCACAACAACCAAGATGGCCGCGTTCTTGGCCCAACCTTGATTAAACGGGATCATGAGATCAAATATCTTTTTCCATGCCGGCGTATCCCGATGAGCGTAAATAAATCGCCATGGCTGGCCATTATAAGATGATGGCGCCCAACGAGCAGCTTCAATTAACCGCATAAATTCTTCATGATTAATCGATTCGCCCGACATTGCCCGAGGTGACCATCGGTTTAACACAAGATCTTCGATTTGATATTGAGCTTTTCTAGTAAACATAAGTATTTCTCTCTTTCTAATTTAATTGTACGCCAAACGCTACCAATTATGACCTTAAGAGACACCCTACTACTATTTACCAAAAAAATTCAAATAATTGTTTCTATCGATACCGTTTTTTAATAAGTCTATCGTCCGCGCTTATGAAAACTGCTCGTAGTTTTTGTAGGTTTAGGGACAAAACCATGAACCGGCTCAACAGGAAGTCTTAAGGTTGTCCATGCCTTCATGCCACCATACAATTCCTTGACGGTGAAGCCATTTTCTAACAACACAACAGCAGACTTAACAGCCAAGCTGCACCATGTATCCCAACAATAGGGGATCAAAAGCTTATCCTTAGGCAACTCAGCAAGCCTAGCCTCAATTTGGGACTGAGGAAGCTCAATGGCTCCTTTGATCCTATTTTCCAAAAGAGATGGCGTCCCATTTCTTACATCAATAATGCAGATGCTTTCAGGGGCTGACAACAAAATCTTTTGGACATCTTTTGGGCTTACGGTAGCCTCTAATCTCGCTTTGAAATATTCAAGTGGATTCATATAATTCTCCTAAAAATATTATTAATAATCAAGAACTCGCTTAAGATCGGCAAGGCACCGATTATAAAAAGAATGCCGCTTAAAAATTGCATCGATAACCGCATCAACTGTATCACCACCAAATGGCCCATTTTGTTCTAAATCGCTTAACCATGCACATAGCGACTGGTGAATTACAGCCTGAGTCTCTGCATTGCTCAATCGCATAAGACATTCATAGTTCCATGGCTTAAACGCACGATGGTAACAATCGCCTTGCTTGTTAAATGTATATTGAAAAAAACCAAAAGAAAAATAGCCTAAAGAATCAATCTCAATCGCCCCCAAAAGAGATATTTGCTTCTGATATTCTATCTCTTTCTTTTTCTCTTCGTGGTCAATCATTTCGCCTATGCCAAAGGTAAATAAATATTTATCTACTTCTTGGGTAAATAAATCAAACAAACTCGTACAAAAATCAAGCGCAGCACACTCCTTGCCATCGTAAACAGCAACAGGAACATGTCCAAAATTTTGAACGTAATCTTCGCCTGTCCGCCTGCTGACTTTTGAGCCGTTTTTTAACAAAATCGCTGGCTTATATATGGTTCTTTTTTCCTCAAGATTATGCCATTTAAAACGATCCTTAATGCGCTGATCATAGGACTCCACCGAACACATCACCTCTTTTACGCCACGAACATATAACACAGAACTAACGGCGGGGTGATATAAGGGTAACAATACATAGTCAAATTTTCTTGCACCAATAGTGTTCAGCCAAAAGAGACCGCTTTCCGAGTGATTTAGTGGAGGCAAAAGGTATGATGCAATTTTTGACCTAACATTGAAAAGGGTTATTTTGTAGGGCGCCTTTAGATATGTTCCGGCTACAAAGACAACATCGCGACTCTCACCAACCGCAACATTAACAAGCAAGACAAGACCAAGCAACAACCTTGTTATAATTTTACGAAAAATGTAATTAGCCATAGAACCCTCTTCCTATTGTCTTAAAAAAGACATTCAATTAATACGTTAAAAACAAAACAAACTACTCGGTAATTTCAACCCTATTTCCATCAGGATCTAAAACACAACTTTCATAATAACCATCACCCGTTGTACGTGGTCCACTAACCACACTAAAACCATTAGCTTGAAGATTAGTGGTTAATTGGTCAACGACTTTTTTTGATCCAACCGAAAAAGCAATATGGGCCAAGCCAACGCTATCAATGCTACAAACGCCTTCAAGCTCAGGCTTATACATTAACTCAAGTCACGCTCCGCCGCAGGAAAAACGAAGAAAATATGATTCAAAACCAGTCTTAGGATTACAATATTTTTCGTTTGATATGGCACCAAAATAGGCCTCATAAAATGACCTTAACCGCTCAAGATCACTAGCCAAAATTGCCACGTGTTCAATTTTCAAAAAAGCCTCGTATTTTATGAACGCAAGAAACCCCGAATGTTTTGCACATTCGGGGTTTCTTTTAAGTTAATCCTGGCAGTACCTATTCTTCCAACTCGTCTCCAAGTAAGTACCTTCGGCGTAGTGGGCTTAACTACCGTATTCGGAATGGGAACGGGTGTGACCCCACTACTATGGCCACCAGGAAATTTTTTGTGACTTGCAGGGTATTAATCCTGCACCCTCCCTAAAGAGGATCGCCAAAATTTTTCATATGTATATTTCAATAAATCTTTTTAAAATACTGCCTGCACCGTTGCCGACGCAGGCAGTATTTCTTTATAGTTAAGCACTTCTTTTCGAATCTTTAAGACGGCAATGACAAAGTCTCAGCGCAGATAAAACTTTCGATCTATTAGTACTGGTTAGCTCAACACCTTGCGATGCTTACACACCCAGCCTATCTACCTTGTAGTCTTCAAGGGATCTTAATGTGTATGGTCACCCATACACGGGATATCTAATCTTGAGGTGAGTTTCCCACTTAGATGCTTTCAGCGGTTATCTCATCCAAACCT
>CAZGPI010000026.1:0-1594 GCA_964527595.1 uncultured Pseudomonadota bacterium
GAGCAATTGTGTTTTGGTCATTCAAGTAGACCAATGCGTTGCTATTCACTCTTAACCAGTAACTATTGTTTCTGATTGTTGGAGCGTAATAGTTCATCGCTTGGCTTGTGCCGCGCAATATGTAGCTATTGTTTCTAATGATCGGAGCATAGAAATGTACCGAATCACTTGTTGAACTTAACAATTGAAGCGTCTCAGGGGAAACTTCACCTGTGGCACCTGTGGCACCTGTAGCACCTGTTGGACCGGTGGGACCTGTTGGTCCGGTGGGACCAGGGGTGCCTACATTGACCGCGTTACTTGTCGTCTGCAACAACGTTGTTGCAACAGTTGTTCCGGTCAGCTCTTGTCCATTAACAAAACCACCGGTCCAAGTATTCATTGCTTTGCTGCTATTTTTGACAATTGAAAGTTCGCTGTGCCCAATCACTTTTGCCGGTCTACCAGCCTTAAATTTGGCGGTAGAATTTAAAACAATTGCCGAACTCGGGCTGGAGAAATCTAAATTGGCGGCATACCCACCCACCAAACTGCTCATCATTATAACGATAAGCAGGAGTAAATTTTTTATATATTTTCTCATCTTTCCCACACTCTCTTCTCTTTCTTTATAGAAACCAAACTTACAAACCCTTTACTTAATCTTTATAAATTAATGATGGTTGCCTAATACAAGCAACCACCATTTTACAAAACGCTTATGTTGCACTCGGATTATGCCAAACATACCCGTCAACCTGGACTCGCGCTCCAGGTAAAATTTTAACGGTCAGATCGTTTGGACTTCCGCCATTACCGAACTGAATACTCTTGCTCACGTCTGTATTTGTCATGTTATTCAATGTGCACTTGCCCTCAAGAAATAATCGACCAAGCGTTAATATCAAGCCAGACGTTGCAACGCTTGAATCAACTTTTAATGACCCACCATTAATATGAATAGTTGGAGCATTTACGGCACCAATATCCATATTCACCCCGGCCACAGTACTCGCATAATCAAGCGTAGTATCCTGGTCAATGTACAATGTCGAAAATGCATTGATAATCAAAGCAGAATTAGCTCCATTACCAAACTTGAATGTCCCGCCGCCTCGAATCACCACATCATCGTAAATATACAAATCAGCGTTACTATCAGTAGAAACAACCGTCGTCCCTGATGGTATATCGATAATGCAATTTTGCAGCGCTAACGAAAATAACCCAGTAAACTGGGTGCCGGTCAACCCACTAATGATCATGTTTTTAAGGCGCAAAGAATGACCATTTAAATTAAAAATCGTCGCGCTCTTAAACGTCACCACATGACCTTGACCATCAATAATCAAATCGGTAGTCAATGTAATTGGTTGCCCCGGCAACGTGGTATCTTTTTCCAAAAAGAGCGTATTGCCACCGGCGTTGATCATAAATGAACCGCCAGCTTCGATGCTTGAGGTGCTAAGCGTCAAATCGCCCTCAAAGTTAAGATGGGTGCCGCTACGTAGATAAATATCTTTGGCTATTGGAGCCATAACATTAGAGAACGTAATTGAAGAATCGGTTGCTGTATGAAACCCGCCGGCAAGTTCAGCAAACCCTTTAACCACAT
>CAZGPI010000026.1:1694-7414 GCA_964527595.1 uncultured Pseudomonadota bacterium
TAAACGTGCGGATTAAGCAATCTGCTATAATCCATAAGCATACCGGTATAGACCGAAAATTGCGTATGCCCGATGCCCAATTCAGGAGCCCAAAGTTTTGAAGTTGAAGCTTTATCGCCCGTTGCCAAGCTGACCTTTAGACCACCAAGAAGCTTTTCAAACGTTCGAGCGCCAGTTTGCACATTGGCAAATAATACGATATCACCCAAACCTGAAGCATTTCCACCAAGTTCACTAATACCTTTGGCGGCAAGAAAATCTTTGATGTACTCAAAATCACATTCAAGTTTGTTCTGGCGATAAAGGACCGGAACTTGGACGCCAAGTTGTACGTTCTTGCCCATTACATAACGAGCAAAATCAATCGATGCGCCATATTCTTCGGTTTTGCCGTTGAAATTGATTGGCGTTTCGGCTAATGATTTGAAGTATGTGTTTGCGGCAGCAGTAGCTGCATCACTAGACGCATAATCAGCGAGAGCAGCAGCAGTAGCTGCAATGTCGCCACTCGTTGCAATTGCCGCAGCATAAGTAGGGCCGGATCCCTTATTAGCCGCTTGCAGCTTAGCATTACCAACATAGGTTAAAGTACCATTATTAACCAATTTGCTGGCCAACGAAATATCTTGAAGGGTAATCGGTTGGTAGCCAAATGCGATGCCGGTAATATCGGTACTACTACGATCGTCAGCATAACCATCGGTTGCGTATTTGTAATTAACGCTTACGTTCAAGAGATCTTTGCTTTCAAAGAACCCGCAAGCAACTGGCCACGCTGGTGCCTTATAAAGGTCGGCATAACGGCCGCCATCGATATCGCGACTTGTTTCAAGAGCGTGGAGCTCTTTCCACGTATTCATTTTTTCGACGCGATGTTGACGAGCAAAGGTAAGACGCTCGGCTTGTTCTTTACCACGTTTTTGATCTTTAATCGTAAGTTGACGATCAATTTCGGCGAGTTTTTCGGCTTTGTTATGATGCTCGTCTTTTTTGTGTTTTTTCTTATTTTCAAAGTCGATTAATCGTTGCGCGCGTTCTTGTTTATTGTTTTCTTGTTTAAGCATATCGCGGCGCTTACGCTCTTCTTTTGCTTGATTTTCACGAGCCTTTAGTTGCTCGTGTTTTTGCTTTTGAGCTTTTGCTTTGAGGTCTTTTTCTTCTTGTTTGCGCGCTTTTTCTAATGCCGCTTTTTGTTTTTTCTCTTCTTGTACTCGTTTTGCTTGTTCTTTTTCGGTTGCCTTGCGTTCTTCTTTTGCTTGATTTTCTCGCGCCTTTTTTTCTTCGCGTTCAAGCTTTTGGGCTTTTGCTTTTTCAGCTAAACGCTCTTTTGCTGAACGAGCCTTTTTGGGTTTGACTTCTTTTTTTTGTTGTTTACGTGCTTTTTCTAATGCTGCTTTACGTTTTTTCTCTTCTTTTGCACGTTGTTTTTCTTCTTTTTTCATCATTTTTTTGTCAGAACGCGTCAATTCTTTTTTTGATCTTGATCGACTGCGTGACCGCGACTCGGTCTCCTCATCGGCCGACCTTGCTGACCGACTGGCTGCGGATAACCCTCCGCCACCAAGAACGGCTAATAAACATAACGTTACAACTACTTTCTTCATCGTTACCATCCTTTAGTTTTGGAGTTAGCTTTTCATTAATGTTATGAGTTCTTTTGCCACCAAATGTGTATCATCGATAAATAGAGCGGCTTTGGTTGGCGCAAATGTGCCTAATACATCGTTTTTTGCCGCTTTAGCCGGACAATGAACAGATCCAGCGCCGCCCATTTGTGCTTGTGATGCAAACCATGAGAATGGCATCTCTTGACCCTTTAACAATTGTTGGCCATTCCAAAGAAGTCCGGTAGTGTCGGTAATTGGCGATAATGCACTTGCACCAAGAGCAAGTTTGCCGGTTGGTTTAATAAATAATATGCCGTTATAGCCAAAAGAAATTGATCGTATACGGCCAGGCTTAAGACGACTAGCGTCGACAAA
Source organism: uncultured Pseudomonadota bacterium (assembly GCA_964527595.1). Lineage (GTDB taxonomy): Bacteria > Babelota > Babeliae > Babelales > RVW-14 > GWF2-38-10. The sequence continues at coordinate 3,677 of CAZGPI010000026.1, forward strand.
TGCGGCTCTCGTATCAGCATTAATATCAAGTAATGCATTGTTACCAACGGTCAACATGCCTCCTTGCCCAAATAAAATACTCGTGGTTGCATATTGAATGCCTATGCGAGCTTTGAGTGCCCAATCTGCCCCCAATGTGGTTGCCAGAGCTGCTGGTAAATCAAGACGAATTTCACCGTTATTTTTAACAATTATGTCAAAATCATCAAGCTTAGAGTAGCTTGGCGATGCAATTGCTGTATATGTTGGTTCTTTTGTCGAATCTTGTGGTTTGATATATGTTTGAGGCGCACCGATATTGAAATTGCAAACAGATGAAGGAGCAATCATACCGCCATTATTAATTTCAATCGTACCGAAACCGGCAAAATTTGCGGTTGCTTTGCTTACAAAATCAAGCGTTGCTCCATCGGTCAAAATGAATCTAGGCTTATTCGTAGCAAAACCTACCCGGTTTATTGACGTGTCGACGTCGCCTCTGAAATAAACAAGCACACCGTTAGACAAAATCACCCTGCCTTGCCCCTTGAAGCGTAAAGTTGCGTTCTTTTCTAGCTCGAGCAAACAATTGGTATCAAAAACAATCGTTGGAATTGCTTTGCCATCGTCCACAAAAACAAAGGTCAATTCAGCACCCTCATCCATAAACAAGTTGCTCTTGAAGGTAAATGTACGATTTACATAAATCTCGTTGCCTGTGCCACGAACGTTAATCAGTTGTGAATCAACCCGATTCGGCAGCCGATTGAGCTTCATATTGGCATCGGCCAAAAATACCTTATTGTTTTTTTCAAGAACCAAGTTAAATGGTTTATAGTCACCGGCCAAAGCACCCGTGCCACTAAACGTAGTAAAGTTGGTTAACGTCGAACCATCATAAGCGAGATTACCATTAAATGTTTTTTTGAGATCTTCATAAACATTTACGATCGTAGGACGATCAAATGTAGCCGAAAGACTGAGCGTTCTGGTCACTGGCAAATCATCAATCTTCAAATCTTTTGTCAGTCCGGCCGAAACCAAATCAAGTAATTCTTGTTCGCCCTTTGTTTCAATTGCCTGGAGTTTTTCAAGCTCAAGAATATGTTTTTTTTTGCGATCTTTAATTGTGTTACGAGCTCCTTTACGGAACAAGCGAACACCGGTAGTGTCAATAGCACCGCTAAGATTAGAACCCGTACCACCAATAATAACGTTGACCGAATTTTGGTTTAACGCATTTCCAACCAATTGTAGATTCGTGAAAAGCAATTCCGAACCAGTATCGATTTGGAACGAATTTGGGTCCAAAATCTCAATGGCCGCATTATCATTGTCAAATCTCAAACGAGCGATACCTATCGCAATAACAGGATCACTGCCCTCAATAATTGGGCAGTAGAGGCCAATACCTGTACCAGACAAAGTTAAATAAGGATATTTATCATTAATAGCAGAACCTTTTCTGTTTGGTAACGTTGTTCGCCCGTCGGATAACTCTTGTGCATCAAACGTCACGTGCAATTCATTAATTGGCTTACTACCATAAGTAATAAGGCCTCCGTAATTGATGCCATCACGTGAAAGCTTAAGCGTATTATTCTCACCTTCAACAAAAATATCAATTGATGTCTTAGGTTTTACGGCATTTACAGAACTATTTTCGGTTAGGCTGTCTTCAATTTTCTTCTTGCCACTCATAACCAACATTGAATCGCCAAGCAAATCAACTTCAGGAAATTCTACGATGGCAGCAGCATCAACACCAGGGGTTAACACACTTGCATCAAGACCTTTACAGATAATGCTTTCAAAACTTAAGATATTGTCTTGCATTTGTATTGGTCGTTGTACAATATATCTCGGTGTAGTTGGGGTGACAAACTCTAGTGTACGCTTGCCGGACAGCCCACGAACCTTCACCGTATTAGCACCTTCAAGCGAATTCAAAACTTCCACCAATGGTGTAATCGTTGGCCCAACCGTATTTGAGGTAAACGTTACATCTTCAAACAATTCAAGCGTTACATTGTCACCAAAACGCAAGTGCGCGTTTTGACCGAATCTAATCGTACTATTACGCAGTTTATTAAGTACGACATTGCTTAACGTAAGCGTCTTGCCATCGGCTATAATAATCTGCTCACCTTCGCTAAAGGCAATGGTCGCTCCATTACCATTAATCGTTATATTACCATTAACGTTAATGCCCCGACCTTGCTCAATGGTTAAATTACGGGATAAATTCACACTCGTGCTCAAGTTTCCACTTATTAATGCCTGCTCTTCAGCGTCGAGATTTGATTGAGCAGCGGTTTTCTTGATCAACGCATTATTATTTAAAAACAAAAAACCGGCCGATATTGCAGCGGTGGTATTGATTTGGTTAAACCCATTGGCATCATAAATGTCCAAATTTCCATCAAACCGTAGCGTCCCTTGAGTAACTTGATCAAGTTGCTCAAGCCATAAAACGGTACCTTCAACAATCAATTTGCCGCTCGCATTGAATGTTAACGTATTGCCCTTGAGAACAATTGTTGATTGACTATCAATAAACACTTTACCACTAGCAATTGCAACGCTGGTATCAATTACCAGGGTAACATTAGACAAATGTAATTCAGAAGTTGCGCTACCAAAATTGATACGCCCCTTACCAGTCCCTAACCCTTGAATAACCATATCGTCTAAATACAATTTTTGGCCAGCGCCGATAGTTATTTGTCCGCCAGCCGATAAATCGAGCGTCTCGCCATTTCCATTAATATGAGACGTGCCTGGAAACGTCCAATGACCAGAAGCACCGAGAGCCGTAAAACCTGGCAAGTATATGCTTGACGCATCACCCAAAGTCAAAGCGGTATTCCACGCAGACGAAAGATCAAGAACTCCATCAATAGTTAATCCTGGTGAGCCTACATTAAGCTTTGCGCCAGAAGAAACTTTGATTGCCGATTCCCGGCTTCCAAAATTAATGTTTGAATAAAGGCTTGAGACAGCCGTTCCCAGAAGAAAAAAACTAAAAAAAAGTATCGAAATATTCATTCTCTTCATTCCTATCCTCCTCACTTTCCCTTTCGTTTATTGTTATGTTTACGTTGCATAACAAATGTGTTTAAAGCTACTCCTTCCTTTTTAAAAAGACGAAACTCTAAGTTTCGAGTGTAGTATCCAGTTGTCTCTTTGTAAAGATTTTTGCTTTTCCATAAAAAAATCATACTTTTAAATACGGCCACCTCACAGCAGCTTCATGGCTCGAGCCGTCCCCTCCTTAATCTTATATGCAGACTCAGCAAGTGATACCTGCTCCTCTTTATTAAGCGTAATATTGAGATGCTCACAAACACCTCCATCACGAATAATAGTTGGTAAACTTAAACACACATCGCTAAGACCATATTGTCCATCAATCAGCGATGAAACTGAAAAAACACGAGCTTGATCAAGCAATATCGCCCGAATAATTTTAGTAATAACGAGCGCAATGGCATAATATGTTGCCCCCTTACGGGCAATAATGTCGGCAGCTGCGCTCTTGGTTTTTTGATACATTTGAGCCAATACCGACTGGTCATATCCGGCAAACATTGCCAATGGTACCCCGGCCACCATTGCTCCACTCCACCAAACAAATTCCGAATCCCCGTGCTCACCAAGAATGTGAGCAACGACATCCTTTGGACTCACCTTAAAATGTGTGCCTAGTTGATAGCGTAACCGAGCAGAATCCAAAACCGTCCCGGCCCCAAAAACACG
>CAZGPI010000027.1:0-6854 GCA_964527595.1 uncultured Pseudomonadota bacterium
TTTTACTTGAAAAAAATGAAAAAAAATATACAATTAGGCTGTCACGAGTCACTGAGCGTGGCCTTCGGTTTTAAAGGAATTAAGCATTAAATGGTCTTAATTTAAATGACACCAAGTCTAAGTGATTAGTAGGACGCGGTTAGCGATGATTGAATGGTGCATTTTCCCTGTATCGGTCGATCAGAAGATAAAAGCAAAAAAAGAAGTAGATAAGTTATCGGTTTAATGGTTATCAATTTTGTAGGAATTTCAAATATGCCAACGATAAATCAATTGGTACGTGCTGGGCGTGCAAAGTCAAAAAACAAGACCAAGTCTCCAGCGCTGGTTTCTTGTCCTCAACGTCGTGGAACATGCGTGCGTGTTTCGACTATGACGCCTAAAAAACCAAACTCAGCATTGCGAAAAGTTGCTCGTGTTAAGTTAACAACAGGTAAAGAAGTAACGGCGTACATCCCAGGCGAAGGACACAACTTGCAAGAGCACTCAGTTGTTTTGATTCGCGGTGGAAGAGTAAAAGATCTTCCCGGCGTACGTTATCACATTGTTCGTGGTACATTAGACTCTGCTGGTGTTGATGCAAGAAAGCAAAGTCGCTCTTTGTATGGTGCCAAACGCGCTAAAAAAGCGAAATAAGAAGGATATAGACAATGCCTAGACGTAAAGTTGCGAGTTTTACACGCGATATTGGTGTAGATGCCCGATTTAATTCGTTTCTTGTTCAAAAGTTTATTAACGTTATTATGGAGCGCGGAAAAAAAGACTGTGCTCGTCGTATCGTTTATGAAGCTTTTGATATATTAAAAAGCAAAAACAGTGGCGATGATAAGAAGGCTTATGCCTTGTTTGAAAAGGCTTTTGCATTAATAAAGCCATATGTTGAAGTTAGAGCACGCCGCGTTGGTGGTGGTGTTTACCAAATTCCTACCGAAGTCAGACCAGAGCGCCAAGTATCTTTAGCATTGCGTTGGCTCATTGACGCCGCCGCAAGTCGCTCAGATAAGACAATGGGTCGCCGTTTGGCCAGTGAGCTATTAGAAGCTGCTGAAGGTCACGGAAATGCAATGAAGAAAAAAAATGATGTGCATAAGATGGCAGAAGCAAACCGAGCCTTCTCGCATTATGCCTGGTAAGGGGTAACGAATGAGTAAAGAGAAGTTACATAAATGTCGAAATGCCGGTATTGTTGCGCATATCGACGCCGGAAAAACAACAACCACTGAGCGCGTTCTTTTTTATACCGGAGAATCGCACAAAATTGGTGAAGTCCATGAGGGTGAAGCAACCATGGACTGGATGGAGCAAGAGCGTGAACGTGGTATAACGATTACGGCCGCTGCTACAACGTGTCACTGGAAGGGCTATCAAATCAATATTATTGATACTCCCGGCCACGTTGATTTTACCATTGAAGTTGAGCGCTCATTGCGCGTTCTCGATGGGGCTGTTGTAGTTTTTTGTGGCGTTGGTGGTGTTGAGCCTCAGTCTGAAACGGTTTGGCGACAAGCTGATCGTTACAACGTTCCTCGCATTGCCTTTGTCAACAAGCTTGACCGCGTGGGTGCCGACTATTTCCTTGTTATTAAAGAAATTGAAGAAAAGCTTCATGGCAACCCTCTGGCGATGCAAATCCCAGTCGGCGAATCTGAAGACTTTAAGTCTATCATTGACGTGCTTTCACGCAAAATGGTCGTATTTGAAGAAAAATCACAGGGTTCAGTTATTACCTATGAAGAAGTTCCCGCTGAATATCAAGAGCAGCTTGACGCACTTTATATAAAGATTGTTGAGCGAGCCGGTGACTTTGATGATGTCTTGGCCGAAAAATATCTTGATGGCAAGCCAATAACGGTTGAAGAGATCAAGAAGGCTTTGCGTGCCGGTGTTCTCATTCAGGGCGTTACGCCTGTTTTTTGTGGATCAGCATTTAAGAATAAGGGCGTTCAATTAATGTTGGATGCTATTATTGATTATTTACCGTCCCCACTCGACGTTCCTCCTATCATGGGAATTAATCCTTCGACGAATGAAAAAGAAGCGCGAATAACAGATCCTGCAGGCAAGTTTTGTGCTTTGGCATTTAAAATAGCAGTCGATCCATTTGTTGGGTCTGTAACCTTCGTTCGTCTTTATTCCGGAAAGTTGGACGCTGGTTCCTATGTTTATAACGTAACGAAAAACCGCAAAGAACGAGTAAGTCGTTTGTTGCGTATGCATGCGAATAAACGCGAAGAAATTAAGACAATTGAAGCTGGAGATGTTTGCGCCGTTGTTGGTCTTAAAGATGTTATGACGGGCGATACGCTTGCAGATGAAAATTATCCTATTATCTTAGAGTCAATTAACTGTCCTGATCCAGTTATCAGTATGGCAATTGAGCCTAAAGGCAAGGGTGATTATGAAAAGATGGTTAATGCATTAAGAAAGCTTATGCAAGAAGATCCATCATTCAGATTTACTTATGATAATGAAACAAATCAAACGATTATCAAAGGAATGGGTGAGCTTCACCTTGAAATTATTGTTGATCGTTTGTTGCGTGAATATAAAGTTGAGTCTACTGTTGGCAAGGCTCAGGTTGCGTATAAAGAAACCATTCAGCGACAAGTCGAAGCTGAAGGTAAATACATTCGTCAATCTGGTGGTCGCGGTCAATATGGTCACGTATGGTTGAAGGTCGAACCTCTTGAGCGTGGTAAAGGGTTCGAATTCGAAAATAAAGTCGTTGGTGGTTCTATTCCTAAGGAATTTATCGGCGGTATTGAAAAGGGTATCAAGGAAGCTCTTGGTTCTGGTATTCTGGCCGGATATCCTGTGGTTGACATCAAGGCGACTGTTTTTGATGGATCGTACCACGATGTTGACTCGTCTGAAATGGCATTTACTATTGCAGCGTCGATGGCTTTCAAGGAAGGCTGTGCTAAAGCTTCAGCGGTTATTCTAGAACCGATTATGAAGGTTGAAGTGCTAAGTCCCGAGGAAAACATGGGCGATGTAATGGGCGACTTGAACTCTCGCCGAGGAAGAATTTTGGGCATGGAGATGAAGAAAGGTGTTCAAGTAATTGATGCCGAGGTTCCTCTTGCTGAGATGTTTGGTTATTCGACGACGTTGCGTTCGTTGACCAGAGGTCGCGCAAATTATTCAATGCAATTTGAGACATACAGAGAAGTTCCCAAGAACATTCAAGAACAAGTAGTTAGTAAAAAATAATGTTTTATAGGTTTGTTAGCGCCTAGAGGAGTTAAAATGGCAAAGGCTGTATACGAAAGAAAAAAACCGCACGTTAACGTTGGTACTATTGGACACGTTGATCACGGTAAGACGACTTTGACTGCCGCTATTACTAAAGTTTTAGCAGCAAAGGGTTGGGCAGAGTTCAAAGCATACGATCAAATCGACAAGTCTCCAGAAGAAAAAGCTCGCGGTATTACTATTGCAGCAACGCACGTTGAGTATGAAACTGCAAATAGACACTATGCGCACGTTGACTGTCCAGGCCACGCCGATTATATCAAAAATATGATCACTGGTGCGGCTCAAATGGATGGTGCAATTTTGGTTGTAGCCGCTTCAGATGGACCAATGCCACAAACTCGTGAACACATTCTTCTTGCTCGTCAAGTTGGTGTTCCTGCAATCGTCGTTTACTTGAATAAAGTTGACATGGTTGATGATATGAGCATGGTTGAATTGGTGGAAGAAGAAGTTCGTGAACTTCTTACGAAGAACGGATTTCCCGGCGAAACAACTCCTATTATCAGAGGGTCTGCGTTAAAAGCATTGGCCGGTGATAAGGGTGAACTTGGCGAAGAATCAATTTTCAAATTGATGGAAGCCGTTGATTCCTTTATTCCAGAACCAAAGCGTGATACAGATAAGCCATTTTTGATGCCTGTTGAAGACGTATTTTCAATCGCTGGTCGAGGCACCGTTGTTACAGGTCGTATTGAGCGTGGTGTTGTTAAGATTGGTGCTGAAGTTGAAATAATTGGTTTCCGTGATACCGTTAAGACAACTGCAACTGGCATTGAAATGTTTAACAAAGAAATGAAAGAAGGCTTTGCGGGCGATAACGTAGGTCTTTTGCTTCGTGGCATCAAGAAAGAAGATGTTGAACGTGGCCAAATTATTGCGGCTCCTGGTTCAATTACCCCCCACAAAAAATTCAAGACACAAATCTTTATTCTTTCTAAAGAAGAAGGTGGTCGTCATAGCCCGTTCTTTACAGGTTATCGTCCACAATTTTACTTTAGAACGACTGACGTTACTGGTGTCATTACACTTCCAGCTGGTCGTGAAATGGTTATGCCAGGGGATAACGTTGAAGTTGTCGTCGAATTGATCAGCAAAATAGCTATGGATAAAGAGCTGAAGTTTGCTGTTCGTGAAGGCGGTAGAACAGTTGGTGCTGGTGTTGTTACTGAAATTATAGAGTAATTAAGACGAGATTGTAGCGAAAATGAAAAAACACAAGATACGGTTAACGTTGAAATCCTACGATCATCAGCTTTTGGATAATGCAATTAAGCAAATTGTTTTGACGGTAAAGAGAACAGGGTCCCAGGTTCTGGGCCCCATTCCTCTTCCAAATAAAAAGCGAATTTATACTGTCCTAAGATCTCCTCACGTTGATAAGAAGGCTCGGGAACAGTTTGATTTGACCACGCATAAGCGTATTTTGGATATTCTTGCCCCGTCAGAACAGACAATGGATGCATTAATGAGACTGAATATATCGGCTGGTGTTGACGTTGAGATTAAATGATGTTGAGATTAAATAAAGTTACAGGATAAATGAGGCTGCTATGTTAAGTGGTGTCCTAGGTAAAAAACTGGGAATGTCGCAGTTGTTCGACGCAAAAGGCAACGTTGTTCCAGTTACCGTTGTTGATGTGGGCACATGGTATGTGACACAAGTGAAGACAGAAGAAAAAGATGGCTATTGTGCTTTGCAAGTTAGTTTGCCACGCAAACGCTATCAAGGAGCATCTTTTTCTCCTGAATGGCTTAAAAAGAAAAGTGATTACTTTTTACATATTAAAGAAGTAAAGCCAGTTGACCAAGCACATGCATTTGTTGTTGGGCAAAAAATTACCATTGATGATATTGAATTGCAAGAAGGTGAAATTGTTGCCGTAACGGGTCAATCTACCGGCCTTGGTTTTCAGGGCGTAGTAAAGCGTTATGGTTTTGCTGGTGGTCCAAAAACCCACGGTTCAACATTCCATCGCAAACCCGGTTCAAGCGGTTGCTTGCGTACGCAGGGTGAAATTATCAAGGGTAAGAGATTTCCTGGCCACACGGGTGCAGAACAAGTAACCATAGATGGTTTACGTGTTGTTAAAATCGACAAAAATGTTGGTTGCTTGTTTATCAAGGGTGCGCTTCCTGGTAAAAAGGACTCTTTAGTAATTGTTAGGAAGCAGGGGATATAAGTATGGCAATTGTACAGATTTATAATGCACAAGGTAACGCGCAAGGCGAGATGTCTCTTGATCTTGATCTTACTAAAAAAGATATGAGTCCAATAACGTTTGCGCGCGCAATAAGAGCGTTGCTTCAAAATTGGAGACAAGGAACCGCTTCCTGTAAAACTCGAGGTGAGGTTTCTTTTGCAAACCGTAAGCCTTGGAGACAAAAAGGAACAGGTAGAGCTCGTGTAAGCTCTTTGCGTTCGCCACTTTGGAGAAAAGGTGGTGTTATTTTTGGTCCGCAGCCACGCGTTCGTAAGTTGTCGATTAATGATAAACAGCGTACGTTGGTTTTCAATAATGTATTATTTTCGTTATTGGAAAAGAACGCTATTCATTGTTCAGATTTTGGTGTTGATGTGCAAACGCCTAAAACGAAAGCTGCATATCAAATGATCAAGGGCATGGGTCTTGATAATCGTAAGGTTATTATGTTTCTTCCCTTTGGTGATATGGTAAATTTTGCGGCGTTTAGAAATTTGCCGAACGTTAACATTTTATCATTTGACCAGCCAAATGCGTACGATTTGAGTAATGGTGATTGTTGGGTCTTTTTGAAAAAAGATCTTGAACTTTTTAAAGAGATGATTTTGCAATGGAACTGAACGTTTATGATATTATTAAAAAGCCTGTAATAACCAACAAAAGCATTGAGCTCTACAAGAAGCTAGGCAAGATAACCTTCGAGGTTCATAAGCTTTCAAATAAAAACACTATCAAAAATGCAATTGAAAAAATTTGGAATGTTAAAGTTGCTAATGTTTGTGTTATGAATGTTGCAGGTAAAGTGAAAACCTTTGCTCGTAGAGAATTTACAGCACCAGACCATAAAAAGGCAATTGTGACCTTAAAACAGGGATACAAAATAGATATTCCTGGAATGTTGGAAACAATGGGCGCTGCAGAGCCTGCTGAAGTATCGAAAGAGGGAAATTGATATGGCTATTGTAACAAGAAAACCGCGAAATCCTTCTTTGCGTACACAGCAATTCATTGTAGATAAAGAGTTGTCTAAAAAAGAGCCAGAAAAGTCGTTGTTAGCTCCGCTTCATAAGACCGGCGGGCGTAATGCCTATGGTCGTATTACTTGCCGCCATAAGGGTGGCGGCGCTAAAAAGACTTATCGTCTTGTTGATTTTAGACGGGCTGTGCGTGATGTTCCTGGAGTTGTGGTTGCATTTGAATATGATCCAAATAGAAATCTTCCAATCGCTTTGATCCATTTCAAAAATGGTGCGAAAAGCTATCAATTAAAGCCAGAGGGATTAAAGGTTGGGACTGAAATATTGGCAAGCGAAAAGGCTGAAGCAAATATTGGCTGCAGTATGCCAATGCGCAATATTCCAATTGGTTTCTTTATTCATAATGTTGAGATTGCTC
>CAZGPI010000028.1:0-6578 GCA_964527595.1 uncultured Pseudomonadota bacterium
CACGCAGCAGACGTGGCAATTTTTTTGTGAATATAATTTTTTATCATTACACCACTAAAAGAGGCCAGCAAAAAAACTATGAACAATTCAAAAAAAGAATCCTTGCCTTTGGATAAACCGCCAGAAACAAAAGCACTTCCTCCAACCCCCAAGCCTAAACATAATGCATCAAAAAACAACGCCGATCGGCTCATTAATGCATCATTCGGCCATTCGACAAGAGTCTTTTGAATAAAAAGCCAGGGGTTTTCTTTATAAAATACCCTGAATGCAGCCTCTATTTTTCCTTTGTCACCCGCATCTAACGTAGCTGCAATGGAAATATTTCCTGGCTCAATATCCTCCGCCAAAGCAACAGCACTTGCCCCAAACCAGAACATGATACAAATAAATAGAAAAACTTTTTGCTTATTCATGAAAATTCCTTGTTAGTCTTTTTGGGGAATATAGATCGTTCGTGATGATGGTTTTTGTACGGTTGCGCTATTTTCTGCTGCAATCAATGGTTGATTGGTCGCCTTTTTCCTATAGTGCTTTATTAGGGCAATAACGTTATTCAGGCTTACCCCTATCGGACAATGGTCCGATAGAATCAATAATGGATTTCTAAAGCGGTCCAAGACCTTCATGGTTGTTGTTGATGAGGTTTGGCCATATTCATTGCATATAGTTAGCGTGTTTATAGCCATATCGTCTATTTGGCTCCATGTTGCGCAACGCTTCCCATTAAACAACAATCCTTGGTCATCAAAGGCGAGGATCCAATCTCCTGGATCTTTCCCCAATAAAATAAATGTGCCACCAATCAATGCTGCTGCAATGCCGATCGCCAAAACTCCTCCACGCTTGGCGCCCAAACCAAACGGGAAGCAACATAACCCAAACGCGCCCAAAAACAATCCAATATCATGCATCGATGAATCCCATGGAGTGTTGTTAATCGTTAATTGCCCATTTTTATAACTAACCTGCGCAGCAGAATACTTGGGTAATGATCTTATAAATGACTCGATATATTCATCTTGCTCAATCAAATCAACTGAATTAATTTCGCCGAAAACTTGGGTTAGTGAAAATACCGAGATTCCAAATAATACACACAAAAACATAACTTTTTTAGACACGTTCACCGAAGCTCCTTATATATCTATGGACGATGTAATTAAAATTTAATGCCCAAAGTATACGGCTAAAAAAATGGCTGTCTAGATTTACGGAATACGGCTGGGAGTGATGCTGAGCCAACGAAAAAATCGTGTTGAAATGAAAAGGGTAATTAAAACTGCGTATAATTCGACACATTTCCCCCTTTTTACTTTTTAGTTGAACCACAAAAACCAACCTTTATATATTGATGGCAGTCTATTGAAATCGCTTATTAACTTAAATTCCTAAGGAAGGAGAATCGTGGAAAAAACACGTATCTCAAAATCGTTTTATAAAATCATCAAAGCAGCCTTATTCATTGTGTTACCGCTCTTATGCTTTTCATCAAAACTTTCTGCTCAAGATTATACAACTGATGCTGGTATTCAAGCAGAAATAAGTAATGCAATAAATCCAAGCATTGCCTATGCTGATCAAATAACAAAATTGAGCGATATGGCGTATTATGCCACGGCATCATATACTCAAGCAACATACGACGCCTTTTTTTCTGCCTTAAAAACCTTATTCGATGCTCGAATAGCAGACTATCAAACACAAAAAACCACCAATCCCAATGAACTATCAAATGACAGTCTCAACCTTCTGTTGGACCAAGCAAGCAAAAGTACTTTATTAAATAGCGCCCAAATTAAAACCGTTGGGGATATGAGCTCAACGCTTCTGCTTGAATCATACATATTTGGATTACGCACAGAAACCGATTTGAAAAAACAGACGGATAACCTTCAGCGTATTATCCGTATGGCAAAAAGTGCAACATCGATTGCACCAGTAATTCAAGATATCTTTTTTGATAACTTAAAACTGGTAACGGTCAACCGCGCAACAGCAGACAAAATGGCGCTCGTTGATGTCACAAAAGCAACGAACTTAATGAGTATCCTCAAGCAAACACAAACACCTCCGATGCCACTCATCCAAGATCAAGCCAAGCGTGATGCTATAGACACATTCATCAAGAATATAGAACTTGAAATTGCGTTTACAAAAATTCAAAGTCTTGTAGATCTTAGCGAGCAACTAACAACCATAACCCCACTCATTCAAAATAATACAACAGGAAGCTTTCTAACAATCACTCAAAACATAACCTTTGTAACTTTAAAAAAGATATATGAAGCCAGAACAAAACAAACAGCAGATTACTTAGTAACAAATGATTGCATCAATAAATTAATTACCATATTAACAACGGCCCAAGCATCAACACTTTTTAATGCACCAAATCAAGTGACCATTAGGAATTGGTTAGCCACCCTTGCAACCGAAAAAGAATTGGCACTCTTTAACTCGCTGCAAACACAATTTAATGCGCGCACCAAAACCGTTCAAGCGCTTACCGATCTTAAAACTCTTCTCACCACAAACGCTCAAGGAACCGTCCTTATCCAAAATCATAAAAACACTATCAACAATATATGGCTTCCTATCATCAACTTTGAAATTGGCCTTTATTCGGTTCCTCCAGTTATCCCACCATTAACCATCCCGCTCCAACCGCCATTTGATAAACTTCCACTTTCACCAGAATTAGAACTTGCAATTTTTAACGGCCTTCAAACCGAGTACAATAATCGTACAAAAACAGTACTTGCCCTCACCGCACTTAAAACAAAATTAACTCCCTACGGCCAGGGCAATATACTTACACCTGATCACAAAAACACCATCAATAATGTATGGCTTCCTACAATCAATCTTGAAATTGGGCTTTATTCAGTTCCTCCTGTTATTCCACCAGTGACATTTCCACTAAAAGCTCCATTTGATAAGCTTCCACTTTCCCCTGAGTTGGAACTTGCTATCTTTAATGGTCTACAAACCGAGTACAATAATCGCACCAAAACCGTCGCTGCGCTCACCGCACTTAAAACAAAACTTATGCCTTATGGCCAAAACAACATACTTACCGACGACCACAAAAACACTATCAATAATGTATGGCTTCCTACCATCGATCTTGAAATAGGTATTTATTCGGTTCCCCCTGTTATTCCACCATTAACAATTCCACTCAAAGCTCCATTTGATAAACTTCCACTTTCACCAGAATTAGAACTCGCTATCTTTAACGGTCTTCAAACCGAATACACTAATCGAACAAAAACGGTCTCAGCACTCACCGCTCTTAAAACAAAACTAACACCTTATGGTCAAGGCGACATACTCATCACTGATCATAAAAACACTATCAATAATGTATGGCTTCCAACCATCGATCTTGAAATAGGCCTTTATTCTGTTCCTCCTGTTATACCGCCCGTAACACTTCCGCTCCAACCGCCATTTGATAACCTTCCGCTTCCAGTAGAAGTAGAACTTGCTATCTTTAATGGCCTGCAAACCGAATATAATAGCCGAACTCAAACCGTTCCAACACTCACCGCCCTTAAAGCAAAACTCGAACCTTATGGCCAAAACAACATCCTTAACGATTCGCACAAAACCATCATTGTCGGCACCTGGATCCCTCAAATCAATAAGGAAATCAAATTACTTTCGGTCATATCCTTTGATCCAGGAGGTGGTGGCGATTTCCCAGGGCCAGGTGGCATCCCCGGACCATTAAACAATGAACAAGAAACAAAAATATTTGCCGCGCTGCAAAAAGCTTATGATGGGCGCGATAAAACATCGAGCGATAAACTGACAACGCTTAAAACAACGCTGACCGATTGGGCAAATAGCAACCTATTAACAAGCGCTCACACCAAAACAATTAATGGAACCTGGATTCCTCAAATCAACAAAGAGCTCACAATTCTTGCCATTATAGAAACTCCTAAACCTGGCGAACCAGCAAAACCATTGCCTAAACCTGGCGAAATACCAAATGAAAAACTTGATCCTATTATCGAACAAAAGATTTTTGACTCAATTAAGGCGCTTTATGATGCACGCGACAAAAATTCAAAACAAAACCTTACTGAAATCCGTGATGCTTTAGATGGATGGAGCAAAAAAGACAAAGTCTTTACACCAGCCCATATTCAAACCATCAAAGGCGAATGGATTCCAACAATAAATCGTGAGATTACACTTCTTGATATTATTACCCCACGAACAGATGGAACTCCTCCGGATATAAACATTTTTGTTGGACCGGTTGGTCCCGACGTTGAATCCAAAATATTTGCATCACTTGGAACACAATATGATTCACGCGATAAAACCTCAGCCCAAAAACTAACCATCCTAAAAGACTATTTAACCAAATGGACGAAAAAAACAGATATCCTTACGGCGGATCATATAAATACAATAAGCACCTCGTGGATTCCAACAATTGCTAATGAAATCGCTATGCTAAATCTTGGTAACTTGAAACCAACCGATCCATTCCCCGGCCCTGGCAATTTCAAGGCACCAATTACTCAAGACCAAGAGACAAATATTTTCACCAAATTACAGCAAGCTTATGACGAGCGCGACAAAAAATCGGTTACCAAGCTTACTGACCTAAAAAATACGCTTACTAGTTGGGCAGCCAGTGGACTCTTGAATCCTGATCACACAACAACGATCAACACCATTTGGATCCCAACCATTAATAACGATATAGCGCTTCTTGGTTTTGCAGGCTGGCAACCCCCAGCACCACTTCCTGGGCCAGGGGACGTCACTCCACCGCTTACCCAAGAACAAGAAACAAATATATTTGCCATGCTGCAAAAAGCATATACCGCACGCAAAAAAACAATTATCGATCTTACAACATTGCAAACCACGCTAAACGATTGGCTCAACAAAAATCTCTTAACACCAGAACATAATGCAACCATTAAAAACGAATGGCTTGTCACCATCGCCAATGAACTCAACGAACTTATTTTTACACTGGCTATTAACAATGCGCTTAAACTAAAAGACTATTCTCCATTCCTCTCGGCCCTGGCAAAAATTACCGGCGATGGAACAGGAAAAACATTTACCGTACCAACACAAACACTCTTCTTTTCTGCCGTTAATCAGGCGTTTAACCAACGAACCGGAAAAACAACGCCTGTTATTGACGCCCTCATCCAAATTCTTCAATTGGTTATAACCTCCCCATTACTTTCTGCTCCGCAACAAGAAACGGTTAAGGGATTCTTGGCAACGGTAAACAATGAGTCACAATCGTCCGTACTTCTTGGCCTCATTAATCAAGCAATTGCAATGACCGACTATCCAACTAAACTTGATGCAACAACACAAATCATTGATAAGGCAAAAGCATTAACATTCGGTGCCCCAATTCAAAATCTATTCTTCTCGCTTATTCAACAATTGTTTACAGGCAGACTTAGTCAAACAATTGAAACATTAAATAAATTGGTAACGTTACTCACCAATGCCCAATCATCACCATTACTTACGCCACAACAACAAATGCAAGTAGCGGTAATGCTGGACACGATCAAGCTTGAACTTGCGCTGCTTAATGCAATTAACCTTACCAATTACAGTGATCAGCTTGATGCGCTTTATGAAATCGTCTTCCAATTTGCTAATGTCAGATCGGTTGAACCGCGCGTACAAGCAATGTTCTTTGCTGTTATGCAAAAAGTATTTGCCGGCCGCGGAGCCGAATATGATCTAACACAAATAAATATTGAAGATGTTAATATTGATAAATTAGACCTATTACTCAGCACGGCACGCGACAGCGTGTTGATCAACCAAGCGAATATCCCAACCGTTTCGCTTTACTCACAAATCATAACCCTAGAGCAAATGCTATCAGACGTTCCTCGCAAACCATCGTATACCGTACAATTAAATGATCTTTCAAAAGTCGTCCGCGCAGGTACCGGTAGAACATTTGATGCGGTCACCAATTACCTCTATTTCAACATCATAAAGATAATTTTCGACAAAAAAGATCTTAATAATAACGATCAAATGACTTTGCTCGTCAAAGTATTAACCGATTCAGTCACCAGTCCGCTTCTTAATTATGAACAACAACAATATGTCAAAAATGTCATGCTCGCAGGGCTCGGTGTCACCGTTGCAGCCGCATCGCCAATTCAAGCAAATGTTAGACAAGTACTCGCACAATCAACCACCCAAGACCAAATCAAAGGCATACAACAATTGATCAATCAATTTTCCGGGCAATCGGTAGATCCTACATCACAAAACATTGTTGCTTCGGCGCTGCAACAAATTTACTCAACGGCAAATCTTCAAGATCCTACTGTACAAAAATTGATAGCAGATCTGCTTAAATCTGCAGCTTCAAGTGGAATGCTCACACCAGCCCAACAACAATATGTACAAACAACCTTAATCCCAACGGTTCCTGGTGCTGGCACAACCCCTCCTGTAGTAAAACCAACCAAGCCAACCGAAAAAGCTATCAAAGCTCTTGCTAAGTCTTCTCCAACCGATGTCATTAAAAAACTCAAGGATATGGTCGCTGG
>CAZGPI010000029.1:0-6052 GCA_964527595.1 uncultured Pseudomonadota bacterium
TTTCTGGTTTAGTTTGTCCATAGTATTCCTTCTCTATTAATATCGTTTCTAAGCGATTCATTTAGTTTTGAGTTCAGGTCAACTAGGTCAATTTTCATGGGGATGGTTGTTTCATCAATATCGATTAATATTTTAATAATTGTTTCATACGGGATCGCTTTTTTGGCATCGATTGCAAGGTCAATATCGGAGCCTTGTTGGTGTTTTTGTGTTGCGCGTGAACCAAAAAGATAAATTTTGCATTCGGGTAAATGTTTATGAATGATTGAAATGAGCTGGTCTTTATATTCTTGTTTTAATATCACAAGATCCTCTTCAATTTTAAAGGCTGATACCCTCTTAACCGGCGATTAATCTTGAAGTATATCATGGCGTTTGTATTATGTCGAAATTGAAAAAACGGGCCCTTGTTTGATTTTTTCGATTTATATTTGGTATACAAAAGGGTAATGTTTTGTGATCGATTATTGTTTTTAGGAAAAAAGGGAGATGGTTATGAAGAAGTTATTTCGTTATGGCTTATTGTTAATGGTTGTGGGCATCGGCCTTATGTTTAATGGCCAGGCAAATATAGATAATCTTAAGGGAACCTATTCTATTTTGCCGGGTAATATGAAGGAGCTCTCGGTTATTCATGGGGCAATAGCATGGCAAAAAGGGGTTATTCGAAGAATTTATGACTTGGGGCATATGACCGACGGTGAACCTACTCATAAACCACGGGCAGACGAATATAAGAAACCAGATGGAACGGCGGACGAAGAAGCATTTAAAGCGGCGATGGGCGATTATGTATCTAACTATAAAGCGTGGTTTAGTAAGGTTGAGTCACCGGTTGTTAAGCTTACCCGTGGCTTATTTTACCGCGTTCCAGGAACAACAAGTGTGGCAGATTTTAAGATAAGTGATTTGATTGTTAAAAACATGACCAAAAAAGAATTTGCAGCGAAAGTGGCACAGGTAATGGTGCGTTTATGGGTGTACGAAAAACTGGGTGATTTAAAGGCAAGTGTACATACGATAACGATTGGTGGACAACCTTTTCTGGAGGGGATGAATTTTTCGGCTGGGGTGCTATCCAAGGATATTCCTAAAAATGAGGAATTGGTTGGTGCCAAGGAAGATGCATTATTTGGAAATGAAAATGGTGGGGCATTTCGGGTTGTTTTATTAGCGGCGTTATGGGCATATTGTGGCTATGATCGTGCTCTGTTAAGGGTTTATTATGATGAGCTTAATAACGCAATAAAAGGATTCATTGGGGCTATTAATAAGGCTGGGATTAAACAAGAACAGAAGACAGAAATATTGAAGAGGCTTGGTGTTGGTCGAGAGCAAGCTTGGAATCCCTATGTAATTTCAGAAACGTGGGAAAATGATTCTTTTAAAGAGCAAGGCGAATACTTAACAACCGTCGCTGGTGGGTTTTCTCTTGGGGATTTATGTTACCCGAATGTTCAAGGTGCTGAAAAATATGAAAAGCTGGTATATGTTTGTTTGATTTCCGGTGACCGTCCTGAGGATGCACCTTATAGTTTAGGAATTTTTGCATTTAATGGTAAGGAATATGGTTTTGCTGATTGTATGGATAATGTATTTCGCAACTTGTTTAATCATTTGGCTTATGATAAAGAAAAACAAGCGTTTTCAGTTGAAGCGCTTAAAGAATTAACAAAAAAAGATGTAGCAGATTCCGTAAAAACATTTTATGCAACATGGTTTAATGCAAAACAGATTACTGATCAAGCGGTTCATGATGCTTGGACAAGCGTGATAGAAAACATTCCTTATGCTATCTATAACCGAGCAACCAATTCTGAGAGTGATGGACGAGTTGGGGATAAGCGCGGATATGTAAGAGTTCCGGAAGATTGTCCAGAAGCTATAAAAGCCTACTTGCATGATAATAAGTACACCATTATTGATGATTCTATGGTGGCAGTGTATGAAATAATGCCAAGCATGAGAAATTTTGTTATAGCGTTAGATTATTTGTTGAAGTTAGGCCTCTTTGAGGGTAAAGATTTTGCGGGAGAATATACGCGTGCTGATTTTGTAAAAGAGTATTTGCCAAAAGCATTTGCATCATTTGGTACGGTAACGATGCCCGATAATATTGAAAAATATGAGGTAGCGGGAGGGTTTGCGGAATTTACTGTTAACCTTGATAAATTACAGGAATCTCGTAAGCAATATATTATTACATTTAAAATAACCATCCGCAGTCATGGTGAATTTTTCAGTGAGCAGTTGGCAGCGTCATCGATTTCATTATTTAACCAAATAAAGATAGCAGCGATTGAAGGATTGTCGGTTTTTTTGGGCATGCTATTGCCGGCAGATAAAACCACTTTGTTATGTGGGCAGCCTGAAAAGCCTTATTTGTTGGCTTTGTGTGCACAGAAATTAGAAGATTTGGATGTGGTTAATCGAATCGTTGAGGGGTGTAATCAAGGATTAAATGAAAAGCAATTTCGGTTAATAAAATATTTAACAGAAAAAAATCCCGATGCGGCGGTGAAAGCGGAAAGATTACTGCGCGTTTATGCGAGAGGTATTTCTGGTGGAGCTAATTGTATTGATTTTGCAATAGCGGCAGCACAAACGGGCATTAAGGCTGCGGATAAAAATATGCGCGTTGCAGCAATGTTATTATTTAAAGCATTGGTTGAAAAAGGGCATGAGTCTGCATCTCTTGAGGCAATAGAGGCAGCGCAAGAGGGCTTTAAGGCTGCGGATCGTTCTATGCGCATTGAGGCATTAAGCATCTTTGAAGCATTATTTGAAAAAGGGCAGGGATTAGATAAAGCTCGTGAGGTTTTGCCATATATTAGCGACAGGGAAACACAGCAACAATTAAATGATTTAATTGCTCGATATTCCAAATAGGTTCTTTGGACATTTTTCAATATAAAAGAGCTCCGGTTTTATGCCGGGGCTCTTTAAATGTTGAGGGTGACAAGATTACTTATTTCTTTTCTTCAAAATCTGCGTCGATCGGACCGTTGACAGGTTTTCGGATGATTGATAATGATGATCTAGCGACCGTTATAATTAATTATGGACAAAATCGATAATCGAGTATACAATATGTCTAATTGCCAAGCTGAAAGATTTTTTTTGAACAGCAGTTTGATCTGGATTTCATAGTAACTGATTAATAAGAAAAGGGGTATTGGCATGATTGTTGAACGGGGGATGAAAAAATATATTCAGAAGGCGGCCGAAAAATATCCGGTTTTAGCGATTTTGGGTCCGCGGCAGTCAGGAAAAACAACGCTTGCACGGCAAGCTTTCCCGAACCATAAATACATATCGTTTGAGGATGTTGTTGGTATTCAGGAATATGTTAAACGAGATCCTAAAGGTTTTTTGGAGGAGCACGCTAATCAACATGGTCTAATTCTTGACGAGTTTCAGCACGTTCCGCTTATTTTGTCATATATTCAGCTTGCTGCAGACAGTGAAAATAAGCCTGGTTATTTTGTTTTGACCGGCTCACAAAACTTTTTGATGAATCAAGCAATTTCGCAAACGCTTGCAGGACGAGTTGCATTATTTAATTTGCTACCACTGTCGGTTCAAGAACTTAAAGAGGCATCTCTTTTACCTGAGTCTGTAGAGCTTGCAATTCACCGTGGATTTTATCCTCGAATTTGTGCTCAGGGGTTTGATCCAAGTTGGTACAATAATTATATAAGGACTTATCTCGAGCGTGATGTACGGATGTTGAAAAATATATCAGACTTATCGCTATTTCAGACATTTATTGGACTTTGTGCTGGTCGGGTTGGGCAATTACTTAATGTTGCCTCGCTTGCAAATGATTGTGGAATTACCCAGGTGACGGCAAATTCATGGCTTACGCTTCTTCAAGCAAGTTATCTTATTTTTTTAGTACAACCACATTACAAAAATTTTAGTAAACGCTTAATCAAATCCCCCAAACTTTATTTTTATGATACAGGAATTGTATGTGCATTGCTTGGTATTGAATCGGCCGAGGGCGTTTATAAGCATTACCTTCGCGGCGGCCTTATGGAGTCCTTCGTGTTATCTGAGATTTTAAAATATTACTATAATCGTGATCGAGTTCCACATATTTATTTTTGGCGAGATAAAACCGAACATGAAGTTGATTTTGTTCTTGAACATGGTGCGGCGCTTGTGCCTGTTGAGGTTAAGGCGGGGAAGACAATTTCAACCGATTATTTTGATAATCTTAAATATTGGTGCAAACTCGCCGAAATTGACCCAGCGAATGGATTTGTTGTTTATGCTGGAAATGAGGAACAAAAAAGAAGCACGGGAATGGTGTTGGGTTGGCAAAATGTAGCAGAGGTTTTTAATATAAGTGGTATTAAATAGGTAATGATTTCAGCTTTTTTCAAATACAAGAGAGCCCCGGTTTTGGTACTGGGGCTCTTTAATTTAGTGCTTATTTCTTTTCTTCAAAATTGGCGTCGATAGGGCCGCCGGTGCCATTTTTTTTAAATGATATTACCAAGCGTGGTCCAATGGAAGGTCGGGTGAAACACCTCTAAGAAATTCTTCGCAAGGCATACAGAGAACGTTGTTTTTTAGCAGCCGCTCTTTGCCACGATACAGAAGGAGCAATTTTGCTTCAGGGTAATCTTGCCCAAATGCCAAAAGTGATTGTAGGTCATCTGGTCTTATTTTTTCTGTATTTTTGACTTCTATAGCCCAGAAACCAAGTGCGCCAAAAACGACAAAGTCTACCTCAACGCCCGATCGTGTTCTCCAAAAATAAAGATCATGTTTTTCTGCTGAATAATCTCGCCATGCTACCAAATGTTGGGCTACGAGGCCTTCTAGCCCTGCGCCATTGATTTCTGAATCACTGTCTTTTATCGATTTTGGTCGCAAAGCACGATAAACACCAGCATCAAAAAGATAAAATTTAGGATGAGCGCTTAGTTCGCGTTTTGCTCGTTGAGTAAACATGGGAATTTGATAACAAATGAGCATATCTTCAAGGATAGAAATCCAATCATTAACGGTTGTTCGTTTAACGTGGCATTCGCGAGCAATATTAGTGACATTTAGTGTAGAGCCATGAGAAAAACTAATGACATGTAAAAAGCGGGTAAAAGATTCATAATGGCGAATTAGTCCCTCCATTTTGACTTCCTCTTCCAGATAAAGATTAATATAAGCTTGTAATGTTTGGATTGGGTCTTTGTGCGCAAAACGAAGAGGTAGGAGTCCATACATCAATGCTTCATTAAAATTAAATTGATCCTTAAGCTCAGAAGCCATGAATGGATGGAGTATTTTTTTCAATGCTCGGCCACCGAGTAAGTCGACGCCTTGGCGCTTTAATTTTCGTGCACTTGAACCGGTGAGGATAAATTTCCATTTACGTTTTTTTTCGATAAGCATATGCACAATTGATAGCAAGTCAGGTATTTTTTGAATTTCATCAATGATAATTGTTTTGCCATCGGGATGAGCGCTTACTAATTCTGCCAAATGATCCGGATTTACGGAGAGGCGATAACGCATATCAGCTTGTCGCAAATCAATCAAAAGAGCCCCAGGAAATCTTGTTTCGACCATCGTTGATTTTCCGGTCCCTCGAGGTCCAAAGAGAAAATAGCTTGTCTCAGGTTCTTTAAAAACCCGATTTATGTAATTAAAGTCCATATTATGCCCTTTTTTTAACAAATTGACGCCAGTTCCGTCATATTGAGTCTCATTATGACGCCTTCGCCGTCAATTTGCAAGCGCTAAGGTAGGATTAATTTATTTATAATAGCTGCGGCAGGATTGTTTTTGATATACATAAAAGCATGTATTTAAAATCGATTATCGTGTTGGGAAATAAGGGAGATTGTTATGAAGCGCTTGTTAATAGCTATTTTTATCTTGATTTCAATTGGGCTAGCGTATGGAAGTGATTTATCTGAAGTAATACGCGCTGGAAAAATAGATGGGGTTCGTGTTGTTGATAAGGCCGAGCTCAAGACAAGGGCTGAAACCGAGGGGTATGGATATAAAACAACCAATTTGGAGAAACTTGAAGCATTAA
>CAZGPI010000030.1:0-4531 GCA_964527595.1 uncultured Pseudomonadota bacterium
CTATAAAGAAATACTGCCTGCGTCGGCAACGGTGCAGGCAGTATTTTAAAAAGATCTATTGAAATATACATATGAAAAATTTTGACGAATCCTACCGTAATGGGAAGGTGTTCTTGATTAGCCCGTGTGGCGATTGAGCACATATACTTAAACATTATGTTATGGTGGTAAGACAAGTTCTTACATCGTCACAGAAAATTTCCTGGTGGCCATAGTAGTGGGGCCACACCCGTTCCCATTCCGAATACGGTAGTTAAGCCCACTACGCCGAAGGTACTTACTTGGAGACGAGTTGGAAGAATAGGTACTGCCAGGATTAACTTACGAAAAGCCCCAAGTGTATAAAAATATTTGGGGCTTTTCGCTTGAAAAAAAACTCTGCTATCAGGGCGGTTGCAGGCGCTCCTGCAAGATCTGTTGAAATATACATATAAATTTTGACGATCCTATCGTGATGGGGAAAGTGTTCATGATTAGCCTGTGCGGCGATTGAGCACATATACTTAAACATTATGATAAGATGGTAAGACATAGTCTTGCAACGTCACAGAAAATTTCCTGGTGGCCATAGTAGTGGGGCCACACCCGTTCCCATTCCGAATACGGTAGTTAAGCCCACTACGCCGAAGGTACTTACTTGGAGACGAGTTGGAAGAATAGGTACTGCCAGGATTAACTTAAAAGAGCCCCGAATGTGTAAATAACATTCGGGGCTCTTTTGCTGACTAAGTTTTTAAGCTCGACGGCCTACTCTGCCATTAAAAGGCTCGCTCAGTGCAAACCCCGGTCCTTCAAGCGGGCGGGTTTGTGTATCGAACCATGCGGGCCCATACATATGACGATTATCTTGCCTCTGGATACAACAATTGAAGATGGGCTGTAGGTTCAAGGCCGGAACGCGATTCGATTATGGCGTAAGCGGCACTTTCGCCAGGAATTCTAAGTCGAGACTTAATTTCGTCATAGGTTGTTGTAGCTTTTATGTTTGCCTTTTTGCTTGAAATAATTGAAATTATCTTTGGTATTCCGCGGGGAGAACGACCGGTTAGCTCGATGTGTTCGCCAGGATTTATCCAAGGATTCATTTCGTCGATTCCCTCGTCGCCGGTAAAAAGTGCCCATGGATAACACGTATGAATGTGGGCTCTTATAATGGCGCAAAATGTGTCTTGTGGTCTTAGCTTGCTTTGTGCGAGATCAAAATAACACTGAACTTCTGCCGGGCTAATGCTTGTGCGTCGATTGCTTGCCATGTAGCGTGCAAATATGTTTTGTTCATATGCAGTAGAACCAAAATCGTTCCATGCCATGGCTAAAGAACGACAATCGTTTCCATCTGGTCGTGTGAAGTGATTTTTTAATGATACGTGTATTAATGAATGTTCATTGTGGTAAAGTGCGGGTTCAAATAACTCAAAAATTTCGGTATCAGCATTTAAATTCTTACTAATGCCATCCCAGGTAAAAAGAGAATCAGTAAAATATTTTTTGAGCATTGCTTCATTTTCTGGATCTGGTTGATCATCTGGTTGATCTGGATTTGAAAACATTTTACCCAATCCGCCATGGCAAAATTGAATGAGATTGTAGCCGATTTCAACGCCAGAGTCTCCTCTTTTGGCGATTGCAAGCATAAGCGAATAAGGCAATACTTTGAAAAAATTAGTAAAGCTCATTTCATCTGATGATGAAATGTTTCGATGCCCGAATTCTTTTTTAAGCCCATACTTATCATATAATGATTTCATTTCATGATTTCCACGTAACAAAAAAACACTTTCTTGGTTGTGATTCCAAAGAAGACTGGCAATAAATACTGCCAGGACGCCATTAGGGCCGCGATCAACATAATCACCTAAGAAAATAATATAACAATCTGGTGCCAATTTAAGTTGGTTGGTATCGTTTGGTTGAAAGAAATTTTGCTTTATATCCAAGTCGGCCAAAATAGAAAAAAGAGCTTCAATGTTTCCGTGTAAATCACCAATAACGGCAACGCGTGAATTTGCGCCTATTTTTTTTACGATGGCAGGAAAATGTTGTTGCATATCGCTGGCCGCGGCTTTTCCTTCTTCTTGAGCCGTCGTCATGGTGTGTGCAACCAAATCTAGGTAAGACAGTATTTTGCTATGATCCATACGAATAATTATGGGGTTTAGGTTTTCGAAGCACTCAGGGTGTGCATTGGTATTAGAAGATGCCTCAGATTCCTGGCATAAAAAAGGATTTAGGCTGCCGATTTCTGTACTATTAAGCAAATGGCTACAGATAAGGCTATTGGATTCAAGTTGTTTAAGCATTCTGAATGGTGTTGGCATGACGCTTTTAAAAAGGTCGCGCTCACTCATTATTGTTCTTAATCCGGGTAGTTTGTTTTTAAACGTTGGAATATAAGGTGTGGGCATTTCAGCCAATTGAGATGGGGTATTAGGTACAAGTGTTGAGGGCTCAATTATTGGAAGCTCAAAACTTTTATATACTTTTTTATATACTTTAAAAATGGTTGCATTATGTATATCAGCGTTTGGCGCACCAAAATTGCCTGTCCAACTATCAGTGGCACAAGCGACCAAATAACCGCCAGTGTTTTTATTGAGTAGTGCTATGCCGCCCCTGTGTTCACGGATAATCCAAGGTTCCCATGTTCCAAAATCGAAAAAAGAACCGCCATCTACACTTACTTGGTATGGGATATGGGGTGCCGCTGCGCGAGCATCCGCGGACATAATATTTTTTTTACGAGAACACGAATGAAATCCAATGTCAGCTTTGGCTTTGTTTTGTAAGATAATAAAGTTAGCGTCAGCGCCATTTTGATTTGTTGCCGTGCCGCCAAGATGTTTGCCATGAATAGACAAAAAACTTCCATTTAAGCCAGCTCGCGTTGGATCTTTAATTATTTGTAAGGCAACAACATCAGCCATAGAAATTTCAGCCCAGTTGGTTGCCATTTTTATTGACTCATCACCAAATTGTACAGCATCCCACTGATGTTCAGTTGAGCTTGTAATGCACGCAAGGTCGGGTGGATATTTCGCTGCCGAAACAATAGTGGTTGAGGTGACCGAAATACTAAACCATAAAAGAGCGGAGATTTTGATAAGTGTTTTCATAAGCCATTTATTTTACAATTTTACAGAGAAACTTTTCGTTGTAGTTTATTGTAAATGACGAAGAAAAGCTATAGGTTCCTGGCCAGCGTTTGATTCAATTATAACGTATGCAGCACTTTTTCCGGGAATTGCAATTCGTGCGCAAATTTCTTCAGCAAAATTTTCTCCATATGCAGTTGTTTTTGCGCTTGAAATAACCGAAAGCACATTTGGAAATCCATCGGCCGATCGCGAGCTAAGAGTAATATTGTCGCCAGGATTAATCCATGGATCATCACCGAATAAGTCATTATCACCCATCAATGCCCATGGATAACAAGTATGAGCGTGAGCTCTAATAACAGCACAGAATGTGTCTTGTGGTCTTAGTTTGCTTTGTGCGATGTCAAAATAAAGTTTAACTTCTTCGGGGCTAATGCTTGTGCGTCCTTTAGCTGCAGTTTTTTTTGCGTCATCGCGTCTAACAAAGTCAGAAGAGTTGAAATCATTCCATAAAAAACCGCCCGCGCGAGAATTTTGGTTGCCTGATAGTGTAATGTAATTTTTTAATGGAACATGTATTAATGGATTGAAATTTTCATAAAGGCTAGGTTCAAATAATTCAAAAATATTATGATCAATCGACAATTCTTCATTAATGCCATCCCAGGTAAAAAAAGCCTCTTTTGGTGGGGTAATGCCCAGAGCATGAGCACCAATAGCGGCATTAAGTTTTGCGGTAGGAGTTCCTGCCGGTGAGTAATCTGGTTGAGGCTGCGCGAACATTTTTCCTAGGCCGCCATGGCAAAATTGCATGAGATTATAACCGTTGTTAACGCCATCACTTTTTGCAATTGCAAGCATAATTGTAAGGGGAAGCGCGTTGAAAAAATTATCAAAAGCATTATCCTGACCGTCAAAAAAACCACGAGCAATGAATTCTTCTCGAAGCCCATAAATTTCATACATTTGTTTGGTTTCATGGTTTCCGCGCAATAAAATAACATTTTCTTGATTCTGAGCAAAAAGAAGACTTGCAATAAAGACCGCAAGAACACCGTTTGGCCCACGATCGACATAATCGCCTAAAAAAATCATATAACAATTTGGGGATAATTTAAGTTGATCTTGAGCCGTTGGGTTGAAAAAATGTTGGTTTATGTCTAAGTCTGCCAAAATAGCAAGCAGAGCTTCAATATTTCCATGTAAATCACCGACAACAGCAATGCGTGCATTTGCTTCAGTTTTTATTACCATTGCGGGAATGTTGCCTTTGGGCCTTCTGCGAGCGGCTGCTATTTCAGCTGAAACGGCGGACAAATGATTTAACATCTCTTCATAATCAGCAATGGATGTATTTATTTTTTTGATTTCTCCTAGGCGTGAACTAGGATCGGTAGATACCCCAATTTCTTGGTATACAAAGTCTTTCACGATAT
>CAZGPI010000031.1:0-4326 GCA_964527595.1 uncultured Pseudomonadota bacterium
ATGCCTGCCATAAATGTATGAGAATGAATTGCTGACGAAGAATGGTTGGATTGCATTGAGGTAACAAAAGATTCGCTTAACGCTAACGCGTTTATGTGTGTGGCCGAGGTGTTTTGAGTTTGGCGAATCATCATTTTCTCAATTTATCGTTATTTCACAACAGGTAATTTTCTTTAATTTAACCATTTTTTAAAAATAGTAAATAGTCGAAACTGGTTTTTCTTGATTATGGGTTATCAAAATAGGCGTTTTTATGCTATTATTAAAAAACAAGATGTATGAATGGGTCCCATTTTAACATTTTTAAATGAATAAAAGCGTAGATTTCTTTCCATTTATCATTCGTTTTCATTTTTAATATTGTTATCAGAATTTTCCAATCACAGCGCGCGACCACTGTATTGCTATAACTTGCAACGAAAGTTTTCATGAAAATATTGCATAAATATGCGTCACTCTCCAGCATTCTCATGATGTTTTTTATAGATTTTATGGGAGTAGGACTTGTTTTGCCTATGTTTTCGGCGATGTTTTTTCGTGGCGATATTAATCTTTTAGCGCCGGAAACTTCACCATTGGTCCGCGGGCTTCTTTTTGGGTTTGTTGCAGCATTAATGCCAATGGCACAATTTTTTAGTGGACCGATTTTAGGGATTCTTTCTGATCGTATGGGGAGAAAGATGTTAATGCAGGCGAGTACCGCTTTTGGTGTCTTGGGCTATTTAATTGCCGTTCTTGCTGTTTGGCATGAAAACATCGTTTTGTTGGCGGTATCTCGTATTATTGTAGGGATTGCGGCTGGAAATGAAGCCGTTGGGGCGGCAGCAATTGCTGATATTAGCCAACCAGAAGAAAAAGCAAATACATTTGGACTACTGCATGTGGCTGCCGGGCTTGGTTTTATGATAGGTCCATTTTTAGGCGGCAAGTTGTCAACCATGAGTCTCGGAATATTTTCAGGTTATGCAGCGCCTTTTGTTTGTGCTGGGTTACTTGATGTTATTAATCTTCTCATGATCACTTTTTTCTTTAAAGAAACACGTACGGTAAAAAGCCATAGCGGCGTTATCTCATTTGGATTTTCAAAGATCAAAAAGGTCTGTATAGATCCTGTGTTTTTCCGGTTATTTTTGGCAATATTCTTTTATCAGCTTGGATGGTCTTTCTATTGGGAGTTTATACCAGTTCATTGGATGCAAACATACAAATTTGATATGGGGCTGGTCGGCAATTTGTATGCGTTGGGTGCTCTTATTTATGTTTTAAGCGCGGGAATATTAATTCGTCCAATTGTGGCAAGATTTAAGACAGAAAAGATTCTTTTTTATGCTCTTCTGCTCTGTGCCTTTTTTGTTGGATTACCACTGGTGTTTCAAGCTCCCTCGTTATATTGGTTTTACATTCCAGTTCAACAGTATTTTATTGCGCTTATTTTACCGGCGACGACCGTTCTTATTTCAAACAAAAGTTCTAAAGATGATCAAGGTGAAATGTTAGGAATTTTAGCGTCGGTGCAATCATTATCACTAGTTATTGGTCCCCTTTTAGCTGGCGTAGTACTTGGATTTACCGCAAAAATGCCGCTAATTGTTGGAGCCGGGGCGTTATTTTTTGCAGCGTATATTTTACGGCGTTCCAGGCGGATTGTATAAAATTAGCCCCTCTTAAAACTACAGCGCTTGATTCAGGGCAGGGCCCAGCATGACAAATTACATGTAGTTTTCTTTAATTTAACTTTAAAAAAAAGAGCAAATAGTTGGAATGGTTTACGATGGCTATTAAAAACAGTGCTTGGAGCATTGTCGCGTTATGTAAGCATTTTTGAATAACGGTGAAAAAAAAGAGTCGTTATGTAAGTTGTTTTTGAATAACGGCTCTTTTTTTGGTCGTTATGTAAGTAAATTTGAATAAGGATGTTTTGACGTAGGAGGCTCTTTGAGTGGTATAAAAGCCGTCGAAACATTTCTTTCTTGAAATATGATTGTGCAAATTCATGAAAACATGTACAATAATTCATAATAGAGATTTTTAATGAGCTTTAGACTAGGAGTTCTGATGAACGCATTAAAATTACTATCCATTGTCTTAATGATATGTTTTTCGGTGCCATTTTTTGCATCAGCAATGCAGCAACCGTTCCAGCCGAGTTTTTGGGATAGACATTCAACATTGAAAAAAGCGTGCGCTGTTTTTTTAGGTGCTCTTGCTGTCACGGGCGGTGCGCCATCCAGTTCTGCTGTCATAGTTCCAGAGGCATCAAAGGACGTATGCCCCGTTTCTTCGGGCATTTTCCCTTCGGGGGCGGTTTGTTTCCCCTATCAATACAATGCGGCGATTGTTGATCCTGTTCGATCCATGACAATCGTGCCAGGTTATATGTTTATTCCCGGTGCAGCAATGATTACGGAGGAAGCAGCCGTTGCCAAACTGGTAGTGCCCGTTGTAAGCAAGATAGAAGATATTGATACTTTGTCAGACCCGCGTGTTTTGGATACATTTCGCACTGCGGATGAAGACACCTTGGTCGTGTTTGATATTGATGGAACTCTAACGGACGATCCTGATGGAGGACGCTGCCTTCACCACTATTTCTGGAAGCCGGAAGACGCGACCAAAGAGGATGTGGCCTTTATAGCCGAAGCAAAAGCACGATATGAAGAATATAAAAAAGCAAAAGGAGTTGGGGTTGTTGATGATCTAAGAGAATCGTCAGGTCTATTGAAAGGTAATGACCTACTTATTGAACCTGGCACAACTGATCGTTTGATCCGAGCTTTGCAAAAACGTGGGGTAAGGGTAATTGCAGAAACGGCAATGCCAGCCGGAGTTTTTGGTGTTATTCCCAGTACTCGTATTCTGCGATTTGAAAAGTTACAAAAAGTGGGCATTGATTTTAGTTCGGCGTTTCCGCAAGAGCAAATTGTTTTTGATAGACTAAACTCTGAACTTGGTGATTACCCTATGTTTTACAAGGGAATTTTGTTAACGAATGGAAAGAATGATAAAGGGCCGGTCCTTGGAGAATTTCTTGACAGAATCGGATGGAGACCCTCAAAGGTGTTGTTTTTTGACGATCGCAGAACACATGTTGAAAGCGTTGGGCTAGAAATGGGTAAGCGAAGAATTCCTTATCAAGGATATTGGTATCGTGCAGCTGAAAAATTACCGTTGGCCAAGTTCGATCGTGGGATAGGGCAAGTTCAACTTCAATACATACTGGAACATGACGAATTTTTGACGGCTGAAGAAGCTGCCGCGATTTTGAAAACAGGAGCCGCGGCTAAGGCTGAGTGATGTTACTTTTAAGTATTGTATAAGTAAATTTGAAAAGAGGTTGCTGGATTAGCCAGCAACCTCTTTTTTTGTTACTCTCTCTTGAGATGTTGTTATAATTTTTAGCCCCTCATTTTAGCGGGTGCATTATGAAAGTTTCTTCTGATCTTATCTAAATAGACCGACTTGGTGGACGGGTGTCCACTGCCGTTGCGTTTCCGTTTTAACTATTGTTTCCATCATTTTTAAAAGAGATATGGTTATGCCATTTTTTAGGTGCCTATTTTTTGGCATGTTATTATTGAATAGCTGTGTGGCTAAAAGCACGGAACTTTATAATGAAAGTATAAAAACAATGAATCAAACAGAATCAATAACAAAAGGACAATTTGCGGCCAAAGATAAACAGGGCGTTCCTATTCTTATGGAATGGCAAAAAACAACATTGTTTGCACCAGAATTTGCGATGACCATGAAAGAAGTGTGGCCGCTTGCTTGCCAAGCTTATACCCCGGTTGAAATGCAATTTTTACGAAAATATCCACAAGTTGTTGGCACCGAGGGTTATTTCAAACTGTTTGAACCACTATTCAAAGATGGGTTGAATAATGTTAATTGGGCTTTGGCTGAAAAAGTGCAAAAAGATTTGCTTAAAACGCACTTTTTTTTTGATACCGCATCATGGGGGCCTGAAGTTTTTGCCTTGTATGCCAAAGATGTTTGTTATGTGGTGACCGTTAAAGACGAAGAAACAAATGAGTTGCGTGGTTTTATAACCTTTATGAATCGTGCCAATTATGCCAAGGGTGATATAAAAGTCATGAGTTTTGCTGTTGACCAATCGTACCAAAATCGTGGGTATGGGAGATTGCTGATGAGTTCAATCCTTAAAATTACGTCAGATATTGAACGTATTTTTCTGTGCACGCGGGTTACGAATGAAGTGGCGCTTAAGGCTTATTCTGCCTTAGGTTTTATCATGGATAATAAGCCAATTATGGAGCATGACTTCAACCTAGCCCATTGGACATTTTTGGAATATATCGTGAATAA
>CAZGPI010000032.1:0-4137 GCA_964527595.1 uncultured Pseudomonadota bacterium
GCACGGTTGGTGACATTGAGGGGAAGATTTTTTTAGAAACGGTGCGCCAATTACGTCTTGATTTAGGTTCTAACCGTCTTATTCATGGGCATTTAAGTTATGTTCCTTTCTTGGAATGGACCGGTGAGATTAAAACAAAACCCACGCAACACAGTGTTAATGAGCTCATGAGAGCTGGACTTGTTCCTGATTGTTTGTTTCTTCGTTCAAATAAGCAAATCGAACAAAAAGCCATTGAAAAAGTTGCGATTATGTGTGGTATTCGTAAGGATTTTATTTTTCAGGTGCTAACGCATAGCCCAATTTATCAGTTGTTTATTGATTTGTATAAACAGGGGGTTAGCAAGAAAATTCAGGAATACTTCAAGATTTCCTCAATAAAAGATTCTGATCTAACCGAATGGGAAGATTTAATCAAACGGATTAATGCAAGCGCTGATGGTATGAAAATAGGGGTGATTGCCAAATATGCGGGGAGCAATGACCCATATATCAGCGTTGTTGAGGCAATACGTTCAGCTGGATATCATTTGAGTCGTAAGGTTGAGGTGATAATCGTTGAAGCGGAGTTGCTTGAGCAGGGCCCTTACGGTGGGAATACACTTGGTTGGCAACAGCTTAAATCATTGGATGGCATTGTGGTGCCTGGTGGGTTTGATAATCGTGGCATAGAGGGTAAAATTTTAGCGGTGAGATGGGCGCTTGAGCATAATATTCCTTATTTGGGATTGTGCTTGGGTATGCAAGTTATGCTTGTTGAAATTGCGCGTTCGCTTTGCAAACTGTCTGATGCAAATAGCACAGAATTTAACAAAAACACGGGGGCGCCTGTTGTAGCATTGTTGCAAGAACAACAGACAGTTGAGCGGAAAGGCGCAACCATGCGCTTAGGAGCTTATCCTTGTACGATAAAGCCAGGAACAAAGTCTGCTCAGGCTTATGGCGAGTCGGTTGTTCAGGAACGCCACCGTCACCGTTACGAGGTAAATAATGCCTACCGCGAGACGTTTGAGAAGGTTGGGGTAACGTTCTCTGGCGTGTATCAGGATAAGAATTTAGTTGAAATAGCTGAATATGACCACCACCCCTTTATGGTGGGCACACAATTTCATCCTGAATTTTTATCATCACCGCTTAAGCCGCATCCTCTTTTCAAGGCGTTTATGGCGGCAGTTTTAGCTAAAATGAAGTAAAGAACCTAATTTTCTGTTTGACCGGATCATAAAATTGCTTTAGAATTAGGCAAGAATTATTTTATGAAATTTCAAATCCTTTTAAAATTTTTTAGATATAGCAAAAAGGTTGATGCACTATGGATATGAATAAAAGTTATGTATTGCGCAAAGAAGATCGTAAGCCTGACTGGCGTGTAATGGATGCCTCAGGAAGAGTTCTTGGTCGCTTGTGTACCGAAATCGCGACAATATTGCGTGGCAAACATAAGCCAGAATATACGGCTCACACCGATGGTGGCGATTATGTCGTAATAACGAATTGCGAAAAAATTGTTTTGACCGGTAACAAGTGGAAAGACAAGATGTACGAGTCTTTCTCTGGTTATCGTGGTGGTCTTAAACAAACATCTGCCGAAAATATGATGAAAAAAGATCCACGTCAGTTGATCATATTGGCCGTTAAGCGCATGCTTCCTAAAAACAAGCTTAACCGCGCAATACTAAAGAAATTGAAAGTCTACGTGGGAAGCGATCATCCACATAAGGCTCAAATAGGCGTCTAAAAACGCTTAATGAAATCTTTGAGGGCAGAATTACGAAAATATCGTGGTTCTGCCTTTTTCTTTTGAAAGAGGATGTACATGATAAAAAAACGAAAACAAAAAACGGTTAAGAGCGAAGTTGTTTTTCATGGCATAGGTGTCCATTCAGGAAAAGCGGCTTCGTTGATTGTACGCCCAAATTATTCAGGAACAGGCATTATCTTTCAAAATGAAGTTTTCCCCGGCGAGGTTATTGCTATCGGAACCGTGCTCCCTGAAAATGCTATGCATGCAACAGTCATTAAGCAAAAGCAATGGTTTATAAGTACCATTGAACATCTTATGGCGACGTTTAATGTATTAGGTGTTACTCAGGCTTATGTGCAGGTTTCTGGTGCGGAGGTGCCTATTCTTGATGGGAGCGCGTTACCATTTGTGCATGGGATACGTGAAGTTGGGCTGCTTGAATTACCAGCAGATATTTGCTTTTTAACGCCAAAAGAAAAGTTAACTTTTTCTGATGAGCAGGGACGTTTAATTGAGATTTTTCCTGCGGCCGATATTGATGGTCGGCGTGATGATGGATTATACGTTGATTATACGGCCGATTTTTCAAACCCTCTTTTAGGGACGACCCATTTTGTTGGTCACATAACACCTGAGCTTTTTGTGCATGAAATTGCCCCAGCCAGAACCTTTGGATTTTTGGAGCAGTTGCCGTTGCTTCGGAAACATGGTTTGGCTCAAGGGTCATCGCTTGGTAATACAGTAGTTATTGGCAATGAAGAGTTTTTAAATGAGCGTCGGTTTACTGACGAATGTGTGAGACACAAAGTTCTCGATCTTTTAGGCGATCTTGCATTATTAGGCAAGCCTCTTGCCGGCAGGGTTAGAGCGGTCAAAACGGGTCACAATTTCAACCGACTGGTTGTCGAACATTATCTGAAAAATCCTGAGGAATGGGATCTCATTTAACAGGAAAGGTTTTCATCAAGATAATCTTGTTAAGGCTCGCATTATTTCAAAATTAATTTGATTAAGCGTTGCGGTAATCCACTCATAATTGTTTAGTACTTCATCAAGAGAGATTTCATTGGTTGAAATTTTCTTTTTCATTTCAGCGAGTTGCTTAGCAAGGTCGTCGAGCATTGATTTAAGGTTTGGAAAAGTTTCTTGAATAGGAAACAAGAGGTCTTGTTGTCTTATTCGTAAAATATTTAGTTCTGTTGTTAAACAATTTTTTACGATAACTTCTTTATCCTGCTGAGACGCCTCTCTAAGTTCTGGTATTTGATGAGAAAGTTCATTATAAGCAAGCTCATAGCTTTCAACATCGCACGGTTCTGTAACTAGGGCTTTAAAAGCATTTTGGATTAATTGGATAGTTTTTAGTGATGCTAAAACTTGTTCTTCAAATTCAATTTTTTCGTGTTCAGTTTTGCCGATGTCCTTAGAGATGGTATTAGCTGCTTTATTGAATGTTTTTTCTAATATGAAAATTAGCGATATTGCTCTTTCTTTATGTTCTTCATTAGTGCGAGTTTCATATAAAAAAACAGTCATCGCTGATATTTCTATGCGCAAATTGGTGAGTGCATAGGATAACGTTTTTTTAAGCATAAGATCACTGCTCACGTATGGATTGCTTGGTTGCATCGCTAATGATTCTGAGCGGCTAGAAATACGTTTAAGTTCGTTCTCGCGTTTAAGTTCGGCAAGACGATTCTTTGATCGTTTTGCCGGAGTAACTGTGACAACTTTTGGAGATTCACTTGTGCTTGCATAGAGAGCTCGAGCTTCATCAAGCGCTTCTAACTCGGGATCAATAAATGAATCAGATTTTGCTGCGCCGCTTTTTTTCTTATGTTTCTTTGGTTTAGTTTGTTCTTTTGCTATCTCTTTTTTGGCGCCAGTTTCTTCATGGTCAAAAGTCATTGGTTGCCCAAGTTCCGGTGCTTTTGGTGCGATTGATTTTAAATAATCCCCAAATTCTTTTGATTCAGTATCGGCTTGGGCCATGGTAATTGTTTCGCCCGATTCTTTTTTCGCGGCTTCAAGCGCTTCTGCCTTTTGGGCTTTCAAGCGTTCCTTTTTAGCTGTTTTGCGAGCTTCTTTTGCTTCGATATCTTCAGCTGCTTTAGTGCGTAAATACTCTCTATTAAGAGGAGTGTTGTATGTTTTTGATTCAGCGTCGGCTTCAGCCATTAGTCTTCGTTCAAGCGCAGTAGTTGCTTTTTCAGCTTTAGAGTTAGCCGTTGATATTGTCTCTTCTGCTTTTGCCTTTGCGAGTGCCATTTCGATTTTTAGTGCCTTTGCCTCAGTTCTTGCTACATCAGCATCGGCTCGGGCTGCAGCGGCTTCGGCTATTGCGCGATCAGCTTTATTTTTAGTTTTTCTAACTTGCGCTTTTGCGGCGCTAG
>CAZGPI010000033.1:0-3520 GCA_964527595.1 uncultured Pseudomonadota bacterium
TGGTGACGGGCTGACTGGTTTAATTTTGGCAATTTTGCATAGAAATGTTGAAGTGGCAATATTATTAATTGAGGCTGGAGCTAATCCCAATGTACAAATTCCTTTAGATGGAAATTTTGGTGGCTTAACCCCTTTATGGTTAACGCTTATTCAGCCACGAGCCCGGAATATTAAGGGTAAATATTTTACGCGTTCACCAATAATAAAGTGTTTATTGGACCATGGCGTGCAATGTAATAAACGGTTTCCTTATCAAAAAGAGATTAAGACATGTTGGGGCCAAGTTTATCAATGGTACGACAAAACACCATTGATGGTTTTTGCTGCACATGTTGCTCATTGGGATGGGTGGGATGAGTTAAATACCTGCGAGCTTTTAAGTAAAGGTGTTAGTTGGGCTGAATTTACAGCAGCTTTTAACATAGCGTGCCATTGTTCTTGTGTTCGTTATATTCATGATGCGGCCAAATGTTATGCCGAAATGCGTGGAAGGGAGAAGGGTTGCGAAGAGCCGAACCCGCTGGTTGTTGAATATTTGGGCAAAAAATTAGATTTACCAATTCCGATAGGGACGGGCTTGCCGGCAAGAGGTATTCGTTCTTCTATCAAACGAGCGTTTTGTTTTTAATATGTAAATTTCGTTCGCCCTGAGAGAAGCCATTCTTGGGGGCGAAGTCGAATGGGTTTTTAATAAAACAAGAAATCCCGAGTGTTTAATTAAACACTCGGGATTTCTTGTTTTATTAAGATTTTAAAAATATTATTTTTTGAAGTCATCGAATTTTAGCGGAGGAAAAAATCCACTTGGAGCTGCGGCCGCCGCTGCATCAGTTGGTGATATTTTTGTGGTTGGGCTTATCTTGAGTAATGGTGATAAACAGCGAACAGCTTCTTGAGCTACCTCTTGTGGGGATCCACTATTTACTATAACAATGTCATGAGGCCGAAGTGGTTTTAAATAGCCAGATTCATCTTTTTCCGTTGATGTAGTAATGCTCTTTAATTCTTTTCTTAAGCTATGGGTCATTCTTTTTCCATCGGTACCAAGTTCTTCTTCGGCAGCGAGAAAAAGTTTTTCCATTTGCTGAGTTTGATATTCGATAACTGTTTCAGGACTTCTGCTGGGTTCATGTTTAAAGACAGAGGCGATACCAGTCAAAACATCGTAAGTGGCTCGTTTTTCAGATTCGCCTTTGGCTGCTCGGGCTTTAAGTCGTCCTATATATTCATCAATAGGGCAGCAGAGCAAGAGCGTTTTTGTGTCATCACCCAAAAAGTCAGTCATTTCAGCATCAACTTCGTCAGAAGCAATAACCGTATCAACGATAATATTGTAACCTTTATTAGCAACCCATTTTACAAAAATAAAGAATTTTTGTTGTGAATCCTGGTCTTGCTCAATTGTTTGATCGGCTCTTTTACGATGTTCTAAATAGCGATTATATTCTTCATATATTTCGTCACCGAAGAAACCAGAATTCAATTCTTCATAAGACGTTGAATCTGAACTAAAACACTCATCAATTTCTGAATCAGGCGCTTCTGAATCCGATTCCAGCTCCCAACCTTTACCTCCATTTAAATTACGTGTCTTAATGAAAGCCTTTGCACTAGGTGGAGTAGCTGGACAAACGTCGTCTTCGCTTATGGGTTCTTGGGCCCATTCTTTATCAACTATTTCGCGATATTTATCAAGAGATAGAATTTCAAAGGCAACACCAAAATTAGTCCAAAAGTGTTCTACCATCTCTGGTGTTACGGTTGATTTACCTGAGGTTGTTGTACCGTTGACAACAATAATCAGACCTGGTTGGGCGGCCATAATCACACCTGATTGTGCGGCCATGGCCACTACAATTCCGTCCGATTTTTCCAAGCCCATTGCCGAAGCACCGGTTATTTGAGAAATAATCAAAAATACGTAAAAAATGAATGAAAAATGATTCGTTTTCATAAGAATCCTCCATTAAGTCAATAATAAGCTATATTACATTGGTTTAATTATATGATATTTAGATCGAACTCGAGCTGTTTAATTTCTATTAGTTGTATTAAGTCTATCCGAAAAGAAATAAAAAGCAAAGGGGGGTGGGGTTCTTGCAATAACAGGGTGCTTTGTTATAATTTCTGTGGGGTTTGGTCATTTTTATAGGTTTCCATAGGTAAATACGCTGAATTATTAAATAAATTTTGAGGTTATATGTTGAGCATATCGACGAATGGTCTTCGCGGTGCAATTATCTTATCGTTTCTTTCTTTGTGTGGAACATATTCTTTTTTAGGGGCAATGGCTCCTAATTATAGGAATTATGGTGTTTATGATCCTCGAATTGCTCAAATAGTAACGACGCGTCAGATCTGTGAGGGTATTACAGATCTTCGAACAAGAAGGGATGCCCGAGCAGTAGAATTGAGGGCAATCAACGCTGGTGCCACAGAAGCCGATTTTATGAGAGATGAAACGTACCTGCGTTATGCCAATGATATTGCTAGTTTATCTGATAACAGTATTCCACATCGTATGATGATGAGGGCATCGCAGGAAATTGAAAATTTTGTTGGTGACAAGGTGAAGGCTACGAGCGATCGTGTTCTTGGAGATGCTTGGGATGCACTTGTTGATAGAGGCGTTGATTATGTTCGTGATGCAAACTCATGGTTGTTTCATCAGTCCATTGATCCCTTTATGCCTAACGAGCTGAGAAATTGGTCCGATGTTATTGGTTCATGTCTTGATGGTTTTGGTAATTTAATAAAAGGGCGTCTTGAATTTGAATCACGTTCAAACGATAAGAATTCACGGGCATTTGATTCAGAAGATCAATCGACCGTTAATCAAGACCAAGTTGTTGCCGAGCTTCTGCTTAAGCATTATGCGGCCCAATGTGATTATTACGCCCTAGCGATAGATAAGCGTAAGGGTTATTATAAAGAAGGCTCAGAGATTGTTTTTATTGCTGATCAGCTAAAAGATTGGCTGATGGAGTTTAAGCATATTATTTTGAGTATAAAATCGCTTAAAGACGTTTCTGCTAAGTTTGGTGCAAATGACAAGATGATTAAAGAAACAGCGAATAATATTAAAAAATTATTTGAAAAACTTGGCGCGATTGTAACGCCACCATCATATACAACCGGAAATCGAGATACCAAGTGGACAAAACCAACATCTACCGATAGCGTTCAGCGCCGTAATTATGCTGGACATAATGATGAATTCCCTCTTGGATTTGATAACTGATAATAGGCATAAGTATGGGAATTGGGGTTAGGGATATGAAACGCTTTTTTGGATTAGCTATTTTATTTACGAGCGTATCAGTTATGGCCATTTTGCCTGAGCATGTACCATTAACGCTCGAGCGATTAAATGTTGAACGGATTAAGGGATTTGCCGATCATTACCAACAACAAATAAGAAGATCAGATATTTGTAAAAAAGCGCTATTGATTACTGGTGGTGCCGTTGCTATTGGTGGCATTGCGTGGCTTTGTAAAAAACACTTCTATAATAATGACA
>CAZGPI010000034.1:0-3477 GCA_964527595.1 uncultured Pseudomonadota bacterium
AGAAATCATTAATTCAGCGTTTGGGTGGTGGCGACGAAACATTATTTGAAGAACCAATGACGCCTGTTTTGGTTCAGCAAATGGTTGGTGAAAAACCGGGCGGAGAAGCTGAACTGCAAAAAGTAACACGTTGCGGTGTTATGTTTACCGAAGAACCTGAGGGTGGATTATCAAAAATGCATCCAGAGGATAAATCAAAAACATCGGGAATAGCCATCATTCAGGCATCGTACGGGCATAATGAGGGCGTTGTGAATAGTATTGTTGCCGTTGATACTTATTATGTTGATGCGCTGGGCAATATGTTTCCGGTTATCCGGCCAAAACTTTTCAGAATAATTCCGCTGGCTGATGGCGGTAAATTAGGGCGTAGCGAGCGGCATGCAGATTCGTGGAGTTATGTTCCGGCTCTGAATAATGAAGAAGTACAGGTATTGAAATTGTTGGCCAATGCGCTCGAGCAGTATTACCAAGGACCAATGGACGTTGAATATGTGGTCGATCGAGCCGATAAAAAGATATGGATTGTGCAAGCGCGGCCAATTGTCCATAACCCAAACCAACCAAAACCATCGTATTTAAAAGATACAAATATACCGAACAAAATAACCGGTGAAGCAATTGGCGTTGCCGGTGGTAAATTGCGTGTTATAGAAAATGAAAAGCAATGCATTGTACGAAAAACGATCGGGGAGGCGCTTGAAGTTTATCAAGATGTTGCAACCGATCGTAATATGGTTGAATGCATTGTTATAGGCCAATATGCGCCGGCAACCTCGCATGAAGCCACTACATTTAGAGGGGAATTAAAGCCAGTTATATTTACCAAAGATTGGGAAAAGGTTGAGGCGTTAGTTAAAGAAGGCAAAAAGGTAATTGTTGATGTTCAGCAAGGCATTATTGCGCCATTTGAAGGCAGCGAAGAAGCATTAAGTGCATTGGTTGTCGAGGGTTGGGTGAGCTATCCAATTGCGGCAAAAATGAGTTTGTGGCCAAGGAACGTTAAAGCGGAAGTTGTGGCAAAACGGCTTGGCGGCTTGAGAAAATTTATAGCCGATAAAAAAGTAAAAATTGATGAAGATTTAGAAACGCAAATAAAACTTGTTGGGCAAAACCTGGTATTTATGGTCAATTGTGCGGCACAGCTTGCGTCAATTTTACCCGAGAGAAAAGAATGCCATGGATTATTGTATAAGCAATTTGATGTTGCGGTAAAAAAACAACAAATTGAGTTGGGTAAAACCGGGGAAATAGTAAATGGTTATTCGCTGGCAACATTACTTAAAGAATTTAAGGCGGATAAGACGGCGTCAGAGCTTTTGGGTGCAGAAACAAAAGATGAACGTATTTTACAGCTGATAAAGCTTGGCGGAACAGCCTTAACGGGAGCGTTAGGTGATTTATGGGCTAAGTTTTTAAACGATAAATTTGCAACAGCGCCAGATGATCAGCGTAATAAATTTTCACAACTTATATATACGCTCGGGGAATTGGGTGCGTTGGAAATTTGGTTGCATAGCGTATTTGTTCGTAGCGCAACGGCTCCTGAGGGTTGCTCAGTTGAATCATTATTGGCCGATAATTGGGATGATGCAACAAAGGCGTACTTGAAGGAATTGGCCGAAAAGAAAAAAATGCTCAAGCAAATTGATGTAAGGGGTGTTGCCGATCCAAATAAATTTGAAAAGGTGTGGAGAGATTTTTGTGACCACTCGGTGCGGTATTTTATCGGTGATTTTGTCAGCGGTTTTGAAACGGCAAAAGATACGGGACGCTTGGCAGCATTGCAGGTTATGAAAGATTTTGTTGAGGTCTTTGATGGTGCGCTTAAAGAAATGTCGCGCAGCACTATGTACCAGATTTTTACTGCGACGCCATCGGCAACTGAAAGCGATCGAATAAAAAAAGATAAGGATAAGGGTTTTGTTTTTAAGGTGATGTTGAAAAAAAATCTTGAAGTTTTGTCGGCGTGGTGGGGTTTGCTTTGTAAGATTGATGCAGGTGCGGAAGGAAAAATGAAATATGAGTCCACGAGCGTTGCTGATGCGTTTGCGGCTGTTCGTGCAATGCTGGAAAAGGGTGAGCTAGGCACAAAAGACGATGATTTTAAGGTTTCAGAATATAATGTTGCTGAGGGTGTTATTGGTTCAAGGGCTATGTGGGAACGTGGAAAACCAAAGACATTGGAAAATATTTTTACCTTTATTCACCAAAGCCAGTTGGTTATCGTAAGTTTTTTAAATGGAAAAATTGGGTTAAATCTATCAACTAATGATATTGCTGTGCCAGCAGAACTAAAAAAGATACATGATGTAATTGTCGGGTTTGGTAAGGTGAGGTTAATTGGCTCTTCTTTGGAAAAAGGTGTCTTGAATTTATTTTACAATTGGCCGCAGAGGAATCATAGCGCATCGATTATTATTGCATATTTTAATAAAAGTAAAGAAGTGCAGATAACGCTTAGTTTTGTTGGTGAGAATGAATTTGGTCGCTGGAACGTCATAGCCGACGTGTTGAAAATGAAAAGCAATTGTGATGTCCGTGTGCAGACTCGTGGCGTTGATGTTGTTTGGCGTTTGTTAGCAGATGATTTATTAGCTGAAATTACAGAGATAAAAGATTTAATGTGTTTGGCGTCTAATATAAGTTTTAGGGAGCGTGGCATTTGGCTGGATTATCCAAAAGCTACAGATGTAAAATATTTGTCTTTTTGGGCTGATCACAGCCACTGTGGATTTTTATGTAATTTGCCCGACTTGAAGGTGGTGGATGAATTTTACTCTTTGGACGTTAGAGACAAATATCGAAAAATTTTAAATCGATTATTGTTTGATGATAAGTATCAAATAAACACCATGGAGGTTGTGAGGCGATTGGGTACGCTTGGAGCAGGTGTAGATGAAAAGCCTAAGAAGCTTTTTGAAGAAAACCTTACAACTATTATGGACACTGTTTTGAATTACAGTCCTGAAGAATTAAAGGCGCTTTTTAACCAAGCACTTACAGCGAATGGCAATTGGTTAACGTATTTGTGCATGGGGACTTTGTTTGGGCAAGACAAATCCATGAAAGTAGGCATTGAGCAATGGACATTGCACCAGATCAATAACTTTTGCCGAGCACTTGAAGGTACGCAGAACCTAATTGATTTTATTAAGCGCTTAGCATTAAAGGTTAGCAGAGGCGAAGTGCTGGTACCAGATGCGAAAATCTTTGCGGTAGCCAAAGCGTGCCTTAATGATAAGGATGGTGATGTGCGACGTAGTGCACTAGAGTTATTTAAAGCATTGTTTGAAAAAGGGCAGGGATATGCCGAGGCAATAGCGGTAGCTCGGGATGGCGTGGTTAATAAAGATCATGATATGCGATCTTCGGCGCTTATCTTATTCAAGATATTGGTTGAGCATGGGCAGGGGCTTAGGGAAGCGACCGATGTTTTGCCTTTAATTAAAGACAAAGCGATTTATAACAAAATGC
>CAZGPI010000035.1:0-3263 GCA_964527595.1 uncultured Pseudomonadota bacterium
TTTATTCACCAAAGCCAGTTAGTTATTGTTGGGGCGCTTAATGGGATGGTTGGGCTAAATCTATTAATCGATATTGCTATTCCTGCTGAACTAAAGCAGATACATGATGTAATTTTAATGGTTAAAAAAAATGATTATTATAAGGTGACGTTGCTTGGTTCTTCTTTAGAAAAAGGTGTTTTGCGTTTGTTTTATAATTGGCCGCAGCGGAATCATAGCTCGCTCATTACGGTGACCTATTTTCATGCGACTAAAAAGATTGATGTAAAAATTAGTTTTGTTGGGTTAAATGAAAGAGCTCGATGGGAACTTATAGCCGATATGTTGAAAATGAAGAGTAATTGCGAGGCGTATGTGCAAACGCGAGGTGTTGATATAGTTTGGCATTTGCACATTGCCGATTTTGAACAAATTGAACTAATAAAGAAAATGATGGTTCACGCTTCTTTGTTGAGTTTTGCTAATTGTGACTATTTCGGATGGTACCAATCACTATATACTGATGAGCAAGTTGTGAATAAATTGGCTGTACTTAATCACTGCGGTTTTTTGTGTATTAAAAATATGCCTGATTTTTTGAAACCTGAAACCGAAGCTACTTTTCAGAAAATTATTGATAGGTTCCTGCGTGATAAAGTTTATCAATTAAATACCATGCGATTTATGT
This sequence comes from uncultured Pseudomonadota bacterium, assembly GCA_964527595.1. Taxonomy (GTDB): domain Bacteria; phylum Babelota; class Babeliae; order Babelales; family RVW-14; genus GWF2-38-10. The sequence continues at coordinate 668 of CAZGPI010000035.1, forward strand.
GGCAAATGACGGTTATAGAAGAAATATTGTTTGATCCGTTTTCTGGTGGTATGGCGGATGTATTGCAACAGTATTTTATCAAAAATGTACGGAAGATAATGACTGGTATGGGAAAGCCTTCTATTGCGGAACGGCAAGCCTATTTTGATAACGCAATTATTCAGCCAGAGAATTGGTGTAATGATATAATGGCGGTGATATTTGTTCCCGATAATCAGGATAATATAAAAGAAAATATAGAACATATGAATGAATTGCAGAAGCGTAGTTTGTGCCGAATTGCGTTAAGGGCAATGTCGATTGATGAGTCTTGGTTGTTTGACTTTCTGAGAAATAATCAAAATGGTAATATATCAGTATTACTTGCAAGAGAGGCTGAAAGACAAGATTATGCACCTGGAATAAACGGTAAGAGAGTGAGTAGCGTTGATTTGTGGTGTGCGTTGGTTGAGAAGGGCTTTGGACTTGATGAGGCAATTGCGGCAGCAAAACAAAGTGGATCGACATATTTATTTAAAGCGCTGTTCAAAAAAGGGCGTGGGTTTGGTGAAGCATTTGAGCTTGCAAAAAAGCTTAGTACTTCAGATAAAAATAATTTCAGAATGGCTGCGTTAGAATTATGGAAGATTTTGATTGAGGCTGGGTATGAACCTGCATATGCTGATGCGATTGATGCTGTAAAAGTAGAAACGAAGAGTGTTAAGTATGATAGGTTTAGTCATAGGCTTTATGATGAGGTATTTACTTTATGGACAGCATTGTTTAAAAATGGGAAAGGAATTGACGAAGCTCGCGGCATTTTGCCTGATATTATCGATGAAAATGTTAGGTCTAAATTAACGAAATTGCTTGATCAATATTCAAAATAGGTTGTTTAGATATTTTTTACAAGAGAAGAGCCCCGGATTCAAAACCCGGGGCTCTTTGCTTTAGTGCTTGTTTCTTTGCTTCAAAATTGGCGTCGATAGGGCCGGTGACAGATGCGGCTTGATTTTGTTTATCGTCCTCGCTGCAGCGCAGCGGCATAATTAAAATCATAAAAGTATTGTTGCCACAATTCATCGGTAGTTGCGTATTCATTATCATACACAAAGTGATCAACAAGCGTCTCTCGCACGCGACATATTTCTTTAAGGCGAGCGCCTCTGTTTTTTGGATCAGCTTTGGTGAAGTCTAATAGCTCTAATGCACGTTCAAAAGCTTTTTGGCTTTGTTCGATGTCGCCATTTTTTTTCCATTGAATGGTTCGTTCAATATCGCATCCAATATTGGCAAGTTGTTCGATGAGCGAAAGCTTAAGCCAGCGGCCTGATGCTAGATCTTTATGAATAATCATTGCACAACCAATTTGCCAATGATGGTTCTTATTTTTTGCTGTATTTCTAGATTTTCGACACTTCGACTTTTGTTGCCGAAAGATGGACGTAGATTGATCATTGAATCAAAAACAATCCAACCAGGTTCATCAATTTTATTTGGATAGATATTTATTCCCCAGAGGTGTTCTTGCTGTGATCCATTTTCCAATAACATCTGTTCTTGATCGGCATGCAAATCGGCATCTACAACCATAATCTCTTTTTCGATATCAACAACAGCTTTAACTAAGCTACCAAACATCTTTGCAGACATTTTTTTTAGCTCGTCTAGCGAGATCTGTTCACGCACAATTTGCATAGCGTCCTTTAAGTTAAATAAACTTTAACTGACAAATGATTCTACTGCTTTGATTATAGCATTGTGTTGGAATAATGTCGAAATTGAAGCCTTTTTTATTGTAAAAGCCTTGTTGATTATGGTATTCATAAAATAGTTGGCGTATTCGGCTGATTTTGTGAGTATTTAAACGGGAGATTTTTATGAAGTGGTTTTTAATAGCTATTATTGCCCTGGCATCGTTTGGGTTGCTTTATGGCAGTGATTTATCTGAAATAATTCGCCAAGGGAATATTGAGGGGGTTGGAGTTGTTGATAAAGCCGATCTTAAACGCAAGGCAGAAACCGAGGGGTATGGATATAAAACAACCAATTTGGAGAAACTTGAAGCATTAAGTGAAAAGCTAAATGAGATCCTTGGAGGAGCCGGAAGCAAATATAAGATTGGGATTCCTGCATTTGTTGGAATATCGTCGGCGACCATAAAGGGCTTTTTGAAGGCGAATGGAGTTGAGGTTGCAGCAAAATGGGCAACATTAATGGATAAGTATTTTCCTGTTGCTCAACGCAACAAAGATAATGCAATTTTTCAAACCAAGAAATTCCCCGATGGTTTTTTAGAAGATGTTAAGAGCACGTTTGTTGGGCCGATAACTCAGGCATTTGGCAATGAATTGAATTTATCAGATGAAAAAAAAGAAGCCCTTAATAAAATAATTAAAGGCGCGAGCGAAAAAAATAAGCGCTTAATGGTGCGCAGCACCGGTAAAGAAGACACCGAGAAATTGGCAAATGCTGGCGGTAATGAAACAAAGGCGAATGTTATTCCCGATATGCCAAATGTTATGCAAGCGATGAAAGAGGTTGTACTCTCGTATTTTGGAGAGAAATCATTAATTCAGCGTTTGGGTGGTGGCGACGAAACATTATTTGAAGAACC
>CAZGPI010000036.1:0-1965 GCA_964527595.1 uncultured Pseudomonadota bacterium
ATTGCGCGATCAGCTTTATTTTTAGTTTTTCTAACTTGCGCTTTTGCGGCGCTAGCTTTGATCTGTGCGCCTTCATACAACTCGGCATTGTATCTCGCTGCATCGGCATAATAATCGGCTGCATATTTACACCAGGCTGCGTAAAAGCTGGCTTCATTGGCGCTATATATAGCAGCATTTGCGGTATATGTACCCCACGCTGTGTTATACGCTGCGGCCATTTCAACTTCGGCAAGTTGCTTATGAAGCTTTTCGTTTAATTGTATTTTTTCTGTAAAAAATCTGAGGATTTCGTTTTTAGATTCCGTGGCTGCTTTTTCATCGGTCGCAACGGGGGCGGATTGCATGGCCGTAACGATGGGCATGCCATTAATCGAAAGACCAAAAAATATTAACAAATAAATTATTAGCGTGATTTTTTTTGAAATAAACATCATAAACTCCATTGGACTGTGAGAAATTTATTAAATATATCAATTATTAGTCTATCAAATTAAAAATAATTGCAAAATGGCAAACAGGAATAAAATGATTTTTGTGTGGTTCAGCAAAATGAAAACCGGGAAGGATGTTGAGTCCTTCCCAGTTTTCATGCTTTTTAAGATGTGAATATTGTTATCTGAAGAATCCCAGAGCATTAGCCCACATTGATTTAAACGTATCGCCAAAAAGCATACCAATTTCATGATACGTGAAATATGCCATAAGACTCAGAAGAAGAACCCATGAGGCAAGGTTGATGGTGATTTTGATGACTTCAGGGATTCGTCGGCGAATAATGAACTCAATGGTGGTGAACAATAATTGACCGCCGTCTAGCGCTCCAATAGGCAGGAGGTTCATAAGTGCTAGGCTAAGGCTAATGATACCCAGAAAGTGTAAAAGAGGGATGAGCCCTTGTTTTGCCGTTGCAGTGCCTTGGGCAATGATCATAACGGGGCCGGCGGCTCCTTCAAGACTTTTTGCACTAAAGAGCGATTTGATGCCTTTATAGATTAACCCTATAATTTTATAGGTATAATCAAAACCGGCTTTGAATGCATACCAGAAAGGGAGTTGTGGGGGTTGAAAACCTGCGCCAAGCATGCCAATACTGACCCCATTGTCTAGACGTGAACCAAGGGTGATGGTAAGGGTTATTTCTGCTTGATTGCGCTTGATCAATAATGAAATCGCTTTATTAGGGTTTGCTTGTATTTGGCGCAAGATTACCGCGTCAATCTCATTGTTAAGCGCTATTGGGTCTCTTGATAATCTTGTATCATTAATACCAAGAATTACATCTTGAACTTTAAGCTCAGCTCTTTCGGCCGCAGATCCCGGGACGATCGACATGATAGAAATTTCAGGTTGTGCCGATTTATTACCGGTCATAAAAATAACGCAGAAGGCAAAATAGGCAAATAGGATATTAAATAATATGCCGCCTAATAGCACACATGCCTTTTGCCAAAAAGGTTTATCGGTAAATGATGACTCACTTGTATCTTTGGCGTGTTCTTGCTCACCTTGACCAACTTCCGCAAGGCCAGATATTTCTACATACCCGCCCAGAGGGATGGCGGCTATACGAAAATCGGTTTTTCCAATTTTGCATTTATACAATTCAGGCCCAAACCCTATAGAGAATGTTGGGGTATGGATATTAAATAATTTACAGAAAAAGAAGTGGCCGAGTTCGTGGACGGCAATAAGGACGCCGAAACCGATGAGCGAACAAGCTAAAGGAAGAATTTTGCCGAAAAGTAGAGACAGTTCTGAAATCACCATAAAATATTCCTTTTACATAAGTTAATGGGACTAATAATTACTAAAAGTATGCCAAAAATTAGTACAAAAAGCGAAGGATTGGTGTTATGTCGAGTGATAGGCCGTTTCTTAACTGGGAGAAACTATAGTTGCGGGTTATTTTTTACTTGAAAAAAATGAAAAAAAATATACAATTAGGCTGTCACGAGTCACTGA
>CAZGPI010000037.1:0-1868 GCA_964527595.1 uncultured Pseudomonadota bacterium
ACTCTTCATTCGCGCTTAATAACAAAATGCTAATACATGAATATGATGTTAGGACGATCTGCTCTCCTGGAGTTTTTCCTGAGGATAATTTCAATGTGGGCAAGGCAAAAACCGCGCCAGAATTTATGAATAGTGCGTTGAAAGTTGCCGGTCTTACCGCCGTACGCGGTCAAGGCTTGTGGGCTCTTGAATTAGGTCCTGGTCACAATTGGTTTAATCATCCAACGCTGATGGCCGGCTTTGGTCAAATGCCCAAAATATTCAATTATGGACTTAATGACAGTAGCAATAGCACTGCCGATGTCGCCTTTGTTTTGGATCAACGTTTCTACGACATTGTGAGCGAACATCCGACAAAGTTATACCGGATGTATATCGCTTGGTACCTCGGGTTGAACTGGTCGCAAAGCGGCTTAAACTACGATTTTTATTTTTCACACGATTTAAATAATCCGGCAATGCCAAAATATAAAGTTTATTTTTTTCTTACTCCACAAACCATGACAAATAATGAAATTGCGGCGGTCGAGAAATTAAAAAATGACAATCGCCTACTTGTTTTCGTCCATGCTCCAGGGTTATATTCCGGGCAAACATCTGTAGAAACAACCATTGAAAAAATTTCTGGATTCAAAGTTACAAAACTTGATATGGTTAAATATGAGGGGACTTGGGAACAAAAGATTACCATACCATATTTAAAAAACTTGCAAGGTGTTTTTGATCACGAAACATATTCAGTAAGCTACGTGTTCAATCGTGAAGGCAAAAACGCACAGTTGCAGGGGCAAGGATTTGCAGTTGTTGACCAGGACGCAGTCAAACTGGGCACATATTCAGCTATGCCAGACAAAACGATGGTTGCATTAAAGGACTTCGGCACATGGAAATCCGTATTTTACGGAGGATTGCGACCAGATGTTAAATTTATCCGTAATGTCGCACTTTGGGGCGGTGCTTTTGACTATTGTTCCTCATATGATGCGCTATGGCTCAATCGACAATTGCTCGTATTTCATTCTTTGGCTTCAGGTAAAAAAGTTTTGCATCTACCATATCCCACCAATGTTACTGATCTTGTAACCGGCAAAATAATAGGAAAAAGATTGACTGAAATTAATCTTGATTTACCATATGGAGAAACACTAATATTCGGTTTGGAAAGCGATAAAAAATGATTGCAACCAAAGAGAAGGCAATATTGCGCGATTTGGCATCGCGCGATCGGGAGATAGTCGATAAACCGGAGCAAACACATGGCGTCGGCGTCAGTGGAGCAATTTGAATTGTTGAATAATAGAAAAGCCTTAAATTTTTGTTGAAAAAACATAAGGATGATGAGAAAAGGTTGGCAAAAAATCTTCGCAAACGTTGAGGTGAAATATGCACACCTAAAAAAAGGCGGTTTTTGCGTTTGTGCTCATAAATATCGAGTTATTGAAAAAAATGACAATTTTGTCGTAAAAACTTAAGTTATTAATATGTAATTTTGAAAACTTTTAAAATTAGCTAAAGCTGTTAAAGATAACGAAAACCCAAAGATGATGTCAAGTAACCTTATAGAGTATTAAGGCTTTTTATATGGTTGAGAATGGCCTGGTATGCCCAGTTGTCCCATTCCTCTTTGACGCCAATGCCTTTCAGGTCGGGGTAATTCTTGAAGATAAGACAGCCTTCAAAGTGTTTGAACATATCGGCAATGCTCCAATTAAAGAAATTCCACCATTGGAATTGATTTTGTTCTGTGCGGAGTCTGTCCACTTTATTTAACTTAGTTTACACTTTTTAAGCATAAATTTTAATCTAAAACAATAAAATTCTATCTTAGGAGCCGTAAAGAAATAACCTTTACATCTTCGCGCTTCTCC
>CAZGPI010000038.1:0-1704 GCA_964527595.1 uncultured Pseudomonadota bacterium
CTTGCTTAATTATAGTTTACATGATGAACGCTATTTTGTCAACGGGTAAACAAAAGAAATATCAAATATTTTTAAATCACGCTCAAAATAATTGGAAAATAGTTTTTGACAGAAATTGCAGAAATAAAAAACCGCTTACAAAATTAATCGCAAGCGGCAAAAAGAAATGGAATTGTTTTTAAGTGGTCAGTTCAAAAGTCTCGAACATGTCCGGCTGCAATGGATGCTGAAGCAATAGCGATGCCGGGCGGCCTTTATCGCCGGAGCAGAAAAAGCCGCGCCGGAATCTCCACTTTTCCGCGCCAGTATTCTTGGAAATATCGCCAGGCTTGCCAATAGGCTGGAACATAGACAGAATTTCAAGGCGTGATTTGAGCCGCGCGTTATCCATCATCAGCGCGTATTTTGCCTCCATTGACTTCTCAAGGGCGGCAACAATCCCGGCGGCGGTTGCATCCGGCGAAATGTACGCGCCGTTTTTGCGGATTGACGGCAGAACTTCTGATGTTACCCATTTGCGGAATGCCTTGATCTTTTGAATCCGTTCATTTGTTTTGTCGGCGTTCATTCTGCCCTTTTCTGGTTGCATCGAAAAAAGCAATCCATATAGTCCGGATTCATTGACGATTGTCATTTCCTGATTTCCTCCGGGGGTGTTAATTTGTGACACGCCCTTTTCGTCTTCATCAAGACGACCGACAGCGCGGCGATGATTCTTTTCGCCAAAATATGAGCAAACATCTTTCGCAACAAACCAGGGTTCATCATTCTTTTGAATCATTCGCACTTCATGCTTTTCAAACTCTCTGACAATCAAATCCATTTTAGACCTCCTATTAGTTGGTTGTAAGTGTCATTGTTTGGAACATTCTAGCAGTTCTTTTTTGCCCTTTTATTCCATCCTTTAACAATTTTTCTATTTCTTTATATTCTTTTATCGTTTTTTTATAAGTTGGACTGTTTTTAAATGCCTCAATATGCAGACAGAATTTACGAGATTTTATGTCAGGATATATTTTTTTTATCATCCAAGTACATCGAGGAGAGCAACAAAATGATTGTTTTTTCCCTTGATATGGTTTTAGGCATGAATAACATATTAACATCACTTTTTCATATCCTCCAGTATTTGTTCAATTTCTTTTTTTGTATAAGCTCTTTTTTGTACCTTAACCATGGTTTGTTTGCCTCTGCAAATAATTTTCCAATCATGTGCTATAAAATCTGATTCAATTGAACGCTCTATTTTCTTGCTTTCAATATATGCTTTTTGTGCTGATATATTGCGGATATAGTTTTTGGCAAAAACTTGTCTTTGTAAAGACGGCGTTAAATCTTCAGTTTTAACCTTCAAGGTATCGCCATCATCCGTTAATACTTCAATTCCCGATTCATATGCTTTTTGCTGTTCGGAAAATGGCAATTTAATGATTTTGCCAGATGCTGTAGATGTATCAAAAAGCAATCCGTGATAAATATATCCTCTGCCAACATTCTCTATTAGCGACCAAGTAGAATGGCTGATCTTGGGCATTGCAGCGCTAAACTCCTCTTTTGCATCTGCATTGCCATCTATTGCCTTGACATAGATTTGACAGGCTTTTAAAAGCGATTCCATGCCCGAAAACCATGCCTGTTTAAACTCTTCAACCACCGATACTGTTACGTTGCTCATTTCGATCTCCTTGTTTGGTTAATAAAAAA
>CAZGPI010000039.1:0-1575 GCA_964527595.1 uncultured Pseudomonadota bacterium
AGAAATCATTAATTCAGCGTTTGGGTGGTGGCGACGAAACATTATTTGAAGAACCGATGACACCAATTTTGGTTCAGCAAATGGTCGGTGAAAAGCCGGGCGGAGAAACTGACCTGCAAAAAGTGACGCGTTGCGGTGTAATGTTTACCGAAGAACCTGAGGGTGGTTTATCTAAAATGCATCCTGAGGATAAATCAAAAACATCGGGAATAGCCATCATTCAGGCATCATACGGGCATAATGAGGGCGTTGTGAATAGTATTGTTGCCGTGGATACTTATTACGTTGATGCGCTGGGCAATATGTTTCCGGTTATCCGGCCAAAACTATTTCGAATAATTCCGCTGGCTGATGGCGGTAAATTAGGGCGTAGCGAGCGGCACGCAGATTCGTGGAGTTATGTTCCGGCTCTGAATAATGAAGAAGTACAGGTATTGAAATTGTTGGCCAATGCGCTCGAGCAGTATTACCAAGGACCAATGGACGTTGAATATGTGGTCGATCGAGCCGATAAAAAGATATGGATTGTGCAAGCGCGGCCAATTGTCCATAACCCAAACCAACCAAAACCATCGTATTTAAAAGATACAAATATACCGAACAAAATAACCGGTGAAGCAATTGGCGTTGCCGGTGGTAAATTGCGTGTTATAGAAAATGAAAAGCAATGCATTGTACGAAAAACGATCGGGGAGGCGCTTGAAGTTTATCAAGATGTTGCAACCGATCGTAATATGGTTGAATGCATTGTTATAGGCCAATATGCGCCGGCAACCTCGCATGAAGCCACTACATTTAGAGGGGAATTAAAGCCAGTTATATTTACCAAAGATTGGGAAAAGGTTGAGGCGTTAGTTAAAGAAGGCAAAAAGGTAGTTGTTGATGTTCAGCAGGGTATTATAGCGCCGTTTGAGGGTGGCGAAGAAGAATTAAATGCATTGGTTGTCGATGGTTGGGTGAGCTATCCAATTGCGGCAAAAATGAGTTTGTGGCGAAAGGAAGTTGATGCGCTTAAGGTTGTAACAGAGCTTAATGTATTGAGAAAAATGGCAAAAGAACAAGGGCGAAAAATTGATAAATCATTAGAGAAACAAATGCAGTTTGTTTGGCAAAATATGGTGTTTTTGGGTAATTGTACAGCGCAACTTGCGTCAATTTCAGCAGAAAGAAAAGAAAGCCACGGGCTATTGTATAAGCAATTTGATAAAGCGGTGAAAAAGCAACACATTGAGTTGGGTAAAATAGGTGAAATTGTAAATGGTTACTCGCTGGCAACGTTACTTAAAGAATTAAAGGCAGATAAAAGTGCGGCAGAGCTTTTGGGTGCAGAAACCAAGGATGAGCGCATTGTGCAATTGATAAAGCTTGGCGGAACAGCATTGACAGGGGCGCTTGGGGATTTGTGGGCTAATTTTGTAAAAGATAAATTTGCAACATCGTCAGATGATGAACGCAATAAGTTTTCACAATTTATACATGCGCTTGGGGAATTAAATACGTTGGAGATTTGGTTGCATAGCGTATTTGTTCGTAGCGCAACAGCTCCGGGTGGTTGCTCGGTTGAATCATTATTGG